>SVTQ01000010.1 GCA_015063695.1 Oscillospiraceae bacterium
GGCGGTGCATTGCTTGCAGGTCTTGACATCCTTATCACTCAGGTAACGGGCATCCGTGCCATGGTTGCCAAAAATCCCCTTGACAGTGTTGCTGTTGGTATCGGCCACGTTATTGAAAACGAAAACGGCGGAGTGAGCTACAGAAACCGCTACAAGGGACTTTGACAGACAGAAGATAAACTTGGTACACCGCAGATGTATTTTCTTTAATCAAACTGAGATTTTCCATTCTTGATGTGATTTTTATATGGAGTGAAGAGTGGGCTCTCGCCCACTACATCTGCTTAAAACGTATTTTTACCTCTACCGCAGATCCCTGCGTGAATCCCAAACATCCGGAGAATGTTTGGGGACCCCTTCAGCCGCCGACGAGGAAAAAACACTTACTCTACCTGCGTTTCTCTTCGTCCGGCATACTAAATTACAAATTCCCCGAAAGGAGGCAACCTCATGCGTGACTTTTTAAAGACAAAAACGTTTTTCGTACTTCTTATTCTCATGATAATCTTCACGGTAGTTCCGTCCGTAATGACTATGGTAGGCGCAGGGGGACACGTAAGAAACGCGGTGAACGTCATCGTTTCACCCGTTCAGAAGCTTTTCAATTATGCCACCGATGCAATATCGGGCTTCACCTCCTATTTTACGGAATTTGACCGTATCGTCGAAGAGAACAATGCCCTTCGCGAAGAGCTGACTTCCCTCAAGGACCAGATTTCAAGCTCCGAAGAAACAGAACAGATGAACGAATGGCTTTACAGATATCTCGAGCTCAGACGCGAGCACACCGATTTCGGGTTTGCAGATGCCAACGTCACGGGACGGGAATCGGGAAACTATATGACCGTTTTCACCCTTGACAAGGGCACTGCTCACGGAATCAAAAGCGGAATGCCTGCTGTTACCGACTACGGCGTTGTAGGCTACGTTTCCGAGGCAGGTCTTGACTGGTGCAAGGTGGTTACTCTTCTTGAATCAAACTCTGCGGCAGGCGTATACATTGAAAGAACGGGAGAGGCGGGAATAGTTGAAGGCGACTTTGCTCTCGCTTCCGAGGGTCTTTGCAAGATGCTCTACATCGATGCAGAGTCCTCTGTTCACGAAGGCGACCGTATTTTTACAAGCGGTTACGGAAGCGTTTATCCCCGTGGCCTTCTTGTGGGCTACGTTGAAAAGGTTGAACCCGATGCAAATACAAGAACACTTGTTGCTTATGTCCGTCCTGCAGAACAGATGAAGGATATCCGCCGTCTCATGATAATCACCGAATACGAGGTGGTTGCAGATGAATGACAACAATAATCAGAAAAACACACCGAATAATCCCGAAAGCGGCCCTCAGAAAATAGAGCTTCCCGGCGGAGGCTACGGTGTTTATATGGGAGAGACGGGAAAAGGACAGCCTTCCCCCCGAGGCAAACGCCGCCCCCATCCTTCGGGCGCTCCGACCGGCAACCGTCCTCTGGTGCCCCCTGCCACCTCGGGCAACAGACCCCCGAGAGGTACATCTTATCCGCAAAGATACTCTCTTTCCGATGCGGAAAGGCAGGAGATTGAGCGCAGACATGCCGCCGCAAGAGCAAAAAGACGTGCCGCCGCTGACGGCAGAGTTAAAAAATACGGGGCAAATAAAATGCCCGAGCCCACACTGAAGGAAGGTGTGGTAAAATACGCAAGCTATTATCTGAAACAGATACTTGACCGCATATATATGACGTGGATGGGAATTTCCATCGACCTTGACACCATAATAAAATCGCTTATTATCGCAGGTATGGTACTGCTTTTCGCCATACTGCAGACAACGGTGTTCGCCCGCTTTACTCCCTTCGGCGCAACTCCCGACCTTATGCTTGCCCTTGTAATTGCGGTGGGCACGACGGAAGGAGAACGCTGGGGCGGTGCCACGGGACTTGCCGCCGCTTTTCTCATTGAATCTCTCGGAGGCACGGGAATTACCCTTCTCCCCCTCCTCTACGTGCCGGTGGGATATACCGTCGGTGTCCTTTGCACAGAATATCTTCGCGACTCAGTAATAATCAGAACTATCTATACCTTCAGCGCAGGAATACTGAGAGCGGTAATAACTGCCATATACGCAAATATCGCCTTTGACAAGGTGGACGCAGGACTTCTGTTCTCGTCAATTCTTATCCCCGAATATTTCTCGACCGCGCTTATGGCTTTTCTTCCCCACGTTACCGAGTGGTTTGCTCTCAAAGCCTTCCACAGATCCAGAGAAGACAGAGTTTCATAAAAAACCGAAACCAAAGAAAGGAGGTACCCGCATGAAACAGAAAAAAGAATTTCTTATAAGATATATCATAATGGGTGCCTTCTTCGTTATTTTCGCCTTTATTTTTGCGGGAAGACTTATAAACATTGACGTTACGGGTCAGGGCTACGTTACCGACACGTCCTACACCGAATACAGAAAAAGAACCGAAAAAATACAGGCTGTGCGCGGTGAAATCTTCGACAGAAACGGAAATCCTCTCGTTACCAACGTATACAGCTACGACGTATATTTCGAGGCAGGCTCCATGAACGGAACCAACCTCGTAAAAAACAAAATAATAATGGGCGTTCTGCGATCCGCCGAAAAATGCGGAGAGTATGATAAAGTTAATATGCCCACTCTTCCTTTCCTTGAAATAAAGAACGCTTCGGGAACGGAAACAAACTACGAATACGACTCGTCCTTTATGTCAACCGTCTACGGCTCAAGACTTGAGAAGCTTCTCCTTGAGATAACGGAAGAGGAAGAGCTGCCGCCTGCATCCGAGGCGGTAAGTATACTTCTTAAAAGATACGGACTTATCGACAAGGAAGGGCGACTCGGTTACAGCGAAGAAAGAGTGAGACTGCTTCTCTCCTTCCGACTTGACATGGAGCTGAAGAATTTTTCTTCCCTCGCGCCCTACACAGTAATTTCAGATGCGAGCATGGAGCTTATGACAGTTCTTTCCGAAACGGGACTTCGCGGTGTTGCCTTTGAAAAGAAGATCACCCGTGTTTATAATTACCCCGGCTATGCTTCCCATCTGCTTGGAAGAACGGGTAAGATTCAGGCGGCAAAGGCTGACTATTATAAAGAGCTCGGTTACCCCATGGATGCCATCGTAGGTATTTCGGGCGCCGAGGAGGCCTTTGAAAGCTATCTGCGCGGTGTTGACGGAGAAAAGACCGTCATTGAAGACGAATACGGAAACGTGATCGACGAATACGTTTCGAAGGAACCCGTTTCGGGCAAAAACGTATATCTTACCCTCGACATTGAAATGCAGATCGCCGCCGAAGAAGCACTGAAAAACAACATTCAGCTTATCGTTGACAATGCGATAGCAAACGGTGAGGAAAAATCGGGCGAGGATGCCAATGCAGGTGCGCTCTCACTTGTAAAGGTTGAAACGGGCGAGGTTCTCGCTCTCGCTTCATACCCCACCTACAACCTTGCAACCTTCAACGAGGACTACGAGGCTCTCAGAACAGACGAGCTTTCCCCCATGTTCAACCGCGCCCTTGAGGGTACATACGCTCCCGGTTCAACCTTCAAGCCCGGTGTTGCGGCGGCGGCGCTTCAGGAAGGAACAGTTTCCCCCTATACGCTCCTGCCCTGCAACGGTCCTTATAAGTATTATGAGGACAGCGGCTTTACCCCCGCTTGCTGGTTATGGAACATGAGACGCGGAAGCCACGGAATGATAGACGTTACCGAGGCAATTCAGGTCTCCTGTAACTGCTACTTCTACGAGGTGGGCAGACTTCTCACCATCGGCACCATGAACAGATACTGCAAGGGATTCGGCCTCGGTCAGCCCACAGGCATTGAGCTTGACGAAAAGACGGGCGTTCTTGCAGGCCCCGAATACAGAGACGAGCACGGACTTGAGTCATGGACTCCCGGTCAGACCATCACTGCCGCCATCGGTCAGTCCGATAACCTCTTCACTCCTCTTCAGATCAGTCAGTATATCGCAACCATCCTCAACAGCGGAAACCGCCGCGGTGCACACATGCTCTATGAAGTTCATGAATTCGGCACCGACGAGGTCATATATAAATCGGAACCTGAAATTATCGACAATTCCGTTTCCCTCTCCGATGCTGTTGTAAGCACGGTTAAAAACGGCATGAAAAACGTTATGGAAGACGGCTCTGCCGCGCGAGTTTTCAGAAACTACCCTGTTGCTATCGGCGGTAAAACAGGTACGGCGCAGGTAAGAGAAGACCGTTCCGACAACGCTATCTTCACAGCATTCGCTCCCTTCAATTCTCCCGAAATAGTTGCTTCCTGCGTGATCGAGCAGGGCGCAAGCGGCGCCGACGCAGGTTACGCCATAAAGGACGTCTTTGACAAATACTTCGGATTTGTAACCGAGGAAGAACCGGACGAAAGCACAGAAGATACAGAAAACACAGAGGCGGAAGAATAAAAGCCTTGAAACAATAGACAAAAATATGACAAACGTTAAAAAGACAATTAGAAAAAGTAAGAGACTTTCGGAAAAGGGAAAGGCAGTCACAGAAAAGCTGAAAGAGATTTATCCCGAGTCCGAATGTGCCCTTGAATATGACGGCGACCCATGGCGGCTTCTTGTCATGGCAAGGCTCTCCGCCCAGTGTACCGATGCAAGGGTAAATATCGTATGCCGTGATCTTTTTGAAAGATTCCCCGATGCTTCTTCAATGGCTGAGGGTGACCTTTCCGAGATCGAAGAGCTTGTGCGCCCCTGCGGCCTTTACAAGCTTAAAGCGGCAAATATAAAAGACTGTTCCAAAATCGTTACGGAAAAGTACGGCGGAAATATTCCCGACACCATGGAAGAGCTTCTCGCCCTCCCCGGCGTCGGCAGAAAAATTGCCAATTTGCTCCTTGGTGACATTTTCGGCAAAGGCGGCATAGTTGCCGATACCCACTGCATGAGAATATGCTCAAGGCTGGGCTTTTACAAGGAAGGCAAAAAGGATCCGCTCTTTACCGAAAAGGTAATGGACCTCTACGTAGACAAAAACGAGCAAAGCGACTTCTGCCACAGAATAGTATTTTTCGGCAGAGAATGGTGCAAGGCGGCGTCTCCCCGTTGTGAGGAATGTCCCCTTGCAGAGCTTTGCGATAAATATATAAAAAACACAGCTCCTACGAAAGGAAAAAAGACAAATGAGTGATAAAAACTGCTCCTGCAAAAATAAAGAAAAAAATCCCCGCCTCGGCAAAGTAGGCGGTCAGGCGGTCCTTGAAGGCATCATGATGCGTGCAGGCGACAACACAAGCCTTGCGGTAAGAAAGGAAGACGGCTCCATCGCCGTTGAAAACGGAACCTTCACCTCCGTCAGAAAAAAGCATAAGATACTTAATATTCCCATCATCAGAGGTTGTGTAAATATGGTTGAGATGTTTACTCTCAGCTATTCCACCCTTGAACAGTCCGCAAAGATGCTTGGTCTTGACGAGTTTGAAGAGGAAACGAAGTTTGACAAGTGGCTCAAGGAAAAGCTTGGCGATAAGCTTATGAACGTTGTAATGTCCGTTGCGGCAGTGCTTGGCGTTGCCCTTGCCTTCGGTCTTTTCACCTTCCTTCCCGCCCTTATCACAAAGTGGCTGAACAGCCTTGTCGAAGGCGGTCTCGGTTGGTGGCAGAACCTTATTTCCGGCGGCGTACGTATAACCATTTTCGTGGCCTATATGATGCTTGTTTCCCTTATGAAGGAGATACGCACAACCTTTGAGTACCACGGCGCAGAGCACAAGTCCATCGCTTGCTACGAAGCAGGCGAGGAGCTTACTCCCGAAAACGCAAAGAAATACACCCGTTTCCATCCCCGTTGCGGCACAAGCTTTATTTTCGTTGTGCTTATTATTTCCATTCTTATTTTCTCCATCGTTAAATGGGAAATGAACGTTTTCGCAATGGTTGCTCTCCGTCTCTGCCTTCTTCCCGTTGTTGTGGGAATAAGCTTTGAATTCCTTATGATTGCAGGAAAGCATCAGAATTTTATTACAAAAATTCTCTCTGCTCCCGGTCTTCTCATGCAGAGAATAACAACAAAAGAGCCCTCCCTTGACCAGCTTGAAGTTGCAATCAAAGCACTCAAGTGCGCTATGCCCGACGAATTCCCCGAGGAACTCATCGAAAACAGCGAAGAAAGCACAGAAGAGGCAGAAGAAAGCGAAAACTCTGCAGAAAACACCGAAGAGGCGGAAACTGCGGAAAACACCGAAACTGAAAATGACGGTTAAAGAAATAGAGCGCAGGCTGAGGGAGGCAGGTATTGAAAATGCCCCGGGAGAGGCCATGCTTATTGCAGAGCATTTTTCGGGTATTCCCCGCTCCCGTCTTCTTATAATGAAGGATGAAGAGCTTAAAGCAGAAGGTCTTTCCGAAGCTGTGACAAGACGCGAAGAAAGAGAACCTCTTCAGTACATTCTCGGCGAGTGGGCTTTCATGAACGAAGTTTATGAGGTGAACCCCTCCACCCTCGTTCCCCGTGAAGACACGGAGATACTTGTGACCTACGGCATCGAAAATATTCCGAAAAACGGAGTTTTCCTTGACCTTTGCGCGGGAAGCGGTTGCGTCGGCATCTCAACTCTTGCCGCAAGGGGCGACCTTTCCTGCATTTCCGTTGAGCTTTATCCCGAAACTCTTGAGACGGCAAAGAGAAATGCCGCGCGAAACGGCGTTTCCGACAGAATAAAGTTCCTCCTCGCCGACGTAACGAAAGAAATATTCGGTGAAGAAGGAATATTCGACGCAGTGCTGACAAATCCCCCCTACGTAACTGCAGAAGAATGGGAAGACCTTGAAGAGGACGTAAAAAAAGAGCCCAAGGCGGCGCTTACCGACGGCGCTGACGGCCTTTCCATTATAAGAAGCATCCTTGAGATTTACCCCTCCCATATCAGAGAAGGCGGTTTTATCGCCATTGAAATGGGGGCTTATCAAGGCAACGCGGTCACAGAAATTGCAAAAGAAAACGGACTTTCCTGCCGTATTCTGAAAGACTATTCGGGAAAAGACAGAGTTGCGCTCTGCAATAAGATTTAAAACCGAAAGGTGAACCTATGAAAAGACTTTTAAACCTGTTCAGTATCCTTTGTCCCGTTGGGACGGCGGTAATACTGTACGTGTGCATATCGGAAATATTTTCGGGCGGTGAGAATATACTGTTTCCGGTGCTGGCTTCCGTGTTTTCCATAGCCGTGTCCGTAATGCTCTGGGCGGTATCTGCAATTTACGACAAGGTCACAAACCTTGAAGAGACCCTCGGAATATATGTTGACCGCGGATATGAGGAGGAAGAGATAGAGAAAAAAGAATGTCCCGTCTGCCACAGAGAGATCGACCTTGACTACGTGGTCTGTCCCTTCTGCGAAAACAAGGATTTCGACAGAAAGCCTTTCGGTGACAACCCTTACGGCGACACACTTAACAGAAAAAACAGAGAAGAAAGATTTCCTACCGACGATCCCGAATACAACGGCACCGATTTCAGCGGTGAAGACGTTGTAAGCTGTCACGGTGACAGCGACGAAAACTGACATCCAACCTACAAAGGAGTTAATATGAAAACAAAGCTTTGTATACTTTTCGGAGGCGCATCCTCAGAATATGAGGTTTCCCTGGTATCCTCCTTCGGAGTTCTTACCAATGTAAACAGAGAAATATTTGACGTTACCGCCATCGGTATCACCAGAGAAGGAAAATGGTTCCTTTTTGAGGGCGACGTTGAAAATATAAAGAACGGCACATGGTGCAAGGATGAAAGTTCCCTCTCCCCCGTTCTCTTCAATCCCGCTCCGGGATGCGACAACTTCGCGGTAATGAGCGCGGACGGCACTATCTGCCGCACCATGTCCTTTGACGCGGTGTTCCCCGTTCTCCACGGCGCTTTCGGCGAGGACGGAACTCTCCAGGGTATGCTCTCCATGGCTAAAATTCCCTTTGTCGGCCCCGGCCACACCTCAAGCGGTGTCTGCATGGACAAAGCATTCACAAAGCAGATAGTTGAATATACGGGTGTCCGTCAGGCAAAGGCTGTTATCGCCGTTAAAGATGAATTCGAAAAAGACGCCGAGGGCATCATTTCCGCTGTGGAAGCTATGGGCTACCCCGTTTTCGTAAAGCCCTCAAGAGCAGGCTCCTCCGTGGGCGTTTCAAAGGCTAAGAACAGAGAAAAGCTCATCGCCGCTCTCGAAGTCGCTTTTAAGGAAGACACAAAGGTGCTCGTTGAAGAATTTATCGACGGCCGCGAGGTTGAAGTTGCTGTTATGGAAAGCGAAGGCGCATACACCGCTTCCGTCCCCGGTGAGATCGACCCCGGATGCGAATTCTACGACTACGAAACAAAATACGTAAGCGACACAGCTTCCTACTATATCCCCGCAAGGCTCACCGAAGAACAGACGGACTACATAAAGGAAGCCGCAGTTAAGATCTTTAAAGCTCTCGACTGCCGCACCCTCTCAAGAGTTGACTTCTTTGCCTGCAAAAACGGAGAGCTTGTATTCAATGAAATAAACACCATCCCCGGCTTTACTCCCATCAGCATGTATCCCAAGCTCTTTATGAACTCGGGCATGACCTACGGCGAAATAATTACGGCTCTCGTTATGTCCGCCATAAAGACAGAAAAATAACAGCATGCAAAAGGAGCGAAAAATGAAAAAGGACGTTCTTTCCGTTTCTGAGTTTCCCGAAAATTACAAGGAGATATTTTCGGTTAGACTCACCAATAAAAAGCAAGTGCTTCTCGTTAACGTAATAGCGATACTTATTGGTATCATAATGGCAGTACCCATGCACTTTTTGGTTCCGTTCCAAACTCTTTTTAATATGGAAAACGGTATTGTGCCGTATATGATACGTTTTTTAACTATTTTTGTATCCCTCGTGCTTTACATAGTGCTTCACGAAGCTGTACACGCCGTCGTAATGAAATATTACGGTGCAAAAAAATGCAACTTCGGCTTTAACGGACTTTACGCATGGGTAGGAGCAGACTGCTTCTTCCCAAAAAAGCCTTATATTGTGATAGCTCTTGCACCCGTAGTTTTCTGGGGCATCATTCTGCTTATCTGCAACCTCCTCGTTCCCTCGGATTGGTTCTGGGTGGTATACATCATACAGATATGCAACGTCAGCGGCGCGGCAGGTGACTTTTACGTTTCATGGAAATTTTCAAAAATGCCTGGCGATATCTTAATAAAAGACACAGGGCATTCCATGTCCGTATACAGTAAATAAGTAACTTATAGACATATCCCAAGCAAAGATATTAAAAGAACAGAAAAAAACAACTCTTTTTAATTTATTTTGTTACATAGATGCCGTATAGTTGCTGAAATATTTGGTAAAATAACTGTTGATTATATCAAAAAAATGTGGTATATTTAGAACAGTAAAAAATTATATAATATATAAATGGAGATTAATGTTATGACCTACAACAAAAAAACTGTTGAAGACATTGAAGTTAAGGGCAAAAAAGTCCTCGTAAGATGCGATTTCAATGTTCCCATGAAAGACGGCGTTATCACAAACGATAACAGAATCGTCGGCGCACTCCCTACGATCAAGTACCTTCTTGAAAACGGCGCAAAGGTTATCCTTTGCTCTCACATGGGCAGACCCAAGGGTGAATTCAACATGCAGTTCTCTCTCGCTCCCGTTGCAGCTAAGCTCTCCGAGTACCTCGGTATCGAAGTTGTAATGGCTAAGGACGTAATCGGCGAAGACGCAAAGGCTAAGGCTGCAGCTCTTAACGAAGGCGAAGTTCTCCTTATCGAAAACGTACGTTTCCACAAGGAAGAAACAAAGAACGAGCCCGAATTCGCAAAGGAACTCGCTTCCATGGCAGAGATCTTCGTAAACGATGCTTTCGGCGCAGCTCACAGAGCTCACGCTTCCACAGCAGGCGTTGCTGATTATCTCCCTGCAGTTTGCGGTTACCTCATTAAGAAAGAGATCTCCATTATGGGACAGGCTCTTGAAAATCCCGCAAGACCCTTCGTTGCTATCCTCGGCGGCGCAAAGGTTTCCGACAAGATCGGCGTTATCAATAACCTCATTGAAAAGGTTGACACACTTATTATCGGCGGCGGTATGGCTTACACATTCTTCAAGTCATTCGGGTATGAGATCGGTACCTCCATCTGCGAAGACGACAAGATCGATCTTGCTAAAGAGCTTCTCGCAAAGGCAGAAGCTAAAGGCGTTAAGTTCCTCCTCCCCATCGACAACGTTATCGGTAAAGAATACGACGAAAACACAGAATTTGATTTCGTTAAGTCTGACGCTATTCCCGACGGCTGGATGGGTCTTGACATCGGCGAAGAAACTCGTAAGCTCTACACAGAAGCTATCAAGGGTGCAGGCACAGTAGTTTGGAACGGTCCTATGGGCGTTTCCGAATGGAAGAACTTTGCAGGCGGTACAGAAGCAGTTGCTAAGGCAGTTGCTGAATCCGGCGCAGTTTCCATCATCGGCGGCGGCGACTCTGCTGCAGCAGTTGCAAAGCTCGGCTTTGCTGACAAGATGACTCACATCTCCACAGGTGGCGGTGCATCCCTCGAATTCCTCGAAGGGCTCGAACTTCCCGGTATCGCTTGTCTTCAGGACAAATAATAAGGTCGGAGGCGTTTCAAAATGAAAAAAGAAGTAAGACGCGCTATTATCGCAGGCAACTGGAAGATGAACATGACTCCCTCTGCCGCAAAAGAAGCTATTGGAAAGACTGCAGAGCTCACAAAGGATATGAACGGCTGCGACGTTATCCTCTGCGTTCCTTTCGTTGACATCCCTGCTGCTGTTGAAGCTGCAAAGGGCACAAACGTTAAGATCGGTGCACAGAACGTTCACTTCGAAAAGAAGGGTGCTTTCACAGGCGAGATCGCAGGTGACATGCTCGTTGAATGCGGCATCGAATACGTTATTATCGGCCACAGCGAAAGAAGACAGTATTTCGGCGAAACAGACAAGACTGTTAACCTCAGAACAAAGGCAGCTCTCGAAGCAGGTCTCAAGGTTATCCTCTGCCTCGGCGAAGTTCTTGAAGAAAGAGAAGCAGGCATAACGTCCGAGATCGTTTCCATGCAGACAAAGCTTGACCTTGCAGGTCTCTCCGCTGAAGACATGAAGAACGTTATCATCGCATACGAACCCGTTTGGGCTATCGGTACAGGTCTCACTGCTACTCCCGAACAGGCTGAAGAAGTTTGCGCTATCATCAGAAACGTTATTGCAGGTCTTTACAGTGAAGAAGTTGCTGAAGGCGTTACAATTCAGTACGGCGGAAGCATGAACGAAGGCAACGCAGCTGCTCTTCTCTCCAAGGTAAACATTGACGGCGGTCTTATCGGCGGCGCATCTCTCGTTCCCGAAAAGTTCGTTCAGATCGTTGAAGCTGCTCAGGCGTAAGTCACGACAGTAAAAATCAATTTCAAAATTCAGCGGGGCTGTTTTCAGCCCCGCTTGATATTGGAATTTTTAAAATTCGCTTACTTTACAGCTTTGAATATTCAAGTGTCTGAATACGGAAAGATTTTCACCTCACCTTATTTAGGCGTTTGAATGTTCAAAGTCTGAACTGAAAACCACGTAATTTTTATTACAGAAAGTGTACATATTATGCAGACAATACTTTGTATGGCAGTAGTCCTTCTTGCAGGACTTATCATGTCACGTCTCATCAAGCCCCTTCAGCTTCCCGCTGTTACGGCATATCTTATTGCGGGTATCCTTATAGGTCCCTTCTGTCTCGGCAGACTTGGCATTGACGGTCTCGGCTTCTCCTCTCTCGAGCAGGTTGAAGGCTTCGGTCTCGTTGCAGATATCGCTCTCGGATTTATAGCATTTGCAATCGGTAACGAATTCAGACTCTCTCAGCTTAAGGAAACAGGAAAACAGGCTACCATCATCGGTATAGTTCAGGCTTTTGTTGCTACCCTTGCAGTTGATATAGCTCTTATTATCGTTCATGTAATCGTCGGGGACAAGTTCTCCCTTGCAGCCGCAGTTACCCTCGGCGCTATTGCTGCCGCAACTGCTCCTGCTGCAACTCTCATGGTAGTACGTCAGTACAAGGCGAAGGGTAAGCTCACCGACCTTCTTCTTCCCATCGTTGCTCTCGACGACGCGGTAGGACTTATTATCTTTGCAGTTTCCTTTGGCATTGCAAAGGCGTTTACTCTCGGCCACGTAAACGTTGTTTCCATTATAGTAGAACCTATTATAGAAATCGTTCTTTCCATTGTTCTCGGCGCAGTTCTGGGTGTTCTTCTCAATTTTGCAGAACGCTTCTTCCACTCCAGAAGTAAACGTCTCTCCCTTGCAGTTACTTTTGTACTTCTTGCAGTTGCGATCTCAATGCTCAAGTTCAATGTAGGCGGTATCCACATAGGCTTCTCCTCTCTTCTCGTTTGCATGATGCTCGGTACTCTCTTCTGCAACCTCTGTGATTTTTCAGAAGAACTTATGGACCGTTGCGACAGATGGACTGCTCCTCTCTTTATCATGTTCTTCGTTCTCTCCGGTGCTGAACTTGACTTCAGCGTTTTCGGAGATATGACTATTATCATCATCGGTATCATCTATATCATCTTCCGTTCCCTCGGTAAGTATTTCGGTACTATGGTCAGCGCAAAAGCGGCAGGATGTGACAAAGATACTGTCAAGTACCTCGGTATCACTCTTCTGCCCCAGGCAGGCGTTGCTCTCGGAATGTCCGTTATCGCAAGACAGGAGCTTGGCGCTGACGGTACTATCATCCGTAACATCGTTCTCTTCGGAGTTCTTATCTATGAACTCTTCGGACCTATGGCTACCAAAATCGCCCTCACCAAGGCAGGTAACATCATTCCCGAACACCGCAAGAGCTCCAGAGGCGTTAAGTAAATTAGATTTAAGTAAGGATTTATATGGGGGCTTTTCGAGAAAAGCCCCCATACCCCCAAAAGCCTTTAAAAACAACCCCGGATTGACAATCCGGGGTTGTTTATTGTGAATAAGGTTCTTATTTCTTCATTTCCACTGTTGCTTTAAACAGATCACCGTCAACTAAAATCGAAAGCTCTCCCTTTTGAAGTCCCGTAAGACTTCGCGCTATTGAGAGCCCAAGCCCCGAGCCTTCGGTGCTTCTTGAACTATCGGCGCGGACAAATCTTTCCATCAGCTCGTCTTCCGAAATATTGAGCTGATATTTTGAAACGTTTTTGAAAATGAATTTGACCGAGTCCCCAAAGTCTTCAAGGCTGACGTAAACTCTTGTTCCCGGCTGAGCATATTTGCAGATATTATTCATAAGGTTGTCAAGAACACGCCACATCAGATTGCCGTCCCCGGTAAAATAAATGGGATATTCGGGCTTTATAAGCACAAGCTCAAGCTCTGCTTCATTAATTCTCGTTTCATATTCTCCGAGAACCTGCCCGAGAAGAACTCCGCCTTCAATAGGAGAAAGATTTACCTTAACGTTTCCCGTTGATGCCTTTGATGCTTCCACAAGGTCGTAAATAAGCTTCTTCAGTCTTGAGCACTGTCGTTCGAGAACCTCAAGATATTCTCTTGACTTTTCGTTTTCAGGCTCTTCCTTTTTAAGCAGGTCAACGTAATTTATTATTGAAGTAAGCGGCGTTTTAATATCGTGGGAGACGTTTGTGATAAGCTCCGTCTTGAGTCTTTCGCTTTTCAGCTTTTCCTCAACGGCGGCGGCCATTCCGTCTCTTATGCTGTTAAGATTTTCCCCGTGCTCACGAAGCTCCTGCGGCATACCCGAGGTATCTATCTTATAGGAAAGATTTCCTGAGGAAATTTCGCGGCATCCTGTTTTCAGCTTTTTCATCTGAATTACAAAGTAGAGAATAAGGGGAATAAGGAAAAGATTTTCAATAAACCACCAAAAGATCAGCCATCCGAGCTCTGCCTGCCACAGAATACAAAGGAAAAATGCAATTAACTCCGCGGCAAGCACTGCGGCTATAGCGAGAGCACTCTTCCACACAACGGGTAAACCGATAAGTATTTCTCTGAAGAAAACGAAAAGCTTCCGAAGGAGACGGTAAAAATAGCGGAAGACCTTGTAAATTACAGTATTTTTCAGGAGAGTTCCCGTTTTACATCTTACTGTGAAGGTATAAAGATAAGCGAGGATAAGAAGGATGTCGGCATATGCGGCGATAGCTCCGAGAATAATGGCAGGCGCAATCTGCAATTCGGAAACAAATTCTCCGAAAAATATAAATTCAAGGCCGGCGATACAAACATAAGCCGCAGTAAGAACGTCAAAAGGAATTCTGTCAAAGACACCGCAGGCAGGCTCATCCGAACCCTTTTTATAGCCTGCCGTATAAAGAAGGAAAACCACCGAAACGGCAGACGTGAAAAACAGAATAAGGGCAAGAACAGGGAAGATAAATCTTACGGAATACATAAGACCTACAAGCTTCTCTGCAAAATACATCTTGTCAAAATGCTTGAACTCTTCCTTGACGTAGACTTTTGTGCGTATCTCCGTCAGCATTTCCGGTTCATCGCCGTAATAATCTCTGTCGCAGACCTCGGGAGCTTCGGTGCTTTCAAAAGCTTCTTCGTGAGGCTCTTTTTTGTCAGAATAAAGACTGCTCTCACTCTCGGTAAAGCCCGTGGTGTCGGGATCAGGATCGGACGCTGTTTCTTCTTCTGTATCGGCACCTGCCGTCGTATCGTAATATACGGAATTATCCGATGAAATAACTATTTTTCCCGTTTCGTTTCTTACGGAAACTCTGTCTATACATTCTACTTGCATGCGAAAGCTTTCTTCGGCATAATTTGACAGAAGAACTGTTCCGTCGGGAAGTGTCACTTCAAAATAAACGGAAGAGTAAGTATCCTCAAGATGCGGTACAAGAGACTTTGCTGCATGAGCTTCCGCGTATACCGTTCCGTTGTCGTAAACGAGGTAATCCGAGGCGGAAAGACCTATCTTCCAGGCATATTCGAATGCAATATTTTCAAGGCTCTCGCCAAGAACCTTTTCTCGATCTTCGGTATATACGTCGTACTTCATTATAATGACGGTGCCGAAGGCAGTAAAAATAAAACCGAAAATCAATACCGAAGCGAGAAAGAACGTAATCAGCTTAAGGGCGAAGCTTTTTTTGAGCTTTGTCATTTTTTTATACCTCCGTCAAATTTGTATCCCTGTCCCCAAACTACTTTTATATACTGGGGAGAAGCGGGGTCGATTTCTGTTTTTTCTCGGATATGGCGTATGTGAACGGCAACGGTGGCCTCGGCCCCGAGAGGAGTATCGTTCCACACCTTGATATAGATATCCTTCGGCGAAAATACCTCGCCGGGATTTGCCATAAGAAGACGCAATATCTCAAATTCCGTCGGAGTGAGATTTATTTCCGCATCACCTTTTGTAACTCTTTTCTTTTTTACGTCAAGCTCAAGCTCTCCGGCTCTGAGAATTTCATCCGCCGCACTCCCCGAACCAAGCTGCATATAGCGTCTTATCTGAGAGCGGACACGGGCGATGACCTCAACGGGATTAAAGGGCTTTGTGATATAGTCGTCAGCTCCCACATTAAGACCGAGGATTATATCGCTGTCCTCACTTTTGGCAGTGAGGAGAATGACGGGAAGATTACTGAACTCCCGAAGCTCAACCATCGTTTCTATACCGTTCTTTTCGGGCATCATTATGTCGAGCATTGCAAGATGAATTTCGTTTTCTTTGACAGTTTCAAGAGCCTCTTTACCGTTGTAAGCACAAAAGACTTTAAATCCTTCGGATTCAAGATATATTTTTAGAGCGGCAACGATATCCTTTTCATCGTCGCACACAAGTACGTTGTACATGAAAGTGCCCTCCTTCGGGATCTGTTTTACAAATTCATTTTATACCAAAATCTTTTAATAAGCAACAAGGAAAACTCTTAAGTTTTTATTAAGGAAAGCAATTCGGAGTTTTTTTCAAAAAACAATAGACAACAGAGTTTTTATATGTTATTATAAAATGAATATATATATAGTAAAATGGCTTTTTATACCATAAAAAGCTTTTTGCCGAAAAAATTCAAATAACAAAACCAACCTAACAGATATAAAAGAAAAAAGGAGGCAAAAAAGATGTCAATAAAAAAAAGAGTTGGCCTGACCCTTATATCTTTTGTTTTCATCTTTGTTTTTCTCCTTTCACCTCTCGCCTATGCGGCGGGCAGTGAAACGGAAGGAAAATGCGGTCCATCCCTTACGTGGAATTACGATGCCGCTTCCGGCTCGCTTACTATTTCCGGCGAGGGGCCCATGTATGACTACGCAAATTTTTCCATTACGGTGGATTGCGCTCCATACAGCGTATACAGAGCAAAGATCAAATCTGTTGTAATTGAAGAAGGCTGTACTAAGATAGGCACCTATGCCTTCTCCGGACTTACGGCTCTTACTCTCGTAAAGTTTCCCGAAAACTCTCTGAAAGAAATCGGTGCTTATGCTTTCAACTACTGCACAGAGCTCACAAGAATGATAATACCCGACAGCGTTACACTTTTAGGTGAGTCTGCATTTACTACCTGTCAGAAGCTTAAAATGATCCGCTTCGGTACAGGAATTACGTCTCTCCCCACAGGAATATGCCGTAAGGCTTCGGAGCTTACAGATGTTTTCCTTACGGAAAATATCAAGTACATCGGGAACGCTGCATTTTACGAATGCAAGAAGCTTGTAAACATTGATATTTCTTCTGTGGAAGTTTTTGAAGCAAATGCGTTTTTCAGCTGCACTTCTCTCAAAAGTGTCCGCTTCGGAGATAATATCAAGACAATAGGCTCAAACTCTTTCTATTCCTGCAGCGCGCTTTCCGAAATTATTTTTGACGGAACGCCTACTGCAATTGCCTCCGCCTTCTGCTACGGCTCTCCTTGGTACAATTCCCATGACTATGGCATGTATACCATTTGCAACGGCGAAATTCTTATGTGCCGTACTCCTTATTCGGCAAGCGAGATAGTAGTCCCCGAAGGTGTTAAGATGATAGCCGACAACGCATTTGCCAACAATGCTTCCATAACAAAGGTCGTTCTGCCCGAAAGTCTTGAGGTTATAGGCTCCATGGCTTTCTCAAGAGCAGACTCCCTGACCTCCATAATCATTCCCGACAACGTAAAAGAAATACGCAAAAACGCCCTCGGTTACAAAACGCAAGGATCTTCAGATTCCATTATCAACCCGAACTTTGTGATAACGAGCAGAGGAAAGGGCGTCGCTTATGCTTATGCAACACAAAACGGCATAAATTATAACTGTCTCCATGAATACGAAATCGCGGTTCAGTCCGAAAACTGTACCGAAGCTATATACAGTCTTGAAAAATGTATTTACTGCGATATCGTTATCGAAAAGACTGCTCTTCCCGTAAAAGAAAGCCACGATTTTACCGAAACTGTAACAACTCCCGATTGCGAAAACGGCGGATACACCCTTTACAGCTGTAAAAACTGCAATTTCAGCTTTAAAGATGCCGAAACATCAGCAAAGGGTCATTCTTCAACGGAAATTTGGGAGATCGTTGCCGAGCCCGAATGTGAAGAATACGGAAAGATAGCCCTTCTCTGCAGTGACTGCGGCGATATCATTTCCGAAAAGCTTATAGAAAAAAACGGCCATTCGGAATCCGGCGCTCTCCGCACTCTCGCCGCAGAAAGCTGTACCGAAGCGGGACTTTACGAAAAGTATTGCACAACTTGCGATGCGACTCTTGAAACCGTAACCGTTCCCGCGGTGGGTCACACCCCTGCAGGCGACTATGAGACCGTAATTCCCTTTGAAACGGAAAACGCAGGATGCGAAATGATCCGTTGCAAGACCTGCGGTATTGCGATCTCCGTTCGTTGGTTTGTGTACGACGGCGATGAAAAAGTAATAATTGACAAGAGCGAAGCAAGAAATATCTGCCTTGCAGGTATGGCGGAAGCTTTCGAGGGAACTTATGAAGTTTCCGTTTCAAGCTACGATTTCAACTTTGACGGAATATTAAGTGCAAAGGACAAACTCACCGTCAAGCTTATGACCGAGTAAAGAAAGAGGTTAAAAACATGAAAAGATTAATATGTTTTCTTTTGGCTTTGACAATTACCCTCACTGTAACTCCTGTTTTCGGAGCTACTGTTTATAAATATTACTGCGAAGACGGCATTACCGCTAAGGTTGACGCGACAGCTAAGACCCTCACCCTCTCAGGAGAAGGTGATATGATGGACTACGCCGCGGACAACAGACCTCCGTGGTATGAAAGAAAATCCATATACACAAAGGTAATTATCGAAAACGGCATTACCTCCATCGGCGACTATGCCTTCACCGATAACCTTGTGCTTGTTTCGGCAGATATCCCCGAATCCGTAACAAAAGTCGGAGACTATGCTTTCCAGAAGTGTATCAAACTCACTGATATGCATTTTTCCGATAACGTAAAAGAGATCGGCATCTATGCTTTGGCCGATTGTAACGCACTGAAGAGAGTAACTCTCCCCAAGGTACTCCCCGAAATTCCTCAGGCGTTGTTCAGATGCAGTTATTATATTGAAAGCATCGTAATGCCCGAGGACTGTCCCTCTATCGGTGCCAGCGCATTCATGAGCTGCTCATACCTCAAAAATATAACTCTGCCCGCAAATCTCAGATCCATCGGAAACTATGCTTTCAACGGATGTAACGCTCTCGCTTCCGTTACGATACCGAACGGTACCGAGTCCATCGGTGACTTTGCTTTTTACAGTCTTTCAAAGCTCAGCGAGATAAACATTCCAAGCTCCGTAAACTATATAGGTGAGGATGCTTTCTGCGGCACTCCTTGGTACAATGCTCTCTCAAACGGATTTAATCTCATTAACGGAATTGCCATCACATATAAAGGAAGTGCAACTACAAAAACCCTTAAAATTCCCGAAGGTGCCGTAACCGTTGCCCCCGGAATTTGCGGAAGCGCAATCTACGCAACGGAAGTTATAATTCCCGACTCTGTAAAATCTATCAGTCAATATGCCTTCTACGGTCTTTCATCTCTCTATTCAGTAACTATTCCCGATAATGTGGAAACTATAGGTGACTATGCTTTAGGTTATTACGCATCTTCGTTAGGTTCTCCCACTCCGATCTATCCCTTCACCATTTATTCAAGCAATCCTGTCGCAAAGGAATATGCCGAAAACAATCAGTTTGATTTCGTATGTCTCCACAAGGAATACTCCTTATCAAACTATCCCGACTGCACCGTAGGC
The DNA here is from genome assembly GCA_015063695.1 of Oscillospiraceae bacterium. Lineage (GTDB taxonomy): Bacteria > Bacillota > Clostridia > Oscillospirales > CAG-272 > RUG14199. Next base: position 19,268 of record SVTQ01000010.1, read on the forward strand.
GGCACTGCTGACAAAATCTGCCTCTGTTGCGGTGAAATTATAGGAACAGAAGACATATCCAAAGGAACTCATAGCTATAAAACAAAGATTTTCGGTGCAACTTGTACCGAAAACGGATTCATAAAGAGCTCATGTACAGTTTGCGGATATGAAAGGACTACCGTTACCGAGCCTGCAACAGGCCACACCGCAAACGGAAGCTTCAAAATTCAGAACTCCACGTGTGCAGAAAGCGGCTGTATCTATAAGCTCTGTGATATCTGCGGCGAAAGCTTTGATGAAGTGAAAATAGAAAAGCTTCCACACACGCCTTCCGAAAAGAAGACTGTGGTAACGGCTCCCACTTGCATTGAAGAGGGTGAGTACTGCGTTCTCTGCAAAGACTGCGGTGAAGTCCTTGAAAAAGGAACTATCCCTGCACATGGACACACAAAAAGCTCAGAATTTACAGTTCTTAATGATTCCGACTATTTTGAAGATATCAAAGGACTTTATATAAGAGAGTGCACTAATTGTCACATAGCTCTGGACTATGGAGAATTCTACAAGGGTGATTTGAACAATGATGAGGAAATTAATTCCCGTGATATTATAATTATTAAAAAGATTCTTGCAGGCGATATTTCCTATGATGAAGAAAAGCTAATATTACTTGAATTTCTGGGCGACATGAACAACGATGGGGAAATCACATCGCGAGACAATATAGCACTGAAGAAAATCGTCAGAAACGGCTGAATTTTTTAACGTTTAAAAGTTTTTAAAAAACACCCTTCGGGAGAAAAGCATGAATTTCGAAAAAGCTAAAGAAAATGTCGCAAAAGGACTTTATAACAGTTTTTTTGCAGAAAAATCAGGAATTCCTTCTGACCGTATCTTTGAATACAAAAAAAAGCTGACGTGGCTCCTTAAACGTTTTGAGGAGCATTTCGGTGAAGCGTCGGAAAGAAACGTGCACCTTATTACCGTAGGCGGCAGAAGTGAAATATCGGGCAATCACACGGACCACAACTGCGGAAAGGTAATTGCCGCTTCGGTGGGCCTTTCCGTTCTGGCTGTTGTTTGCCCCCGCGACGACGGAATAATAAGACTCAAAAGCCACGGCTTTGATGAAGACCGTCTTACCGTCGGCGATATCGGGGAACCCGATGCAGAGAACTTCTTCAGTTCCGTATCCCTCATAGCAGGTACCGTAAAAGGCTTTGAAAAAAGAGGACTTAAGGTAGGCGGCTTTGATGCCTACACCACCTCTGACGTACTCAAGGGCTCGGGACTTTCTTCCTCCGCCGCTTTTGAAGTAACCGTCGGAAAAATACTCTCCGTTCTTTACAACGAAGACAATGTTTCAAATATCGAGCTTGCCAAGATCGCACAGTTTGCGGAAAACGTTTATTTCGGAAAGCCATGCGGTCTCATGGACCAGGCGGCATGTGCTGTTGGCGGTCTAATCACCGTAGACTTCGAAAACACCAAGGAGCCCGTTGTGGAAAAACTCGATTTTTCTCCCACAGACATGGGATACTCCCTCTGCATCATAGATACGGGCGGATGCCATGCCGACCTCAACGACGAATACGCTTCAGTTACACGCGAAATGAAGGCTGTTGCCTCCGCTCTCGGAAAAGAAGTTCTGAGAGGGACCGATGAAGAGGAAGTCTTGGGAAATCTTTCTCTCCTCCGCGAAAAATGCGGCGACCGCGCTATTCTCCGCGCTCTCCATTTTTTTGAAGAAAACAAGAGAGTTGACAAAATAGTCGCGGCATGCAAAGATAAAAATATTGACTCCTTCTTAAAAAACATCACCGCATCGGGAAATTCAAGCTTCAAATACCTTCAGAATCTCTATCCTCCCAAGGCACCGAACGAACAAGGACTTCCCCTTGCCCTTTTCCTCACTGAAAAATTTATTGCGGAAAACGGAAATAAGGGCGCCTGCCGAGTTCACGGAGGCGGTTTTGCAGGAACTGTACAAGCGTTCATTCCCACCGAGCTGAAGGACACTTATAAAGAACATATTGAAAAAGCTTTCGGCGAGGGCTCCTGCTACGTTCTGAACATCAGATCTGAAGGCGCAACGGATTTTACCGAAAGATTTTAACAATATCAAAAACAATTTACAGAGGCATTAAAATGAAACTCAATCTTCCCAATAAACTGACTTTGTTCAGAATATTTATGGTTCCCGTGTTTATGGTAATTGCCGTCGGTATTCCCATGAGCGACACTCTTTCAAGAATAGTCTCGGCGGCAGTCTTTCTCATTACCGCTTTGACCGATATGCTTGACGGAAAAATTGCGAGAAAATATGATCTTATAACAGATTTCGGCAAGTTTATGGATCCCCTTGCAGATAAATTCATCGTATTTGCCGCTCTTCTTGCAATTCTCGTAAAATTCGATTATCTTCAGGGCGTTTTCATCTGGGCGGCGGCAATAGTAATGTTTCGCGAGCTTGCGGTCACTTCCATCAGACTTGTGGCGGCAGGCAAAGAAGGCATGGTTATTGCGGCAAGTTGGCTGGGCAAGGTCAAGACCGTGACTCAGATGACCTGCATTATGACAGTTTTCCTCGAGCCCGTCATCTTCCCCTTTGACTTCATTCAAAAATATCATCCCGTATCTTACGTAACTATTGCCGCTATGACCGTGATGACCCTCTGGTCCGGCATCGACTATATCAAAACGTATTGGAAATTCATCAAACCGTAAAAACAGTGCACGGAGAAATATAATGAAGAAAATAACCAGCTTTACAGTTGACCACACAAAAATCGACCCCGGTCTTTTTATCTCCAGAAAAGACGGAGACGTCACCACCTATGATATGAGAGTAAAAAAGCCCAATGCGGGCGACTATATGTCTCATATTGAAATGCACTCTTTTGAGCACATGTTCGCAACTTATGTCAGAAACGGAGCCATAGCGGACAATGTTCTCTATTTCGGCCCAATGGGCTGTCAAACAGGCTTCTACCTTCTCACTTCAAACGTACCCGACGAAGAAGTTCTTTCCGAAATAAGAGACGTTCTGGCAAAAATAATCGCTCACGAAGGCGAAGTCTTCGGCGCATCTGAAATCGAATGCGGAAACTACCGCTGTCTCAACCTTGAAGCGGCAAAGAAGGTGGCAAAGGAGTACCTTTCCATTCTTGACGGCAGAGAAACAGACTTTCTCTACCACTGCTGAAACTTGTAAGGAGAAAACGCTTTATGATAGGAATTATCGGAGCTATGGAGGTTGAGGTCGCAGCCCTCAAAAGTGAAATAGAAAACAAAGAAGTGACCGAAATTTCGGGAATAGAGTTTGTAAAGGGAGATCTTTGCGGCAAAGAAGTAGTCGTTGCAAAGTGCGGAGTCGGCAAGGTTTTTGCCGCGCTCTGCGCCCAGACCATGATACTTAAATTCGCCCCCGACTGCATCATCAATACAGGCGTTGCGGGCTCACTTTCCGAAAAACTCGGCGTTTGCGACGTTGCGATTGCAGAGTCCGTCGTTCAGCATGATATGGACACATCCGCCATCGGTGACCCCGTTGGACTTATTTCGGGAATCAATATTATAAACATCCCTGCTGACAAGAATGTATCTGAACTTCTCACGTCAGTTGTATCTGATCTCGGCATCAATACCTACGCAGGTGCTATCGCATCAGGCGACCAGTTTATCTCCTCTGCAGAAAAAAAGAGCTACATAACAAATACCTTCTGTGCAGTTGCCTGCGAAATGGAAGGCGCGGCAATCGGCCACGTTTGTTACGTAAACAATGTTCCCTTCGGAGTTGTCCGCGCTATTTCCGACAATGCGGACGGCACGTCTCACATGGACTTCCCCACCTTTGCGGCAAAGGCGGCTGAAATATCAATAAAGACCGTAAAAGAATTCGTAAAAAGAAAGAACTGAAATGATTCCAAAACAGAAAGATTTAACTATGTCAACTTCAAGGAAATTGCTTGAGACTTACCTTGCAAAGGATAACAACGAGCTCGTCTCTCTTGCAAAAGATGCTTACAGCAGAATAATGCCATTTTGCAAAAAGCTCTACAATAACGAAAAAGACGGAGTTATAGTTCTTTTCACATTCATTATTACCGCTGTAGGTGCAGACTGTGAGCTCACTCCCCGCGAAAGAGCCTTTCTCCGCGAGGTCATAAAAGTAAGCGATGAGCTTATAATCAAATGTGTAAACGCCTTTAACCCTAAGATGGATACTCTTGCAGATACTCTTTTCGATAATTTCCCCACAGACGTACGTAAAGATCTGCTCACCTTTATTCTCTGCGTCCTCGCCTCGGACGGAGTTACCCGCGAGGAAACGGAATTTTTGAGAATTCTTCTGGCATAGCATAAAAGAGAACCCCTTACTAAAGAGAACCCCAAGCCGTCTTACGACAGCTTGAGGACCCCTTGTCAAACGAAAAATGCACTGTATTACGCAGTGCATTTTTTCTTGTATTAAAGATTGTATTCTTCAGCAAGCTTTTTGAAAGCAGGAAGAGCGCGTTTTATCATGTCAGTCGAAACGCAGTAGGAAATACGAACGTAACCGCTGCAACCGAAGGAATCGGAAGGAACGAGAAGAAGCTCGTACTTTTTAGCTCTTTCACAAAAAGCGGAAGCATCCTCCTCGGGAGATCTCATAAAGAGATAGAAGGCTCCGTCGGGATGAACACAGCTGAATCCGTATTCGGTAAGAGAATTATAGAGCAGGTCACGGTTTTCGCGGTAAACCCCAATATCCGCTGTTTTGCCGAGACACTCGGCAACAACCCTCTGCATCATGGAAGGAGCACAAACGAAGCCGAGGGCTCTGCCTGCCCCGCAGATCGCAGCGTATATCTCTCTGTTATCGGGCATATTTCTGCCGATGGCAATATAACCGATACGCTCACCGGGAAGAGAGAGAGACTTACTGAAGGAATAGCACACAACAGAGGCATCGTAGCAATTGATAAGATAAGGAACCTCTGTGCTGTCGTCGTAAACAAGCTCTCTGTAAGGCTCGTCGGCAATAAGATATATGATATGACCGTACTCTTTGCTCTTTGCTTTTAAAAGGGCGCAAAGCTTTTCTATACAGTCGGGAGTGAGAACGACACCCGTGGGATTATTGGGGGTATTGATAATTACAGCCTTTGTTTTTTCTGAAAGAGTTTTTTCAAGGGCATCAAAGTCAATTCTGAAGCCTTCGGTGTCGGCAGGCACTACTGCAAGAGTTGCTCCCGCGTTTTCCGCAAAAACTCTGTACTCGGGGAAAAAGGGGGCGATAGCTACGACCTCGTCTCCCTCGCAAACGATGGCATTAAGAGTAACCGTAAGAGATGCCGCCGCGCCGCAGGTCATATAGATATCATCCTTTGTAACGTCAGCACCGAAGCGTTTTTTAATATCCTCGGAAATGGCAATTCTGACCTTTTCGTCACCCTGAGCGGACGTGTAACCGTGAAGAGCTACGGGGCCCATGTTCTCCATAAGGCTCTTTATTGTGCCGTCAACGATCTCGGGAGCAGGTACGCTGGGATTTCCGAGGCTGAAATCGAAAATATTTTCTCTGCCTATCTCTTTCGCTCTGTTGTTTCCGTATTCAAATATCTCTCGGATAACGGAACGGACCGTTCCGAGAGCAACCATTTTCTTATTGATGTTTGCCATAAATTCTCCATATACGGGTGAAGAGGGAAAATCTCCCTCTCCTCCGTCAATTTTTTATCGTTTCCTCGTCAAGAAGCTCAATTCCTGCATCTGTCAGGACCTTTTCCGCCTTTTCGGAATCGTCTGTTCTCATTACGGTGAAAGCCTTTTCGGTTCTTGTTGTAACGAGAGCATACATATATTCGATGTTTACGCCGTTTGCCTCAAGAACGCTGAGGGCATGGGCAAGTCCGCCGGGAACGTCGGGAACTGCAAAAGCAGTAACTTCTCTGATACTCGCGGTGTGGCCTGCTTCGCGAAGAACTTCAACCGCTTCCTCGGGACGGTCAGCGATGATACGGACTATACCGTAGTCGCTGGTATCTGCAACACACATGGTACGAAGGTCGATACCTGCCGCTGCAATTACGTCGGTGATCTCGTGGAGAGTACCTCTTTTATTTTCACAAAATACGGATAACTGTTTAATTCCCATATCATTTTCTCCTAAAAATTATTTCAATGGTTGTTGCGATAAAACTGTTTATCAGTCATGCAGCTTTCTCTTGTCTACTATTCTTACAGCCTTGCCTTCGCTTCTTGCGATAGTCTTAGGAGCAACAAGGTGAACTGCAGGGCCGATACCCAGCATACTTCTGAGGGCATCACGCAAAGATTTTTCCTTTGCCGCGATGGTCTTTACGGAGTCGTCAAACTGCTCGGGGGGAAGCTCCACGTATACGTCGAAGGTGTCCGAATTGTTCACGCGTGACAGCTCTATCTGATAGTTGGGAGAGAAGCCTTCCTTAAGAAGCACCGCTTCTATCTGTGAGGGGAATACGTTTACGCCTCTTATGATCATCATATCGTCGCTTCTGCCCATGGGCTTTGCCATGCGGATGAAGGTTCTTCCGCAGGAGCACTTTTCGCGGGAGAGAACGCAGATGTCACGGGTACGGTAACGAAGCATGGGAAAAGCTTCTTTGTCAAGACATGTAAATACAAGCTCGCCCTTTGTTCCTTCGGGAAGAACTTCTCCGGTTTCGGGATTGATTATCTCAGCAAGAAAGTGGTCCTCGTTTATGTGCATACCACCCTGCTCTTCACACTCAAAGGAAACGCCGGGACCGGAAATTTCCGTAAGTCCGTAAATATCGTATGCCTTGATGCCGAGAGTTTCTTCGATATTTTTTCTGATCTCTGCAGTCCAAGGCTCTGCGCCGAAGATACCTGCCTTGAGAGGAATAGTGTCGGGAGTATATCCCATTTCCTTAAGGCTCTCGCCGAGGTATGCGGCATAAGAGGGAGTACAGCAAAGAACTGTGGCTTTAAGGTCAGTCATAAACTGGATCTGTCTTTCTGTATTACCCGAAGACATGGGAAGTGTAAGGCAACCAACCTTATGGGAGCCGCCGTTGAGACCGGGACCGCCCGTAAACAGACCGTAACCGTAGCTTACCTGAACAACGTCACTCTTATCTGCACCTGCCGCAACAAGAGCTCTTGCGCAGCAGTCTTCCCAAAGGTCGATATCCTGCTGTGTGTAATATGCGATAACTCTCTTGCCCGTTGTGCCCGAGGTGGACTGAATACGAACACAGTCTTCAAGGGGCTTTGCAAGCATACCGTAAGGATAATTATCACGAAGATCGCTCTTTTCGATAAAAGGAAGCTTGTGAAGATCCTCTATACCCTTTATGTCATCGGGGGTAACGCCCTTCGCCTCCATTTTAGCTCTGTAATAGGGAACGTTATCCCATACATGCTTTACCTGTTTTACCAGCTTTTCCGACTGAAGCTTTTTGATCTCTTCAACGGGCATAGTTTCAAATTCAGGCTGATAATACTTTTTGTTTTCCATTAAATAACCTTCTTCCGTGTTGGAATAAAATATAATATTTTAACTTTAGTTTCTACCTAAAGCAAAAGCCTTTTTGTTCATTTCAACAAATTTCGGCGCCACTGATTTTTCAATAGCGGCGATCCATTTTTCCTCGGGGATGTCAAGATACTTTGAAAGTCTTCCCATGAGAACGATATTTACAGCCTTTGAAGAGCCTGCTTCAAGAGCGGGAGTGAGAGCGTCGATGGCATCAACCGAGACACCCTTTTCGGAAAGACCTTCGAGAATACCGTGGGGATATTCTGCGGCTCCCGTGATTACGGGCATAGGGTCTATCTCCTGAGAATTCACGATAATCTTTCCGCCTTCCTTAAGACAGTCCGCATAACGAGCCGCTTCAAGCTTTTCAAAGGAAACGATAAAGTCTGCCTCGCCCTTGTCGATTATGGGAGAATATACTTTTTCACCTGCGCGAACGTAAGTCACAACGCTTCCTCCGCGCTGGCTCATACCGTGAACCTCGGAAACCTTTACGTCATAGCCCTCGTCAACAAGAAGTCTGCCAAGGAGCTTACTTGCGAGAAGAGAGCCCTGACCGCCGACACCTACTATCATTATATCAGCACTTTTCATTATTCTTCACCTCCGACAATGGCTTTGAAGGGACAGAGCTGCTTGCACAGACCGCATCCCGTACAGAGAGTTGCATCAATAAACGCTTTGCCGTCCTTCATACTGATGGCAGGACAGCCTATCTTCATGCACGCCTTACAGGAACGGCACTTGTCAGTATCAATGGTGAGGGCGGGAGCCGCCTTTACGTACTTGAGAAGAGCGCAGGGGCGTCTTGAAATAATTACGGAGGGTTCGTTTGCGGCAACCTCTTCACGGATGACCGCTTCCGTTTCCTTGAGGTCGTAGGGGTCAACGACTCTCACGCGGTTTATACCGAGAGCGCGGCAAAGAGCCTCAAGATCGATCTTGCCTGCAGGGTCGCCCTTGATGTTATATCCCGTTGTGGGATTATGCTGGTGGCCTGTCATGCCTGTGATGGAGTTGTCAACTATAATAACGGTGGAATTCGTACCGTTGTAAGCGATATTTGCAAGGCCCGTCATACCTGAGTGCATAAAGGTGGAGTCACCGATAACGCAGACAGTCTTGTTTTCGCTCTTTTCGCCGAGAGCCTTGTTGAAGCCGTGAATACCCGAAACGGATGCGCCCATACAAAGCACGCTGTCGAGAGCACCGAGGGGAGCGGCAGAACCGAGAGTATAGCAACCTATATCGCCGAGAGCCGTGAGCTTATTCTTTGAAAGGATATAGAACAGTCCGCGGTGAGGACATCCTGCACACATAACGGGAGGACGGACGGGTATTGCTTCCTCGCTCTTTGTAAACTTCTTTTCGTCAAGACCGAAAGCCTTCGCGATAAGTCCCTGAGAAAATTCTCCGCAGATGGGAAGGATATTCTTTCCGTCAACATCGATGCCCAGTGCCTTACAGTGGTTTTCGATAACGGGGTCAAGCTCTTCGATAACTACAACCCTTTCAACCTTTTCCGCAAAGTCCTTAATAATATCTACGGGAAGGGGATTTACAAGACCGAGCTTAAGCACGGAAACTCTGTCGCCGAAAACTTCCTTTACGTAGTCGTAGGAAGTACCTGCGGTGATGATGCCAAGCTTTTTGTCCTCTGCCCATTCAACGCGGTTGAGGGGAGAGGTCTCGGCGAGAGCCGTAAGCTTTTCGCATCTCTCTTCAACGAAGGGATGGCGGCGGATAGCATTTGCAGGAGCCATTATGTATTTCTGAGGAGCTTTTACGTATTCTTTTGTTTCGATGGCTTTAGGCTCACATGCTTCGACGATACCCTGAGAGTGAGCAATTCTTGTGCACATACGGAGAATTACGGGAGTGTCGTATTCTTCGGAAAGCTCAAAAGCGATCTTTGTAAATTCCTTTGCCTCGAAAGAATCGGAGGGCTCAAGCATGGGAACCTTTGATGCTATGGCATAGTGACGGGAGTCCTGCTCGTTCTGAGAGGAGTGCATGCCGGGGTCGTCGGCAACGCAGACAACAAGACCGCCGTTAACTCCCGTATAGGAGAGGGTAAAGAGAGGATCAGCCGCCACGTTAAGTCCTACGTGCTTCATGCAGCAAGCGCTTCTCGCTCCTGCAAGGGATGCACCGAAAGCAACCTCAAGGGCAACCTTTTCGTTGGGAGCCCATTCGGAGTAGATTTCATCATATTTTGCGGCAAACTCCGTAATTTCAGTGGAGGGAGTGCCGGGATAGCTTGAAACTACAGCACAGCCTGCTTCATAAAGACCGCGGGCAACTGCTTCGTTTCCTAACATAAGTCTTTTCATTGAGGATCTCCGTTTTATATATACAAGTGTATGAGATTTTTAAGATATTTTATATTATAATACAAACCAAGTTATAATTCAATATAAAATTTATAATACAAGAAGAAAATTTGTATAAAAAGCCACAAGACAAGCATCGGGTACCGTTTGGCACCCGATGCGGATATTCCACGAAATTATTTTTCATCAAGAGAGCTTCTTACGGGAACCGTTATTTCCTTTTCGTAACAAGCGAACATTTCATCGGTGTTTTCGGGCTTCAGCTTCTGTGTCAAAAGACTGACGACGGGAACGATAACAAGACCGCCTACCATGGCAAATACGCCTGAGTAGAGAGAGTTTTTAAATACGAAACCGAGCACTCCGCCGTCAAAGGCGAGCCATTTCATGGATACGGCAAGCTGAACGAGCATAAGTCCGACACCCCATACGAAGGAAGTCCAGACCGCAGGACGGGTCACTTTTTTCCAGTACAGACCGTAGAGGAACGGAGCAAGGAACGCGCCTGCAAGTGCGCCCCAGGAAACACCCATCATCTGAGCAATGAATACAACTCCCGACCATACGGAATCCTTGAGAATTGCGATCGCCGCAGAGAGAACGATGAAAAATACTATAAATGCGCGAAGGATGAAAAGCTTCTTTTTCTCGGAGACTTCTTTCCTTGAAGCGGGTACTATAACGTCAAGGGTAAGAGTGGATGCCGAGGTGAGAACGAGAGAGGAAAGGGTGGACATGGATGCAGCCAGAACCAGAACTATCACCACAGCTACGATAACGGGAGAAAGGGTTGAGAGCATCTTGGGGATTATGGCATCAAAGCCGCCGATGGCAAGTCTTTCTTCTTCCGTCATAAACAGTCTGCCAAAGCCGCCGAGGAAGTAACAGCCGCCTGCAACAACTATAGCAAAGAGAGTGGAAATTAGAGTTCCTTTACGAATCGCCGCTTCATTTGTAATGGAGTAGAACTTGCCCACCATCTGAGGAAGTCCCCATGTGCCGAGTGATGTGAGAAGTACAACGAAAATAAGGAATACAGGGTCGGGTCCGAAGAAGGATGTATACTGCCATCCTCCGTTTGAGCCTTCCGCAAGTGCGGTAACAGAGCCCATAAGTCCGCCGTTTTCACCCAGCACCGCAAAAATTACGGCTACAATTCCCACAAGCATGATAATGCCCTGAATGAAATCGTTTATTGCCGTCGCCATGTAGCCGCCGAATACGACGTAAATACCCGTAAGGATCGCCATTGCCGCTATACATACCCAGTAAGGAATTTCAAAAGCTATACCGAAAAGGCTTGAAAGTCCGTTGTAAAGGGATGCAGTGTAAGGAATGAGGAATACGAATACGATAACGGATGCCGCAATCTTGAGTGCCTTTGAACCGTATCTCTTTTCAAAAAAGTCGGGCATGGTCTTTGAGTCAAGATGCTGTGTCATAACTCTCGTTCTTCTGCCGAGAATATTCCATGCAAGAAGTGAGCCGATAAAGGCGTTGCCGAGACCTATCCACGTTGAGGCAAGACCGAAGTTCCAACCGAACTGACCTGCGTAGCCTACAAAAATTACAGCTGAAAAGTATGACGTGCCGAAAGCAAAAGCTGTAAGCCATGGGCCGACGGAACGACCGCCTAAAACGAAGCCGTTAACGTCGGTCGAATGACGTCTGCAATAAAGACCTACGCCTATCATAAGTGCAAAAAAACAAATAATAAGTACGGATGTGAGTATCTGAGCAGTAGTCATATCATTTTCTCCTTTCAACTGCTTTTAAGGGGAAACTTTCTGTAGCAAGTTTCCCCTTATACCCCTTCAAAGACTTTTGAAAAGGTATAAGAATAAACATTGTATTTTTTATTAAACTTTACGGCTCTTTGATTATCTTCTGTAAACCGATAGTTTACAAAGAGCCTATTTATACTTTAATTGGGTAATAAGTTTTTAGTACATTCTCGACCAACTTGAGAAAATACCCTTAAACCCGTTCAAAAGTTTTGTAGGGGTCCTCAAGCTATCTCAGATAGCTTGGGGTTCTCGTTTGTTGGGGTTTGGGGGACTTTTCTAAAAGTCCCCCCATATTCCTCATCCGCTGATCTGAGCTTCTACGAGGCTGCCGCCGCAGTAGAGCTCGCGAAGACGGGGCTTTTCGATTTTGCCGGTGGGATTACGGGGCACGCTTGCGAAGATAATTTTGCGAGGTCTCTTGTACTTGGGAAGGGAGAGACAGAATTCATTGATCTCATCTTCTGTGCAGTCCATACCTTCTTTGATTTCAATGATTGCAGCCGCAATTTCGCCGAGACGCTTGTCGGGAAGACCGATAACGGCAACGTCCTTAATTTTTTCGTGAGCGCGGAGATGGTCTTCGATCTGAACGGGATAAAGGTTTTCGCCTCCGCTGATGATAACGTCCTTCTTACGGTCAACGAGATAGATAAATCCGTCCTCGTCTTCCTTTGCCATGTCTCCCGTAAGAAGCCAGTCGCCGCGGATAATTTCGCTTGTAGCCTCGGGATTTTTGTAATAGCACTTCATAACGCCGGGACCTCTTACTGCAAGCTCACCGACCTCGCCATTTATAACGGGCTTGCCCTTTTCGTCAACGATTGCAGTTTCCCAAAGGTGACCTGCCTTGCCGATAGCACCTACCTTGTCAATGTTTTCAACACCGAGGTGAACACAGCCGGGACCGATGGACTCGGAAAGACCGTAGTTTGTATCGTAATCGTGACTTGGGAACACGCTCTTCCAACGCTTGATAAGAGACGGAGGAACGGGCTGAGCACCTACGTGCATAAGACGCCACTGAGAGAGGCGAAAATCTTCAAGCTTAAGGTCTCCTCTGTCAATGGAATCGAGAATATCCTGAACCCACGGAACGAGAAGCCAGACGATGGTCGCCTTTTCTTCGGAAGCTGTCTGCAGTACCCACTCGGGCTTTACGCCACGGAGAAGAACCGCTTTTGACCCGGTAAGAAGAGAGCCGAACCAGTGCATCTTTGCGCCCGTATGGTAAAGAGGAGGAATACAGAGGAAAACGTCGTCCTTTGTCTGGGAGTGATGATTTTGCTCCGTAAGACAGGAGGAAACAAGAGCCGCATGTCTGTGAAGAATAGCCTTGGGGAAACCTGTAGTGCCCGATGAGAAGTAAATTGCCGCATCGTCCTCATCCTTTATCTCAACGGGAGGAACGGTCGTGGAGCAATAATAGGTCATCTGAGCATAATTGTCAGCGAACCCCGGAGTTTTTTCTTTGTCACCGACGAAGAAGAAATCGTCAATAGCCGAAAGCTCATCGTAGACAGTTTCAATTCTTTCAATAAATTCGGGACCGAACACAAGCATTCTCGCATCCGCAAGGTCGAGACAGTACTTAATTTCATCCGCGGAATATCTGTAATTCATGGGAACCGCAAGTGCGCCTGTTTTGAGAATACCGAAATAAATGGGAAGCCACTCAAGACAGTTCATAAGAAGAATAGCAACCTTGTCACCCTTCTTTATTCCTCTTGTGAAAAGAAGATTGGCAAATCTGTTTGCCTTAACGTCGAATTCCTTCCAGGTCATTTCGCGGCGGTACTTTTCGGACTCGCTCGCCGTGTCTATAAGATTGAATTCACGCCACGTAACGTTTTCTTCCGGCTGATTTTCGGGGTTGACCTCAACGATCGCCACGTCCGTGGGATAAATTTTTGCATTTCTTTCAAGAAAATCTGTAATGGGCATCTGCGTGCCCTCCTTTCGCGTTTTGCCTTATCTGTCAGTATTTTTGGTATCGTAAAAACAAAATCCTCTGTACAAAAAGTACAGAGGACGAATATATCGCGGTACCACCTCAGTTTACGAACTTCTCACAAAGTCCGCCTCATCAGGCACATTCATGCCCTGCTGTTTTACGGTCAGCTTCCGTCGCGGCTTTGGCACATTACGTGTGTTTACCGCGCAGCTTGCGGAATGTATTCGCTTTCCGACTCCGACTGCCTCGCATCAAACGGCAGCTTTCTGAACGGCTCATCGGGGAGCTACTTGTTTCCGGTCATCACTTTATAATCGGTTATTAAATTATGTAAAAAGTGTAGCACAAAAGCACAAATTTGTCAAGAATGTTTTTAAAAAATCTCAATTTATCAACAAATTCCACAAAATTCCACAAAAAACTTCAGCAAAGTGAAGGCTTTCCCTCTCGGAATTTCATATTTTCAACAAAAATCACCAGACTATCTCTTCTCTGCCTTTTGCGCGAAGGAACTCGTTTGCCCTTGAAAAATGACGGCATCCGAAAAATCCGTTGTAAGCCGAAAGGGGGCTTGGATGAGCGGCAGTCAGAATAAGATGGTTCGGGTTTGTGATAAGCGACCTTTTCGCCTTGGCGTTTGCTCCCCACAGGAGAAATACGATAGGTTCGGGAGCATCGTTAAGTAAGCTTATTACTCTGTCGGTAAATATCTCCCATCCGAGGGGTCTGTGGCTGTTGGGAGAACCCTCTCTCACAGTAAGAACGGTATTGAGAAGCAGAACTCCCTGCCGAGCCCAACGGGTGAGCTCCCCGTTTTCGGGCATGGGTGCACCCACGTCGGTCTCAAGCTCCTTGAAAATATTTTTGAGAGAAGGAGGCATCTGAATTCCCGGCTTTACCGAAAAACAGAGTCCATGTGCCTGACCCGGACCGTGGTAAGGGTCCTGGCCGAGGATAACTACCTTTACGTCCTCAAACGCCGTGTATTTAAGGGCATTGAAAATATCGTACATGTCGGGATATATAGTTCGCGTTTTATATTCAACTGCGAGGTTACGCCTTAAATTCTGATAATATTCCTTTTCAAATTCATCCTTAAGAAGGGCATCCCAGCTGTTTCCCAAGTTTACCATGACTTTTCTCCGTTTTCTAAAATATCCGAGTATATTTTACCGCCACTTTCATCCGTTTTCAAGTACCGGGCCGACTTTTGACACTCAAAAATAAAAAAATACCGATGATTTTACGAAAAAGTGGTGCAATTCTCTAAAATCCGTATTATAATGTAGTTGTAATTATTTTGTACATTGCGACAGAATGCCGCATAAGGAGGCAAACATGATCAGAGTTACGGTATGGAACGAATACTGGCACGAAAAAAACAACGAGGACGTTGCTAAGATCTACCCCGAAGGTATTCACAAGGCAATCGCTGAATTCCTCGGCAAGGAAGAAGACATCGAAGTGCGTACAGCTACTCTCGACGATCCCGAATGCGGTCTCACAGAGGAGGTTCTCTGGAATACCGACGTTCTTATCTGGTGGGGCCACTGCTGTCACCCCATGGTACCCGATGAGGTTGCCGAAAGAGTTCAGAATGAAGTTCTCAAGGGCATGGGTATGATATTCCTTCACTCCGCCCACCACTCCAAGCCCTTCAAGAGACTTATGGGTACTACCTGTAACCTCGGTTGGCGCGAAAGCGGCGACCTTGAAAGAATTTGGAAGATCAATGCAGGCCACCCCATCACACAGGGCATCGACCACTTCTTCGAGCTCGAACACGAAGAAACCTACGCTGAACCCTTCGGTATTCCCGAACCCGATGAAGTTCTCTTCATGGGCTGGTTCTCGGGCGGCGAGCTCTTCCGCGCAGGCTGTACCTTCCACCGTGAAAACGGCAGAATTTTCTACTTCCAGCCCGGTCACGAGACCTTCCCCACATTCTATAATGAAAACGTTCAGACAGTAATCAAAAACGCGGTTCGCTGGGCAGCTCCATCCTTCCGCTCCAACATCCTCACCTGCCCCTTCGTCGAAAAGGCAAACAAGGAATGATAATGAGGGGGTCTTTTCGAGAAAAGACCCCCTTCACCCCCAAAAGCTTTTGGGCGAGAAGGAAATCTTTTTCCGATTTCTTGTACTAAATAAACGGCACTATGTAAATACAGAAAAATCTGTAAAACTACATAGTGCCGTTTTTTTAATTTTTGGTAGTACATTTTTCTGTAAAGTCATTATCTTCGTTTGAAATCAATATCATTTCTTTTTTCTGCTTCCGTGCATATTCAAAAGTTTGATAAGCGCCGCCAAATCTCCTCTCCAGATAAAAAACAGTCAAATCACTTCTGTCAATCATTTCACGATTGCGTTTTTGAAACACTGCTTTATAGTGAGTATTATCGGAGTTTTCGAATATATCAATATTATCATAATAATTTTCGAAAGATTGCCGATTGTTTCTGTATTCTGCCGTTTCGTAAGGAAGTACAAGTGTATGACAAGAATTATCATTACGATATTTCCCTTTTACTCTTCTGATAGCGGAAGAAACCATTTGATCGAATTCTCCGTTTCTGCCTATCAAAAACTCTACGTACTCTTTTGTTGCGAGTAATTCTTTGATTATTCTTTCAATCTGCTTTTCCACATATAAAAAGTGTTCAACTTCCCTGTGACCGAAAAAACTTACGGTGTAAATATCAAGCATTCTTTATACCTCTTATAATGCAACTGCAATCTGAATATTACATAATTCCTTATTATTATACATTTGCTCTATAAATTAGTCAAGTGCTCTATTGTGTATGCAGTTTATCATCATCGGAGAAAGTATAATTATATACAGGAAGGATGGTGACTGTACGGTGAGTAAAAAAATTGATTTTAAAAACAGAGACAGATTTATCCAGTTAGGCATCGCTATCGCGGCTTTGCGTAAAATGCGAGGAATGTCTCAGGAACAGCTTGCAGAAAAATCAAACGTCAGTCGTTCCCATATCAGCGCAATTGAAGCACCCGGCATGGTCCGTCCCTTTTCATTAGACGTGTTTTTTAATATAGCAGATGCTTTGGACGTTGACCCCGCAGATTTGATCAATGCAACGGTATTCCCCGACAAAATCTTAAAGAATAAATAAAAAACGGCACTATGTGAAAGCAGAAAAATCTGTAAAGTTACATAGTGCCGTTTCTTTTGTTACCAAAATAAAAAAATAGGCTCATGTCGCACGATAATGTTTAACCGCACTAACAGAGAGCCGTAAAGAGTATCCTATCTTTTAAAAGTTTTCCCAACCCCGTTCAAAAAGTTTTGAAGGGGTTTGGGGGGACTTTTTCAAAAGTACCCCCCATAAATCCCAACTAATTCTAACTTAAAGTTCGCAGTTGTTTACTGTTCTGGGGAAGGGGATGACGTCACGGATGTTGGAAACACCTGTGAGGTACATAACGCATCTTTCAAAACCGAGACCGAAGCCTGCGTGACGCGCACTGCCGTAGCGGCGAAGGTCGAGATAGAAGCCGTAGTCTTCCTTGTTGAGACCTAGCTCATCCATACGGGAAGTGAGCTTGTCGAGGTCGTCTTCACGCTGGCTGCCGCCGATAATTTCGCCGATACCGGGAACGAGACAGTCCATAGCGGCAACGGTCTTGCCGTCCTCGTTGAGCTTCATGTAGAAAGCCTTGATCTCCTTGGGATAGTCTGTAACGAAAACAGGCTTCTTGTAAACCTCTTCAGTGAGATATCTTTCGTGCTCTGTCTGAAGGTCACAGCCCCAGAATACCTTGTAATCGAAGTTGTCGTTGTTCTTTTCGAGAATTTCAATAGCTTCCGTATAAGTAACGTGACCGAATTCGGAGTTGACAACGGAATTGAGTCTGTCAAGAAGACCCTTGTCAACGAAGCTGTTGAAGAAGTTCATTTCTTCGGGTGCGTTTTCAAGAACGTAGTTAATAACGTACTTGATCATAGCCTCAGCAATTTCCATGTTATCATTAAGGTCAGCAAAAGCCATTTCGGGCTCGATCATCCAGAATTCAGCCGCATGACGTGTGGTGTTGGAATTCTCCGCACGGAAGGTGGGGCCGAAGGTGTAGATATTTCTGAATGCCATGGCATAGGTTTCACCGTTGAGCTGACCGCTTACGGTAAGGTTTGTGCTCTTGCCGAAAAAGTCTTCTGTAAAGTCTATCTTGCCTTCCTCGTCGCGGGGAATGTTGTCAAGATCAAGAGTTGTTACACGGAACATTTCACCTGCGCCCTCGCAGTCACTTGCAGTGATGAGAGGTGTATGAACGTAAACGAAGTTCTGTTCCTGGAAGAACTTGTGAATTGCGTAAGCGCAAAGGGAGCGCACACGGAAAACGGCCTGGAACAGGTTTGTTCTGGGACGGAGATGAGAGATCGTGCGGAGAAATTCGGGAGAATGTCTCTTCTTCTGAAGGGGATAGTCGGGAGTTGACGCGCCCTCAAGGATAACGCTCTCTGCCTGGATCTCAAAAGGCTGCTTCGCATCGGGAGTCATAACGAGAGTACCCTCAACGATAAGCGCGGAGCCAACGTTGAACTTAGAAATAGCCTCGAAGTTTTCAAGGGCATCACCGTAAACTATCTGAAGTGTCTGAAAGAAAGAGCCGTCGGAAAGAGTGATAAAGCCGAAGGACTTGGAAGCGCGGATACTGCGTACCCAACCGCCGACGCGAACCTTTTGCTCGGCATATTTGTCAGTTTCTTTGTAAAGCTCTCTGATGGTCGTAAGTTCCATTACTTTTACCTCTGTATATAAATCTGTGATTAAAATTACTTTTTCGGAAAAACCTTCCGTTTATACAATACAGAGTTATTGTAGCACATCTTGGGAGAAAATACCACAGTTAAAGCAAAAAAAATTAAAAACAAATAAAAAACAACGGGGAGCCATCTCAGCTCCCCGAAAATTGCCGACTTACTTTGTCAGCATCGAAAGACATTTTTCAAACTTTACGCCGTACTTGTGGAAATCGTCACCCACAGTAAGCTTAATAGACTCAACCGTGAAATCAACGGCAGTTTTCAGCGCGCTCTCCATATCTGCGCCCTTTGTCAGCGCACCCATAAGAGAGGAAGAGAACACGTCACCCGTGCCGTGATAGGAAACGGGAATGTTTTCGCGGTGATACTCAAAATATTCCCCTGTTTCGCTGCTATATGCAACTGCGCCCTGTGTGTCTTCACTGTAACGGACACCCGTAACGATAGCACATTTTGCACCCATAGCGCAAAGTCTATTCAGAAGACCGTGGATATATTCCTCTGTATGACCGTCGGGAACATATTCCTCTCCCAGCATGATAGCTGCCTCAGTAAGGTTGGGAACGATCACGTCCGCCTTTGAGCAGAGCTTTGCCATCTCAGCGGCAAATTCTTCGGTAAAGCCCGTGTAGAGCTTGCCGTTATCAGCCATAACGGGGTCAATGAAAACGAGACCGTCATCTCCTCTGAAGGCATCAATGAAATCGGATACCATGGAAAGCTGCTCCTTGGAGCCCAGATATCCTGTGTAGATACCGTCAAAATCTATATTTTCCTTCTGCCAGTGAGCAGATATCTTCGGAATTTCATCTGTCAGGTCAGCAAAGGTGAAGCCTGAAAAGCCGCCTGTGTGTGTGGAAAGCACCGCGGTGGGAATGATACTGCATTCAATACCCATAGCGGAAATAACGGGGAGGGCTACCGTAAGGGAGCATTTACCGAAGCAGGAGATATCCTGAATCGTCACTATTCTTTTCATTTCTCTTTTTTCCATTGTTAACGTCACTCCTTCGGTGAAAAAAGCTGGTTTTCATACCGTAAAATATTCTACTCCCCATACACCTTATGTGTCAATATAAAAATTAGCCTAAAATGAAGGGAAAGAAAGGCCGTTATTTTACACCTGCAATAAGGGATAAGAAAATTTATTATACTAAAGGCACAAAGCTTAAACTGTCAGCTGCAGCCCCCCGTCGGGCAACTCATATTTTAAAAGGGCATAAGTCTTATAAAAAGGTCCATAAGCAGGAGCACTCCCCAAAAGGCAAGACCCATAATGCCCATTGCCGCAAAATAAAGAGCTATGTTTTCAAGTGTTTTCATATTAGTACCTCACTTTCGTACTTTTAACACAAACTGTGTTTCTCATATGCCGGACTTTCTGTTTACGCTTTCATTATACAGGCACACATGTCCGATAAACCGTACATATAAAACTGTTTTTTACGTCGGTTGCAACAAAAGAAAACCTTCCTTTTTGTGAAAAACGCAGAAAAAGAAAAAGAGCCTTTGAAAAAGCTCCGATATAATGTAAAATATAAGAGTAAGATCCTGTAATTCTGAAAGATAAGGTAAAAAATGGCAAAAAGAGGAAAACAAAAGCTGAAGCTTCTCCGCATCCGCGATGCCCTTCTTGAATACTCCGACGAAACGCATCCCATGACCGTTGCAGACATTATCGGTTATCTCGAAACCTGCGGCATTGAAGCGGAGCGCAAAAGCATTTATGAGGATATTGAAGAACTGAAATATTACGGAATGGATATCATTACCGTCAAGGGCAAGGGCGGCGGCTACTACGTTGGAAGCCGCGACTTTGAAACGGCGGAGCTGAAGCTCCTCGTTGACGCGGTCCAGTCATCAAAATTTATTACCACCGCCAAAAGCCGTCAGCTTATAGACAGTATTTCCTCTCTTGCGGGAGTTCACGACAGAGCGAAGCTGAAAAGACAGATTTATATCTCCGACCGTATAAAGTCAATGAATAAAAGTATTTACTACACCGTTGACAGTATACATACGGCGATAAACGAAAACTCAAAGATAAGATTTGGTTATTATCATCTGAACAGTAAAAAGGAAAAGATAAGGCACCACGACGGAAAGATCTACGAGGCAAGCCCCTGGCTTCTCACCTGGAACGACGAATACTATTATCTTGCGGCATACGATAGCAAAAGCGGCATAATGAAACACTACCGTGTTGATAAAATGGAGAGAGTTACCGTCACGGGCGAAAGGCGCGACGGCGAAGAAGTTTTCAAAAAAATGGATCTTGACCTCTATTCAACGGGTATGTTCGGAATGTTCACAGGTGAGCTTGAAAACGTCACCCTCGAATGTGACGAAAGCCTTGCGGGAGCAGTTCTTGACCGCTTCGGCATGGATACCTTTACCTCACAGAGGGAAAACGGAAAATTTATCGCCTCCGTCAAGGTTGCCGTCAGTCCCCTCTTTTTCGGATGGGTAGCAGGCTTTGGTACCAAAATGAAGATAACAGCCCCCGAAAGAGTTGCAAATGAAATGAAAAACAATCTTTCGGATATACTGAAGCTGTACGAAAGCTGATTTTAAGGAGCATAGTTATGGAAAAAATAATAGTAAGCGCATGTCTCCTCGGCGTATCCTGCCGTTATGACGGAAAAAGCGTTCCCCGCGAAAAGGTAATCGCACTCATGAATAAATATATCCTTATTCCCGTCTGCGCAGAGGTCCTCGGCGGACTTGCCACTCCACGCGTTCCCTCGGAAATTGTCGGCGGTAAAGTCATAAATAAAGAAGGGGTTGACGTTACGGAAAACTACCTGCGCGGAGCAAAGGAAGTCCTTCGCCTTTGTAAACTTTACGGGGTGAAAAAAGCGATACTCAAAGAAAAAAGCCCCTCCTGCGGTGTCAATCTCATCTATGACGGCACCTTTTCGGGCACTTTAAAAAACGGTCACGGCATCTGCGCCGACCTTCTCTCCCGAAACGGAATTGAAATTTTCAGTGAAGAGAACTCAGACAAACTTTAATAACAAACAAAACGGCACTGTGTAAACGTAGAAAAATCTGCAAAACAACACAGTGCCGTTTTTTTATACAAAAATATTCCCGAGCTCCCTTTCAAAAATTTTTGAAAGGGGTACGGGGGAAACTTTTTATAAAAAGTTTCCCCCGCATATCCAAACTATTTCTTACTTCGCATCACTGGGCTTAGCGCAACCGGGAAGGTCAACCTCGCCGAGCTTCTTTACTTCAAAGCCGTTAGCCTTGAATTCTTCATAATCGAAAGCTTCGAGCTCGTCATAAGCGAGCTTGTGGAATTCATAGAAGTTAGGCCACCATTCGTAGCCGTCGCCCATGTTATTTTCAAGGAAAAGGTCGGCAATTTCAATAC
The DNA here is from genome assembly GCA_015063695.1 of Oscillospiraceae bacterium. Classification (GTDB taxonomy): domain Bacteria; phylum Bacillota; class Clostridia; order Oscillospirales; family CAG-272; genus RUG14199. The sequence goes on from SVTQ01000010.1 coordinate 41,020, forward strand.
CGAGATTGTGACCGATGTAGTGACCGCCCATAGCGAGAACGTTACAGTTGTTACCTGTAATAGCGCGGAGAGCCGCATGAGGGCTTTCAACAACTGCTGCATGAACGTGAGGACACTTGCTTGCCGCGATATGGATACCCATACCTGTGCCGCAGAAGATAAGAGCTCTTTCGAACTCGCCTTCGGCGATCTTAGCACCTGCCTTAAGGCCGATGCGGTGGAACATTTCGGGATTTTCTTCGTCGATGGTCTTAACACCGATGTCTGTTACTGTCCAGCCCTTGCTCTCAAGGTGCTCAACGATAGCGTTCTTAAGGTTAACGCCTGCGATATCAGCAGCAACCAGAACCTGCTTGTCTTTGATTGTTTTCATTTTTTCTACCTCTTATCTGATTAAAATTATTTCTTTATTACTTTCTGTCGGAAAGGCGGTTGGAATAGAGCCACGCGCCGATGCCGGGCTCGGAGCAAGCCATGTCCCAGACCCAATGTCCTTCTCCTGCGTACTCCTTATATTCTATCTTATTGCCGCCTGCGGCAATGATAGCGTTGTAAATATTTCTTGTTCCCTGAACGAGAACTGCATCGTCAACGTCGCCGTGGAAGGTGCGTATGGGAATATCTCTCAGAAGCTCTGCCTTTGAAGGGTCAGCACCGCCGCAGATAGGCATACCTGCCGCGAAGATATCACCGTGACGCATAAGAAGGTCCCAGGTACCGAAACCGCCCATAGAGATACCCATTACGTAAACTCTGTCGCGGTCAGCATTATACTTTGTGATAACCTCGTCAAGAAGCTTAATAACAGTTTTGAGCTGCCAGGTTTCTGCAACGTTATCAACACTGTAATCAACTTCGTACCAGGGAGTGTTTACCCACTGTGTTTCAGCGGGACACTGAGGAGCGATGATAATGGAATCCTTCGCCTCGGGATTGTTCTTTGCGAATGCGCCGAGAGCGTTGATAAGCTGAATATGATTATCGTCGCCGCGTTCACCTGCACCGTGCATAAAGAGCAGAACGGGCAGATTTTCGGGCGCTCCTTCGGGAACGTAAAGTCTGAAGGGAATGTTTCCTTCCTCTCCTTCACAGATCTCGGGACTGAAGGGAGCAAGTATCTGTTCAACTTCGTATAAGTACATATTATTTTCCTCCATGGAAATTATCTGCTGCTACAAGTATACCAACTTTTTTACAAGTTTTCAAGGCGGGCGGACAAAAAACTTTAAGCTCGCGCCTTCTTATTTGAGCAAAAGCTCCGCTTTGCAGGCTTTGCATATCTTCTTGTCCTTGAAATCAATAACGTCGGCCGTAGAACCGCAGAAAATGCAGGAGGGTTCATATTTTCTGAGAATTATGGAGTTGTTCTCAAAAAATATCTCGATACCGCTGTCGGGACCGATATCAAGCCTGTTTCTCATCTCAATGGGAAGGACAAAACGGCCCAGTGAGTCGATCTTTCTTACTATACCCGTGCTTTTCATAGTATTTTTTCTCCTTTTTCAAAATAAAATTATTATGTATTATGTGTTCCGCCAAGGCGGATATTGAACGGTTTGTGAAAGGATGACGAAATGCTCGGAAAATGCTTCTCTGTGCTCACCCTTGTTTCATTTGTTTTTGCCATTTTTCTCGGGAATACCGAAGCTGTGGCAGTTGGCGCAATAGACGGCGCAGCCGCGGCAATTAAGACAGTTATCTCACTTTCGGGCATGATGTGCCTCTGGTGCGGAATAATGAACGTATTCAGAAAAGCGGGACTTGTTGAAAAGCTTTCAAAGCTTCTCTCCCCCGTACTTTCACTCATTTTCCCCACCGCTTTTAAAACCGGAAACGCCAAGGAAGAAATAACGGGAGCGGTAAGCGCAAATCTTCTCGGGATCGGCAACGCCGCAACACCCTTTGCCCTTTCGGCCATGAAGAAAATGGACGAAAATCACAAAAAAACCGTGGCTACGGACGACATGATAATGCTCACTGTCCTTGCGGCATCCCCCGTCACTCTTCTTCCAACCACCCTTATTACTCTCCGACGGGCGGCAGGCTCTCTTTATCCTTATAAAATAATAATTCCCGTATGGATAGGCTCTCTTGTAACCTGCCTTTTCGCCGTAATTCTCTGCAAACTTTGCGCCGCCGTAAGAAATCGAAAATTATGATAGGTTACGTATCTTCTCTCATAATACCGCTTATACTGTGCGCCCTTTCCGCCTTTCTGTTTTTTGACAAAAAGAACTATTTTGATGCCTTTATTGAAGGCGCCAAGGAAGGACTTTCCGTCACGGTATCACTCATACCCGCCATGGTACTTATCATGACCGCTCTTTCAATGCTGTCTGCAAGCGGAGCCATCGCTTTTATTATCGAAAAATCAAACGGATTTTTTGAAAAAATCGGAATTCCCTCGGAAATACTCCCTCTTATTCTCACCCGTCCCTTCTCCGGCTCGGGAGCTAACGCTTCCTATACTCAGCTTCTGAGTGAAACGGGAGCAGACAGCTTCCCCGCTTTTGCGGCTTCCGTTATCATGGGAAGCGGCGACACGCTCGTGTATATAATATCCGTATATTTTTCGGGAGCGAGGCACGTAAAAAACACCGCCTATACCATCCCCGTTTCGCTCTGCGCCATGATATTTTCCGTCTTTTTCTGCTGTTTTCTTGCAAGACTGTTCTACTGATCCGACTAAAAAGCTGAAATTCCTCTTGAAAAAACCTTCAATTAATGTGATAATATAAATAAAGATTATCATGTGAGAGGAATTAACATGGAACAGATATATACAATACCCATAAACGAGGCATTTGAAAACAGCGCGTCAGACCACTCGCTGGGCTGTCCCTTCTGTAATCTTCATAAGAAGTTCGAAGACGACGAGCTTTCCCTCATCCTCGGCGCTTCCATGATGGAACCCGATGTGCGCATAAAGACAAACGAGCTGGGCTTTTGCAACCGTCACTATAAGAAAATGTTTTCTGCAGGCAAAAAACTTCCCCTTGCTCTTATTCTTGAGAGCCATCTTGCAACAGTTTCCGAAAGCCTTACAATAAATAAGCTTCTTCCCGCCGCAAGCGGAAAAAACGCCGCAAAAACCTTCTCAAAGCTCTCCGAGACCTGCTATATCTGCGAGAGAATAGAAAGAAATTTCAACCACATGCTTAATAACGCCGTCGCTCTCTTCATGGCGGACGTGGATTTCAGAAAGAAATGCGCCTCTCAGCCCTGCTTCTGCATAGAGCACTACGGTCAGTTTCTCGCCATGGCACAGCAAAAGCTGAAGGGCAAGGATTTTGCCGCCCTTTATAAAACTGTTTTCCAGGTGGAAGAGAAGTACGTGAAGAAGGTTCAGGAAAACGTCTCCTTTTTCGTCAAAAAATTCGATTACCGCTATGCGGACGAGCCTTGGGGTGATGCAAAGGATGCGGTCGAAAAGGCAATAATTTCCCTCACAGGCGAGCATCCCGAAGAATGATTTCAAAAGGTGTCCTCTCTTTCAGTTGGAAGAGAGGATATTTTATTGTTTTGAAATGCCAATTTATGGTAATTGAGCATATAAATTTCCAATATTTACCTTATATTGACATTATATACCAATTTAAAGATTTTTTCAAGGGTAATAACAAAGGTTTTTCATTATTTACAACAGGCATCACTTCCTCGCAATTTTACAATCCGAAATACCAAAGGAATATAAAACACATAAACAAGCGACATAAACTTTGCTCAGTATTTGCCAATATTTTTGCGTGTTATGTAATATACTTTTTCCACATGAAAAATAATAGAGTCAATCAGAGGAAAACTATGAATTCAAATATTTTTAATATATATACTGATACCGCAGATCATCAGAACCTCGACAATAACGTACAATATAGATACCACGTAGAGCTTACTCCACGAAAAAGCTGTATTACTGCTAAAGAATTTGCTTCCTTTACAAAAAGCATCAAAGAATACGGAATTTTTGAACCTATAATCATTGATGAGACCGGAAACGTAATTGACGGTAACAAAAGGTATTATGCCGCCGTTTCCCTCGGCATGATATATCTGCCATGCATTACGGAAGGCGTACATTACATTCCTGCCTACAAATCAGTACTTGATACAATTACCGACCCCTCCCTTCATTTTTTCCAAAAAGCCTCGTCAATATTTGAATTATCGGATAAATATCTTATGACCCAAGAAAAAATTGCTATTTTGCTTGGAGTAAGCCAGTCATATGTAGCAAACAAAATGCGACTGCTTACATTTACAGAACAACAAATTAAGCTGATAATTGAAGGAGCTCTGACTGAAAGACACGCAAGAGCCTTACTTAGAATTAAAAACACTGATAAACGGACGGAAGCGATCCGCTACGCAGTCGAAAACGGCATGAACGTTTCTTCTACAGAAAAATACATCGACAACATAATTGAAAATAGTTTTGACTTTGACATAATTAACAAACCCCAAGGGGTAAAAGCCGCATGTAAAGAAATCGACAAATTTTCGAGCGCCGCCAAGGAAATGGGGGTATTTGTAAAAATCAATCGCGCCGAAGATACTCGATCAATCAACTACACAGTAAAGATCTACAAGTAACAAATAATGTTTCACGTGAAACATTTAAATGTAGAAGAGGATGTAAAAAACTGACAGGTTTTTTTACAACCTCTTCTTTTCATTTTGATCGCAACTGTTTCACGTGAAACAATTTTAATCACTACAAATAAAAAAATATTAGCAATTAAACCAATTGACAAAAGGCTCCTATATGATATATAATATATTTTGATAGGATTTGCTCAAAAACGCAATTCAAGTAACCTTATACTAAAAAACAACTGAATATATAGAATTTAGGAGAAAAAATGTCAAAACCGGTAGTTATAGCATTTGCAAACCAGAAAGGCGGTGTTGGTAAGACAACGTCCGCGGTTAACATAGCGGCTGCAATCGGCGCTCTCGGTCACACAGTTCTACTTTGTGATCTTGACCCTCAGGGTAATGCCACCAGCGGCACCGGAATAAACAAAAAAGCCATACAGCGTTCATCATATGAAGCTCTTCTCGGTCAATGCACCCCTGATTCTGCGGTAATTAAGACAAAATGGAAGAATTTATCCGTAATGCCTTCAACGATCAACCTTGCAGGTGCAGAAATCGATCTTATTGATGTGGAAAACAGAGAAAGATGCCTCGACAGAGTAATAAACGGGCTTACGGAGAATTTCGATTACATAGTTATTGACTGTCCTCCGTCCCTCGGCATGCTTACCATAAATGCTCTGACATGCTGCGACGGCGTTGTTATTCCCATGCAGTGCGAGTACTTCGCTCTCGAAGGTCTCTCGCAGCTTATGATAACAATCAAAAAAGTAAAACAGAGATTTAATAAAAACCTCTGTATTATGGGTATACTTATTACAATGTATAACGGCAGACTTAATCTGTCAGCTCAGGTTGTTGACGAGCTTAAAAAATACTATGCAGATAAGCTCTTCAAAACAACTATTTCAAGAAACGTCAAGGTTTCCGAAGCTCCAAGCTTCGGCGAGCCTGTTATATACTACGACAAATATTCCAAGGGTAGCCTTGCATACATGGACGTTGCAAAAGAGCTCCTCGACAGAATTTGTTGATAACTTATAATATATATTATAAGTACCTCAAAATACATGAAGGAAAGGTGAAATAATGGCAAAGAAACAGTCACTTGGTAAAGGTCTCGACCTTATATTTGACGACAACACACCCGAAAGCAATAACCAGATAGCACACATCTCCATTGAGTCCCTTCATCCAAGAAAAAATCAGCCCCGTAAATACTTTGACAGTGATGCTCTTTCCGAGCTTGCGAATTCTATTTCTATTCACGGTGTAATTCAGCCCATAATCGCAAGGGATATGAAAAACGGAACCTACGAGATCATCGCAGGCGAAAGAAGATACAGAGCATCAAAGCTGGCAGGTCTTTCCGAAATTCCCTGTATTATTATGGAAGCGGACGAGCTTCTGACAGCTCAGCTTGCGCTTATTGAAAACATTCAGCGCGAAGACTTAAATCCCATTGAAGAAGCTAAGGCTTATAAGGCCCTTATAGACAGCTACGGAATGTCCCACGAAGAAGTTGCGTCAAAAGTAGGTAAGAGCCGCTCGGCAATTACAAACAGTATGCGTCTTATGGATCTTCCCGAAGAAATTCTTGATATACTTGCAAGAGGCGAGCTTTCCGCAGGCCACTGCAGAGCACTTCTCGGTCTTCGTGACAGAAGCCGTATAGTGGAGATCGCAGAACGCGCCGCAAGCAGAAATCTTTCTGTTCGTGACGTTGAATCAATTGTCAGAAAACTCAACAAACAAACGGAAGAAAAGGCAGAAGAAATTTCCTCGGAAGCCGCGCTCTCTGTCAACTACTACAAGGAGCTTGAAAACAAAGCTACAGACATGGCCGGCCGCCGTGTTAAGATCACAGCAGGTAAAAATAAGAACTTCCTTCAGATAGAATATACAGATAACCGTGATCTTGAAGCCATTCTCATAAAGCTTTGCGGTAACAATATTATAGAAGAAGAATAATTTCCATTTTTTGGTAATAAAGAGGTAGATAAAATGATCGATATTAAACTTATAAAAGAAAACCCCGAAGACGTAGTTGCAAGACTGGCGGCAAAGGGTAAGGATGCAGAAAATGAGATAAAGAGAATTCTCGAACTTGACGAAGAACGCCGTTCTCTTATCGCTGAAACAGAAAATAAGAAGGCTGAACAGAACAAGCAGACAAAGCTCGTTCCTCAGCTCAAGAAGGAAGGCAAGGATGTAACTCCCATTTTCGCAAAAATGAAGGAGCTTGGTGCAGAAGTTAAGGCAGGCGAAGCAAAGCTTGCTGAGGTTGAAGCAGAATATAACGAGCTCATGCTCGGTCTTCCCAACCTTCCCGACCGTGACCTCGCTCCCGGCGGCAAGGAAAACAACGAGCCTATCAGATACTACGGTGAACCTCACGTATTTGATTTCACACCCAAGAACCACGTTGACCTTTGCACATCCTGCGGCCTTATAGACTACGAAAGAGGCGTAAAGCTCTCCGGCAACGGCTTCTGGATCTATAAGGGTCTCGGAGCGAGACTTGAATGGGCGCTTCTCAACTACTTTATCGACACTCACCTCGGTGACGGCTACGAGCTCGTTCTCGTTCCCCACATGCTTGGCTACGAATGCGGTCTCACAGCAGGTCAGTTCCCCAAGTTCAAGGACGAAGTATACTGGCTTGACACAGCAGAAGACGAACGCCGCCGCTTCATGCTTCCCACAGCTGAAACTGCTCTCGTTTCTCTCCACCGCGACGAAATACTTACAGAAGCAGACCTTCCCAAAAAATACATCTCCTACACACCTTGCTTCCGCCGCGAAGCAGGCTCTTACAGAGCAGACGAGCGCGGTATGGTAAGAGGACATCAGTTCAACAAGGTTGAAATGGTTCAGTACACAAAGCCCGAAGATTCCGATGCGGCATTTGAAGAACTCGTAGGAAAGGCTGAAGCTCTCGTTAAAGGCCTCGGCTTCCACTTCAGAACTGTTAAGCTTGCGGCAGCAGACTGTTCTGCATCCATGGCAAGAACATACGATATCGAAATTCACATCCCCTCTATGGACGGCTACAAGGAAGTTTCCTCCGTTTCCAACGCAAGAGATTACCAGGCACGCCGCGGCATGATGAGATTCAGAAGAAACGAAGGCGGCAAGCCCGAATTCCTCCACACTCTCAACGGTTCCGGCCTTGCAACAAGCCGTATTCTTCCCGCCATCGTAGAACAGAACCAGAACGCTGACGGCTCCGTTACAGTTCCCGAGGTACTCCGCAAGTACATCGGCGTTGACGTAATAAAGCCCATTAAGTAATAGCGTATGGGAAGATCAATTCTTGCAGCTACAGAGTACGTAAACCTTGAGTTTCACAATACTTTTATAACTCTAAAACTTGTGCTCATCGGACTTTACGCAGGGCTCCTGATTGCCCTCATAATGTCTTACTACCGTAAAATTTACCTTGGTGCCCTCGTCAGAAAGCTTCTTAAAAAAGAAGCGCTCTCCGAAGAAACAGCTCTGACCCTCAAAGAAGCAGAGGTTAATGCAGGCTACTTTATGAAAAAAGCACTTAAGGAAGGCGGTACTCTCAGAAGATATATAAACATATGCGGAGGAACTTCTCCAAAAGAGATCTCAAAGGTAAAACAAAAAATCCGCTCCTTTTTCGGTCTCGAAACGAAGCCTCAGAATTACGATTTTGACACAATGAAGCTCTATATCCCCGAGGAGATCAAATATAAAGCTGATATCGCCTTTGAAAGAGGCAATCTCAGCCCTATGCTCCTTATTATTTTCGCGGCTATTCTGACTGCGATCTTTGTGGGAATAAACCTTGTTATTCCCGAGCTTCTCACCATGCTTGACAATTTTATCACTATCATAAAAAAATAAAACGCAAGTATTCTTTTAAGCAATAAAATCATATGAAAGAATAAAGGATCTGAAAAATGGGAAAGAAAAAGAATAAAAAGGTTGTAACCGAAAAGGAAAACGTAACAGAAGCTGAAGTAAAGGCTGAAGAAACAGTTGAAGAAACTGCTTCCGAAGCTAATGAAGAATCCCCCGAAATTGATGCAAAAGCTGCGGCTGAAGCTGCTGAAGAAGCTGAAATCGAAGCAGAAGCTGACAAAAAGCCCGTTGCAAACACAAAGAGCATCGTTATTACCGTAATTGCAAGCGTTGTTCTCTGCGTTGCTCTTATCGCACTTGCAGTTTATCTTCTCGGTTACAGATACATGAGCTACCGCCTTGACGACGGCACAACAGTTCAGTTTCTCGGAACAGTAAACAAGGAAAACTACCCCGTTACAGGCAGAATTTACTATTCCAACGGTCTGACAGCTTACGTTAACTCCGAAACAGGCGAGATCAGCTACACAGACGGCACTCTCTACACAGGCGAGCTTCAAAATCTTCTCCGTCACGGCAAAGGTAAGATAGTTTATGCCAGCGGTGACACTTATGAAGGCGAATTCTCCAATGATGCCATCGGAGGCAAGGGTGTCTACACCTATGCTGAAGGTCATACCTATGAGGGCGAATTTAAAAACGGCCTCAAAAACGGCTACGGTAAGTACACTTGGGCAAGCGGAGCATGTTACGAAGGTAACTACGTTGATGACAAAAAGAACGGAGAAGGTAAATTCATCTATGCTGACGGCTCCTTCTATGAAGGTCCCTTCGTTGACGATAAAAAGAACGGAAAGGGTACCTACACGTGGGCAAACGGCGACGTTTATACAGGCGATTTTGTCAATGATGAACGTACCGGAAACGGAACGATGAAGTGGGCGAACGGTGATATGTACGTGGGCGAGTTCAAAAACGGTCAGCTCCACGGTAAAGGTGTTTCCACTGACAAGAACGGCAGAAGCTATGAAGGCTACTACGAAAACGGCGTACCCGTAAGAGGTGCCGACGCAGAAGACACTGCAGAAGATACAACAGAAGTTACTGAATAAAGTATTAAAGGGGGCTTTTCGTGAAAAGCCCCCTTATACCCCCAAAAGCTTTTGAACGGAACAAGTTTATGTATTATATTTTTTCGATTTTAACTATTGCCATAGCGGCGTTTTTTATTATTTCTCTCGCATCTGCAGATAAAAAAGAGAGCACAAAATTTACGAAAGCTCTGAAAATTTCGTCTTTCGTTTATTCCCTTGCAGGTATTATTTTTTCCGCGTCCGTTGCCGTAATTTTAAACGGCAAGCTGAAAGATACCGGCCTTACGGAAGAATACGTTTCATGGGCAAAGGATATGTTCCACGGATTTTGCCGTTTCTGTATTCTATTTTTCCTTATAATAACCTTACTCTCGTTGATTTCTTTCTTTGTAAGCAAAAAACTCAGAATTATCCGCACCCTTCTTATACTTTCCGCATCAATAATAATTCTGATTATGGGAGTTATGTACTCCTATATTGCGTCAAACGATACCGTATCCCTTTCGGCATACGTTCAGCTTTTCGCACTGGGTATGTCTGCAGCCGCAGTATATCCCGTTTTCTTTGAATTTATAAGACTTGAAAATTCCCTTTTGAAAAAGGATAAACAATAATGAAAACAAAAAGATTACTTGCCGTTTTTCTAATTATCGCAGTGTTTTCTTCCCTTGTTTCCTGTGCTAAAGGAAACGGCCCTGAAGAAAATACCGTAAACAATGAAATGCCGGGAGAGCCCGTTATTGAAGTTACAAATGAAGCAACCACCGAGGACGGTCTTTACGATTACGGTCTTGCAGACGGCGGCTCCACTGTTTTTCTTAAGTCCTACAACGGAAAAAATGAAAAAAGCCTCACAGTGCCGGACACAATTAACTCTCTTCCTGTAAAATATATCGGAAGCGACTGTTTTGCAAAGCACTCGGAGCTTGAAGAGATTACACTTCCCGACAGTGTTGAAATTATTGAAAGCTATGCCTTTAATATCTGTGACGGACTTAAAAAAGTAACTCTTCCGAAAAATCTTACAGAGATAAGAGAAGGAACTTTTTCTCAGTGCGCGACTCTTCACACCGCGGAAATACCGAGCACTGTTAAAAGTATCGGAGAAGGTGCATTCTACAACTGCGCCTCTCTTAAGACATCTCTTCCCGAAAGCCTTGTAAACATCTACGATTATGCTTTTTACGGCTGTATTTCCATGGAAGTTCTTTACTTCGCGGATACTGTTGAAAAAATAGGTCTCCACGCTTTTTCGGTTTGCCCGAGTGTTTCCGTTATTTCCTTCGGAGAAAACTCATCTATAAAAGAGCTCGGAGACTATGCCTTCAATCAGTGTGAAAAGGTCGAAACTCTCACTCTTCCGGACTCCCTTATATCCCTTTCAAATGGCGCTTTTGCCAACTGCACTGCCCTTGCCCATCTTGTACTCCCTTCAAATCTTGAATCCATCGGGGAAGGAGCATTCTACGACTGCAAGGCGCTTTTCGAAGTAGCTTTCCCTAAAAGTGTTACCAAAATTGAAAACTATGCTTTCTGCGGATGCACATCTCTTGTAAAGGCAGAGCTTACTGACAGCGTTACAGACCTCGGCGAGTACGTATTCTCAGCTTGTAAGAGCCTTAAAGAGACACGTCTTCCCGAGGGTATGAAGATAATTCCCAAATACACCTTTGCTTCCTGCGAAGCTCTCGAAGCTGTTACTATTCCCGAGTCAGTAGCAGAGATCGGTGACTTTGCTTTCTCCGCATGTGAAAAGCTCACCGCGGTAACACTTCCCGACTCAGTTTCGACCATTGGCGAAGCATCCTTTGCAGGCTGCATATCTCTCACAAAGATAAAACTTACGAAAAACGTAGAAACCATCGGAAATAACGCATTTTCCGACGTCGGCACAGATTTTACCTTTATTTGTCCCGAAGACTGTAAAGCTGCAGAATACGCAAAGAATTTTAATATAAAAGTAGCAAGTGAATAATCTAATATAAAGCAAAAGGCACTATGTGAAAACATAGTGCCTCAGAGTGTAGACAAAGTCTACACTCTGAGTGAGACTGAGAGAAACGAAGGTAGATTTGGCGATTTTTCTCTCGTCGGCGTAGTGACCTACGGTAGAGAGGAAAACTCGCCAAAAGCAGATGTGGCGGGCGTTTTGCCCGCCTCTTGTATGTTAGTTGTACTTCGCCGCTAAAAGTGTGGTACATCTAATTTTTGCACACACATCTGCGTTATACCGAGTTTGTCTTCAGTCTGAGGCACTATGTGAAAACATAGTGCCTATTGTTTATTAATAAGTGGGAGTATCAAGCTTCCACGTTCCGTCTTCTTCCTTCAGCATCTTGACCTTTATAGTGTCAGAAGGTTCACCGTCAATTTTAGAATCTACCGTAAATACAACGTATGACGCAGTTTTCTTTACAATTTTTATAGAATCCACGTCAAAAGTTCTTCCGTTATAAAGAATTTCGTCCTCTATATCAACTCTCTGGGTAAGAATTCCGTATTCACTTTCAATGAAACGGGCATATTCAACGATTGCCCCTGTTTTGGAATCCTTATGGCCTGTAAAAGCAATGTCAAACATACTTTCACAGTAATCTGAGGAATAAACAGATAGAGCCGCATTTTTAAGCTCTTCAACAGTCTGATAAGGATAATCTGCATGCACGTCTGCATAAGAAGCAACTTTTATATCCACATCTTCATTAAGAGCTTCAAGAGCGTATTCATTGCTCTTCTCATCAACGTCTATTCCCTTGCCGTAAAATATCTCATTTATCTCACAGCTTTTTTCAAGAAGAGATGCTGCAGTATTTACCGCATCCTCATCGGAAAGACGTGAGCAGGAACAAAGAGAGAGGCACATAATAGCCGCCAAAACAAAAGAAGTAACGGCAAAACATATTTTTTTCATTTTTAACTCCTTGTATTATCCTTTATTTTTTCTTTTTTTAACGATTCAGCAAAAAGTGCTGCAACAACAAAGAAGTCAAGAGCGGCTGCAATAAGATAATTGAAATTATAACCTGAAGAATACAGGAAAGCATAAATATGTACCGCAAAATCGGAAATAAGAGCAACAGAGGGGGGAAGCTTTATCCATATGGAAGCTTTCTTTTTCGTGAAGAAAAACAAAGCCATAAGGGTGATACAGATAAGATAAATTATCGTGTAGATAATAAATACCGCAACCGATGATACGGTGGGGTCTGAAAAATCACCGTAGTAACAACCAATTGAAATAATTTCCGCAAGGGGTACGGGAAGCATAATTCCCGAAAAAATAAATACAAGTGCTCCTGCCAAAGACAAAACGGCCATGGCAAGTACAAAAATTTTATCTATTCTATATTTTTTCATTTTCTTTAAATAGGGCGGATACTACTGTATTATAAATTACATAATATCCGCCCTTCTGCATAAAATAATTTAATTTTCGTTATTATTTCTTTCTTCCTGTTCTGCAAGGGCAGCATCAAGAAGCTTTTCTATTCCCGTATCGGCATAGGGAGCGTTTTCAGTGGAAGGAGCGGGAGCTTCAGCTGTTTCAGAAATTTCTACAGCTTCCGCATTTTCCTCGGAAAATTCTTCTTCAGTTTCTTTAACCTTTTCGGTAGAGGAGAAGTTCACTACCTTTGCATCATCGGAAAGCTTAATTATCTTAACGCCGGAGGCAGTTCTTCCGTAGATGGGAATATCCTCTGCAGGAGTCTTTATGATAATACCCGTATCGGTAATAAGAAGCATATCACGGTCCTCGGAAACTACCTTGATACCGCAAAGTTTACCTGTCTTATCGCTGAGATTATGACAGATAACACCCTGAATACCTCTGCCCTTTGAATCGAACTGAGAAGCTTCTGTTCTTTTACCAAATCCGTTTTCAGTAACAGTTATAAGCTTGTACTTTTCCTGCCACTCTTCCGTGTTAACAATAAGTGCGGCGCCTACAACGTAGTCCTCCCCGCGGAGTCTTATACCGCGGACACCTCTTGCAGTTCTGCCTACAACGGTTACGCGATCTTCTGCAAATCTTGCGCCGAGACCTTCTCTTGTTGCAATAAGTACGTCGCAGTTGCCGTCAGTACGGGATACGAAGATAAGCTCGTCACCCTCATCAAGATTGATGGCAATCTTACCGCCGCGTCTCTGATAGCTGTACTCTGAAAGAGGAGTTCTTTTGATGATACCGCCCTTTGTAACCATTACCAGATATTCGTGTTCCGAGAATTCGGGAATTTCGATAATTGTTGTAATTCTTTCGTTTTCCGCTATCTCAAGAAGATTTACAATATTTGTACCCTTTGCAGTGGGACTTGCTTCGGGAACCTGATAAGCCTTCTTTGCAAATACCTTACCGAAGTTTGTAAAGAACAGGAGAGTTGAGTGAGAGTTTGTAACGATAACTCTTTCAATGAAGTCCTCTTCTTTAGTCTTCATTCCCGTTCTGCCGCGGCCGCCGCGCTTCTGCGCAGAGTAAACGGAGGAGGGCTGACGCTTGATGTAACCTGCGTTTGTCATTGTAACAACGCATTCGTGACGTTCAATAAGGTCTTCTATATCGATATCGTCCTGAGACTCAACGATTACAGTCTTTCTGTCGTCACCGAATTTTCTCTTGATCTCAAGAAGGTCCTCGCGCACGATTGCCTTGATCTCATTCTTATCTGCAAGAATAGCGTTAAGTCTGTCAATGGTTGCGCGAAGCTCGGAGAGTTTGTTTTCGATCTTTTCGCGTTCCATGCCGGAAAGTCTGCCCAGAGTCATGGAAACTATAGCCTGCGCCTGCTCTTCGGAAAGACCGAAGCGTTCAATAAGGTTTACCTTAGCGCCCGAAACGTCGGGAGAGCTTCTGATAATATTTATAACCTCGTCTATATGGTCAACTGCAAGCTGATATCCGTCGTAGATATGCTTTTCATGGAGAGCCTTTGCAAGGTCAAAACGGCATCTTCTCTCAATTACTTCCTGCTGGAAGTTTACGTAATTGTCAAGTATTTCAAGGAGAGTGAGAGTTTTGGGTTCACCGTTTACAAGAGCTATCATATTAGCCGCAAAGGTATCCTGAAGCTTTGTATACTTATAGAACTGATTGAGAATTATCTGACCGTTTACGTCGCGTCTGTATTCAACGACGATTCTGATACCCTTCTTCTTGTCAGACTCGTCTCGGATAGCAGTAACGCCCTCAATTCTCTTTTCCTTGACCTGGTCAGCCATGGCACCGATAAGAACGGACTTATTTACCATATAAGGAATTTCCGTAATGATAATTCTGTTCTTGTCTTCTTCAACCTCGGCGCGGCCGCGCATAACTATCTTTCCCTTACCTGTGGCATATGCGTTCATGATACCGCTTGTACCGTAGATAATACCTCCCGTGGGGAAGTCGGGACCTTTGATATACTGCATTACGTCAACAACTCCTGCTTCGGGGTTGTCCATATAATAAATTGCGGCATCAATTATCTCACTGAGATTGTGAGGAGGAATATTCGTTGCCATACCTACGGCAATACCTACCGTACCGTTAGCAAGAAGGTTAGGAAATCTTGAGGGAAGAACGGAAGGCTCTTCTCTTGTGTAGTCAAAGTTCTGAACCATGTCTACAACATCTTTTTCGATATCCCTCATAAGCTCATCGGAGATCTTAGCCATTCTGGATTCTGTATAACGGTAAGCAGCAGCGCCGTCACCGTCAATAGAACCGAAGTTACCCTGACCCTGAATAAGAGGATAACGGTAGGAGAAATCCTGAGCCATTCTTACCATTGTTCCGTATACTGCGGCATCACCGTGAGGATGATAACGACCAAGCACGTTACCGACGGTAGTAGCAGATTTACGGAAGGCATTGGAAGCGGTAAGGTTATCTTCATACATAGCATAAAGAATTCTTCTCTGACCGGGCTTCATACCGTCGCGAACGTCGGGAAGCGCACGGCTTGTAAGAACGGACATAGCGTAAGCCATAAAAGCTTCTCTTACCTGTCCTTCCATGTTTATGGGAACTATTTTTTGATTTTCGTAAGTTATATCTTTCTTTTCTTCCAAAACTTTTTCCCTCTTTTGTATTTATTGTTTCGTTTAAATTCTGTTATTTTTCAAGATTTTCAGCCGTTTTGTCGGATGCAATTCTCATGGCATCGAAAATGCTTCTCTTGTTTTCAAATCTTTCAAAGAGAAATCTTGCAAGGAACATATCTCCCGCACCTTTAAAGCGTTTGATATTTGCTTTTTTTGCAGGACAAACAAACTGTCCCTCTTCACCTACAAAAATACTTCCCTTTGAACCGAGAGTACAAAGGACCTCAACTCCCGTTTTTTCATATATGGCGGAAGCTGCCGCAAGCGCTTTCAGTCTCACTTCGTTTTCACTTCCCTCAAGAGCACATCCCGTAAGAAGGGAAAGCTCGTGTTCATTGGGTTTGATAAGGCTCGGTCCCGCTTCAAGACCCTGCTTTAAAAGCTCTCCGTCCGCATCGAGAACAGTATAAGAATTGTTCTTTTTTGCATTAAAGATAAGCATTTTATAAATATCGTTTCTGAACCCGGGAGGAGTTGAACCGCTGACTACGACGACCTTTTTTTCATCACTTGAAATAGTTTTGTCATAGAGAGCAAGAAACTTAAGAACTGCATCAAATTCAAGAGGCTCGCCGCACTCGTTTATTTCCGTATCAAGTCCTTCGGAGTCAATAATTGAAATATTTGTACGAAGTCTGCCCGAGGTCTTTATCTCAACGGGAGAAAGTCCTTCTTCAATGAAGCTTTTATAAGCTTCCTCTCCCACAGAGCCTCTGAGAATACACATCATGTCTGAATTGACACCGAGATTTTTAAGCTCTCTTGAAACGTTTATTCCCTTTCCGCTATATGAGATCTCGCTCATTTCTTCCGTTCTGTTAAGTCCTCCGGTTTTAAAAGGAACACTCAGACGGTACATTCTGTCAACGGTGGGATTAAGTGTTACGGTAACGTATTTCATACAGATCAGATATCAAGATTTGTAACATATTTTGCGTTTTCTTCGATAAACTGACGTCTGGGGTCAACGTCGTCGCCCATAAGCAGTGAGAACACCTCATCACACTTCATGGCATCGCCGATAGTAACCTGAAGAATAGTTCTCTTTTCGGGATCCATAGTCGTTTCCCAAAGCTGTTCGGGGTTCATTTCACCAAGACCTTTATATCTGCTGGCAGTTGCACCCTGACCAAGCTCTTCAATGCACTTATCTCTTTCCTCATCAGTATAAGCGTACATATACTTTTTACCTCTTGAAACCTTATAAAGAGGAGGCATTGCAAGATATACGTGTCCTTCTTCAATAAGTCTTCTCATATATCTGAAGAAGAAGGTGAGAAGAAGAACCTGAATGTGAGAACCGTCAACGTCGGCATCGGCCATAATGATGATCTTGCCGTATCTCAGCTTATCTATATCAAAATCTTCTCCGATACCGCAGCCGAGAGCCATGATAATAAGCTTTATCTGTTCACTTGCGTAAACCTTGTCAAGTCTTGCTTTTTCAACGTTGAGAACCTTACCTCTGAGAGGAAGGATAGCCTGGAACAAGCTGTCTCGTCCCTGCTTTGCGGAACCGCCCGCGGAGTCACCCTCTACGAGATAGAGTTCTGTAAATTCGCTTCTCTTATCGTTACAGTCTGCAAGCTTATCGGGAAGGGAGAAGCCTTCAAGGGCACCCTTACGTCTTGTGAGGTCTCTTGCCTTTCTTGCAGCCTCTCTTGCGCGTGATGCGGCAAGAGCTTTTTCAATAATTGCTTTTGCAACGGAGGGATTTTCTTCAAAAAATTCTGTGAGCTTTTCGTTTACAATATTGTCAACGATAGTTCTTACTTCGGAATTACCCAGCTTTGCCTTTGTCTGGCTTTCAAACTGAGCATCGGGAAGCTTTACGCTTACTACTGCACAAAGACCTTCTCTTACATCGTCACCTGAGAGATTTTTGTCTTTTTCCTTGAGAATACCGGCTTTTCTCGCGTATTCGTTTATAACCTTCGTAAGAGCTGTTTTAAAGCCTGTTTCGTGGGTACCGCCGTCAACGGTGCACATATTGTTTGCAAAGGTTACGATAAGATCGGAAAAACTGTCATTATACTGAAGGGCAACCTCCGCTGTGATATCACCCTTTGCGGCTTTCATGTAAATAGGCTTTTCATGAACAAGGTTTGAGTGCTTGAGGCTGTTAAGATATTCAACGAAGGAAATAATACCGCCCTCATACATAAGGTTTTCTTCGGGATGGTTTCCTTCCTCATCCGTAACTCTCAGGTCTTTAAGAGAAATGGAAAGACCTGCATTAAGGAATGCCTGCTCTCTCATTCTTGTGAGAATGGTATCGTATACGAAATTTACGTCCTCAAAAATAGTTGAGTCGGGTTTAAAGCGCACGTAAAGACCGTGTTTACCGTTTGAATCACCCTCACACTTGAATTCACGGGCTTTTTTACCCATTTCAAAGCGAAGGGTATATCTTTTACCTTCATAGCAGTTATCTACTTCAAGCCACTCGGAAAGAGCGTTAACAACGGAAGCACCAACACCGTGAAGACCGCCGGATATCTTATATCCTTCACCGCCGAATTTACCGCCTGCGTGAAGAATTGAGAAAACTACTTCAAGAGTAGGTATTCCCATTTTATGATGGATCTGACTGGGCACGCCGTAACCGTCGTCCTGAACGGAAACACTTCCGTCCTCATGGATAACAACTTCAATATGAGAACAACGGCCTGCCATAGCCTCGTCAATGGAGTTGTCTACTATTTCATAAACAAGATGATGAAGACCGCCGAGAGAAGTAGTACCGATGTACATACCCGGACGCTTTCTTACAGCTTCAAGACCTTCAAGGACCTGGATCTGATTTTCATCATACACGGTAGAATTCATGTTTTCGTCTTTTTCGTTAACTATCGAATTCATGTTTTCTGACATTTTTCATTTTCCTCCTGAGCTTTAGAAAGGCAGCTCACACCTTTTGAGAAGAGATGCAACCGCAATCGGTGAAAGATACACCTTTTCTCCATCCTTGTTTTTAACTATTACAAATGATTTCGGAAGATCAAAACCGACGCTTTCAAGTCTTCCGTCTTTTTCTGCATTTTTAAGATACGTTGCAGTAAGTGTGGGAGTTATTTTGCCGTCAAGCTCGAAAATTCCCACAATATCACTTTTTCTGACTATTACGTCAGCACCTAAATGTACGTACATACATTTTACTTTACGTTGCTTTTGGGCATTACGTAGAACGTATAGCTTACGGGATCCTTGGAATCGGAATCACCGTTTGTTATCTTTGTACCGCTCGTAGGTCCACCAAGATTAATACAAACAGTGTTTGTACCTTCACATGCGCGAAGAACACCTAAAATGTAACGGCAGTTATACTTGAACATGATTCCGTCCTCAAGTCCGTCTGTTGCCGCGGGAAGCTCATCGTAAATGCTTCCGTTTGCAGAACTTGAAGAAATTTCCATAATGTCGGATTTATAATTGATAATGAGAGAGTTTTTGCTTTTACCGCCAAGTTTGTCTTCAGTTACGATGGATGCTCTTTCAACAGCGTATCTGAAGTCAGCACAATTTACGTAAACGTGGCTGTTGCCGCCGAGAGCAAGAATTTTTTTATAGTTGAAATATTCATCGTCAATAAGACGTGAAAAATATACGTAACCGTTAAGCTTGAAGATAACGTGCTTTCTTGCAACGCAGATCTCAATAGTATCTTCGCTGTCCTTAACGCTTCTCATAATATCAGAGAGAATTTTTGCAGGAATAATGAATTTATAATCGGAAGTTTCTCCTTCAAGAGCATATTCGGAAACTGCAAGCATATTTCTGTCACAGCCTACGCAAATAAGCTTTCCGTTTTCAATGGTAAAGAGAACGCCCGAGAATGCCTTACCCATATCTGCCTGAGCAACCGCAAAGAGAGTCTTGTTTACGAGACTTCTGAAAATGTGCTGAGGAAGAACGTAGTTCTTATCACCTGCAAGAAGAGGGAGAGAGGGATAGCTTTCGCCGGATGTTGCACCGATTTCAAAGGATGCGTTTCCGCTTGTTATCTTTGCTCTGCTCTTTCCGTCAATTTCAATGTTTATCTCTCCTTCGGGCATACTTCTTATGATCTGAAGAATGTTCTGAGAATTAACTGCAAAATTTCCTTCGGATGTGCTTTCACAGTCAACGTAGGTTCTCATACCCTTTTCCATATCGTATGCGGTAATTCTGCATTTACCTTCAATGTCCGAAGGATATTCAAAAAGTACACATTCAAGAACGTAATTAGTGTTTCTGTTGGGCGCGATAGCCGCCGCGGGAATAAGTGCATTTAAAAGCTTTTCTTTATCAAATACGAATTTCATAAAATAGCTCCTTTCAAAATGGCTTCTTTAGTATAGATATTCGTTTAACTTATTTTTGGAACGAAATCATTCGTTTTTCGGATATTTCTTTTCAAATTTTAAAAATCGCCTTTACAGAGATATATTAATATATCTATTAATTGTAGTCGTAGTAGTAAGGGATGAAGAAACTGTTCAAAAGTACCGTGAAAGCTTACGGGAAAAGAATTTATCTTTTAAAATCCCTGTTCAAAACCTTAAAGCTTCCTTTCGGTTTTCTGTTTATTTCTTTTCGAAAACTTTAAAATCTGCCTTAAAATTACTTTTTTTCAAATTTTCAGAAATAAAGGTACTTTTCTACAACGTTTTATTTTCGAAAACTTTTCTTATTTTAGGTTGTTTTTAAAATCCGTTCTTTTACTTTTTTATGAAAAAATGAAAACTTCGAAATTCTTTTCTACACGCTTTTTTCAAGCAAGGACAAGGCTTTGAATTTTTAATGTACAGCTTTTATACGACTTTTCTACAGCTTATCAACAACAAAAATTTACTGTCGGAAAGCCTGTAGAAAAGTTGTATTATTCAGAAAAGTTATCTTACATTCTGATAGCTTTCATTATCTCGTCAACCGATTTTTCGAGATAAACGTCGTATGTAAGCATTTTCGCAAGTGAATCAATGTTAGATTTAACCGTAGAATGTTTTCTCTGGAAAAGCATTCCGATCTCGGGAAGAGAAAGCTCCGTCATTTCTCTTATAATATACATAGAAACGTTTCTTGCTATCTGAATATGCTTATCTCTTTTTCTTCCGATGATCTCTTCAACGGGTATTTCAAATTTTTCCGAGGTCTCGGAAATAATTTTTTCAACCATTGTTTTAGAGGAATCGTCTTCTCTTATAAAATCCTTGATGCTCTCTTTTACGATATCCATATCTACAGTAATACCGCTGAGAAAGTTAAGAGCCGCAAGCTTTTTTATAATACCTTCAATTTCCCTTATATTGGTGTGAAGCTTATCTGCGAGAAATTCAAGAATTTCATCGGAAAGCATAAGACCCGAATTTTGCGCTTTCTTTCTGAGAATTGCTATTCGAAGTTCAAAATCCGGAGGCTCAATATCTGCAATAAGTCCGTTTTCAAAACGTGAGGAAAGTCTCTTTGTAAGAGCTTCAAGCTTTGCGGGAGGCTTATCGGAGGTCATGATTATCTGTTTGTTATTTTCATAAAGAACGTCAAAGGTGTGGAAGAATTCTTCCTGTGAAGAATTTTTACCTGCAATAAACTGAATATCGTCAACAAGAAGAACGTCCGCGCTTCTGTATTTCTGTCGGAAGTTACTCATAGTACCTTCCTTGATACTGTCAATAAGGTTATTTGTAAATTCTTCGCCTTTTACGTAAACTATCTTTTTTGAAGGATCGATTTCCAGCATCTTATTTGCAATTGCGTAGAGCAGGTGAGTTTTACCAATACCTGAAGGACCGTAAATAAAGAAGGGATTGAACTCTCGTGAGGATTTTTCCGCAACTGCTCTCGCCGCAGAGTACGCAAAAGTATTTGAAGAACCTACAACGTAATTTTCAAATGTGAAATCATTCGTTCTCCTGTAAAAATTGTGGTCCTCATCATAAGCTCTTACAGGCTTTTTAGATTTTTGAAGAGGAATATCGTAAAAATCCTCGGGAAGAGGCTTTGAAAAATCAATTATTCCTTCTTCACCTTCGCCTATAAGCTTCCTCGGAACAAATTCTTTGTCAATTTCTATTTCAATTTCGGGAAGAAATCCAAGCTCTTTTCTGAAATATTCAACCAGTATCTCTTTGTAATGTGTGAGAATGGACTTTCTTTTGGTTTCGTTTTCAACAGCCAGATATACACATTTTGAATCTATATTAACTATTTTGCAGTTTCCGAACCAAAGATTGAAAGCGGAAGACGTTATGGCATTATCCGATTTAATGCGTTCCATTACAAGCTGAAATACCGTTTGTATGTATTTATCCGTCATTTTTGCACTTCCTCTCTCTATATTATAAAATATATTAAATAATAATCTATTCTATTATATCATAATTAAATATCAATTGCAATCAAACTTCAAATTTTTTATCATTGAAGATTTCGTCAAAATCCGAATATAAAAGACGTGAAAAGGCAGTGTTAACGGGGGTTTTTGGAATAATTTGTTATATTCTATTTTTTGTTAATGAAAAATTTACATTTATTTTTTATGCAGAACAGAAAAAATAAGAATAAGTATTAAAAAAATACTATTGTACGTCAGAAATATTTGTGGTAAAATTCAGATAAAGAAAAAGATAAGAAAGGAAAAAATTATGCCTTATATTGAAATTAAAACTACAAAGAAAGTAACCGATGAAAATGGTGAGATCATAAAGAGCGCCATGGGAAAAGCTATTGAATGTTTCCCCGGAAAAAACGAAAACTGGCTTATGGTAGGCATCGAAGACGGAATAAAAATGTGGTTCAGAGGTGATGCATCTGAGGACAGCGCCCTTGTTGACGTATGTCTTCTCGGAAAGGTTGATAAAAACGGCTCCGAAAAAATGACGGAGCAAATTTGCGATATTCTTGAAAAAGAGCTTGGCATTTCTTCCGAGCGCATTTATGTAAAGTATTCCGGCTATGAAAATTGGGGCTGGAATAAAAGCAATTTCTAAAACATTTTTTTATCTCGACTTTAATCATCATTTCTCTCGGCTTTAAAATGATAAAATCTTTTAAAAAGAGAGCTTAAAGGAGAGATAAAATGACAGCGGAGTATATTTACAGATGTGCTGTAGCAACCGTAAAGGTTTACGGCACGACCGACGCAGAAAAGATATTTTCAATGAGAGGCGCCGAGATAATGGATAAAGCCCCTTCGGGACTTTCGGGAATGATAATTTTGAAGGATGGAAAGCTTACAGTCTATCCACCGGAGGGAAATCTTCGGACAGTGAGAAAAATATCAATGGCACATATGTTGGGGCACTTGGTTTTGCACCGTGAAAAGCTTTACAGAGGATTTTGCTTTGAGGATGCTCTTTTTATGAAAAAGGATTGCCACGTAGAGAAAGAAGCAGATATTTTCGCTTCTGAAATACTCATTTCCGATGAGAAAATAAAAGAGCTTGAAGGATACGGATTTACCGAAGGTCAGATAGCTTCTCACCTCGGACTTCTAAGACCTCTTGCAGGCTGCAAAATATATTCCATGAGATGCCGCGGAATTCCCGTCTGCGGTACCGCTTACAGAGAAGATTTTAATAAACGTTACGATATTGAAGTGATAATGTAAATGGCAAAGCAAACAGTAAAAACAAACGTAATGAGAGTGCTGGAAAAGGAAAAAGTTCTTTACGAGGCACACGAATATAATGAAGAAGAGACCGACGGCGAAAAGGTTGCCGCCCTTGTAGGTAAGCCTGCAAATACTGTCTTCAAAACTCTTGTTACCGAAGGCGGAAACAGAACCTATTTTGTTTTTGTAATACCCGTGGAAAATACTCTGAATTTGAAAAAAGCCGCAAAGGCGGCAGGATGTAAATCCCTTTCGATGCTGAAACAAAAGGACCTTCTTCCACTGACGGGATATGTTCACGGAGGCTGCTCTCCCGTGGGTATGAAAAAAATGTTTCCGACGTTTTTTCATAAAACAGCGGAAAATCTTGAAAAAATATGCGTAAGCGCAGGAAAAAGAGGATGTCAGGTGGAGCTCTCACCCTTAGAGCTTTGCAGTCTTGTAAAAGGAAGCTTTGCAGATCTTACCGACTGAGTTTTGGTATTGCATTTTTAAGTTATATGTGGTAAAATGCTTTATCACCGTAAAGGGAGGAACATTTTTATGCATGACGAGCTTACTAAAGTTGACATAGAAAAAATGCAGGCTGAGATTAAGGAGAGAAAAAAGCGAAATGCCGCTCTTCGCGAAAACGTAAGAGCAGCAAGAGAGCTTGGCGACCTCAGTGAAAATGATGAATACAGAAGCGCGCGCCGTGAATGGGGCAGAAATAACAGCCGTATCGCATATCTTGAAAATATGATAAGAACTGCAGTTGTCATAGAGGATAATTCAAAAAACGACGAGGTCGGTCTTTTTGACTGGGTCGAGCTTTACTATGAAAACCTTGATGAAATCTCAAGAATAAGACTTGTAACTACACTCAGAAACGACGTTCTCACAAGAAATATCTCAAAGGAATCTCCCGTGGGTAAAGCTATTATGGGTAAAAAAGTGGGAGACCGCGTCCTCATCGAAGTAAACGATAAATTTTCTTATTACGTGGTAATAAAATCCATTGAAAAATCCGATAATGATCCCGATATTCCTATTTCTTCGTTCTGATTTTAAATAGGTAAATAATTTTTTAAAAAAGGGTTGACTTTTTGCTTTCTGTTATGCTATACTATCATGCGTGAGCAAAACGACCCTCACATTTTGGAGAAGTCGCGTAGTTGGTCGAGCGCGCGCGATTGGAAATCGCGTAGGCCTTAACGGGTCTCGAGAGTTCGAATCTCTCCTTCTCCGCCAACAAAAAGGACACCATTCGGTGTCCTTTTTTGTTGCCTCGGAGAAGATTCGAATTCTCGAGACTTTGGTCGAGAGAGCACCGCCGGGCTTGCGCATCCGGGGGATGATACAGCAAGCCGGCGGTGTCGCAGCGGTCGAAATCTCGCCGCGCTCCAAGCGGCAAAAGAGATTTCGGGCACCGCAAGCGTGGTCGAAGACCGAATCTCTTCTTCGTTTCACTACGCATAAATTCCACTTGCCAAATCAAATATTTGGAGTGTCATTTATCCTTCTCCGCTAAATATCGAAAAAATGAACAGTAAAATATTGAAAAAGTATATATAATGCGATATAATGAGTAAAAAATTATCGAAAGGAGGAGAAGCTGTGAAAAAGAAAATCACAATAGGTATTCTTGCTCACGTTGATGCAGGTAAAACCACTCTCAGCGAGGCGCTCTTATATATATCTGGAAGAATTCGAACTTTGGGGCGAGTGGATCATAAAAACACCTATCTTGATACAAATGTTATTGAACGTGAACGCGGAATCACGATTTTTTCAAAGCAAGCACGTTTTTCAAGTGAGAATTGTGATTTTATCCTCCTTGATACACCGGGTCACGTGGATTTTTCTGCGGAGACTGAACGTACTCTTTCTCTTCTTGACTACGCGGTACTTGTTGTCAGTGCCTCAGACGGTGTGCAAAATCACACCCGAACGCTTTGGCAGCTACTTGAACATTACGGAGTTCCTACCTTTATTTTCGTTAACAAGTGTGACATTTCAATAAAGTTAAAGGAAGATATTGAGAAAGAACTTTCACACGTTCTCTCTCCTCTATGTGTTGGATTTTTGGAAGCACAGATACGGGATGAGCTTGAGGAAAAATTAGCTTTTGTTCACGAAGATTTTATGGAAAGCTTTCTTGCAGAAGAAGGTATTGACGACGAAGATATAGCATATCTTGTCAGCCGCCGCGAGCTTTTCCCTTGCCTGTTCGGCTCTGCTCTAAGAATGCAGGGTATTGACTTTTTGCTTAATACTTTGGATAAATACACGCTGTCACCCATCTATGACAAAGATGTTTTCGGTGCAAAGGTTTATAAAATTTCACATATCGGGCAGACCAGACTGACTTATATGAAGATAACGA
>SVTQ01000037.1 GCA_015063695.1 Oscillospiraceae bacterium
CTGAGTGACTGGACTTGAACCAGCGGCCTCTACCACCCCAAGGTAGCGCGCTCCCAACTGCGCCACACCCAGACATCATTGCTTTATCAAGCTTGTGTATTATAGCACATAAAATTCCATTAGTCAAGAGAAAAAACGATTTTTTTTAAAAAGTTTTTTCACTTCTTTCAAATGCCCAAAAAACAATCTTTTTCTCCGGATTTTCACGCCATTTTACACAAAGAAGCACTGATCAGACATTATTCTGACAAAGCTCTGAATCTACTCACAACCAAATCAACAATGATTTTGGATCTTACTTTCATATTGATCTTATCAAGTACCGCGCGTACCGTCTCTTCGGAAATTTCGGGAATGTATTTCCGATAATCCGGATATTCATCCATAAGCTCATTGAATAGCGAGATCAGTATATCCCCGGAAGCCGTTTTCGATGGATACCCTCTGGAGATCAATGCCATATTATTATCATAATTCGGTGCAGATCCAATAAGCTTTCCGCTTTCCGTGTCACGCAAAAGTCCGAAGTTATTGGTGTGTCTGTCGGGATTTGCGCAGATAGTATCCATAAATATCATTCTGATATAATCCGGAATTGCTTCGGGACATATATCCTGAAGTGCCTTTACCACGTCGGAATAATCCTCATTGTCTCCCATAAAAGCCGAAGCCGGTTCAAAATTAACCGTTCCCGCATCAGTAAAATCGAGAGATTTCACGTATCCGTCTCCGCGCTCGTAGACCGCCATATTCATACCGAGCACCTTTCCAAGCTCATAAACAAACAACTCGGAAAACATTTCGTCGTGTGTGGCTTTTTTATACATCCACCATTTTCCGTCCCGAAGCTTCCAACACTTTTCAAAGCTTCCAACGTTGGTAAGCTCAGGCGTTCTGGTGCGTTTACTGTTTGCGGCGCGGTTAAAGCTGTTATAATTACCCTTTAAAGCAAGATTTGAAAAATAATCATCGGAGAATTTGACGTCATCATAAGTGAGGTCAGAGCCTATCTCGCGTATCCAATAATTATCGGTTATAGTCGCACCGTTTACGTGTATAACGGTAGATACGTCATCCTTTTCCGCGAGGCGGAGAGCTTTTTTCAAAAGACGTGAGTTAGCACGGTGGCTGTCAATAGCGCGCGTTTCAAGCCACATATCTGCATTTGATATCTTCTTCAAATAAAGCGGAAGCAGCTTCCGATTTAAAACGGTCAGTTCTTTATCCTTCCATACTGCAACAACAGTATTTCCGCTTAAGATCTCATAATTCTTACTTGCCACTTGTCCTCCCTCCTTCTTACGGTGTATCTTTATTATATAACGAGTATACCACAAACTTCTATGACAGTCAACAAATTATTTCTGAGCCAAGCCGTTTTGAGGCGGCAATCTTCAATTATTAACGACCTCAAACAGCACGTCGGGATAGTCGGTCATAATACAGTCGGCACCCATGGAGACAAGGTACTCCATATCTTCCCTGTCATTGATGGTCCAATACTGCAGCGCCATATTGTGACTGTGCGCATAATTTATTACCTTTGCCGTTCCGAGGTTGATTCCGTAGTCGAGGTAAGGAGAACAGAAGGGTATCTGAAGCACCGAGCAGGGGGGCACGTAGCTCTTACTGCCCGTCAGAGCCGCAATATAGAATTCAATTACCTCATTGATGGAAGTGCTTCTCGCAAGATCGGTGTAGGTGGTGTCAACGTAAATGCTGACCTCTTCATTGAAGGTTCCGAAAACAACGTCTTCCACCATGTCGCGTTCCTTCAGAACGCAGTACATTATGTCAACGCCCTTCCTTCCGAGGTCTCCGCCGTTCTTTATCTCAATAATATATTTGTAGTCACCCACGGAGGAAAGATAGTCAAGAACGTCCTCAAGACGCTGAATACGAAGGTCGTCGGGAATATCCTCGCCCTTAAGATCGGCATAAGGTCTCTCGCCCTGTTCATTTTCAAATTTTGCGCCCATGTTGAGGGTGCGAAGCTCATCGTAGGTCTTATTTTCGGGTCTCACCTCCGTCTCACCGAAGACCTCTTCGCTGTCGGAGGTCCTGTCAAGGGTGTCGTCGTGGAGCAGAACGAGAACGCCGTCACTCGTAATGTGAAGGTCGAACTCAAAAACGTCAACGTCAAAGCTTTCGTTTTCCACGCAGTTTTTAATTGCCATCATGGTCTGCTCGGGGGCAATTCCCGCGCCTATTCTGTGGGCGGAAACGTCGGTGCCTTCAATTATGTAAGGATTTGTCGTCTCGAATTTTTCCACCTTTTCGGGATCGGAGCGGTGGTTTGAGGACAATTTCATAACCCCGAAGAGAACGAGCGCAAGAGCTAAAATAACGGCTAAAATAACACCGATCACTTTCAGAAACTTTTTCATAAAAACTCCTTTTTGTTTATCAGAGTGCGGCAAAAAGTCTGTCCGAAGCTTTCATAACGAGCCACAGAGCGAGAGCTGCCGCGAGGATCATAAGAGCGGAAACAGAGAGAACGGCCGCTCCAAGGCCGAGAAGGAAGTAAAGGGCGAGAGCGGCACCGCCTGTGAGAAGAACGATACCGAAGCCCGACATCATGGTGATAAAGGTCGCTCCCGACTGCTTCACGGGCACAGCCTCGTTCTCCCAATCGAAAACGGGATGCTTCAGATTAACTGCAACACCTATCGCCCCCATAAGCACGGTAAGTGCCGAGGGTACGATAACCGCCCCGAGACCCGATATAACGTCCATTCCCATGCCGACCCAGAGAATAATTCCGGAAAGTGCGGTCAGAGGCAGACAGATAATGCAGTGAGCGGCAATTTTGGAGCCCACAATACTTTTACCCGAAAGGGGCAGGCTCTTTGCTATCCATAGCCTCTTTCCCTCAAGGGATACGGAGCATGCGGAGACCATGTTCATAGCCGCAAAGAACAGAAGAACGAGAATGAGAACGGCACTTCCTGCCCCGTCATCTCCCATAAGAGCCCCCGTCGCTTCACGAAGCTCCTTCGACTTTACGGCCATCAAAACCGAATAGCCCACGCTCATAACGAGACCGAGGCCGCAGTTGAGGATATAGACGGGAACTGAGAAAAAGTAGCTTATCTCCTTCTTTGTCAGAGCCCACTCGGGACTTGAGGTCTTCATTTCGCCCTTCACGTACTTTTTGTGCTTTGCGCCGCTCTTTGTGAAGGCGATATTTATAAAGCTCTTTGTGAGCCACAGCACGACAAGAGCAAAGGGAATGAGCGCACAGAGCCAGAAAATAAGAGCCGAAAGGATATTTCCGTCAGCCGCCGAAACACCTAAATGATAGAAGGGGAAAAGGTAGCTTTCAACAACGGACTCAATTCTGTCCATGTTTGCGGCAAAGATACTTATAATATTTGTGATATTGAAATAAACGTAGAAGTAAACGCCGAGGAAGGCAAGAGAAAAGACGGTGGTCACAAGACTCTTGTTTCTCGCTCTTTTAGTCAGTGCAGAGATACTATAGGCGAGAAGACATATCACCGCAAGGGACAGAATGCCCACAAGGATAAATCCGATAATAAAGAACAAAGCACCTGCAAAAGTAAAGCCCACGTTCAGCGCGTAAACTAAAAATGCGGGAAGGATAATGAGAATACCGAAGGCGTATTCAAGAAGGAAAAGGGACACAAGGCGGGAAGCCAGAATAAGGAAGGGAGGCACGGGCATCGAGAGCAGAAGCTCATTGTCCGAGGGCTCGTAGATGACCGACTTTGCAGTGAAAACACTGCCGAATATCATAAAGGCGAATGCCATAAGGCCCGCGAGGGCAAAATAGAACCATCTGTTCTCTTCCCCCGTCATCATAAGGACGGTGGAGAAGGCGGAATAGAACATGAAGAAGAACACAACGCCAACGTAGCCGAAAAGGAGCGCGTAAAGAATTATCTTCCCCGCCGAAGAGGACTTTTTGTCCGTTTTCTTCCCCGACTTTTTATACGCGGAGTTCTTCCCAAATCCTGCAAACATGGCGCGAAGCCGCACCGCAAGAAGAGTTTTAAACATATCGTTCACCTCACTCCGCATCCTCGACAAGCTCAAGGAAAACGTCCTCAAGGGATGCGTCTCCCCTCACCTCGTCCATTGTACCCGAAACGACGAGACTTCCGTCCTTGATTATGGCAACGCGGTCGCAAAGCTTTTCGGCAACCTCAAGAACATGAGTTGAAAAGAAGATAGCGCCGCCCGCCGCGCAGAAATCGCGCATCAGCTCCTTAAGAGTGTGGGTCGCCTTAGGGTCAAGACCCACAAAGGGCTCATCCATGATAATGAGACTTGGAGAGTGGATGAAAGCGGCAATAACGGCAAGCTTCTGCTTCATGCCGTGAGAGTAAGCGGAGACGGGAGTTGCAAGACTTTCCGTCATGCCGAAAATGTCGGCATACTTTCCGATAAGCGCTTCCCTGTCCGCCTTTGAAACGCCGTAAACGTCAGATACGAAATTCAGATATTTTATACCCGTCATAAACTCGTAAAGGTCTGGATTGTCGGGTATGTAAGCAATTTTCTTCTTACATTCAAGAGGGGACTTTTTAACGGAAACACCGTCCACAAAAATCTCGCCCTTGTCGAAATCGAGAATACCTACGCACGCCTTGAGGGTCGTGGTCTTACCTGCGCCGTTGTGACCGATAAAGCCGTATATCTGCCCCTTTTCAATGTGAAGTGAAAGGTCAGCTACCGCCGCCTTATCGCCGTATGACTTGCTGAAATTTGTAATTTTAAGCATATTTTTTCTCCTGAAACTGTTTTATCAAATGAACGAAAAACCAAACCTTTTTTCGCCTTGAAGATCTTGAATTTATCTTACCATATTTTATACAAAAAAGCTATATTTTTCAAAAAATAAGGGTCACGAAAAATCGCGACCCTTGGAGCACTTCAAAACCGGCTCATAGTGCTTTTTAAATTTTATAAGCCTGTAAACGATGAAGTAGAATATGAAGAAGTAAGGAACGGCAACAAAAACGTCGATCACCGAGTGCTGCTTGAGAAATACGGTTGCAATAATTATGAAAACGCCCCAGAGAGAATAGAGCACTTTGAAAGCTTTACTCTTTATCTCCTTTGAATGAAGGGTCGCCGCCATAACGCACATGGTTCCCACGGCATGTATACTGGGGCAGACGTTGGTATTTGTATCCGCCGAGTATATCCATCTCATAATATCGATGCAGAAGTTATCGCGCCCGAGGGCGGAAAGGTCGACCCTGAGGTCCTGCCCGTTTGGAACTAAAAGAGAAACAACGATGAAAAAATTAAAGGAAAGCCCGATGTTCAAAAGATAGCGTCTTGCACCGTCAGGCTCGCGGCACAGGAGAAAAACACCTATCCCAAACATATAGAGATACCACGACACGTAAGGAACGGCAAACCATTCGCAAAAAGGGATGGCATCATCTATAACGGGAAGATAGGAGACAAGATAGCTGCTGTCTGCAGTCACTATCCCCTCGGTCACAAAAAACAGAATAAGATAAACGGGTACAAAAAGGGTGTACAAAAAATATCCGTATCTGTCAAAAAGCTTTCTCAGTTTCATAACACCCTCCGTAAAGAATATAGCTTATTTTAGCACAAACAATATATAACAGTCAACAAAAAACAAGTTTAAAATATCTAATATTTTCTTAAGATTATCATTGAAACGGCTATAATAATATGTTAAAATAGAACTGCAAAACAAATGACACGGGAGAAGACCATGGCTGAAAACAGCATCTTAACAGAACATCTGAATAAATATCCCATGATGCAGACTATGGACGGCATAAAGCTCGCCCTTCAATCGGTCTACGGTGCCGCCCACTTCGGTGGAACCCGAGAGGGGGCAGTATCTCAGATACAAAAGGAGATGTCTGCCTTTGAAGGCGACCCTTCCCTCTTTCTCTGTGAGGATATCGGGGAGCACGTGCGCCTCGAACTTAAAAACCCTCTTGTGCGTGACCTTGGAGAAGAGCTTATCGCCTCCCTTTTCATCCTTTCGGCAGAGGAGGACAAGGCAAGTGCAGGCGAAGAAAAGCTTGCCGAACTCACAGAAATTTTCCGCGAAATTGAGGCCGTTTTCTCCCCCTCGGAAGAAGAGAAAAAGCTTATGGAAAGTCTTCTTGAAAGCTACTCAAGGGGCACTTTTGAAAGCGTTTCCCACAGCGATATTTACAAAAAAAACTATGCCCCCTCATACAGAGTTCTCTCAAAAAAGCATTTCCGACTTTTTCCCATCCTTGAAGCGGTAAAAAGCCTTTCCGAAACCAAGGAGAGGGTCGTCGTAGCCCTTGATGGGAGATGTGCCTCGGGCAAATCAACGGCGGCAGAAATTTTATCAAAGAGCCTTGATGCCCCCGTAATAAAAACGGACGACTTCTTCCTTCCCTTCGAGAGAAAAACTCCCTCCCGTCTTGCCGAGACCGCGGGAAATATCGACTACGAGCGTTTTTTTGCCGAAGTCATCCCGAACCTGCGTGAAAACAAAAATTTTACATATAAAGCCTATAGCTGTTCAGACGGCACCTTCTACCCGAAAACCGTTCCCGCATCGAAAATCATGATCGTCGAAGGGGTCTACTCCATGAGGCCCGAATTTACAGACTCCTACGATATAAAGGTCTTCTTCAACGTGTCAGAGAAAACACAGCTTTCAAGACTTGCAAAAAGAAACCCGAAGCTC
Organism: Oscillospiraceae bacterium; assembly: GCA_015063695.1. Classification (GTDB taxonomy): domain Bacteria; phylum Bacillota; class Clostridia; order Oscillospirales; family CAG-272; genus RUG14199. The sequence continues at coordinate 6,686 of SVTQ01000037.1, forward strand.
CTTGACCGCTTCAAAAACGAATGGATACCAATGGAAGAAAAATATTTTTCCGAAATGAAAATAAAAGAGCTCTGCGATATAGTTATCGGAGAGTGCTGAACGAGGAAGAGAAATGAGAAATACCACACTTTGTTACATAGAAAAAGACGGATGCTACCTTATGCTCCACAGAATAAACAAAGAAAACGACTTAAACCGCGATAAATGGATCGGCATCGGCGGCGGCTTTGAGGAAAACGAAAGCCCCGAGGAATGCGCCGCAAGGGAGATCCTTGAGGAGACGGGCCTCACCGTAAGATCAATGCGCTACTGCGGCATCGTCACCTTCGTTTCTGACGAATACGAGGGCGAATACATGCACCTTTTCCGTACCGACGATTTCGAGGGCGAGCTTTGCGACTGTGACGAGGGCGTTCTCACCTGGGTTCCCAAGGAAAAGATAAACGACCTTCCCCAATGGGAGGGCGACAGGATCTTCTACGACCTCGTTGAGAAAAATGCGCCCTTTTTCTCCCTCAAGCTGACCTACACAAAGGAAGTTCTCACCGAAGCCGTCCTCGACGGCAAAAAGATCAGGTAACATTTTTCACCGTTTATTGTTAATTTTAGTTCTCAAATGTGCAAATATCACAATATTTTTGCGAAAAAATAGGCAAAAAACGATGATTTTATCAATAGTTTACAATTTGTTGTTGACATTAATTATTAATTATTATATAATCTAAACTAATGATTTTATAATTATTAATAAGGAGAAAAATCTTGAAAAACCTCAAAAAAGCGCTTTGCGCTATCCTGGCAGTTATGATGCTCATATCATGTATCCCCATGAGTATCTCTGCCGCAAACGACACCTTGGATCTTTACTACAACACAAGCACCGCAGTTTCATCTATCAAAGACAAGACAAGCTGTTCCGTAACTTTTGACAAATCATACGAAGCTGCATACGTTTTTGCAAACGGAGCAGCGCCCGCAGTAACTCTCCCCGTTTCAGGCTATGCCGACGGCATGGACTATGCGGTCATCACAACGAGAGTTCCCGTTACCAACAGTGCAGGCGCATCCAAGGGTACCGTCGAATTCAAGAGCGGAAATAACACAGTAGTTTCCAAGTCTCTTTACTGGATAAGAGGTTACAAGTTCTACAGCACGACAATTAACGTTTCGGAGCTCTCCTCCTGCGACAGCATCAAAATAAACTTCTTCACAGACAGCGAAAAAGGAGACACACTCCGTCTCTACTCCGTTTCCTTCTGCAAGACAGCCGAAGAAGCTGCAGCAAAGGCAGAAGCGAACGAAAAGGCGGCAAACGGCGATATCCTCAGCATGTACACCGAAGGCCAGCTCGCATCAAAGGCATACGTTCAGGAAGACTACACTCTTCCCTACTGGGATACACCCATCATCTATAACGAAAACGTATACCCCCTCGAAAATCCCGACGGCTCCATCGACGATATCACACTGATGTACGATATCGACAGAATAGTAACCGTTAAAAACTATGAGCTGAACGTAGAATATAAAGAAGGCGTTGACTACGAGATAGTTGACGGTAAGCTGAGAATACTCCAGAGCGGAAGTATTCCCACAGTTGATTTCAACCGTCACTATTTCAAATATCAGGCAGGCGGCACCTACAGACTTCTTCATCCCTTCAGCGGATATACCTACGTCCGTTTTGAAGAAGGCTTCAATATTCCTCGCGCACAGCTTGCCATCACCTATACACACACCGACGATTGGGAAGGCTATATCCCCCCCAACCAGGGCGAAAAGCTTCCCAGAACAAAGAGCATCCTTGAGAGCGGCGGAAACCTTGACATCGTTCTCTTCGGTGACAGTATCACAAACGGCGGTAACTCTTCCGGCAACATCGGCATGCTCCCCTACGCCGAGGAATGGACAAAGATGTTCGAAGCAGAGCTGAAGAAGACTTACCCCGACGCCGACATCTCCGTTACAAACACCTCCATCAGCGGCGGCGCTTGGGATACCGCGAAAAATAACGTATATAACGCGATAACTCCCTATAATCCCGACCTTCTCGTTCTCGCTCTCGGCGTTAACGACTATCAGTTCCAGTACAGCACGTCGAAGGTCCTCGGCGAGCTCGACTACGTACTGAACGCGGTTAAGGAAGAATGCCCCGACACAGAGATCATCATCGTGGCTCCCATGATGTCCAACCCCGAGTGCTTTTCTCCCTCCCTTCTCAATGAGTACATAGAGGGCTACTACCAAAGAGCAGAATGGTACGGAAATGCTGTTGTCGCAGACGTAACACAGGTTCACGAGTATCTTCTCACGAGAAAGAACTATACGGACATGTCCGCCAACAACCTCTGCCATCTCAATGACTTCCTGGCAAGAACCTACACACACGTAATTCTCAAGACAGTTATCGCAGACAAGGCATCCGAGGCCTTCAAGGCGCAGAATATCAGCCGTCTCGACTACATCACAAACAAGTCCCTCTACTTTGATGCAGAGGTTCAACAGATAAACTCCATCATCGCAGAAGCAAAGACGGCCATGAACAACGCCCTCACCTGCGACGAGATCAGAGCTATCTACACAGCTGCAAAGACAAAGATCTGCGTTATCCCCAGAAAGTTTGACGTAGTTTGTGCATCCACAGACTTCACAAACATTATATTTGACAACGAGCTGAAGGCAAGCCTCTTCACAGGCCCCCACTACGTCTCCTCCGTATTCAATGCAGGAGAGAGCGCAATTGAGCTTACAATGACAAACAGCTCAGACCCCTACATCAATCTTACCTACTCCGACAAATACCCCACAAACGCAGACGATAATAAGTACGTTGTGCTCACCTATAAGGTGCCCTACTCCAATTCGTCCGCAGCAAACAATACACAGCTCTACTTCTGCGCAGGCGACGTTATCGCCCCCGCATCAAGCTGCAGCTACACCTTCGCACCCGTTAAGGACGGAAATTACCACTCCGTTATCGTTGACCTCACGGAAGCCTCCTGGTGGGAAGGCATTATCCACAAGATAAGAATTGACCCCTTCGCAACCTGCTCCGCTTACGATAAGATGTTCGTATACTCCGTATCTCTGGCAGAAACGGAAACAGAGGCAAAGAAGCTTGCGACCTTCAATGAAGAAAACGCAAACCACACCTATCAGTCTCCGTCACATACAGTGGTATTCACAAACGAGTCCGCTCTTGACCACGCATCTGCTCCCACAACTGAAAAGCTCGCAGGCGACGTTGACGGAAACGAAACGATAAACGCTAAGGATGCCTTCCTGCTTAAAAAGTATCTCAGAGGAACGCTTGACAATTCCGCTTATGATATTGATGCTCTTGACGTAAACCGCGACGAAGATATCACTGCTGCTGACTCTATCGCTTACAAAAAGATAATTGCCGGCACTACTGATCCGAAGACTTACGAAGCTTCCCCACCACCC
>SVTQ01000011.1 GCA_015063695.1 Oscillospiraceae bacterium
TTTAAGTTTGCAAAAGGTATTGACAAAGAAAAATGCAGGTGTAAAGTATTGCACCTGCGTTTCCCTATATATTAATGTAGAAAAAATTCAAAGAATCATCGGTCAGACGAGTATCGGAAAGGTGAAAAGAGCCTCTCTGAGTTTCATGTAGATCGGGAAAAGCTCACTTTCGGGCAGGGGATTTTCTCCCTTTCCGCACTCGAGAGTGAAGGAGGGTATCTTCATTTTATCAACCATCCAGTCGGTCATTCCTCCGTAGCAAGCCATGGTCTCGGGTGAGGCGAGTTTATATCCCGTGAATTTTTCAAGGAGTTTTCCCATGTTTTTGCATTTTCTCGCCATATCGCCTTTTGCACTGCAGTATATCTCCTCTCCCTGAGTATGCAGTGTGAGGGCGGCTTTTATGTTTTTATTCCAACGTATGTAGTTGCAAAGGGCTCCCGTTTCGGGCTCACTTTCGGGAAATTCACCGCTGAAGCGTGTGGAGCATCCCGAGAGGATACCCGCCTCTTTTTCAAGCTTTTTGTATTCGCTGAACCCTGCATCGTAGTTGTGGTTAAGGTCAACTCCGCGGGCGTTTGCCTGCCATTTTTCAAAGCTTTCTCCGCCGTTCATTCTGAGGAGCCTTTCTGCCAGCGGTGAATCCTTTCCGAGCCCGTTTATCTGCAGCTCAACTCCGTCGGGATTGAGCATCGGGACTATCTGAATGAGTCTTGTCTCAAACAGAACTTTTGTGGATATACCGAAGACCTTCTTACCTTTTTCGTATGCCGATGAAACGTCCTCTATAAATTTGAGAAGGGCGGCTGAGCATATCCATTCCATGCCGTGGTGGGCGGCAACGTAAAGCACGGACGGGGCACCCTCTTTACCAATGCTTACTATGGGAATACTTCTCCCGAGAATTGACGTGCCGAGAAAGGATACGGAAATGAAGGGGTATCTTTCGGTGAGATAATCCAGATGTCTTATCAGTGTTTCATGGTCGGTGGGGGTAAGCCTTTCGGGGGCTGTTATCTTACTGTTTCTTTCGTTTTTCATGTTATCCTCCCGTTTTTTTAAAATTATATGCGAGGCTGTTTCGATATATTAATTTTGGAAATTTGCCAAAGATACTTCCGTACGGGAGAATTGTGTGGTAATATATTATAAATAATACTTCGGGAGGAAATATGAAACCGAAAAAAAGTATGGTTCCTTTGGTGTGTGCAGTTCTGTTCCTCGTTATGACCGCAGGGCTTCGCGCGCTCAATATACACGCGGCGATCGCCGCATCCGACGTTGCTTACAGCAACAGCTACGTTAATACCATTGATACTCTTCACGATATCGCGGTACTTCTTGCTTACGGCTTTTCCGCTGCTGCAGTTGTATATTCATGCGGTATAAAAGGGCGCAAAGGTGCGGTGGGGACTGCCGCTATGATGAGCGCGGTGGTGCTTGCCGACAGAGTTTTCTGTCTTGTTTACGATATTGCAACGTCAAACATCAATATCCGTGAGACGGGCACTCTTTCCACTGCCATAACGTGGCTTGCGATCGATTTTCTCTTTTTTGCCGCCATGTATTTCGGAGGGGCGTTTATTTCCTCTTTGATATCTGCCAAAAGAAGAGAAGAAGGCTTTCCTCTTGCGAGCCTTGGTGCAACGGTCGGAATAATGACCGTCCTTCAGCTTGTCTCTCAGCTCGTTATCTGCGTTCAGTTTTTCCTTGAATACGATGACGTTACCGCCACGGAAAAAGCTCAGATGGCGGGAGATATTCTTTGGGTGCTTGTGGAATACGGCGGAATTCTTGCCGCTTTTGCCATGATATCTTATATTTTAATGACTTTTTTACATCGGAAATTTGTAAAAAAATCATAAAAACAGATGACAAAACAAAAAAAGTGTGCTAAAATAAAAAAGATATTTCTGTGACAGTCTTATTTGTCACTTAAGTTTATTAGCAAAAGAGCCGAGCGGCTCTTTGAAGGAGTTTCCAATGAGAAAAAATACCTTACGTTTAACAGCTGCAGTTTTTGCGCTGCTCTTTGCGTGTCTCAGCCTTTGTTCCTGCGATAAAAGCATATCTGCAAGATATGATAAGTACGACAGAGAAGGCGAGAGATACGATCTTGATCTTACAGAGTACGTTGCTATTCCCGAATATAAGGGTATAGAGATACCCGATCTTATTTATGAGCCCACCGAAAAAGAGATCGCGGATACGAGAATTAAAAAGCAGGTCTACTTCTCTGATGAATACATTGTTGAAGACGGCGTTATTGAAAAGTATGACCTTGTTGACTGCGATTTTGTAACAAAGGTTGAAGGAATGGAATACCGTTCAATGTGTTCCGCTTCTAACAGTGCCCTCAGAAGTATGCTTATCGGTATTGAGGAATTCGATATTCCCGAGATCGATGCTCAGATGCTCGGCATGAAGCCCGGTGAGACCGCAACTATCGAATTCACTTTCCCCATCCCTTATTACAGAGCGCCTATGCTTTCGGGACTCAAGGGTGAATTTACCGTAACTATTGACCAGATCCGCCGTCAGAACCTTGCCGAATATACCGATGAATTTGTAAATCAGTTCTACGGTGCAACCGACACTGCAGCATACGACTCCACTATTGAAGCACAGCTCAAGAGCGACTACTCCAAGTACATGGAGAATTATGAGATCGATATGTTGTGGGAGTACATCATGGACAACACAAAGCTTGCCAAGATGCCCTCCAAAGAGTACAACGAGATTTTTGACAGAGCTCTTGATTCTTACACTGCGGAGGCAGATGAAGCGGGAATGTATCTTGACGATTACGCTGTTGAAAAGCTTGGATATGAAGATCCCGACGTTTTCTATGCAGACGTTGCGGATGCAGTTCAGGCGACCTGTAAGGAAGAAATGATCCTTTATACAATCGCAAGATGCGAAGGTATGACCATCAGCGTTTCCGAATATGAAGAGGCTCTTCTCCAGGCGGCGGCTGACCTTGAAAGTCAGGATATTGAGCTTTGTGAGCAGTACGTAACAAAGCAGTACGGAACGCTTTCCAACTTCAAGCAGGCTGTTCTGTTTAATAAGGTGTTTACTTTCCTTGGTGACAATGCAAGCAAGATCGCTGTTGAAGATTACTATGCAAACAAGGAAGCAGGTAAATATAAGAACGTTGAAGTTGAAATTTCAAATAAGCTTTCAACCGTTGAGATCATTATAATTGCAGGCGCAGGTGTGGCTGTAATTCTTCTCGTTGTCGTTATTCTCCTTGCTGTCAAGGCGGTAAAGGAAAAGAAAAATGCCGACGTCAGAGCGGCAGAGAGAGCGGCTCTTGAAGAAAAGCGCAGACTCCGCCGTGAACAGAAGGCGGCAAAGAAAAAGCATTACGGTAAGAAGGCTGAAGAAGCTGAAGAAGAATAAAGATGATTTTTAGTCCCCGGGCGTTTCGCTCGGGGATTTTTGGACTTGGGGATCTCCCCGAAAGCGGACGAGCAATGCTCGCCCCTACAGATTGGGTGTTGGACGATATAGTGTTGTTTTTCCTTTTTGGTGCATAGAATTAAATATATTCTGGCGCAAAAGGAGCTTTTTATGTTACGGACTGAAAAAGATAAACAGAATACAAGTGTTTTTGAGTTTATGGCAGGACTTATAATATTCACTCTTATTTTTACTGCCGCATCAATTCTTATAGGGGTAACTTTGAGAAACAACTTCGAAAGCTACATGGACAAGAAAAATGCCGCACCTCTTGCATCCGATTCTCTCTTTCCCACTTACATAATTGACCCGGGTCACGGCGGTGAGGACGGGGGGTGCTCTTCGGGTGATGTCCTTGAGAAAGACCTTAATCTTTTCGTCTCCGAAAATCTCTACGATATCTTTACCTTTATGGGTATACCTGCAAAAATGACAAGAACGGAAGATAAACTCCTTTACGATATGTACGGAGACCTTACCGACTACACCGGAAAGAAAAAGGCTTTTGACCTTCGTAACAGGCTTCGTTTTGCCACCGAAGAGGGCGGCGTTTATATTGGTATTCACATGAATAAATTCCCCGAGGTAAAGTATTCGGGGCTTCAGGTCTACTATTCGCCAAATCACGAGGAAAGCAAGCTTTATGCTGACAAAATAAAGAGCTATACCAAAAGCTATCTTCAGCCCGAAAATGAACGGGAGATAAAAAAGGCGACCTCCGCGATATACATACTTTCAAAGGCCGAGATGCCTGCAGTTCTTGTGGAATGCGGATTTCTTTCAAACGAAAACGAGCTTGCTCTCCTTTGTGACGGAGAATACAGAAAAAAGCTTGCGCTTGAGCTGTTCTGCGCCGTTTCCGAGCATGACAGGGCGGAAGGCTGACGGTGTCTGCGTAAGGAGTTTAAAAAGATAAGTAATTGTTGATTTTTCACCGTCTTTATGATATACTTTTCACAAGGGTATTTTACCTTTAAACCTTTGCGAAAGGTGACTTTATGAAAACCAAAACAGTTTACGTATGCTCCGAATGTGATTGGCAATCCCCAAAGTGGATGGGTAGATGCCCTCAGTGCGGAAGCTGGAATACATTTACCGAGGAGACCTTTGCAAAAAAAGTATCCTCTCCCACGTCGGCATCAGCCGTAAGAAAAGAGAGTGCGGTGCAGTTTTCTGAAATGGAAAACTCCGATTGCGAAAGAACAAGCACCCGTATAGGCGAGCTTGACAGAGTTCTGGGCGGAGGGCTTGTAACGGGCTCCGTTGTTCTTCTTGCAGGCGAGCCCGGTATCGGAAAATCAACTCTTCTTATGCAGCTTTGCGGAAAGATGGGTGATGATCTCCGTCTTCTTTACGTATCGGGAGAGGAGTCAAAGGGTCAGCTTAAAATAAGAGCCGACAGACTGGGTGTTTCCCCCTCTGAGCTCTTTGTGCTGACGGAAACGGCGGTGGAGACTGTTATTTCAGAATATGAAAAATGCCGTCCCGACGTTGTGATCATAGACTCAATACAGACCATGAATTCTGAGCGTTCGGGTTCTACCGCAGGAAGTATCGCTCAGGTGAGAGAGTGCTCGGCTCTTATAATGTCAAGAGCGAAGGCTGACGGTGTTTCCGTAATTCTTGTCGGTCACGTCAACAAGGAGGGCGGAATTGCAGGGCCTAAGGTTCTTGAACACATGGTGGATGCGGTGCTCTGTTTTGAGGGTGAGAGAACTCAGAGCCACAGAATTATCCGCGCCGTCAAGAACAGATACGGCTCCACCAATGAGATAGGTGTTTTTGAAATGACCGACAAGGGGCTCATCGAGGTTGCAAATCCCTCGGAGATGCTTCTTTCGGGACGTCCCGACGGAGTTTCGGGAAGCTGTGCGGTGTGTGTTCTTGAGGGAACGCGTCCCATTGTTGCCGAAATTCAGGCTCTCGTTGCCCCGAGCGCATATCCTTCCCCCAAGCGTACCGCTGACGGTCTTGACTATAACAGAATGTGCCTCCTTCTTGCCGTACTTGAAAAGAGGCTTGGGATAAGACTTTCCACCTGCGACGTTTATCTCAACGTTGTGGGAGGGCTCCGTATTGACGAGCCTGCAGTTGACGCCGCGGTTGCCATGGCGATAATGTCCAGTGTCAAGGATATTCCCGTGCCCCGTGACCTTATCGTTATGGGCGAGATAGGTCTTTCGGGTGAATTCCGTGCCGTTTCTTCAGCTCAGCAGAGAGCGAGCGAGGCATACCGCCTTGGCTTTACGAGAATTGCAGTGCCGAAGAGAGGGAAGGGTTCGGAAATAAAGCTTGATGGAGCGGAAATCATTCCCATGAACAGTATTTACAACGAGCTTCTGCTTCTTACGGAAGGGAAATGAACCCTTGTGCAGTAAGGATTTGAAGAATTACGAAACAATTTGTGCAAATGACTAACATGCTTTTCGGAAATATTATGTTACACATAAGTCTAAAATAAATTGGAAAGCACCGAAAATAGTGTTTTTCGGTGGCGGAGAGATAAAAACATGGACGAACTCAAAAAAATAATATACGACCACGACCTTGGAAGTGACTGCGACGATGCGGGTGCACTTGCAATTCTTATAAAGGCACACAAGGCGAAAAGATGCAAGGCGCTTGCCATAACCTGCTGTATTGCAGACAAGTACAGCGCGCCCTGTACCGATGCTATCTGTCAGTATTTCGGCGTTTCCGATATTCCTATCGGCAGAAATCTTGAAAACGACAAGCACAGCGCGCCTTGCTATCACGACTGTACGAAGGTGACCTGCGAGAAGTGGTATGGGGATAAACCCATGCCCGAGCACGAGAGCAACGTAAAGCTTCTCCGCCGTATCCTTGCGGAGAACGGCAAGAAGGATATAACCTTTATTACAACAGGTCCTCTCACTACCGTATTCGAGCTTTTCAGATCGGGTGCCGATGAGATAAGCCCCAAAAGCGGAAGAGAGCTTTTTGCCGAAAACGTTACTGAGTTCGTCTGCGGAGCGGGTAATTTTACGGGCGACAGAGCTAACCGCGAATGGAATATCAGAGCGGACTCCGAGTCTGCCGTTGAGGTCATTAACAGACCTGCTACCCCCATCACGTTTGTCGGAAACAACGTGGGCGGATGTATCTTCACAGGGAATAAGCTTCCCGACTGCGACGAGAGATATCCCGTCAGAGAGTGTTATTATCTTCTTTGGAATTATGAAAACTGTGTCCGCAACAGCTGGGATCTTGTAACGGTCTATTACGGTATTTACGGTGGCGGCGGCTTCTGGGACGTTGCAAAGGGCTATGACGTAACTGTCAACGCTCTCGGTCAGACTCGCTTTTCGGAGGGCGGAATTCATTCTTATCTCTATCAGAGTGCATCTTCGGAGGTCATAACCGCTGTCCTTGACGAGTTTATGATGCCCTGAGAAATCTTATAAACATTCATGAAAGGCGTCCTGTTGACAGGTCGCCTTTTTAACTTCTTTATTTGTTTGAATTTACATAAAAATGTTAATTTTCGAATAATACTTGTATTTTATGTTTATATATAGTATAATAAAAAATTAGAGTGGGGGCGGTGTTTCCCGTCCTACAAATAAACAGAGGTCACGATATGAAATATACTTTTAAAGGCGGTATTCACGTAAACGATCACAAGCATACCGCGAAATGTCAGGTAAAGCTCTTTGCCGACCCGAAAAAAGTCGTCATACCAATGGGACAGCACATCGGTGCGCCCTGCGTATGCCTTGTTAAAAAGGGCGACAGAGTTCTTGCAGGACAGAAGATAGGAGAGGTTCCCGAGGGTGCTCTCGGCGCTCCCGTACATAGCTCCGTTTCGGGTACCGTTGAAAAAATCGAAAAGATCGCTGACGGCAGAGGTATGTTCGTCGAGTGCGTTACAATTACAAACGATTTTCAGAATGAGCTTGACCCGTCGGTTCAGGTGTTCCCCAAAAAGCTCTCCGATGCAACAACGGAGGAGATAATCACCATCGTTAAGGAAGCGGGAATCGTCGGAATGGGCGGCGCAGGTTTCCCCACCCACGTCAAGATATCCTCGGCAGTGGGCAAGGCAACTACCATCATCGTTAACAGCGCGGAGTGTGAGCCCTATCTCACAGCCAATTACAGACTGATGATAGAGAGACCCCATGAGATCATAAACGGCGCAAAGATCCTTATGAAGGCTCTCGGTATCCGTAACGTCATAATCGCCGTTGAGGACAACAAGCCTGCGGCAATAAGAAAGATGGAGAAGCTGACCGAAGGCTCTGAAAACTTCAAGGTCGTAGCTCTCAAGACGAAGTATCCTCAGGGTGACGAAAGAAGACTTATTTACGCGCTGACAAAGAAGGAGCTTCCCGCAGGTAAGCTTCCTGCAGACCTCGGCTGCGTTATTCTCAACGCGGAAAGCCTTTCCGCGATCTATACCGCTTTTGCAAAGGGACTTCCGTCCATTTACAGAATAGTTACCGTTGACGGTGACTGCGTGGCAGAGCCCTCAAACGTTCTTGTGCCTGTGGGTACGACTGTTTCCGAGCTTTGCGATTTCTGCGGAGGGCTTGTAAATCTTCCTGCGAAGGTTATTTCGGGCGGCCCCATGATGGGTGTTTCCCTTTGGTCTCCCGAGCTTCCCGTTACAAAGACTACCTCGGGCATTCTGGTGTTCTCTGAACGTCATGCTCCTGCGGAAGTGAAGGACGATGCGTGTATCAGGTGCGGCAGATGCCTCAGAAACTGTCCCTCCTCCCTTATGCCTCTGAATATTGTGGCAAGTATCAAGGTGGGAGATCTTGACGGCGCGGCTTCTTACAACGTTATGAGCTGTGTTGAATGCGGCTGCTGTTCTTACGGCTGTCCTGCGGGAATTCCCCTTGTCCAGTATATAAAAATGGCAAAGGGCGAACTCAGAAAGAAAATGAAAAGATGAAACACCGCGATAAAAACGGTAGTTATGAAAGTCTCTTTGAAGGGAGAATAAGATTTTGAGCAATAATAAGAACGTATCCCCCGAAATAGAAAAACTCGGAACAGAGTTTCTTGTGGGGGAAGAATATATCCGCGAGGATGAAGAGGGTATGGCCGAGGACCTGGCAACGGGAATGAGATTTCATTTTCCCGAGCTTCTCAGAGTATCCGCGGCACCTCATGCAAAGAGCCCCATAACGACGAGCTCCATTATGCTCGACGTTTTCGTGGCGCTTCTTCCCGCCTTTATCTGGGGCGTGTTCGTTTTCGGACTTCGCGCTCTTGTGATAGGCGCAGTTTCGGTTTTGTCCGCCGTCCTCTTTGAGTTTCTTTTCCAGAAGCTTATGGGCCGTGAGAATACAATAACAGATCTCTCTGCCGCAGTGACAGGTCTTCTGCTTGCAATGAACCTGTCATCGGCTGTTCCTTACTGGATGCCCGTTGTAGGCACATTTTTCGCCATTGTTGTGGTTAAAGGAATTTTCGGAGGTCTCGGCAAGAATATAGTTAATCCCGCTCTTGCGGCAAGAGTTTTTCTCTTTGCATGGCCTGCTGAAATGAACACCTTCGGCACGGCAGGAGTGCGCGCAGGTATTCTTTCAAAGTCAGCGGATATAGTTGCAAGCGCAACACCCCTCACTCAGATAAAGACAGAGGGAACACTTGATGCTTCCGTTTTTGACCTTGTTATAGGCAACGTCGGCGGATGTATCGGCGAGGTTTCCGCTCTGCTTCTGATTGCAGGCGGTATATATCTGCTTTGCCGCCGTGTTATTACATGGCAGATACCTGTCTCTTATATCGGAACGGTTGCTCTTCTTGGTCTTCTGTTCCCCAGAATGGGTGCTCCCCTTGAGTCCATGCTCACAGAAATATTCGCCGGCGGTCTTATGCTTGGCGCTATCTTTATGGCGACAGATTACGTAACCTCACCCGTAACGGGAAGCGGCAAGCTGATATTCGGTATCGGCTGCGGTCTTATCACCGTGCTTATCAGACGCTTCGGCGGTTACAGCGAAGGCGTGTCCTTCTCAATACTTATTATGAACCTTCTGGTATGGTATATTGACAAGCTTACAATGCCGAGACCTTTCGGTACAAAAGGAGGTAAAGTAAATGTCAAAAAAGGATAAGAAAAAGCTTTCTTCGACTCAGGAATTCAGCTTGAACTCCGAGACCGAAAAGAGAGAAACACAGGATAACAGCTTCTTTTTTGAAAAGCCTGTTGACAACGCCTCCTCCGAAAAGACAGTTGAAGCTGAAAAAAAGCCTTCCGAAGAGGTGAAGCCTTTGGCTGAGCCTGCGGCAGAAGCGGCAGCGGAAAACGAAAAGCTTGAAGAGACTGAAGCTGAAGAAAAATCCGAAGAAAAGAAAACTGAAAATAATACTGAAGATAATTCCGCGAAAAAAGAAAATGCGGAGAAAAAGGTTAAAGACAAACCTGCAAAGAAAGAAAAGCCGGAAAAGACAGAAAAGAAGGAAACGGACGGAAATTCCGCTTTCGCATATTTCTTTAAAATTGCGGGCGTTCTTACACTTATCTGCTCCTTTGTTGCTCTGATGCTTGCATCGGTCAACATGCTCACAAAAGAAACTATTGCAGAGAACGAGAAAAAGGAAAAGACCGCAGCGGTAACTCAGATCTTTACTGAGGCTGACGATGCTTTTCCTTATGAAGAGTATACCGGTGAAGAGGAGATATATATTGCCACAAAGGGAGGCAGCTTTTACGGATATTGCGTTTCCGTTATAAGCCAGGGCTACGGTGGAGAAATATCCATGATAGTCGGTATCCGCTATGACGGAATAGTTCAGGGTGTTAAGATCATTTCCATGTCCGAAACCGCAGGTCTCGGAAGCAAAACGAAGAATGACTCTTTTCTCGGACAGTATGCAAACAAAACGGGGCCCTTTACAGTGGGCGAAAACGTTGACGGCGTAGCCGGTGCGACAATAAGCTCCAAGGCTGTGACTGCCGGAGTAAACATGGCTCTTGAAGCTGACGTTACTCCCGCAACCATTGCGGCGCAAAGAGGTATTTCCATTTACGGTGAAGAGAGCTCTGAAGAAGAAACTACTGCCGAAACAGAGAAAGCTCCCGAAACGACGGCGAATGTCGGTGTTCCCGAGATAGAAACCGAAGAGAGAGAGGGTACACACATAGACCCTGCAGCTGTCGGTCAGTATCAGTCAAAGTATTATTATGAAAACGATAAGTCCTACACGGCAAACCGTGAAAACGGTCATTATCTTGAAAAAGAAACCACAGACACCGAGTCCGAAGAAGTAACCGATTCGGACACTGCGGTATGAGAGGAGGGAAAGTATGAAGAAAACCTCATATAAAGATATACTGCTTGGCGGTCTTGTAAACAACAACCCCACTCTCGTTCAGCTCATCGGTATGTGTCCCACCCTTGCGGTCACGACCTCCGTTATCAACGCGCTCGGTATGGGCGTTGCGGTTATCGCGGTTCTTACCTTCTCGAACCTCTTTATCTCTCTTCTCAGAAAGATAATTCCCCCTCAGGTTCGTATTGCCGCGTATATCGTTGTTATCTCGGGCTTCGTAACGGCTGTTGAGCTTATTCTTAAAGCTTATTTTCCCGCTATTTCCGCATCCCTCGGTCTCTTTATTCCCCTTATAGTAGTTAACTGTATAATCCTTGCCAGAGCGGAAGCTTTCGCTTCAAAAAATCCTCCCCTTGCAGCTATCGTTGACGGTCTTGCAATGGGCGCAGGCTTTACCGTAGCTCTGACGGTCATGGGCTTTATCAGAGAGCTTCTGGGAACGGGCAGAGTATTTGCGGATTCAAACGGAATGGGAGGCATCGCTCTCTTTGGAAACGCTTATCCTCCCGCAACCATTTTCGTTCTTCCCACGGGTGCGTTCATCACTCTCGCTTTCCTTGTTGCGGCGGTTCAGAAGATAAGAAACATTGCCGACAGCAGAGCCGAAGAAAAGAGAGCCGATGCCATCCGCACTCAGATAATCGAGGCGCAGTACAGCGACCGTAACGCTGAGGAAGAAATAACCTTCTATGATGAAGAATTCGAGGAGGAAAACAATGGCTAAGATACTTCTTATAATGCTTGCGGCAATTCTTACCGAGAACTTCATTTTCTCAAAGTTTTACGGTATATGCCCCTTCCTCGGTGTTTCCGATAAACCTTCAACCGCTCTCGGCATGGGTATGTCCGTTACTTTTGTAATGACACTTGCAAGTGCGGCTACATACCTTGTTTATTACTACGTGCTTGTGCCCCTCGGACTTGAGTACCTCAAGACTGTTGCATTTATCCTCGTAATTGCGGCGCTGGTTCAGTTCATTGAAATGTTTCTTCGCAGATACGTTGAGTCCCTTTATTCGGCTCTCGGTATCTATCTGCCCCTTATTACCACTAACTGTGCGGTTCTCGGTGCGGCTCTTACAAACATTCAGAACGGCTACACTTTCGTGGAAAGTGTTGTCTTCGGTTTCTCCGCCGCTATCGGCTTTACTCTTGCAATTCTTATTTTTGCAGGCGTAAGAGAAAGAATGAAGTTCTGTGATCCTCCAAAATGCTTTAAGGGATTTCCGCTCATTCTTCTTGCGGCAGGTCTTCTTGCCATGGCGTTCTCCGGTTTCACCGGACTGAGTATTTAAGGAGGTGCCGATATGAATGCATTGAGTATTATAATTGCTTTCGGCGTCTTTATTGTACTTGGCGCCGTGATCGGTCTTCTTCTCGCTCTTGCCTCAAAGGTGTTCCACGTTGAGGTTGACGAGAGAATTCCAGCAATAACGGAATGTCTTCCCGGTGCAAACTGCGGCGGCTGCGGCTTCCCCGGCTGTTCAGGTCTTGCCGAGGCGATCGTTGCCGGTACTGCCAAGACCAATGCCTGCACCGTAGGCGATGACGAGGTTTCTGAAAAAATAGCTGAGATAATGGGCGTAAAAGCCGAAAAGGCAGTTCGTATGAGAGCACAGGTAATGTGCTCGGGTACGGAAGAGTGCTCCAAAAAGAAGCTTACCTACGTCGGCGTTTCAGACTGTCACGCGGCAGCAGCTCTCGGCGGCGGTGACAAGGCTTGTCCAAACGGATGTATAGGGCTTGGCTCATGTGTAAAGTCGTGTCCCTTTGATGCGATAACCGTTGAAAACGGAGTTGCAAGCGTAGACTACGTAAAATGCCGCGGATGCGGTGTGTGCGTGGCTTCCTGTCCTCTCCACATCATCGAGCTTATTCCTTATGACAGCCGTCACTGGGTCGGCTGTAAGTCTGTAAGTGACGGTAAGATGACGAGAAACGTTTGCGATATGGGATGTATCGGCTGCAATATCTGCGCCAAGAACTGTCCCGAAAAGGCTATTGTTGTAGAAAATCACGTTGCAAGAATTGACTATTCAAAGTGTACCGGATGCGATTTGTGTATCAGCAAGTGTCCCAGAAAGATCATCTGGTCTGCGGCTACATACGGCACAGACGGAATTGTAATTTCAAGACTTTAAAAGAGAATTTCAAATCGCTTTACGGCAACAAAAACGGCTGTCATTTCATCATCTGACAGCCGTTTTTTGTTGGACAATGGTTCCTCAAGCTGTCGTAAGACGGCTTGGGGGTCTCTTGTGTTAATAATTGAAACAAATTGAGCCGACGTAGGAGACGCCGTCTTTTTTCAGAGTGAAGTTTTTAATGACGGCGGAGTTCTGTGAGGTCACGTCAAAGCCGCTGAGAATACCTTTGAGGCCCGTTCCGAGCATTTTGCCGAAGCTTTCCTTTCCCGTCCAAACGGTGTAGAATTTGACTCTCGAAAAGCCGTTTTTTTCCATATAAGAGTTTTCGTTTTCATGGAAATATCTTTTGGCGAGGGCGGAGAGTCTTTCTTCCGTCATTTTGGTATCAAGTTTTTCTATGTCCGCGCCGATCTTCGGAGAGGGGTTATCTCCTTCAATAAAGTAACAGCTTCCGAAACGGAGTACTCCGTTCTCGGGAAAGGGAATGGCGCCTTTTGTTTCCGACTGCTCGGGGCAGTAAAGAGCGCACATGACGATCTCCTCCGAATGGGAGATCGAGAAGTCCACGTTTTTTTCCTCCCTGAAGCAGGGCTTGCCTGTGGGTGTGGTGCCGATAGCGGTATTTACGGAGCTTTTCGGAGAGTATTTTTCAAGCATTACACGGGCGAGATTTTCGCCTCCCAAATGCTGACTTTCGTGGGAAGACCCGGTATGGGCGAATTCAATATATATCATAACGTCTGACGTTCCTTTGTTCTTTGATATTCTATTTTAACATTTTTAAGGTGCAAAAATCAATAGGTAAAAGACAAGTTTAGGAGATGAAAATGTAATTGTGCACAAAAATAACGGAAAATATTGGATTTTTCTGTTTACAAAAGCGAAGTTTTATAGTATAATAACTATGGAAGATTATTAGTTCGCCGTTATTTGCATTTTTGTTTTGTTGTAATTTGATTTCGGCGAAAAGGAGGATACCATGTCAGAAAAATTAGTTATAACCATAGGCAGACAGTACGGAAGCGGCGGAAGAGAAGTGGGCCATAAGCTGGCTGAGCTTCTCGGATGCAAGTGCTACGACCAGGACCTTATCGTAATGGCGGCAAAGAGAAGCGGAATCAGCGAAGAAGCACTCGCCCTCGCCGATGAACAGGCATCCAGCAGTTTGCTCTATACTCTTGCAATGGGAGCCTCTATGATATATACAAGTACTACTCCCATGGCTGTGCCCATCAACGACGCGCTCTTTATTGCTCAGAGCGAGATCATCAGAGAGCTTTCCGAAACAGAGACCTGCGTGATCGTAGGCAGATGCGCTGATTATATTCTCAATGAACACAAGAAGAAGGTCAACGTTTTCGTTCAGGGCGACAAGCCTGACAGAATTAAGCGTATCATGGAGCGTGCAGGTGTTTCCGAGTCTGAGGCTAAGGAAAGAATGACAAAGAAGGACAAAAAGAGATCCAGTTACTACAATTACTACACAGGCGGTAAGTGGGGCAAGCCCGGCAACTACAATCTCGTTGTTTCCACAAGCCAGATAGGTATTGAAGGCGCGGCAAAGATCATTTACGAGTACGCAAAGACTCTTGGTTACGTAGATTAAACAGTTTAATATGAGAACCCCAAATCATCAAACGATTTGGGGTTCTTTTCAGCTCTTTTTTTTCATTTTGTAGACGAGAGTTCCGAAGTAGAACTTAGGAAGGCTGAGCATCCTCACAAATCTTGAGGGCTGCAGGAGAAGTCTCCAGAGCCATTCGAGGCCTGTTTTGATGAAGATATCGGGAGCTCTTCTGGAGATACCTGCGTAGATATCAAGGGAACCTCCGAGGCCCAGCACGACCTTTACGTTTTCGAGCTTTGAGAAGTTATCTTCTATCCATTTTTCCTGAACGGGGAATCCGAGACAGACGTAAAGAACGTCGGCACCCGACTCATTTATGAGGCGAACGGTCTCTTCGTTTTCCTCTCCCGTTTTTGCAAAATATCCGTGCCGTGTGCCTGCTACCTTGCATCCGTATTTTTCGGAAACAGCTTTTGATGCCGCTTCTGCAACCGAAGGCTCGCCGTTTTCTTCCGGCTTTCCGCCGAAGAAAAAGAAGGAGTGTCCGGTATCTGCGAGGGAAGATAGAAGTTCTTCTCCCACTTCAACTCCTGCGACCTTTTCCTTAAGTGGGGTTTTCAGAATGGAAGCCGCCTTTATTACCCCTATTCCGTCGGGAAGTCGCATGTCGGCAAAGCGGATTGTTTCAAGAACCTTTTCGTCTTCAATACATGTCTGAACTATCTCGGAATTGGGAGTGAAAACGGCTGTTTTCTCGCCCTTTTCAAGACGGGAGCAGATAATTTCAACAGCTTCTTTTTTTGTAACGTTATCGAAATCAACGCCTCTGACGTTTATTATTCCGTGTTCCGCCATGCTTTTTCTTCCTTTCGTGATGAATTTATGAAAAAACCTCTACCGCGGCAGAGGTTTTTGTGAAGCGATATCTTTTATCAGTCAACCTTGGAGCTGAGGAATTCAACAACGTCACCAACAGTAACGAAGTTCTGAACTTCATCATCTTCAATGGTTATGTCAAATCTTTCTTCGCAAAGGAGTACGAGGTCGGCAAGCTCAAGGGAGTTGATGCCGAGGTCATTGATAAGTTCTGCGGAAGCAGTTACTTCTTCAGGGTTTACGCTGAGTTCTTCTACGAGAAGTGCTTTTACTCTTTCAAACATTGGGATATTCCTCCAAAAATCAAATATTATGACGCACAGCAAGTTTTTGCTTAATAAGATTTTAAATCTTTCCCGAAGGACATATATACGTGCGTTCTTTATTTTATGTTGCAAAATACGATATTAATCGCACACTGCAACAATTTAATTATAGTTATGAGGGATAAAAAAGTCAAGCTTTTTACAAAAAAATTATTTTTTTGTTAAAGATGGGCATGGATGTAAGTTTTACTATTGAATTTTCGGTATAAATGATATAGAATAGTGGAAGGAGATTAACGTGATAAATTATATGAGGCGAAAATGGAAAATATAACGGAGAAACGAAACGAAGCAGAGTTCGAAAAGGCCGCAAAAACGGGTGGCGGTAGAAAAAAGAAGACGGTGCTTATCGTCTGGATATCAGTTGTTCTTGTGATTTGTGCCGCATCCCTTCTCCTTCTTAAAAATCCCGAGCTCTTTGACAAGGAAGCAGGGAATATCAAGGTGACGGGTTCAAACGGCTTTTACGACTGGTTTTACGAAGCCGATTTTTCTCTCGCTCTCGAGGATCATGAGAGCTATCCCGAATACCTTGAGCTTGACCGTTATCTGTACTATAAAAACGGAAGCGAGACTGTCGGTGTAATTGACAAAAACAGAGACTCCTTCGGAGACGAGGTCCTGTTTTTTGAGAAATATTTCAAAACGGTAATCGACGGCGACCATGAGGCTTACAATGAGATGTTCACCGAGGCATATCTCAACACTTACGGCGAGAAGGAAGCCTTCACCCCTCAGATGGTCTACGGAATGCAGATAGAAGAGGTCTATGAAAATGAAACGGACGGTGTTCTTACCTACGGCTTTGACGTGGACTACAAGATATTTCAGAACAACGGAACATTCAGAGATGATATTTACAGCGATGCGTCAAGAACTCTTTATATTGAAATAAACGATGCAAGCGGCGAGTTTAAAATAGACGTGCTCAAATACTACGTCTATGCTGCCGATGAATAAAAAAGAGAACGGATATGCGAGTTTTTTCGCATATCCGTTTTTTATATGTGTGCGTATTATTCCTCGGGGTCGAAGGGGAAAGGTGATCGCGGTAGGGGAGGGGCTTGTCTCCTCCCGTTTTAGTTGTAAAACGGCTTGGAAGTCTCTGTTATACGGGGCATCGAGGGCACCGCTCCCTACGTCAGATATTAGGATCTCTTTATTGTTCGGGGTCGAAGGGAAAAACTTCCATAAGCTGAAGCTTGAACAGGTTTATTCTGTGAAGTCTGTCGATCTTTTCCTTCTTTTCAGGTGTGGGCTCTTCTCCGAAGCGGATGTATCTGTCGAGCTCCGCATAGGTGAAGCCGAGGTTTTCCTCGTCTGTTTTACCGCAAAGTCCGTCAATGGGGGGCTTTTCAATGAATTTTTCGGGGAGGCCGAGATGACGGCCGATAGCCTTTACTTCGGTAACGGTGAGCTTTGAGAGGGGAGAGAAGTCGCCTACGCTGTCGCCGTATCTTGTGGAGTAGCCCACCCAGTCTTCGGAGAGGTTGCAGGTGTTGGCAACTCTGCCGTTAACGGACTGAGCGATAGCGTAGACCGTGGTCATTCTCACTCTCGCGGGGAGATTAAATCTTGTCTGGTCGGTAAGGGGAAGTGCGTCTCCGATGCCGCTGTATATGCCGTCAACCGCATCTTTTATATTGACCGTGTAGTATTTTATTCCGAGAAACTCGCAAAGGTCAACGGAATAGTCGATATCGTGCTGAACTCCGCAGGGCATAAGAACGCCGATGACCTTGTCCTTGCCCAGTGCTTCAACGCAAAGGGCGGCGGTGACGGAGCTGTCCTTACCTCCCGAAATGCCGAGGACTGCATTACAGCCCTTGCCGTTTTTATCGAACCAGTCGCGTATCCACTCCACGCAGTTCTTGCAAACTTCTTCTACGTTAAACTTGTACATAATACTTTCCTTTCTTGTATCTTACGGCCAAAGGTCGCGGTCGAGGTAGCACTTTATTGTGTCCTCGAGCCAGTATGTAAATTCTGTTTCGGGGAAATTTTTTTCATATTCTTTCATTTTCAGATAAAGCTCTCTGCCGTCGCCCACGTCATGCCAGAAGTCGGCAAAGACAAAGTCGAAGTCGCCCGGCTTCATGGTATTTTCCGCAAAGTCAAAGGCATCGGCGCAGATGATCTTTACTTTATCCCGATTTTCAAACTGAGGAAGGATATGCTCTTCAAAAAGGCTTATAACGTCGGAGCTGAGCTCTACAACCGTGACGGATTCAACCTCTTCCTTAAGGGATGCCATATAGGTGAAATATCCCAGTCCCAGCCCGAAGGTCACCACCTTGCCGTGTGCTTTTTTCACCGCAGGAAGGGTCGTCACCGTTTCGTTTGGCATGAGAGTCATCCACTCTCTGCCGTTTTCAAGGACTGCCGGATAGGGAAATTCCTCGGTGAAAAAGCCTATCTGAGGAATGAGCCTTCCGTCGTCAGGTACTAAAAAATCATTACAGACGAATGCCTCGCAAGGCTTCAGCTTCATATTTGTGAATTTCCAGTTTCCCTTCGTCAGCTCGGGAATTTTTATGTTTTTGTAGTAAGGGTCGTTTTCAAAAATGCTTTTGTCGCACTCATGTATCATGGGGAGAAAGTAGTTTTTGAAAAAGGTGCGGTCTTTTTCTGCTGAGTCAACTCCGCAGACTGCCGCTACAAGCTCAGCGTATGCGTACTCTTTTGTTACACCGCAGGATTCGGATATTTCATTTACGCTTGAAACGTCTATAAAATCCGATGCGATATTGAGAAGGATACTCATAAGGTCGCATATTCTGCCGTTGAAGTGTCTTGTTTCCGTGGGTGACATAAATGCCCTTGGTAAATTATCTGTATACATATTTCAGCCTTTATCGCGAGAAAGGTGCATTATGGGCACCACTTCCGTGTCAGTTACTATGTAGTGTTCCAGCGCTATTGTTCCCATCTCTTCGCAAAGGGCGGCAAAGCCCTTTGTGACCGTGAGGTCTTCCGATGATGGTTCATCGGTATATTTCGGATGCTTATGGGCAAGCACTGCGTATTTCGGTTTTCTGTTTTTCAGTATAACTCCTGCGGCCTCAAGAATAGCTCCTTCCTTGTTTTCGCCGGGCAGGAAGGTGTTTCTCTCCATAAGCCTTCCTTTGGAGTCAAGAAGCAGGAGAGCTGAAGTGTCAGCTTCAAGATTTCTAAAAGTCCAGATAAGATAGGGGGATGCCGAGCTTTCCGTGAGAAGGGAAACTGACGAAAGCCTCTCGGCAACAGCTCTTTCCATAACTTCGCCGAAGAAAACGATCCTCTCAGCGGTTTTGGGGCCTATACCCTCAATTTTCATAAGCTCGTTTTTGGAGGCTCCAAAGACTTTTTCGATAGAACCGAAGGTGTCGATAAGACTGTGAGCCGCGGGATAGGTGTCAACTCGCGGAATGAATTCAAAGAGCAAAAGCTCCATGAGCAGGTAATCGTCGAAGCTGTCGGCTCCGCCTGCGCTATATCGTTTTCTGAGTCTTGAGCGGTGGTTTTTACTTTGATCGCCCGGGTGTTTGCCTGCCATCGGAATTCTCCGTTTCGGTGAAGATTTTATGTTATTATTTTACTATTTACTTTTATCCGTGTCAAGAGATAAGCCTGTTAAAGCTTCAGCTTTGACAGGATGTTTTTTTGCTCCGACGTCAGTCTGAAGCTTTCTTTTGACTTCTGAATCGTTTTATTGTGGACCCATGCCTCAAGCTTTCTTTCTTTTATAAAGGGGAGCGCGTCTTCAAAGTTTGCGGCAAGGGCGGTTGCAAAGTACCATGCGCACATCATTTTGACATAGTATTCATCACTTTTTATCTTCGCAACGCGCAGGGCATATTCCTCTCTGTAATCATCTCCGAGAAAATAGGTCATAAGCATTTTTATTCCGAACCTCACGGTGTAGGGGTGGGTGGATGCCATCCATCTGTCGATATGGGTTATAAGCCTATCTTTATTCTTCACGAATATCTTGGGGTTCATAAGGTCGCAGGTCGCCCAGTTGTCAACGTAAGGGAGAAATGCGTCAAGGCGGGAGATGCACTTTTCAAAGTCCTTTTCTTTTTCTATAAGAATTCCGTGAAGATTGTTTTCTTCGTAGTAGTAATGGGGAAGGGTTCCAAGAAATTCTTCATAATTTCCCGTCTTATAGAGCTCTTTTCCGAAGGTACGAAGAAGCGGCATTCTCACTCCGATGATGAGGTCTTTGTCAACGGTCGGCATCAGCGCTGAGTGAAAGTCGCGGTATTTTTTATCTTGCATGGACAAAAGGCAGTCTCTAATTTCTTCGGGTAACGTTTTCTTCATCGGCGGCTCCTCCTCTTCTTGTTTGTTTTATTATGACATTTTACGGGCAAAATGTCAAATCATAAAAAATTATGTGCAAAATATACTGAAAATGTCAAGTTTCTCTTGAATAAGATGTGATAATATGATAATATAATTATATATATAAATAAAATGGGAGAAAATGGGCTTATATGGCAAAGCTTTATTTCAAGTACGGAGCTATGGGGTCATCCAAGACCGCGAATGCGCTGATTGCAAAATTCAATTACGAAGAGCGTGATATGACGGTATGGCTCATTAAACCCTCTGTTGATACAAGGGACGGTGCTTCCAAGGTGAGAAGCAGAATAGGTCTTGAGGCGGAGGCGGACATCATTCTTCCTGAGGATGATATCGCCGCTGTCTATGAAAAAAGAGAGCGTGCCGACGTTATTATTGCTGATGAATGTCAGTTCTTTACAGAAGCGCAGATAGATCAGATGAGATATCTTGTTGACAATTTTGATATTCCCGTTATGTGCTTCGGGCTCCGCACCGATTTCAGAACGAAGCTCTTTCCCGGAAGCCGCAGGCTCTTTGAGCTTGCAGATTCCATTACGGAGATAAAGACTATTTGCGAGTGCGGCTCAAAGGCGACGGTCAACGCAAGACTTTCTCCCGACGGAAGGGTCATAACAAGCGGTCAGCAGATATTCCTCGGCGGTAATGACAGCTATATCGCCATGTGTCACAAGTGCTACAAAAAGCATATAGAAAACGATAAAAACAGATATACGGAGGGATAAGCCGTGGATATTAAGAATATACTTTCAAAGGTTGACCATACGGTTCTTGCTCAGGATGCAACGTGGGCAGACATCAAAGCCCTTTGCGATGACGGAATAAGATACGGTACCGCATCAGTTTGTATTCCCGCTTCTTACGTTAAAGAGGCGAAGGAGTACGTGGGAGATGCGCTTGCGATATGTACGGTGATCGGTTTTCCCAACGGCTACAGTACAACGGCTGTAAAGTGCTTCGAGGCCGAGGATGCCGCCTCTAACGGTGCTGACGAAATCGACATGGTCATCAATATCGGATGGCTTAAGGACAAAAAGTATGAGCTTCTGCTAAGTGAGATAAAGGCTGTAAAAGAAGCCTGCCGCGGCAAGCTTCTCAAGGTAATAATCGAGACCTGTCTTCTCACCGATGAAGAGAAGATAAAGATGTGTGAGATAGTTTCAAAATCGGGCGCCGACTTTATCAAAACATCAACAGGCTTTTCAAAGGGCGGCGCAACCTTCGATGACGTTGCACTCTTTGCCGCAAACGTTGAGCCTCACCTTAAGATAAAGGCGGCAGGCGGCATTTCATCTCTTGAGGATGCCGAGAAGTTCATGGAGCTTGGTGCATCAAGGCTTGGAACTTCCAGAATAGTTAAGATAGTAAAGTCCGAAAAAGCAGACGGCGAATATTAAAAACAAAGCTTACAGCTACTAAGCGGAGGAGAAAATGAACGCATATCCTACACCTCACATAAACGCAACTCCCGAGGATTTTGCCAAAACGGTACTGATGCCCGGCGACCCTCTCCGTTCAAAGTTCATTGCAGAGAATTATCTTGAAAACGCAAGGCTCATAAACAACGTCAGAGGTATTCACGGATACACGGGAACATACAGGGGCATAAAAGTGTCCGTTATGGCAAGCGGTATGGGAATGCCCTCCATCGGCATATATTCCTATGAGCTCTATAACTTCTTCGGCGTTGAAAATATTTTAAGAGTAGGCTCTGCGGGGGCTATGAGAGAGGATATCAAGGTGCGCGACATCGTTCTCGGTATGGGAGCCTGCACCAATTCGGGCTTCGGGGCACAGTATGCTCTTCCCGGAGCCTTTGCGCCTATCGCGGATTTCTCCCTTCTTGAATGTGCGGTTAAGAGATGCAAGGAGGCAGGAGCACGCTATCACGTGGGAAATCTCCTTTCCTCGGACACCTTCTACGGCGACGATGCGGAAGCTTCAAAAAACTGGATGAAGATGGGTGTTATGGCAGTTGAGATGGAAGCTGCGGCTCTTTACATGAACGCGGCAAGGGCAGGAAAGAGAGCTCTTGCAATATGTACGGTCTCCGACCATATTATAACGGGAGAAGCGACTTCTGCTGAGGAGAGACAGAACTCTTTCACTCAGATGATGGAGATCGCTCTCGGCGTTGCGTGCGACATGGACTGATGGTGAATTTATGATAAAACGCGTATTTCTTATAGTTGCCGACAGCCTCGGTATAGGGGCACTTCCCGATGCGGCGGAGTTCGGCGATGCAGGAACACATACACTGGGTCACATATATAAAAGCCCATTTTACAAAGATGAAAACCTCAGAAGGCTCGGCCTTTACAACATAGACGGGCAGGAGTTCGGGGGACCCGTCGAAGCTCCCCTTGCAGCCTACGGAAGACTTCTTGAGCTTTCAAAGGGCAAGGATACTACAATAGGACACTGGGAGATATCGGGGCTTGTGTCCGAAAAGCCCCTGCCCACATATCCCGAGGGATTTCCCGAGGACATTATAAAAGAGTTCAGCGAAAAGTGCGGCAGAGGAGTTCTCTGCAACATGCCCTATTCGGGAACGGAAGTAATTAAGGTTTACGGAAGGGAGCACGTTGAAAGCGGCAAGCTTATAGTTTACACCTCCGCTGACAGTGTATTTCAGATCGCCGCCCATGAGGAAGTAGTTCCTCCCGAGGAGCTTTACGGCTACTGCAGAATTGCCAGAGAAATGCTTCGCGGCGAGCACGGGGTTGGCAGAGTTATTGCAAGACCCTTTGTGGGTAATGAAAAAGACGGCTTTGTGCGAACTTCAAACAGACATGACTTTTCCCTTGAGCCTTTCGGCGAGACCATGCTTGACGTATTAAAAGGTGCGGGGCTTGACGTTATCGCAGTCGGCAAGATAACCGATATTTTCGCGGGCCGCGGAATGACCGAGAGCATCTTCACCCGCGGAAACGGCGAGGGAATGACGGAGACACGTGAGCTGCTTGACAGAGATTTCAAAGGTCTTTGTTTTACAAATCTTGTGGATTTCGATATGCTCTACGGGCACAGAAACGATATAGACGGCTATGCGGGAGCTGTTGCAGGTCTTGATGCATGGCTCGGAGAATTTACTGCGGCAATGAAGGATGGGGATATGCTTATCCTCACCGCTGACCACGGGTGCGATCCCGGGGATATAAGTACCGACCACACAAGAGAATACGTTCCGCTTCTTATTTACGGCAAAGGAATAAAGCCCTTGAACCTCGGAACGAGAGACGGGTTTATCCACGTTGCATCAACGGTATGCGATGCTTTAGGAGTGGATTTTGAGTGCGGCGCTGCGAGCCTTCTCGGAGAAATCTTCGAGGGTTGACGGAGGATATATATGAATTTTGATTTTCTTGCCGAGGCGGCAAAGGAAGCTATGGCGAAAGCTTATGCTCCTTATTCGGGATATTACGTCGGAGCGGCACTCCTTTCGGAGGACGGCAAGGTGTATACAGGCTGTAATATTGAAAACAGTGCTTATTCACCCACCAACTGCGCTGAAAGAACAGCTTTTTTCAAAGCGGTAAGCGAGGGTGAGCGAGCCTTTTCTGCCATAGCCGTTGCAGGCGGATATAAGGGTGAGGTCAAAGATATTTTTCCGCCCTGCGGAGTTTGCAGACAGGTCATGATGGAGTTTTGCGACCCTCACACCTTTAAGATAATACTTGTTCACGACAGCGGTTACGAGGAAAAAACTCTCTCTGAGCTTCTTCCTCTCGGATTTGACAGCGCGAAGAAATAAGGCTACTTAGCAAAAGCCGAAGATGAGGTGTTTATGAGAGTAAAAGACCTTATAGAAAAAAAGAAAAACGGAGAGGCGCTGACGGATAACGAACTGCGCTGTCTCATAGAAGGATATACGAAGGGCGAAATTCCCGACTATCAGATGTCGGCTTTCGCCATGGCGGTCTGCTTTCGGGGCATGGACTTTGAGGAAACGAAGGTCATGACCGATGCAATGATGCGCTCGGGCGACGTTGTTGATCTGTCCCTTTTCGGTGACACTACGGTGGATAAGCACAGCACGGGCGGAGTCGGGGATAAGACCTCTCTCATAATCGGACCCGTTGCCGCCGCCCTCGGTTGTACGGTTGCAAAAATGTCGGGCAGAGGGCTTGGACACACGGGAGGCACCGTTGACAAGCTTGAGTCCATAGAAGGCTTTGAAACGGAGCTTTCGACAGAAAGATTTTATGAGCTTGTTAAAGAGACGGGAATTGCCGTTGTGGGTCAGAGCACAGAGCTTGCTCCTGCGGATAAAAAGCTTTATTCGCTTCGGGATGCGACCTCGACGGTAAATTCAATTCCTCTTATCGCTTCAAGTATTATGAGCAAGAAGCTTGCGGCAGGCGCGAAGTCCATCGTCCTTGACGTGAAGACGGGAAGCGGAGCCTTCATGAAGGACTATGAGAGTGCTGCGGAGCTTGCCCGTACTATGGTTGAAATAGGAAAAGCCCTCGGGCGCAATATGTGCGCCCTTATAACCGATATGGATACTCCACTCGGATATGCGGTGGGAAATTCCCTTGAGGTAAAGGAAGCGGTCGCTGTTCTCAAAGGAGAAGATATTCCCGACCTTCGAAAAGTCTGTGTGGCTCTTGCTTCAAGTATGGTGTCCCTTGGAAAGAATATTTCTTTGGCACATGCCGAAAAACTTGTGAGCGAGGCTATTGACAGCGGTGCCGCATTTGAGAAGCTCAAGGAGTGGATAGGAGCCCAGGGCGGAAACACGGCACTTCTTGACGACCCGACCCTTTTCCCCGAAGCACCCTTCAAATATGAAGTGAAGGCGGATAGGGAAGGATATGTATTTTCTATGGATGCCGAAAATATCGGCAATGCCGCATGCACTTTAGGTGCAGGCAGACTGAGGAAGGACGACCCCATCGATTACAGTGCAGGAATTGTTCTTAAGGCAAAGACGGGTGATTACGTGAAGTGCGGTGACACTTTAGCCGTATTCTACACCTCGGAGCGCTCCTTTATAGAAGGAGCAGAGGCCCTTTACAGAAGCGCGGTAGTGATCGGTGAAAATAAACCGGAAGTGACAAAATTAATTCTCGGAGAGGTAAGATGAACGGGAATAATCAATACAACGAAACAAATTCTGCAAATGCAGATAATGCTCCTGCCCGTCAGAACGGGAACGGAGCAAATTCAAGAAACGGATATTACGGAAACAATAACCGCTATGGGGGCGGACAACGTCATTCGGTACCGAGAGGAGGCACTCTCCTTGTGGGAATTGCGGGAGGTACGGGAAGCGGAAAGAGCACCTTTACAAGAGAGCTTACGTACCGCTTCAGAGGAAACGTAACGGTACTCACCCACGACAATTATTACAAGGCTCATCACGACATGCCCTTCGAAGAGAGGGAAAAGCTGAATTACGACGAGCCCGATGCCTACGATACCGCCCTTCTTGCGGAGCATCTGCGGCTTCTTAAAAGCGGTCAGTCGGTGGAATGTCCCGTTTACGATTTTGCCCTTCACGACAGAAGCGAGGAAACGGTGACGGTAAAGCCCAACAAGGTGATTATCGTTGAGGGGATCCTCATTTTCGCCGACGAGGAGCTTTGCTCTCTCTTTGACGTAAGAATATTTATTGACACAGATGCGGATATAAGACTTATAAGAAGGATCTACCGTGATACGAGAAGACGCGGAAGAACTCTTGAGTCCGTTCTTGACCAGTACGTGACGACGGTCAAGCCCATGCACGAAAAGTACGTTGAGCCCAGCCGCAAAAAGGCGGATATGATACTTCCCGACGGTGGAAGAAATATCGTTGCGCTGGACATGCTCTTTTCGAGAATAAGAAAGCATATTGACGACTGTCGGTATCATTCGGGCGGACATCACCATAAAAACGGTCAGCGTAAAAAGCTTTATAATAACGGAAGTTCCCAAAATCAGGGTTCTGACGGGAAGTAACTTAATAAAGGATCTTCATCGGAGGTAAAAATGTTAAAGACTATAAAGAGAATGGCGGCGCTTTTAACCGTCCTTGCTATCCTTCTTGCAATGATGCCGTCGGTATTTTCCGTGCCTGTAGGCGCATACGACTACATAGCATACGGAATAGACGTCTCCAAATGGCAGAAGACCATTGACTGGGATGCGGTGAAAAGCACGGGAGTTGACTTCGTAATTCTCAAGGTGGGAAGCACCAAGGGAATGGACGAGTACTTTGAGTTCAATTATCTCGGCGCAAAGAGCCGCGGCCTTAACGTCGGAGCTTACTATTATACATACGCAATGAGCGAAGCGGAAGCGGCGGCAGAGGCCGAGACCCTTGTTTCGTGGATAAAGGGAAAGACCTTTGAATATCCTATTTACTTCGATATAGAAGACCCCTCTCAGGAGGTCCTTTCCAAACAGACAAGAACTAACATGTGTATCGCATTCAACACCGTTCTTGAAAACAACGGTTATTTTGCCGGAATCTACTCCAGCAAGTCGTGGCTCAACAGCAGCCTTGACAGAGCGACGCTTTCTGCAAAATACGCGATCTGGGAAGCATCCTGGAGAAATTCGGGACAGGCTGATATAGATAAGAGCGCAGACTGTCAGATGTGGCAGTACAGCGCGACGGGAAGCGTTTCCGGTATATCAGGTAACGTTGATATGGACGTTTCCTATGTGAACTATCCCGAGATAATAAAAAGAGTTGGGCTCAACGGCTTCGCAAAGGGAAGCGTTGCCTCTACGGTGCGTGCCTATTATACCACCACGGCATCCTCTCTCAACGTGAGAAGCGACCCTTCAACGGATCACGGCGTTGTTACCTCCGTTTCACAGGGTACGACGGTTCTCGTTCTTGATGCAAACTCTGCGGGAACATGGGTCAAGGTCAAGATAGGAAGTACGGTAGGCTGGCTCAGTGCAAAGTATCTTACTTTAAGTACTCCCGTGCCCGTGGAATATACTGTCAGTTATGACATGGGAATTTCGGGTATTTCGGCTCCGCAGAGCGTAAAGCTTGCCTACGGCGGGGTGACGGCGGCTTCAAACGTTTCCGCTCCCTCGGGCTACGCCTTCAAGGGATGGAACGTCAAGAGGGCCTCCGACGGCTTGTGGTATACCGGAAACGGTTGGAGCCAAGGCGGTAAGGCGCTTATTGGTGCAGGCACTAAGATAGCTCTTGATGAAAAATTCGTTTCAGTCGAGGCAGGAAACGACACCTACATGCTGACTGCCGTATGGGAGAGTGTTACAACATATGGGGACGTCAACGGTGACGGTGACGTTAATGCCAAAGATCTGATGTCGGTCAGAAAATACCTTGTGGGCGAAGCAACTCTGAACAACATCGGCGCAGCTGACGTTGACGGAAACGGAACCGTAGCGCTTAAAGACGTTCTGTATCTCAAAATGTATCAGAAGGGGCTTATAAGCAGCTTCCCCGCAGAGGAGAAATAATCACTTGAATTTGTTAAAATTGTCGGGCAGGTTTTCGTCCGACGGAAAAATAAAGAGGTAAACAAATGAAAAACAGAAAAGGCTTACTCAGAAGAGCGCTGTGTCTCTTGATGGCGGCAGTAATGCTTTTGCCCGTTTTCGCAAACTTTGACTTAACTGTTGAAGTTCACGCGGCAACGCAGAATCAGATGAACATAGTTGCACGTGCCGACTACATGTACAATATCACTTGGGTCTGCAAGAAGACGGTTTCAGGCTGGAAGAATAACTACACTTACTATGAAGGCTCGACCTACAGAATTCCTTACGCTTGGCCCGTAACGGCAGGTAAGTGGGTACCTTACGGTATTTCCGTCGAGGACTTTCTTGCGGCAACAACTGACCCGAACAGTGATTTTTACACAAAGCAGTCCTATTACACCGGTAACACAGGTTCTTACTCTACATACTACGGAAACGACTGCTCCACCTTCGTTTCCTTCTGCTGGGGACTTTCCTTAAGACAGACGACTTCTTCGCTTCCCAACGTTTCCACACTTATCGGTAACGATGATGGTAAAGTAACAACTGCAAACGTCAACAACTTTCTTCAGCTTGGTGATGCGCTCGACTATTCGGGAAGCCACGTTGTTCTCGTAACGGACATCGTTTACAACAGCGCGGGCGCAATTACGTCTATTGAAATCACAGAACAGACGCCTCCTCAGCTCAAGAGAAGCACCTATACTGTTGCATCTCTTGTTTCCAAGTACGGTGCAAATTATAAGATCTACCGTTACGAGGGAACAGTTGCGGCAGCTCCCGATGCACCTTCCGCGTCAATAAACCCCGACGATTATACCGTTCCTACAGCAGATATCTCCTACACAGCAGGTTCTACGATGCCCTCAGGCTCAACGGTATACTGGGTTCAGGCGGTCCTTTACCATCTGGGCTACGATATCGACGTTGACGGTAAGTTCGGAAGCGGCTCTTCGGGAACGGTTGCACAGTTCCAGAGCGACTACGGTCTTACGTCAAACGGTGTTGTAAACGCTGAAACAAGAGCTATGCTCATTAAGTGCTGGACAAATAACAGAGGTTACTATACTGTTACCGCATCCTCTCTTAACATCCGCGCAGGAGCGGGTACCTCCTACGACAAGGTAACCTCCGCAACCAACGGTCAGCAGGTTGCCGTAATAGGCTTCAATGCCGACAAATCCTGGGCTAACGTCATTGTGAACGGAGTTGTCGGTTGGTGCAGTATGCAATATCTCCGTTTCGACAAGCTCTTTAACTATACAGTATCCTATAATCCCGACAGAACGGATGCGGCAGGAACTATGACCGCCGCAACGAAAAAGGCGTACAGTCAGTACACAGTTCTCGGCTCCGACGTGACGGCAAGCGGCGCAACTCTTAAGGGCTGGTGGCTCTTCAGAGCATCCGACCTGTCATGGTACGTTGACGGCACGGGATGGGTTGCAGATGCCAACATCGGCGCTTATACGAGAAAGCTCTTTACTCCGGGCGCAAAGTTCTCCCTTGATGAATCTATGCTGAATATGGCGGCTCCCGACGACGGATATATTCTCTATGGCGTATGGGAAGCAAAGGAAATACCTCTCGGTGTTTATAAAGTTACCGCAGGTAACCTCAATATGAGAGCTGAGTCCAATGCAAGCTCGGCGATCCTGACAGTTCTTGCAAACGGCGACGAGGTTCAGGTCATCGGCTGCAATGAAGCAAAAACATGGGTAAACATCTTATTCGGTCAGTACAAGGGCTGGGTAAACGTGAAGTATCTTGAATACGTAAGAGATTTTCAGTATACGGTAAATTACAGCGCAGACCTTGATGGAGCATCCTCTCCTGCTTCTGTTGTTCTTTCAAAAAACGGAACAACGTCCGTTGCGGGAGCGACTGCCGAGGGCTACACTCTTGACGGCTGGTACGTTCAGAGAGCCTCCGACAGCGCATGGTGGAACGGCTCAGGCTGGACTGCTGACGAGGCTTCAAAGGCTCTTATGATTCCCGGCACTTCCTTCGGGGCAACTGATGCCAATATAGGCGCGGCAGGCGATGATGCCTTCACGTTCCACGGAGAATGGACTTCCGAAGTGTTCGCAGGCGACATTAACGGCGACGGCGACATAAACGCCCGCGACTCCATGATAATCAGAAAGTATCTTGCATCTTCAAGAGACCTTACA
The DNA here is from genome assembly GCA_015063695.1 of Oscillospiraceae bacterium. Classification (GTDB taxonomy): domain Bacteria; phylum Bacillota; class Clostridia; order Oscillospirales; family CAG-272; genus RUG14199. The sequence continues at coordinate 29,669 of SVTQ01000011.1, forward strand.
GATGAAGAATTTGCAAGAGCAGATATTGACGGCAACGGTGAAATCAACAGTAGGGACAGCCTTGCTATCAGAAAGATCATCGCAGGGGTATAAGTTTTCAGTATCAGAGAAGGGGATGTAAAAAACTCGTCAGTTTTTACATCCCCTTTGCTTTTCGAAAACGGCTTTTCTTTCCATTAATATTTATATAGGGGTTGAAAAAGATATTTTTATGTGTTACAATACAACGGATTTTAAAAAAGAACTATATCGGAGGATATAATAATTATGGATAATAAAATTCTTGCATCCGTTGCGGGTAATCCCATTACCGAAAACGAAGTAAACGAAATGATAGCTTCCATGGGTCAGAGAGGCAGAGCCTACAACACTCCCGAGGGAAGAGAAGCTATTCTCGATCAGCTTATTAACAGAGCGCTCCTTCTTCTTGATGCAAAGAAGAACCTTTTTGAAAGAGAGCCTGCTTTCAAGGAACAGCTCGCAAAGCTCAAGGAAGAGCTTCTTGCAAACTACTGCGTTGAAAAGGTCATCTCCGAGGTTAAGGTAACCGATGCAGAGGCTAAGACCTATTTTGAAGAGCACAAGGAAATGTTCGTTTCCGAAGGCACCGTTAACGCTTCTCACATTCTCGTTGAAGACGAAGAAAAGTGCGCCGCTGTTCTTGCAGAAATCAATGCAGGCGAGCTCTCCTTTGAAGATGCTGCCGCAAGGTACAGCTCCTGCCCCTCCAAGGAAGCAGGCGGCAACCTTGGTGACTTCGGCCGCGGTCAGATGGTTCCCGAATTCGAAAACGCCGCTTTTGAGATGGAAGAGGGCGAGGTAAAGGGTCCCGTTGTAACTCAGTTCGGCTGCCACATCATAAAGCTCAACAAGAAGAACGCTCCCCGTGAGTACGCTTTTGAAGAGATCGCTCCTCAGCTTAAGGAACAGCTTCTCCGCGATAAGCAGCAGAAGGCTTACCAGAGCAAGGTAAATCAGCTTAAGATCATGTATATGGTCGATAAGTTTTAATTGAGAGGATAAAGTTTTATACAGGCTTTGATCTCCTCATCCACCGCTCCGCGGTCCCCCTTCTCCGCTGGAGAAGGCTATCAGAAGGGTGCGGTTTTATTATAAAGAGATGATATAACAACAGATGACTTCTCCGTTAATTTGCAAAAAGCGACCGACAGTTGCCTTCTCCGGCGGGAGAAGGTGGCGCTGAAAGCGACGGATGAGGCGTCCGGTTTCTAAAAACAAAGAAATCCCCGATTGCAAGACGCAATCGGGGATTTTTCACCGCACCAACACATTTATTATACCATATTTTCTTGAAATGCGCAAGTCTTTTTGTTGTGTGAATATACAAAATCTGCGTTTTGAACAGAATAAAACTGTGTATTTTGTACAAAATACATCTTGCAAAAGCTATTTTTCTATGGTATACTTTAATCACAATAAAGGAGGTACAAACCAATGTACAGTTAAAGCAAAGGTTCAACAAACGCTGAGCACACCGATATAAAATGTGAAAATTGAATATAGATGTGTTTAAAAATTTGTAATTGCACAGGTGGTAAAAGCCGGTTAACTGAAATCGGATAACAAAGTGCCGGATCGGAATTATCTGAAAGCGGAATATCAAAGATCACCGGGAAAAATAAACCGTTTTTGCAGAAAGGAATTCAGGTAAGAAAAGTCCTGAGAGATAAACTGCAGTCGAGGTTTGAAAACAAATATAAAATAAATGAACTCCCGAATTTGATAAAAGCAAAGATAATTTGAAGTGAAAGAAGTGAAATAACGATTTGGCAACGTTAAGATCTGATCAGTACGGAAACTAAAGAAGTTAAGATAGTAGATGTGCAGAGAAAAGGAAAGTGCTTAGTGCTTTGGAAATCGGAACCAGAGGAACTCGTCTTTTACGAAAAGCGATATAACCGATACCTATAAGGTGATAGTAAATTAAAGAATTTTATTAAATAAAACGTGTTTTTGTTTTGAAATTATAGTATACAACAGTATATAAAGCATATAAGAGTAAAGTCGAAAAAACGTATCGGTAAAGCTTTAAAGTAAAAGATAGACTTAGAAAAACGGAGGATAAACAAATGATGTTAGATATCAAGATCGACCGAAAGTGACCCTTGGCTGTTTGTAAAGAAAGACAGTCGAGGGTCATTTTCATTTTAAAAGCTAAAGCCCGAAGGGCTTTTTTGTTTTGAAAGAGGTGTAGCCTGCGGCTGATGATATACACGCTATGCGTGATGAGATACGCCTTACGGCGATGATATGCCGTTGCTTTCGCAATGGATAAAAAAACGACTTGTCGAAACAAGTCGTTTTTTGGAATGGGAGTACAAATTCGAACCCTTTTGAAGTTTTGCCCTATATGTTCGAATCCCTACATATTAAATCAATGCAAAGCATTGTATATCATCAATTTCGGAGAAATTGCATATCATCAAGACGAAGTCTTGTATATCATCATTGCGAAAGTGTTTTGATGCACACCTAAAGTTGTGATGAGATACAACAACGGTGTAACCGTAGTTGATGATATACAGCCTAACGGCTGATGATATGCCATTGCTTTCGCAATGGATAAAAAATCCAAGTCCGAAGACTTGGATTTTTTGGCCCGCCCTGAGGGATTCAAACCCTCGGCCAACGGAATCGGAATCCGGTACTCTATTCACTGAGCTAAGGGCGGATGTTATATTATATTACCACAATCATCGGGATAAATCAAGTGGAAGAAAAAAAGTTTTGGGGTATATTGAATGTAAAAGAAGAGACGAGCCTTGACCGTTAAGCGGTGTCTGTGCTACAATAAAACTATCAAGAGAACGGGGGTGAAGAAATGTACAAATTCAGCATAACCGACGAGCCTTTTGCGGTAGGGTATCTCACGGCTGAGAGCGACAGTATTTACGTAAGATGCGGCAGGGGGTACGTTGAGCTTGCAAAGACGATGAATATTTCCGTTGACGGGAAGCTTGGACTTCCTCTTTGCGGATTTGAGGGAATAGCAGTCGCTCCTACTTTTTCGGGCGGGCAGTCACCGAGTATTTATTGGCTGGAAGTAAAGGAAAAGAATTCCGATACTCCCGAGGATTACAGATACATAATAGAAAATATGAAAGGCGTTGACACACGCTCGGGAGTTTGGGATGCTTTTACGGAAAACGAAAAAGACATAATAAATTCCGTTTCGGGCTGGGGCGGAACATGGGGCGGTCATGCAGTACCTGACCTTATTGATTTTGCAATTCTCGGTACAGACGGTATCCGTGAAAAGATATATAAGTATCAAAAGATAAACGGTGATGATGACGGATTTTACGAGGGTCTTCTTCTGACCCTTGATGCCGTTGATATTCTTGGAAGGCGCCTGCATGCTCTCGCAAAAGATATGCTTTTGTCTGCAGAGGACGAAAAGACTGCAGAAAAGCTTCAGAGAGTGGCAAATACCTTTGAGCATTGTCCCGTAAAACCTGCTTTAAGCTTTGCCGAGGCGGTATGCGTATACGTTATGCTTTTCACGCTGGACGGCATAGACTCTCCGGGTCACTTTGACCTTTATATGAAGGACTTCTGGGAGCGCTCCGACTATGATGAGTCAAGGGAAGCTCTTGAAGACCTTTGGATGTTCTTCCATAACACGAGAACCTGGAACCTTTGCATTTCGGGTTCCGATGAAAAAGGAAACGATCTTTCAAATCCCCTTACCTATGAGATACTTGAGGTGGCAAGAAAGTATAAATTCAACACTCCCAATCTCACAATGAGATGCCATAAAAACACTCCTTTGAAGCTTTGGGAGAGTGCTTATGAGACCATTGCTCTCGGCATGGGACTTCCAGCCCTCTATAACGACGGGGCGGTATGTCCTGCTCTTATATCCCTCGGAATTCCCCCTGAGGATGCTCATCTTTACGTTATGAACGGGTGCAATCAGATAGACGTTCAGGGCAAGAGCCACATGGGACTTGAGGACGGAGAGGTCAACCTGGGAATGGCGGTAAGATACGCGCTGTTTAACGGTTATAATACGAAGCTCGGAAAAAGAATAGGTGTCGAAACGGGAGATGCTTCCGACTTTGACACCTTTGAAAAGTTTTACGGTGCGGTGAAAGAGCAGATCACGTTCCTTTGTGATACTATTTGCGCCATGTCAAATAAAGCGCAGAAATTTTATGCCGAAAAAACTGCAAATCCCCTGCGCTCCATGACTATCGAGGGATGCATCGAAAAGGGAAGGGACTATAAGAATAAAGGTCCTCTCTACGGCCACGGTCAGATCCTTGCAGAGGGTGTTCCCGACGCAGTGAACTCGGTTGCCAACATAAAAAAGCTTGTTTACGAGGAGAAAAGATTTACTCTTGAAGAGGTCAGAAAGGCTCTTGAAGCTGATTTTGAAGGATATGAGTTTATGTATTCTTTATTCAGAAGCTCGCCTTATAAATTCGGAAACGATAATGACTTCGTTGACGAAATTGCCGCCGACCTTATAAACTTTTATAACGGATACCTCAGAACTATCCCCACCTATCGCGGAGGATTCTTTTCGGGCGGCTGTTCTCCCTTTGACAGAGCGGCGCGGAACGGAGCTGCTGTGGGAGCTCTTCCAAGCGGCAAAAGGGATTCGGAGACCCTTTACGGCGACTCTATCGGTGCCGTTCCCGGAAGCGACGTTAAAGGCCCGACGGCTCTTCTTTCATCCTGCCTGAAGCTTGACCACACCCTTCCTGCCAGCGGCTTTATACTCAATCTGAAATTTGACAGGGCATTGTTTAATTCTCCCAAGGGAAAGGAAGCTTTTCTTTCTCTTTGCCGCGGTTATTTTGACGGCGGAGGTCAGCAGCTTTCCGTTACGGTAGTGAGTGCAGAGGAGCTTCTTGATGCCGTGAAAAATCCCGATGCACACAGAAACATTATTGTCCGCGTGGGCGGATACAGCGACTATTTTGTAAATCTTACGCCCGAGCTTCAAGAGAACGTTATTGAGAGAACGGTCAATTTCTCATCGTTTTAAATACCTGTTAAAAAATATATAAAAGAAAACTGCCGTAAATTTTTCCCGTAACCTGAAAAAGCTCTTGCCAAAGCTCGTATTTTGGTGTATCATAGCAGACAGTGTGAATTTAGGAGAAGTTTATGGCGGTAATTCGTTTTATAAAAAAGAATACGGTATTTTGTGTTGCGGTCATAGCGGCGCTTATTACGGGCATTATCATTCCGCCCGACAGAGAATATCTCGGATATTTTGATTTCAAGACACTCTCCTGTCTCTTTCTGACCCTTGGGGTGGTGTGCGCTCTTCGGAATATTAAGTTTTTCACAATTCTTGCAAGAAAGCTCGTTATAATAACGGGGAATCTGAGAGCTCTTTTTCTGATGCTTATCGTCATAACGTTCCTCGGCTCCATGCTTATTGCAAACGACATGGCGCTGATAACCTTCCTCCCTCTCGGCTATTTTGCCCTCTCCACAACGGGGAAGGAAAAGCACATGGCTTACCTCTTCATTCTGCAGAACATTTCCGCCAATCTCGGCGGCATGGTGACACCTTTCGGCAATCCTCAGAACCTTTACCTTTATTCCTACTACAACATACCTACGGGCGAGTTCTGTCTCATTATGCTTCCGCCCTTTATTCTCGCGATAACGATGCTGGCGATAGCTTGTCTGTTCGTAAAGCGGGAAAAGCTTACCATCGAGGAAGAATATCCCGAAAAGCTAAGCATCAAGAGAACGGTCCTTTATCTTGTTCTTTTTGCTGTTTCCCTTCTTGTGGTATTCAGAGTTCTTCCCATTCTTCCCGTGGTTGGTGCCGTTACTCTTATTATTGCCATTACCGATTTCTCCGCTCTCAAAAGCGTTGACTACGGTCTTCTCGGAACCTTTTTCTTCTTCTTTATTTTTGCGGGAAATCTTGCCCGTATAGATGCGGTAAACAACTTTCTATCGTCCCTTCTTGAGTGGGATACGCTTCTCGTTTCCGTCCTCTCCTGCCAAGGGATAAGCAACGTTCCCTCGGCTATTCTTCTGTCCCGTTTTACAGAGGACTACAGGGCACTTCTTATGGGTGTAAACATTGGCGGAACGGGAACTCTTATCGCATCCCTTGCAAGTCTTATTACCTTCAGCGAATTCAATATCCTTTACCCCGGTCACAAGAGAAAATATTTCGTTATGTTCACTCTTATCAATCTTATCTTCCTCGTTGTGATGACCGTGGCGGCGAAGCTTTTCTTTCTGTGATTATTAGCGGATAGTAAACCGCAATATGGTGAGACAAAAACCCACAGCACAAACAAAAAAGAGAGAACAATTCGGAAAAACCGAAAATTCTCTCTTTTTTGTTTTTAGTGAAATCAAGCACTTTTGATATTTACCCTGCAAAGCAGGATCTCATCGTAAAGCGATTTCATCCACCGAAGGTGGATTTCATCCGTCAAAGACGGATTTAATTGATTAGTTCAGATAAGGCTGCATCGTTTCCTCAAATACCGCCTTGACGTAGGAGTCGGATGTGATTGATTCTATATAACTGCTTGCGCCGGGCTGATTGAGGATGGTTGCACCGTTTGACCATGACTTGACGTCATAGCCGCTTTTTACCTGCCACATACCGGAACCGCCGTATACTGCGTAGTAAACGGTTGCAAGGTCCCAGCTCTGACGGGAGTAATACTGCTCCCAGCTCTGGAGATAGTAGTAGGGACGGAGGACCCAGTCGTTGGTGCAGTTCTTGAGAACGTAGTCACCTGACATTATAGTGCCTGCAACGTTTGCGCCAACGAAGGTCATGGGAACCTCGGTTATGGTGTTGACGGTTGCGTTTGTTGCTTCAAAGTCTTCTGCAAAGTTATGCTCGTTATCGTTGAGGTTGCTGAAGTTACCGCCGCCGCATACGTAGCTGTATACGTTTGCCGCCCAAAGCTCGCGACCGTTCATGTCGCTGAACTGATCGGCACCCGAATTGAAGAGACAGTAGAGAGTTGTGAGGGGGCCTATTGTGATAAAGAGGATATCTCTTTCGTTTCCGTTGTTTGCGAGAATTTCACGGAGAAGGGGAGTGTTGTGGTAGATTACGGGCCATGAGCTCTGTTTGTTCCAGTAGTTTGTTGCAGGAACCTTACAGCAACGTACGTTCATACCCGTTGCGCTTCTCTCGTTGTTATACGAGAAGGGGATGTCGTTACAACCGAGATAGTGGGGAACTGCCGCAGCTGCGTATGCGCTCATATCCGTGTACATACAGGAGGTGATCGCAAGGCAGTTGATCTCGCCCTTCATGTGGGCTTTGACTGCGATGCAGACAGCTGCTGCGTCGTCGCAGTCGGGGCCGAGGTCATGGTCGAGGATGACCTTCTTCATGTTGTACTCTGTTTTTCTGAAGAGGACGTAGAAGTTGTCTTCAACCTGTACTTTGTAGGTTACGTAGCCTTCGGCTTCCTCTGTCGCAACGTAAGCGTCGTAGAGGGGCTCGTAGCCGTCAAGAACTTCAACGTCAGCTATCGTTCCCACGTTCTTAAGGAGGAAGGCTTCAAGTCTTGTACCGAGATGGTCCTTTGTGAAGCGGTCTATTGTGCCGCCGGTAAAGCTGAATGCAAGGTCGCCGCCTTCGGCTGCTTTGATATAAGCGGTTGCGGAGGTGTCCTTGGAATATACCTTGTAGAGGTAATCCATTGATGCCTTTGCATCAAGACCGCCGACGCTTGCCTTACCTGTAAGGAGATTTGCCGTTGCTTCAGCCGCCGCGGGAGTTTTACTGAGAACTACCGCTTTTACGAATACGGATTCGCCGACGGTTGCGTCCTGGAAGTAGTCAAGACGGAGACCGTGAACTTTACCGTTCCAGTAAGCCTTGCCCCCTAAATTTCTGAGGCTTGTTCCGTCAACGGTCACTGCGTAAAGGTTGCCGTCTGCCGCCAGCTTGAACTGATAGGAGCATCCGCCTGTGGGAACTGCAACGTCTCCCGCGCAGAAGAATATCTCACCCTTGCGCTCATAGAGGGAGTCTGTTCTTGTTTTGTAGATATAGGTTACGTATTTATATTCGTCTGCGCTGAGGTTGTAGGTTGAAAGATCGAGGTAGACCTGAGGGTCAATTCTGTTATCTGCAACAACAAGCTCAAGGCAGTTTGCGTATGTGTTGAAGGCGTATGTGGTGTTATTGGGAGCACCGATATCAACAAGGCTTTCTTCACTGCTGAATACGATGCTGAAGGAGTCAGTATCGGAAACTGTGCCGCTCTTGCCGTTTGCCGCTGAAAGCTCGGTGTAAGTACGTACCTGAAGTCTTTCGGTTGCCATTTCTTCGAGGGCGTCAATGCTGTCTGTCATAATGAAGGAGTCAACGTAAACTGTGTCGCCTGCTGCCGCTCCGTCCATAAGGTCGAATGCGATAGCTTCAACGCTTCCCGCAAATCCCTCGTTTTCGGTGATATCGAACATCTTTACGTGGTACTCGCCGTCAGTGTAAAGCGCATATTCTGTCTTTACGGGCTTGTCGGAGGTCGCGTAAACTGCGCCCTTTGTTGCAGAGGTTTCCGCTTTATAAACGATACCAACGTACTTATAGCTTTCTGCTTCAAAGCCGTCAGCAATAGCTTCGGGGATAATTCTTGCCGTTACCTTTGCTCCCTCTGCCGTTACGTATGCCGCGTTTTCGGTTTCATCGAAGAGCGCACTTCCCGAGAGGGAAGAGGCGACTGCAGTTACCTGAGCCGTGCTTGTATACTCAATACCCTTAATGATATATTTGATTATAAGAGAGTCCTTGGCGTTTATTGAGCCGTCCCCGCTTACGTCGGCAGCGGCGAGGTTGATATTATCAGAGATGCCTGCCAGATACTTTTTTATCAGCATGGAGTCTTTACTGGTGATCTCTCCGTCACCGTTGCAATCTCCGGGGATAACATTCACTGTGCCGTCACCGAGAAGAATCTGAGATGCGGCATCCGCACTGTCAAATATTACGGAGACTGTTCTTTCGTCTGTGCCTGCGGATATTGCCGTACCCACGGGGCAGGTAGCTGCGATAATCATTACGCAGCAGAGAAGCAGACTGATAAATTTTTTCATCGATTTTCTCCTTCGCTTATATATTTTATATAATAATACAAGTCAATTATAACAGTACGACGGAAATTTGTCAATTATTTTTGTATATAATATCTCAAAAACGGCGATTTAGATGAATGCTGTTTGTGAGAGCTGACAAAAATGCTGTTTGCTTTTTGGGTATATTTGCCCACATTCTTCGCTTTCGGACTTTCACTGTAAACATTGATTTTTTTAAATATCTGTGTTATACTTAGAAAGACTGCTTTAGGAGGTGATCGCTATGGCGGAAATTTACGTATCAGACAGTGTTCTTGAAACCGAAAAGGTCGGTGAAGCTCTTGCGGAAAAGCTTTCTGCCGAAAGAGCGGGAAAGCTCCATTTCATTATGCTCAAAGGGGGGCTGGGCGCAGGGAAGACTGCGTTCTGCCGAGGCTTTGCGAGAGTGCTCTCTCCCGGAAGCAGAGTGAAGAGCCCTTCCTTTACGATAGTTAACGAATACCGAGGGGGCGAAGTTCCCGTTTTCCACTTTGACCTTTACAGGCTTGAGGAAGACTGTGACCTTTCGGATATCGGCTTTGACGAATATACCGAAAACGGACACTGTATTATCGAGTGGAGCGAGTATCTGAATGAGGAGATTCCCGAGGGTGCTCTTGCGGTAACTATTGAAAAGTGCGACGAAAACAGAAGAAAAGTAATTGTTGAAGGACTTTAAAAATGCTTGTTTTAGGTGTTGATACGACAGCGGGAATTGCCGCAGTCTCCCTTATAAAAGATGAAAAAATAGTCTGTGAGTATTCCGTCAATTCGGGTAATACCCACAGCAGAACGCTTCTTCCCATGATAGAGTCCGTGCTGAAGAGCGCGGAGAAGAAGATTTCCGATATTGACCTTTTTGCCCTCGCGGCAGGCCCCGGATCCTTTACGGGTGTCCGTATCGGCGCGGCGACGGTCAAGGGTCTTGCCTTTGCAGATAATATTCCCTGCATTGGTGTTTCCGTTCTTGAGGCTATGGCGGAAGGGCTTCGTGATCTCAAGGGTATTATCTGTCCCGTGATAAACGCAAGAAGGGGGCAGGTATACTGTGCCGTTTTCAATGCTGACGGTGAGAATATCCCCGAGAGACTGACATCCGACGATACTCTTATGGCAGATGAGCTTGCAAACCTTCTTTCTCAGTTTGACGGTGAGAATATTTACTTTGCAGGGGACGGCACGGAGGTCGTTATGCCCTGCTGTGACGGGCTTTCCGTGTGCAGTGTTCCTGCCGTTATGAATTCTCAGAGCGCGGCAGGCGTTGCCTTCCTTGGGTTGAGAAAGTATCTTTTTGCGGCGGATGAGGAAAGAGAGCGGTTTAACCATTTTAATCTTTCCCCCATTTATCTCAAGAAGCCTCAGGCTGAACGCGAGAGAGAAGAGAGACTTGCGGCAGAGGCCGAATAAAATCAAGTAAATTACAGACAGAAAAGGATAGAGAAAATGACAAACAGAAAAATTGCCCTTGGCTGTGACCACGGCGGCTTTGAGCTTAAGAATGAAATTATTGCGCACCTTAAGGAATGCGGTGTTGAGTACAAGGACTTCGGAACCTATTCCTCTGACAGCTGTGACTATCCCGACTACGCGGAAAAGGCATGCTCTGCAGTTGTAAGCGGTGAATATGACCTTGCCATCCTCGTTTGCGGAACGGGCATCGGCATCAGCATGGCGGCTAACAAGATAAAGGGTATCAGAGCGGCTTGCTGTTCCGACACCTTCAGCGCAAGATTTACAAGACTTCACAACGATGCAAACGCTCTTTGTATGGGCGGCAGAGTTGTTGGCGCAGGTCTTGCCTGCGACATGGTCGACCTCTTCATAAACACCGATTTTGAAGGCGGCAGACATCAGGGGAGAATCGATAAGGTTATGGCTTTGGAGAATAAATAAGAGATACAATATACAAGCGGCGGGAGCAATTCTCTCACCCTACAACCGTAGGGCGGGGGCTTGCTCCCGCCGCTTGTATTAAGTTTTTACTTAGTCTTCCTTCTTATGAAGGGGAGTTTTGGAGCCGTCGGGGCGCTGAACGTAGGTGTTGTCCAGAATTCCGCGGAAGTTGGCTCTGAAGTTTTTCAGATATTCTTCTCGGAGTTTTTTCTGCTCCGCTTTTTCTTCTTCGGTAAGTCCTTCGCTCTTTGCCTTTGCGGCGAGCTCGTTTATTCTTTCAAGTCTTGTTTTTTCCATGAGTTCCTCGGTTATTTGCTTTTTTTGAATTTCCCCATAAATCCCGATAGGGACTCAAGAAGGAATTTGAAGCTGTCTATTTTGAAAATTACCGACAGCAGAACGTATACTAAGGCTCCCGCAAGCACCTGAAGAACAAGCGCCGCAAAGGAGGGTACGGGAAGAAGCCCCGTAAAGTATACGCAGACACCCATTACCAGAGACATAAGCACGTAGGGCAAAACATCGATCAACTGGTCGATATATCTGTACCCGAGAAGCTTTGCGTTGGGGAAGGAATTTATGATAAGGGACACCATGGAGGTGACGATGGTACTGTATGCTATCGCCATAACGCTGACTCTGCATACGGAGAGGAAAATGAGAAGGCAGGTGACCTTCTTTATTATCTCCACCTTAAGGGAGATATCACTTCTGCCGATAGCCTTTATAGCTTGAAGGTTTGCAGTCTGCAGGGGAATAAGGGCGCCGGAGAAGCAGGATATCTGAATGTATGGAATACATTCGTACCACGTTTCGGGAAGAATAACGTGGACAAGGGCTTCTGCGCACAGTGCAAGGCCCGTCATAAGAGGTATCATCACGTAGCCGCCTATTTTTACCGAGCGGCGGGTCATTCTGCGAACCGCCTCGCGGTCCGTCTGCTTTTTTGCAATGGCAGGGAAGAGCACGCTTGCGATGGATGAATTTACGTTGTCAACTATAAGGTCGGGGATCTTCTGTCCGTTGTTGTAGAGGGCGAGGTTGTCTTTGGTGTATACTTTGCCGATAACGAGGCTTCGTATGTTTTTATAGCCCTCGTCAATAATTCCGCTGAGGAGAAGCTTCCATCCGTAGGAAAAAAGTGTCTTCAGTCTTTCAAAAGAGAAGTGTCTTTCGGGGCGCCATTTTACGGTGAACCACAGAACAACGGTGTCAACAATAGTGTTGCAAAGGTACTGCGCCACGATGGACCACACGCCGAAGCCGAAATACGCAAGAACAATTCCGAGAATGCCTGACGCAACGGTTCCGCCGAGAGTAGAGAAGAAAAATCTCTTGAACTGCATCTTTCGGGAAACGTATGCCTGCTGTACGGAATTTACGGCGGCGATGATTATTCTTATTCCCATGACTCTGATCACTGAGGTAAGAAGATCGGAGTCATAGAATTTTCCGATATAGGGAGCTGCAAGGAAGAGGAGACCGTAGACTGTCACGGAGAAAACGATGTTGAAATAGAACACCGAGGAAAAGTCAAGGTTGTCCGCATCCTTCTTCTGCACAAGGGAATTTCCGAAGCCGCTTGTGACGAAGATGTTGCAGAAGGTTATAAAGATGGTAACGAGGGAGATTATGGCGTAGTCCTCGGGGACGATGAACCAGGCGAGGACGATGGAGACGATGAAGGTCACCGCCTGCGCTCCCACCCTTTCCGCAAGCCGCCACAAAAAGCCCGTTACGGTCTTTGATTTAAGGTCACTGCTCATTTATTTTTCACTTTCAGATTTTTGATTATGAATTCGCCCGTTCTTTCCGCCGATCTGTCGTCGTTATATCTTGCAACGAGAGAGAGGACCTCGGCGCGCCCGTCCTTTTTGCGGTCAACACCTTCCCTCACTTCTTCCGCAAAGCGGCAGAGAGCATCTGTGTCGGGAAGCTCTTCCGTTGCGTCCTTGAAGAGGTCAACAAGGTCGAGGGCGAAGCCTCTGGAGCTTCTGTAAAGCTCTGCATCGTCAGTGGTGATGGCAAAGGGCTTGTCGCAGAAGAGGTAGTCGTAGAGAACCGAGGAATAGTCGGAGATAAGTGCATCCGCTTCGGACATTACCTGATATAGGCGAATCTTATTTTTACTCAGAAATTCATCCGTTATTATTTTGAAACGGTCGGTATTGATGTTTTCTATGGTGGAGAGGTCTTCGGCGGGATGGGGCTTGAGCACCACCGTGACTTTTTGTTCTTCAAGAACCTTTGTGAACTTTTCAACGTCTTCAGGCGTTCGGAGAAGGGGGATACCCTTGGAGCCGTTGTCCTCCATTGTCTGATTTTTGTGCTTTCTGTAGGTGGGAAGCCAGATGATAAGCTTATCGTTTTCCGAAAGTCCGAGAGCTTGTCTTGCTTCGGGACATTTATGGAAAAGGTCATCGCATCTGGGATATCCCGTATAGAAGAGCTGTTCGGGGTTTATCTCGAACTCATAGCACATGATATAGTCAAAGAAATGGGATTGGGAGAGGACGTAGTCCATTTTGTCCCCGAAGGGGTAGAGTCCTTTTATATTTTTTGCACTGCAGCCGTGGCCGAGGAAAACACCAAGCTGTTTCTTTCTCGCAGGGTACTTTGCGTTGTTGCACATTACGAGGGCGGCGGCGGTTGCGCGGTAATAAAAATGACGGAGAGTTTCTTTTATGCCGGACGGCTCGATGTAAACTACGTCATTTCGGGGAAAGTCCGAAGGGATAAACCTGTCGCCGGAAACGAACCACATGAAACGCCAACCCGGAAGCTTTTTCGAGTTTTTCAGATATTCGTAAACAGGATAAGCGTTGCAGGCGAAGTCGGGACTGCTTTCGAAAAGTATAACTTTTTTTACGGGCAGAAGGCTGAAAAGCTTCAGCGCTCCGCCGACAAGCATACGTTTAAGGTTCATTGCCGTTTTTGTCCCTTTCCTCAGAATTTATTTTTTGTCTTTAAGCTGTTCCTTTATCTGTGTTGTTGAGATCTCGGGAGTGCGGGTAAGGTATACGACTTCGCAGTGTTCCTTGAGAAAATCGAATTTACCTTCCCAGTCGTCTCCGATAACAAAGGTGTTAACACGGAATTCGTGCACGTCGGAGACCTTCTGCTCCCAGCTGTCCTCGGGGATAACAAGATCCACGTAGCGGATGGCTTCAAGAAGCTTTTTTCTCTGTTCGTATGTGAAGTAGCATTCCTTTTTCTTTTTCTCTCTGTTGAACTCGTCGGTGGAAAGGGCAACGATAAGATAATCGCCCAGCTTCTTGGCGCGTCTTAAGAGATTGATATGACCGTAGTGAAGCAGGTCAAAGGTGCCGTAAGTTATAATCTTTTTCATAATTATCCTCAAAAAGAAGCATAAGTCGGACTGTGGGAATTGCATTCAGTGTCAAACTTCAAAATTCCCCAATGTTAATTATACTTCAACTTGCCTTCTTTTTCAAGTGATTTTCTGTTTTTTATATATTTATATAGGTTAATTGTAAATTTGAGCGTTTTTTCGCTTTCTTCGGTTTACAAAACGGGAAAAAAGATGTATACTATAATTTACTATACAGATTATTTGACATATTAATTCAGGAGTGACGTATATGTTGGATTTTGGAAGATATTTTCTTCATGAACATCAGATCTTTCTCGATAATATAAGCTATGAGACCTTGAAGCTTGAAAAGCCCGGCAGAGAGGTCAAGCTTAACTGCAAGGACACCATAATCGCTCAGCTTATGGAAAAAAGCGGTGTAAAGTTTACCTTCAACCGCACCATGAGCTTTGATCCCGACGGACTTTTCTTCCTTTCCGTGACCTTCGGAGTTGTGATGCGCTTCAATCCCGTATACTACAATGAAATTGCGTGGAAGAACATGGACCTTGCAGGAGAGTTCAAGCAGAGCTGTCCCCATATTCTCACAAATCTTATGTCCCGCGCCTCCCTTATGATTGCCCAGATCACCTCGGCGGCAGGACAAAATCCCATTATCACCCCCGGCGGGGCAACCCCCGTAAAGCCTCAATGAGCCTTAATCTTAACTCTCCCGTAGGGGAGCTGAGGGGTGTCGGAGAGGTACGCAGAAAAGCACTTCTTAAACTGGGCATTGAAACTGTTTTTGATCTGCTTCATCATTTTCCGAGAGCGTATCAGAACAGAGGAGAAGTGACGGCTGTTGCGCGTGCGGGAAACAAGGAGTACGAAAACGGGGACGCGGTGTCCCTCGTTTTGACGATAGGAACTCAGCCTGTCGCCCGCATGATACGACGCGGCATGAATATTCTTAAGTTCCGCGCCTTTGACGAGAGCGGAACCGTTGAGATAATATATTTCAATCAGAATTATCTGAAGGACGTTTTTACAGTGGGCTCAAGCTTCAGATTTTGGGGAAGAGTTCACCGTGAGGGCGGCCTTCTTAAAATGACCTCTCCCATTTACGAGCCCTACGTTGAGGGAATTCCCCTTCCCGACCTTGTTCCCGTTTATACCGTAACTCAGGGAATAACTCAGAAGTTTATCTCGGGTCTTATTGCGGATGCCTGGAAAGAGGTTTCGGGTGAGATTGAAGATATTTTCTCCGAGGAGAAATGCAGAGAGTATGACGTGCTCTCCGCTTCGAATGCCCTTTCCGCCATTCATTTCCCGAATAGCGTTTCACAAATTTCAAAGGGCAGAGAGCGCGTTTCCTTTGAAGAAGTGTTTATTATTGCCTCGGCGCTTGCCGCCGAAAAAAGCAGGACTGCAGGCTCCACGGCCCCCTCTCTCAAGGGAGCAGAGCTGAGACGTTATACGGACCTGCTTCCTTACGAGCTGACAGGCGCGCAGAAGAGAAGTCTTGATGAGATATGCGGCGATATGGAAAAGACTGCACCCATGAGAAGAATTCTCATCGGTGACGTCGGCAGCGGTAAGACCGCTGTTGCCGCAGGTGCGGCCTTTGCCTGTGCCACTTCGGGATATCAGTGCGCCATTATGGTTCCGACGGAAATTCTTGCCCGTCAGCATTACGAGGAGCTTCGTCCCCTTTTCGCGTCTGTCGGAATAAACGTTGAGCTTCTTTGCGGTTCAACTCCCGCCGCCGAAAAGAGAAGAATTCTCTCGGTGGTATCGGGCGAGACCGAGGAGCTGACGGGGGATATACATATCCTTATAGGCACCCATGCCCTTATATCAAGCTCAGTCAGCTTCAAAAATCTCGGGCTTGTTATAACCGATGAACAGCACCGCTTCGGTGTTATGCAGAGAGCCGCCCTTGCGGCAAAGTCCGAGGGTGTGCATATTCTTGCCATGAGTGCAACGCCTATCCCGAGAACCCTCTCTCTTGTTTACTATGGAGACCTCAGCCTTTCAAGGCTTGACGAGATGCCCCCCGGCAGACAGAAGGTGGACACCATTATTGTTGACGAAAGATACAGAGAAAGGCTCAACCGTTTCATAAGGACCCATGCCGCCGCAGGGAACAGAACTTACGTTGTCTGTCCCATGGTGGAAGAGGGGCAGAGCAAAACTGCGAGGGCCTTTGCGGATAAATTGAAGAGCGATCCCGAGGAAATGGCGGACATGGTCATCTTTGATAAGGAAGAGGACCGCGTCCCCATGAAGGCGACGGTGGAATTTGCAAGAGAGCTTGCCCTGAAGCTTCCCGACCTTCGCGTAGGAGTTGTTCACGGGAAAATGAAGAGTGCCGCCAAGGACAGCGTAATGCGTGATTTTACCGCGGGAAATATTGACGTGCTTGTGGCAACCACTGTGGTGGAAGTGGGTGTAAACGTACCTGAGGCCACCCTTATGATTATTGAAAACGCAGAGCGCTTCGGGCTTTCTCAGCTTCATCAGCTCCGAGGAAGAGTCGGCAGAGGGGACAGAAAATCCTTCTGTATTCTTATGTCGGACTCAAAGAGCATAAAGGCGAAAGAAAGACTTGCGGTAATGAAAAGCACCTGGGACGGCTACGAGATAGCTGAGGCAGACCTAAGGCTTCGCGGAGCAGGCGATTTCTTCGCCGCATCGGGTCGTTTCCGTCAGCACGGAGCGGCGGCAAACTTCCTGTTCGGAGGCGACGTTGACAGTGATATCGTAAGCAGCGCCATTAAAGCCGCGCATAATACGGTAAGTGCCGATCCCGAGCTGACAAGTCCCGAAAACGGACTTTTGAAAGAAAAGATCGGCGGCCTCGTTAAGGGAATTGATAATACGATAAGTTAAAAGGGCTCAAAAATCTGTCATGGAAAGAAAAAAATTCACAGTTGATTTTGAAGGTGTCTGTTATTATTCGGACGTACACAAAGCGATAAAAAAAGGATTGAAGCTTACCGAATACTACGGAGAAAATCTTGATGCTTTGTGGGATCGTCTTACGGACATGATAGATAATGAAACGGAGATATTCTTAAACAATTATCATTATGTGGAAAAGGCAGACAAGGACTATGCAGAAAAGCTTCTTGCCGTATTTCGTGATGCCAAACATTGCGATGATGATGCTTATGCAGACGCAAGGATCGCCTTTGAACGTAACGGAGAAATTATCGACTTAGAGTAAAATAGTCTCAAATTGAATATAAAAAGGAGTTCTGCGAACGAGCAGAACTCCTTTTTATATTCAGTTCGCGGGAGGCTGATAGCCTCCCCTACACGATTATTGTTTGCCGCGAGTTGCATTCATGTTACGAATGAATTGTTTGCTGTGAGTTAATTCTGCGTTGTGAGCAAATAGTTTATCGCATGTGAATTATTTTCTTAAATTCGGTAGATGGTCGCTCCTGCTTGAACGGATGAGATAATGTATTTGTAGGGGAGGCTATCAGCCTCCCGTTCAAACATAAATGATATTTATACTTGTTCCGTAACCTCGGGGAATTCGAACCAGAAGGTACTGCCTTTGCCGACTTCGCTTGAGACGCCGAAGTTTGCTCCGTGCATTACGAGTATCTTTTTAACGATGGAGAGGCCAAGTCCCGTGCCGACCTTGCCGCGCTTATGGAAGTCGCCTGCTTTATAGTAGCGCTCCCATATCATGGAAAGCATCTCGGGCGGAATTCCTTCTCCCGTATCCTTTACGGAAATGCGGACTATACCGTTTTCCACCGTCTGGACTACGGTGACCTTCTTATCCTCGCCCGTATAGTTTACGGCGTTATTTATAAGGTTATAGAGCACCTGCAGAACTCTTGTTTTGTCAGCGGAGATATAGGCTTCGCTCTCGGCGATGAATTCTACGGTGTAGCCGTCCTTTTGTGTCAGGTGGGAGTATCTTGAAACAGTCTCCTCTACGGTCTTCGTAATGCTGAAGGGAGCTGTTTCTATATACTGTTTTCCTTCGGTCAGCCTTGAAAGCTCCAATAGGTCGGAAACAAGGGAAGAAAGTCTTGCTGTCTCGTCGATGATGACCTGCATATTTTCTGCCGTCATTTCGCCGGGGATGTCGCGCATTACCTCGCTGTAACCCGAGATAAGAGTGAGGGGCGTGCGAAGGTCATGGGAGATATTTGCAATAAGCTCCTTCTGCATTACGTCAAGCTTTGAAAGCTCGCTCGCGG
This sequence comes from Oscillospiraceae bacterium, assembly GCA_015063695.1. Classification (GTDB taxonomy): domain Bacteria; phylum Bacillota; class Clostridia; order Oscillospirales; family CAG-272; genus RUG14199. Next base: position 48,194 of record SVTQ01000011.1, read on the forward strand.
CATAGGTGAGAGTGTCGCCAAGCTGCTTTGCTTCAAGGAAGCTTTGACCGTCAAACTTTACGTTGTAGTCGCCTTCGGCAAGGCGCCCTGCCTTTTCCGTCATTTTCTTGAAGGGACCCGTTATTCTGTCTGCCAAGAAGAAGGAGAGAAGAGCCGCCACCATAAGGAGAACTGCTGTTATAAATATAAGCTGATAGGTGAGGGTCCTTGAGGTTGAGGCAAGGGGAAGTATCTCATCGTCCACAAGTATCAGATAGTCGGTGTTTCCGAGGGTTACCACCTTGGAGCATATTACGGCAGAGGGGCCCTTTGCCGATGTGCCCGAGTTCATCACGTTTTCATCGTTTACAGTCAGCTCCACTCTCTTTATGTAGGTGGAGCCGTCCGCCGCTCCCGTGTACATCTCATTGAGCAGGGAGGGGGAGGAAATATTGTGTATCATGCAAGTGGTCTTTATATGGGATGAGGCTTCAACTACTCCGCTTTGTCCCGTTATACGGTAGACCGAAATGCAGGCGTTATATTTCTTGGAGCCTTCCATAACTCCGCGGTCGGTCTCTCTCTCCGATACTGTGTCTCCTACAAATTCCGCGCAGTTCTTCAGGTCATGGAGCTTGACCGTTCTGTAAACGTCGTCAAGGAAAACGACCTGCATAAGCCACAGAAGCACAAGAACTATGAGGGTGAAGAAGGCGAAGGAGACGAATATTTTTGCGGCGAGGGTTCTTGGTTTTTTTGTGTTGTTATACGTTGGTGTCAAAACGGTAGCCCACCCCTCTCAGAGTAACGATGTATTTTGAGCATTCGCCGAGGCTCCGACGAAGGAGCTTTATGTGGGTGTCGAGGGTGCGGTCGTCGCCGTAGTAGTCATATCCCCAGACCTCGCATATAAGCTTTTCGCGCGTGAGGGCGATGTTTTTGTTTTTCAGCATATAGAAGAAAAGGTCGTATTCCTTGGGCGACATTTCAACTCTTTCGCCGTTTACGTAGACGATACGGGCTGTGACATCCGCTTTCAGTGCTCCAAGGGTGAATATTTCATTTTCCTCTTTGTTTTCCGAGGCGCGGCCTCGGCTTCTCTTCATGATAGCTTCAATTCGCAGCATGAGCTCTTTCGGAGAAAAGGGCTTTACCACGTAGTCGTCAACTCCAAGCTCAAAGCCGTTTATCTTATCGTATTCCTCGCCCCTTGCGGAGAGCATGATGATGGGTACATCGGAGAATTTTCTTATCTCACGGCATGCCGAGAAACCGTCAAGCTCGGGCATCATGATATCTATTATCATTATGTCAAAGGAGCCGTTTCTGCAAAGCTCAATAGCTTCCATGCCGTCTGCGGCTTCCGTTACGCTGTGGCCTTCAAAGACCGCGTATTTGGAAACTATTTTTCTTATCATTTCTTCGTCGTCAACAACAAGAATTTTGTACATGGCGTTTTCTCCTTTCTCTATGTAGGATGAGAAAAATTGGCGGACGACCAATGGTCGCCCCTACGGTTACACCGTAAAATACGATATGGGACTGCGCTGTGGGCGCAGTCCCTTTTGTCATATCAGTCGTCAAAATCAACGGAGCTGCCGATTGGTTTTGCTTCGTAGCAGGTAACTTCGACTTCCATGGGAACTCTGTCGCGGAGGATGGAGAAGGTAAGCTTATCGCCGACCTTATGCTTCTTAAGAATTGCTTTTACTTCTGCGGTCGTGGAGACCTCTTCGCCGTCGATGGAGAGGATGATATCCTTGCTCTTGAGAACGTCGTCGTTATAGCCTTCCTCGGTTGCGTAAACGTAGAGAATTCCGTCGTCACCGGAAGAAGAGAAGTAACCGGAGTTAGCTTCGTAGAAGGAGAGACCGAGGTATACCTTGCCGCGGACGTAGCCGTGCTCAAGGAGCTGTGTGGTTATATCCTGCGCTTCATTGGAGGGGATTGCAAAGCCGAGGCCTTCGATGCCTGAGCCGGAGGACTTTGCGTTGACGATACCGATAAGCTCGCCCTTGGTGTTGAAGAGACCGCCGCCGGAGTTGCCGGGGTTAACTGCGGCATCTATCTGAATGAGGGTCATTACTACGTTATCTATCTGCACTTCACGGTCGGAGGCACTGATGATACCTGTGGTTACCGTACCGCCGAGCTCGCCCAGGGGATTGCCTACTGCAACTACCTGCTGACCTACTACGAGCTTTTCGCTGTCACCCCATACTGCCGCCTTGAGGTTTTCCGCTTTTATCTTGAGGATGGCAACGTCGGAGTCTGCATCCTTACCGATAAGGGAAGCTTCGTATTCCTCGCCGCTTCTGAGACGTACTGTGATCTTGCTTGCTGCTTCTCCCGAGCTTGCGTCGGAGATAACGTGGTTATTTGTGATGATATAACCGTCCTGAGATATGATAACGCCGCTTCCTGCGCCTTCGCTTACGTACTGGCCGAAGAAGAAGTTATCCGTTGTTACAAATTCCGTTGTGATCTCAACTACGGAGTCGGAGACAGTGTTTGCAACCTCTGCGATAGTCATCTGTCCGCCGTCCTCTGTAACGGTATCAACTGAGCGGTAAAGAACGACTGCGCCGTTTTTATCGATGCCTGCAACTGCTCCGTTTTCGGTGTCGCCTTCGGAGAGAGCATAGTCACCGAGCTTTACGCCGCCTGCGCCGTAAATGAGAGCGGAGCCGAGGATACCAGATGCAAAGGAGAGGAGCACGCAGGCTGCGCACAGAAGGATAGCTGTGGAGGTCTTAACGGAGCTCTTCTTTTTTTCTTTTTTAGGTTCGTTTGATGTGGGTGGAGTGGGTGCGCCTGCAGGACGGTATCCGTTTGCGGGTGCGCCGTAGTGGGGCTGTCCGTATGCACTCTGTCCGTTATAGCCGTTCTGATAGGACGCACCGTTTCCGTAGCCGCCGTAAGGGTTCTGTTCGGGGCGGTGAGTTCCTTCGTAAGGATTCTGCTGTCTTCCTGCGGAGTAGGGAATATAAGTTTCGGGGTTGCCGTATACACCGCTTGCAGGTGCTTTTTCTTCATCCGTCTTTCGGGGATCGTAGGTGCCGCCCGAGGGGAGGCTGTCGCCTTTGAAGGCATAGGTATATTCGCCCGCGGGGCGTTCTTCCTTTTCAACGGTGCTTGCCGCTTCTTCAAAAACGGATCTTTCCTTTTCGGGAATGATCTGTTCTTTTTCTTCTTCGATGGCGTAATTATCGGGGGTATAGCCTTCTTTATCAAATTCAAATTCTGACATTGTATTATCTCCTTATGGGTTGATTTTTCAGATAGTATTTTTACTTTACGCCATTATTGTAGAAAAATAATGTGACGGTTATATGAAGAACGGCGGAAAAAAGCTTGAAATTTAACCTTTGAGACGGGCGGTAACGATAAATCCGTCAACGTTATTGCCCGAAACCGTATATTCCGTGTTCTTCAGAAGGGGAACTTCCGTGGTATCTCCGTCTGAGGCGGGGACGTAATATATAAGATAGGAAGAGTCCGCATTTTCTATATTGTCTTCGCTTATTTCTCCGAGGTTGTCGGAGCTTTTGTTATAGGTGAGTATCTTTGTATCAACGGTAAAGTCCTTCAGATAGTCGGTATACTCCTCGTGGCAGAGGTTTAATTTCTCCATAATGAGAGAGTGGGGAAGGGAGACGTATCTGTAATGCCAGCTTTCAAAGTTTATGGCGGTTATTGCCGCTTTATCCTCGGGGTAGCGGAGAATAAAGCCGTACTCCGTGAAGTTTTCCATAAACCATTTGGTGTTCTCGTAGGTGTCGATATCGTAGGATAGGCCGTCGTCTGCGTAGACCGTAAGGTCAAGGGCAAGTCCCGTATGGTGCTCGCTGTAGCCCGGGTCTGCAACGTAGGAGGCGGCGTATTCACTGCCGTAGCGGTCAAGTCTGTCCTGATATATCTCCTGCTGCTTTTCAACGGTACGGAATGCGCTGACCACAAGAACGTCGTTGCATCCCGAGTTTTCGTAGAGGTCTTCCATAAGAGTGCAGAAGCTGTCAAGGGCTTCCTTCTGGAAATAGGTCTCTGTGGTATTTACCGAAAAAGCATCGCTTGTTTTGTACATGGATACGAGGATATCCTCTTCGGGGAAGACGTATTCATGTTTATAGTTTACCAGTATGAGATTTCCTTTATGTATTTCATCCCTTGAAAGAGTGATAAATTCTCTCTCGGGCTCTTTTTCTTCCGTTACTGCCTCGGTGTCCGCTTCGGCTGTGTCTTCCGTTTCGGGGATGCTGTCAAGAGCTATATCGAACTCCCCTGTGGGAGAATTCGTTTCGGGCTCGGGACCTGCTATAATAAAATAGAGGGAAACTGAGGCGACTGCGGCAAGGAAGAGGCAGGAGATGATAAGGGCGGCGTTCTGCTTCCTGTAACGCTTTCTGCTCATCTTCGTTATCTTTCTTTTGGGCTTCGTTTCATTTTCGAGGGGATTGGAGTATACGGGCTTTCCCTCGGTCTTTCTGACCGTGGAGCGGTTATGTACGCTGTCGTTTGAGTAGTCGTCTATAAAGCCCACGTTACGGGGCTCGTTTGACTGTTTGTTATCGTTCATTTTCTATACCTTTATAACAGACAGGGCGCACCTGTCTCTGACTTCGAGAGTTGGGTGCGCCCTTAATATTATTTATTGTTCTTTCGGGAATTAGTCCTTAAGAGCGTCTTTTCTGGAGAGGTTAAGTCTGCCCTTTTCGTCTGTTCCGAGGAACTTGACCTTCATTGTGTCGCCAACCTGGCAAACGTCCTCAACCTTTTCTGTACGTGCAAAGTCGAGCTTGGAGATGTGAACCATACCTTCCTTGCCGGGAGCAAACTCAACGAATGCGCCGATGGGGATAATTCTTGTTACAACGCCTTCGTAGATAGCGCCTACTTCGGGCTCGAAGATGATGCCTTCAACTATCTTCTTGGCTGCAGCGATTGCTTCCTTATCGATAGCGGAAATGAAGAGGCTGCCGTCGTCCTCAATATCAAGCTTAGCACCTGTATCAGCGCATATCTTCTGAATTACCTTGCCGCCTGTACCGATAACTTCGCGGATCTTTTCTACGGGGATCTTCATAGCTACCATCTTGGGAGCGTATTCGGAAACTTCTGCGCGAGGTTCGGGAATAGCCTTCAGGATATATTCGTCGATGATATAGTCACGTCCCTTATGTGTTACTGCAAGAGCTTCCTTGATGATCTCGGGTGTAAGACCGTCGATCTTAAGGTCCATCTGGATGGAAGTGATACCCTTGTGTGTACCTGCAACCTTGAAGTCCATGTCGCCGTAGAAGTCTTCAAGACCCTGAATGTCGATCATTGTCATCCATCTTTCGCCTTCTGTGATAAGACCGCAGGAGATACCTGCAACGGGAGCCTTGATGGGAACACCTGCGTCCATAAGAGCAAGTGTGGAGCCGCAAACGGATGCCTGAGAAGTGGAGCCGTTGGAGCTTACAACTTCGGAAACGAGACGCATAGCGTAGGGGAACTCTTCAACGGAGGGAAGAACGGGAACGAGAGAACGTTCAGCGAGCGCACCGTGGCCGATCTCGCGGCGTCCGGGGCTTCTGGAGCTCTTTGCTTCGCCTACGGAGTAGCCGGGCATGTTGTAGTGGTGCATATATCTCTTGGACTCTTCTTCGCTGATACCGTCAAGCATCTGAGCGTCGCTTACGGGGCCGAGAGTTGCGATAGTCATAACCTGTGTCTGACCTCTTGTGAAGAGACCGCTGCCGTGAACCTTCTTGAAGAGGCCGACTTCTGCTGCGAGGGGTCTGATCTGGTCCATTCTTCTGCCGTCAACACGCTTGCCGTCGTCAAGGAGCCAGCGGCGAACAACGAACTTCTGAATCTTGTAGAGGATCTCGTCGAGAACTACGTGCATATCTACGTCGCCGCCGTCAAATTCGTTATAAACTCTTTCAACGATGGGCGCCATTCTTTCGTCTCTGATGTTCTTATCGTCTGTATCAAGAGCAACCTTGATGTCTTCGATAACAGCTTCCTTTACCTTTTCGTAAAGGTCTGCGTCAACCTCGCAGGAGGGATAATCGAACTTGGGCTTGCCAACCTCTGCAACGATCTCGTTTATGAATGCGATAAGGGGCTTGATAACTGCATGTGCAAGCATGATAGCGTTGTACATATCGTCGTCGGAAACTTCCTTTGCACCTGCTTCGATCATTACTACCTTCTTTTCGGAAGCCGCAACCGTCAGCTCGAGGATGCTTGTTTCACGCTGCTTGGAGGTGGGGTTGATGATGAACTTGCCGTCTTCTGTCATGCCTACGAAAACGCCGCCGATAGGACCGTTCCAGGGAATGTCGGAAATGGAGAGGGCGATGGATGCGCCGATCATTGCAGCGATCTCGGGAGAGCAGTCGTGGTCAACGGAGAGAACCGTAAGGGAAAGGTTAACGTCGTTTCTCAGATCCTTGGGGAAGAGAGGACGGATAGGACGGTCGATAACTCTGGACGTGAGGATAGCCTTTTCAGAGGGACGGCCTTCTCTCTTGAGGTAACCGCCGGGAATTCTGCCCACTGCGTAGAGTCTTTCTTCGAAGTCTACGGAGAGGGGAAGGAAGTCGATGCCGTCACGGGGACGTGCGGATGCTGTTGCACATGCGAGGATAACTGTTTCGCCGTAGCGGACGATACATGAACCGTTTGCAAGACCTGCGATCTTACCTGTTTCTACAACGAGGGGACGGCCTGCAAGCTCATAGCTGAATGTCTTGTAACCTTCAAACATTTTTCTTTTCTCCTGTTTTTTGTTCTTTGTTTTTAATTTTTGTTTTTACACTATGGCAGGAGGTTTAGCACTTAAACACACACTTGACCCTGTGAAAAAAGTCAAATCCATGTTTAACTGCTAATCCGTCCGTTGCCATAAATTGATAAGCTGAAGAGATGTGCAAAATTACAGGTCGGAACAGGTAACCTGTGAGCTCCTGCCCCGACCTGAATTTCACCTTGTTTTCACTGCCTCAAGACCGAAGGGTCAAAAGGAAATGACGCGCCGCATGCGGCATAGATTACTTTCTGAGACCGAGTTTTTCAACGATAGCACGGTATCTTTCGATATCCTTCTTCTGGAGGTAACCGAGAAGGTTACGTCTGTGACCAACCATCTTGAGAAGGCCGCGGCGGCTGTGGTGGTCCTGCTTGTTAGCCTTAAGGTGCTCGTTAAGAGTAACTATTCTGTGTGTGAGAATAGCGATCTGAACTTCGGGAGAACCTGTGTCACCTTCGTGGATAGCGTACTTTTCGATGAGTTCCTGCTTCTTTTCTTTTGTAATCATGATTTTCACCTCATAATAAAATTTTTTAGGCTTCGAAGACACAGCAGACGGCGGGTGAAACGCTTTTATAAAGCCTTATGTCCGAAAACCGAGACTCCGATATTGCCAAGGCGTATTATATCATATAAAAGTCTTTTTGTAAAGTGTTTTTCTGCATTTCTATCTTTTCAACAATTAATGACGGTCTCGCGACGGTGGATTATGTCATTATTTATAATGATGAATTTGCGAAAATCAACAGTCTTAAACGTTATTTTTTTCAAAAAATCGGTTTCGGTCTATGATGATTATTGAAGGAAAAGCATAGGGCGGAAAAGGGGAAATTACATCGTTGCAGAAGATATTTTTGCAAATGTAGAAAATAACCGTCGAAGAACCTCCTTCGAGTTTTTGTATGCATTTGTCAAAAATTCTTGGTTCCTTTTATTGCGGGGCTTTTGCGCATTACCCGCTTTGTTTTTATAAAGGTGATAAGCCCCGTTGCCACAAGCATTATTCCGAAGAGCTTTCGTGTTATTTCCTGTGGGATAAGGGTGGTGACGTGGGCTCCTGCAAAGGAGCCGAAAAGTCCCCCTAAAGTGAGGAAGATAACGGGAAAGAACTTGATCTTTCTCTTTCTGAAATGGATAAGAAGAGAAGCTGCCGCCGCAACGATGAAGAAAATAAGATTTGCTCCCTGTGCATCCCTTTGGGAATAGTCTCTGAAAAGGGTAAGGTAGATAACGATAAGTCCTCCTCCGCCTATTCCCATTCCCGCGAGGGCTCCGAATAAAAGGCCTGCGGCTATATCAAGTATGCTCATATATCCTCCTTTTCCGGCTCAGCGGAATATCATATTTATTCCTGCGATGGCCGTTAGAATTGCGAAAATGAATTTGAGGTGGGATGTCTTTATCTTGTCTGTGACCCATGCTCCGAGAAGACCTCCGACGGCACCCGGAATAAGGAAAACAAGACTTTTTGACAGGTCAGCTCCCACTTTTGTGACGTAGTTTACGGTTGAAAAAACGGAGATGGGAATAACAGTTGCGACTGTCATTGCGAAATTGTCCTTCACGCTTCCGTCGCTCTTGTCCTTCGACAGCGCGGCATAAACGAAAACAAGTATTACTCCCGCCCCTGCTCCGAGAAGTCCGTTGAGAAAGCCTGCTCCGATACCTGCGATAATAAGCAGGGGAATATGTCTTTTGTCTGTGATAAATGAGTTCTTCATAAACAAATTATGTCGCCCTCGTGATAAAATTATTATAGTTTACTATTGTAATGTTAATGAAATTGTGGTAAAATATAGTACAAATAATATAATGTGGGTTTTATATCTTTTATATAGAGACGACGTTCATATCGAAAGGACAAAAATGGCAACAAACAAAAAATACAAAGTTACAAATTCAAACACAAAAAAGAGCGCGGGTGCTTCAAAAAAGAAAACGGGAAAGGCCACGGAGAAGCAGAGACAGCTTCCCGAGACCACGGTTCAGTTAAAGTCTTTCGTTCCCTTTATTCTTATCATCGCCGCAGTGCTCATAACACTCTCCTTCTTTATTAAGGATTTCGGAGTTGTGGGTAATTTTATCAGAGATAATCTGCTTTTCGGTATCTTTTCGAGAGCGGCTTATCTTCTTCCCATACTGCTTGTGATATGCGCGGTGGTCATGTTCACCGAGTATGAGTTGAAGGCGGCACGCGCCCGTCTTATCTGTACGGCAGTCATATTCGTTCTTCTTTCGGCAGTTCTTCACGTGTTCTTTGCCGCAGAGGGAACCGTTTCCGTGATAAACCCCATCGTTCACTATAAGAACGGTGTTCAGGGTGTGGGCGGCGGATTTCTCGGAGGATTTGTGGGAGCTCTTATGGTCAAGTGCTTCAGCGAGATCGGAGCCGTAATAATTGCCCTTGCCGCTGTACTTATCCTTGTACTTGTGGTAGTGGGTAAAACTCCGAAGGAAGTGGTCGAGGACGTTTCATATCAGCATTCCATCAACCGCGAAAAGCGTATTGCCGCTAAGATGGAAGCTGACAAGGAGGCTGAGTACAGAGCAGAGCAGAGACGTATTGAGAGAGAAGAGAGACTGAGAGAGGCAGAGGCGGCACGCGCACGTCTTGAAGCTGAAATAACGGGTGTTCCCTTTGAAGAGGACGAGCCCGAGGTCCCCGTAAAAAAGAAAAGATCCAAGGGAGATAATGATATTCCTCCTGCCGACGTAAAGAGAAAGCTTGAACTTGACCCCGATATCACCGCAGGAGACTACGAGGAAGAGGAAACTCAGCTTCAGATAACGGATGCTCCCGACCTTGCCGCATTTGACGAGGCTATGGCAGAGGCAGAAGCAGAGGAAGTCTCCGAAAACGAAAAGGTTCTTGAGCCCGAATTCGTAGCTGACGAAGGCGGAATCGAGGACGATATGGTATCCGTATTTGAAGATCCCGAGGATGAAGAGGTCATCCGCAAGCTTTCAAGATACTATCTCGGAGAGGACGGCTTCGGTGACGAGGGACTGAAAATTTCCGAAAAGGATATTGACACCGCTGAGTCCGAAGCTTTCGGTGAGCTCGAAGAGGCTCCTTCGGAAGAGCCTGCATATAAATTTCCCGATATTGACCTTCTCATAGCTCCTGCCGACGGAAAGAAAGTGGATAGAAGCCGTGAGATAAAGGAGAAGGAAGAGCAGCTTATCCAGACCCTCGAAAGATTTAACGTTCATACAAAATCCGCAGGTGCACCCTCCGTCGGCCCCACCATTACAAGATACGAGCTTCGTCCCGATCCCGGCACGAGAGTAAGCTCCATTGTAAAGCTTGTGGACGATATTGCTCTCAGCTTTGCGACCTCGGGTGTCAGAATTGAAGCGCCCATCCCCGGCAAGTCCGCCGTAGGTATCGAAGTTCCCAACAGCACGAGAGAGGTTGTAAATCTCCGCGCTCTTATTGATACGGATGCTTTCAGAAATGCTGAGAGCAGACTTAACGTTGCCCTCGGCGCTGACGTTGCGGGCGAGCCCGTTTATCTTGACATTCCCAAGATGCCCCACCTTCTTATTGCAGGTGCGACGGGTATGGGTAAATCCGTTTGTATCAACTGCCTTCTCATAAGTATTCTTTATAAGGCATCTCCCGATGAGGTTAAGCTTATCCTTATCGACCCCAAAAAGGTTGAATTCAGCATGTACGGCGACCTGCCTCACCTGCTCGTTCCCGTAGTGAGCGATCCCAAGAAGGCGGCAGGTGCCCTCTCCTGGGCGGTAAACGAAATGGAACGCCGTTTCGGTCTTATCGACGAGGAGGGTGTCCGTAACATCTTCGGCTACAACCGTGCCGTTGAAAACGATCCTCATAAGGAAAAGCTTCCCGAAATAGTTATTATTATCGACGAGCTTGCCGACCTTATGATGACTGCCGCTGACAGCGTTGAAGACTCTATCTGCCGTCTCGCTCAGAAGGCGAGAGCCGCAGGTATGCATCTTATTATCGGTACTCAGCGTCCTTCCGTTGACGTTATTACGGGTACCATCAAGGGTAACATTCCTTCGAGAATTGCCTGCACCGTTGCTTCTCAGGTCGACTCGAGAACCATTATCGACATGGGCGGTGCCGAAAAGCTTATCGGTAAGGGCGACATGCTTTACAGCCCCGTTTCCGCGACGAAGCCCATCAGAGTTCAGGGCGCATTCGTTTCCGACGAAGAGGTTGAACGTGTGGTTACTTTCATTAAAACTGAAAACGCAAACAAGGATGCAGGCTACAGCAGTGACGTTATTACTCAGATAGAAACAGAGGCGGCAAAGTGTACCGCCAAGAAGAAGGGTCAGTCCGCGGCGGCTGTTGAAGCAGTCAGCGGCGGAGAGGATGAGGACCCCATGTTCTGGAAGGCGGTTGAGATCGCCATTGACAGCGGCAAGATATCAACCTCCCTTATTCAGAGAAAATGCTCTCTCGGTTTCGGCAGAGCCGCAAAGCTTATTGACCGCATGGAAAACCTTGGTTACGTAAGCGCGCCCGACGGACAGAAGCCGAGACAGGTCCTTATTACGAGAGAACAGTACGAAACTATCAGAATGGGCGTTTCCGACACCGGCAGTGCAGAGGACGAGGACATTCCGTTCTGATAAATTAAAAACAGAAAGAAGGAGATCACCATGGGTATACTCATAGCCATTGAAGGCCTTGACGGCGCAGGGAAGAATACCCAGAGCGACAGATTGCTCGAGTACCTCTCTGCCAAAGGAAAAAAAGTTAAAAAGGTGAGCTTTCCCGACTATGAAAACAAAAGCTCCACCCTTGTAAAGATGTATCTTGACGGTGAGCTCGGTGACTCTCCCGACGATACGAATGCTTATGCCGCAAGCACCTTTTTCGCCTGCGACAGATACGTGCACTACGTCACAAACTGGAAGAAATTCCTTGAGGACGAGGATGCCGTAGTTATTGCAAACAGATATACTACCGCAAACGCTTATCATCAGCTCTCCAAGATGCCGAAGGAAGAGTGGGATGCTTTTCTTACGTGGCTCTGGGATTTTGAGTTCGGAAAGCTCGGCCTTCCCGAGCCCGACCGCGTTATCTGCTTTGCCGTTCCTCCCGAAATTTCAATATCCAATATTGAAAAGCGCTGCAGTGAGCAGAATGTGAAAAAAGACATTCACGAGGCGGATGCCGATTATCTGAACCGCTCCTACGAGGCCGCATATTTTGCCGCCGAAAAGCTTGGCTGGAGCATGGTTGAATGTGTTAAGGACGGAAAACAGCAGTCCATCGAAGAAATTTTCGAGACCGTTCTTGACGTAACGGGTCTCAGATAAGACGTTCCGTCGTCCGACGGACTTCCGCGACAGAAACGTTTTCGGGTCTTTCTAAAGTGTTTTTCAGATATTTCCAAAATAATATAATGGAGTTGCCGGGGCTTCCGCCTCGTGTGACGAAAGGAGTTACTTATGGTTTATGTATTTTTAGCAGACGGATTTGAAGAGATCGAAGCCCTCACTCCCGTTGACCTTCTCAGAAGAGTGGGAGTGGAGGTTAAGACCGTGGGCGTGACGGGTGCTGAGGTCACAGGCTCTCACGGTATTACCATAAAGGCGGATATTACGGCTGAGTGCGCCGAGAGCGAGCTTGCATCCTGCGAGCTTGAAATGATAGTTCTTCCCGGCGGTATGCCCGGAAGCACAAATCTTGACGCGTCACCAACTGTTGAAAAGTTTATTGAAGCGGCAGAGAAGAGCGATGCTTATATCGCGGCTATCTGCGCGGCTCCCATGATACTCGGAAAAAGAGGTCTTCTTAAGGGGCGCGATGCTACCTGCTACCCCGGCTTTGAAGAGTACCTTGAGGGAGCAAAGGTCTATGATGCCGCAGTTGTTGTTGACGGCAAATACGTAACGTCCAATGGAATGGGCTCTGCCCTTGATTTCGCACTTCAGCTTGTTGAGCTTTTGAAAGGTCAGGCCGAAAGTGAAAAATTGGCCGATGCGGTGATGGCATGACCACCGTAAAGAAAATTAAAGACGAAACGAGAAAGGTGTATCTTGAGAAGAGAACGTCCATGGACCCCGAGCTGAAACGCAAAAGGGACAAAAAGATATGTGACGTTGCAACTTCTCTTGCAAGCTACAGATATGCCGACTACGTGCTTCTCTATGCTCCTCTTGACGGGGAGATAGATATTATGCCCGTGGCTGAGGATGCCCTTTCCAAGGGCAAAAAGATCGCTTTTCCCAGGTGCAACAAAGAAGACCACACCATGGACTTTCACATCGTGTCCTCTCTTGACGAGCTAAGTGTGGACTCCTATGGGATAAGAGAGCCCTCGGCTGACGCACCGGTTTTTGACCTTAAAAACTGTTATTCAAGCATGATATGCTTTGTGCCTGCTCTTATTTATGACAAAAAAGGATACAGACTCGGTTACGGAAAAGGCTTTTACGACAGATATCTTTCTTCCGTAAAGGGTAACATTATAGGTGTGGTGTACAGTGATTTTATTGTACCCTCGGTGCCTCGCGGAAAATTTGACGTAAGTCTGAGTATTCTTCTTACCGAAAAAGGTGTGGTAGTTACAAGTGAAAATTAAAAACGTACACGGAGCGGCTATTCTGCTGTTTGTTATTACTGCCGCGCTTATCGCTGTGGAGTTTGTTGACATAACTCTCTTTGCGGCTGACGACGGCGGCTACCTTTCAATGATAGTGCTCCAGATATTGATATTCGGTCTTCCTGCGGTATTCTATGCCCGTCTTAGAGGCAGGAAGTTCCTCTCTCATCTCAGAATAAGACCGCCAAAGGTCCATGATATACCTCTTCTTATTTATGCCCTCGGACTTATGGTCTCGGGAGGCGCCCTCATTTGCTTTTTCATGTACAGATTTTTCCCCGAGGCTTTCGCATCCTCATCTCCTGCTACGGTGCTTTCGGACAGTGTGGGTTCAAGCGTCGTTCAGGGCCTTTACGCAGTGATCGCCGCCGCTGTGGTTCCCGCATTTGTTGAGGAATTTCTGTT
>SVTQ01000038.1 GCA_015063695.1 Oscillospiraceae bacterium
TCTTGCCGTAAAAGGTATTTGCAAGCTCCTTTACGGTGTAACCGTCAAGGGTGTCAGGAATAACGATCTCTGTATCTGTGCCCGAATACTTTGTAAGCCTGCAATATGTACCGTCAATTGCCTCGTAGGTGTAGTCACCGCAAACGACGGAAGCCGCCGATACGGGAACTACACAGAAATTTACTGCCGAAAGCATGATGGTAAAAGTCAGCAGTACGGAAAGGAGTTTTTTTCCGTTAAAAACGTTTTTCATGATTACCTCCATAATTAAATATCTTTATACTTGATAAGAAGCTGCATTCTGCTGTTTATGCCCAGCTTCTTATAAATATTCTTACAATGAAAGTGAACAGAAGAGTGAGTGATAAACAGCTCTGCGGCTATCTGAGCCTGAGTTTTATCTGTGAGAAGCTCAGAAAAGACCTCAAGCTCCCGTTTTGAAAGTTCACAAAGCTCCGGATGATTTTTAGTGAGCTCTTTGTACTCCTTCTCCGCAAGCTCCATATAATCAAAATAATTCAGTTTTTTTCGAGGCATCTCACATCTCCTTCTTCCTGACTCTGCCGTCATACTATACTATTATTAATGTTAACAGATATTAAACAAAACAAACAACTGCCCGTTATGATAATTTTTCGGGAAATACCTACCTGTACAGGTAGGTGTTCCGACATGTGATTGAAAATTTTCATATTTTATGATAAAATGTTATCAACAATTTTTTATATCACGTTTACATTATATAAGAAATTTAGAATATTTACCATCCCACAAAGGTGGGGTTTTGGGGTGTTTTTAAGCAAAAATCGATATTTAACGTAAATAAGTTATGTAATAGTTCCTGAAAAACAAATTAATTGTTAAACAATCATAAAATCCCCGCTGAAAACAAGGCTTTTCGCCCTCTTTCGGTGGGGATTTTTATGAAATTTCACAAGATCCGAAGTTCGTATTAATGTCAGAATTCTCCGTAAAATGCGGCGGTGCCCAGCATTCCTTCTATTTTAAGAAGTCTGTTATACTTTGCAACCCGCTCGCTTCGGCAGGGAGCGCCCGTCTTGATATATCCTGCATTCATTGCGACTGCTATATCGGCAATGGTGGTGTCCTCGGTCTCGCCCGAGCGGTGGGAAACTATTGTTCTGTAACCGTTCTCTGCCGCAAGGCGCATGACGTTCATTGTTTCAGTCAGCGTTCCTATCTGATTGGGCTTTATAAGAATGGCGTTACCCTCTCCGTTCTTTATTCCCTCGCGGAGCTTCTTTTCGTTTGTTACGAAAAGATCGTCACCCACAAGGGCGATGTCCGAAAGCTCCCGTGTCATCTGCGCCCAGCCCTCGTGGTCGTCCTCCCCGAGGCCGTCCTCAACGGACACGATGGGATAACGCAGAGAGAGACTTTTAAGAAAGCCGATAAGCTCTGCGGAGGTATAGCATTTCTTACTCTTGGGAAGAACGTACTCACCCTTTCCGCTCTGCCACTCGGAAGCGGCAACGTCAAGGGCTATCTTTACCTGCTCGGTGGTGTAGCCTGCCGTTTCTATGGCACGGCAGATAAGGCTAAGTGCCTCCTCGTCGGAGGAGAGGTCGGGAGCAAAGCCGCCCTCGTCGCCCACTGCGGTGCTCTTTCCTTCGTTTTTAAGAATTCTGCCGAGAGTGTGATAGACCTCGCATCCTGCTCTCAGCGCCTCGGAAAAGCTTTTGAAGCCCACGGGCATAATCATAAACTCCTGAATATCAACGTTGTTTGAGGCGTGGGCTCCGCCGTTTAAAATATTCATCATGGGAATGGGAAGCTTTACGGCATTCACACCGCCGAGATATCTGAAAAGCGGCTCGAAATAATGCTTTGCCGATGCCTTTGCCGCCGCTATGGAGACTGCCAGCATTGCGTTTGCTCCGAGATTTGACTTGTCCTCTGTTCCGTCGAGGGCAATAAGCCGTCTGTCCACGAAGCTCTGAGATGCCCTCTCAGCCACAAGGTCCTCGGCAATAACGCTGTTTACGTTTTCCACGGCGCAGAGAACGCCCTTTCCGCCGTATCTCTCGCTGTTGCCGTCACGAAGCTCAAGCGCCTCGTATTTGCCCGTTGATGCCCCCGAGGGAACGGCGGCACTTCCTGCAGAGCCGTCTGTGAGAACTACGGTTGCTTCAACGGTGGGGTTGCCTCTTGAATCTATTATCTCAGAGGCACTTATACATTTAATTCTGACCGGATTTGACATAACTTCTCCTTTGAACCTGTTTTACTGTAATTATGCGCATTTTGAAAGAATTTATGTGCATCATCCTTTTTTCTGCATAGAATGGATAACGGCGCACACAGCGAGAATTCATTCAAAAGGAGAAAAAACATGATACATACCGTAAAGCGCGGCGACACCGTATACAAGCTTTCAAAGGAATACGGTGTCCCCATGTCAAGAATTATTATCGACAACGGACTGACGGACCCCTCCCGTCTTGCGGTGGGAGAGGACCTTGTTATCCGCACACCCTCTGCCGTATACACCGTCCGCGAGGGCGACACTCTCTACTCCATCGCAGGCAGATACGGAACGACGGTCATTGACCTTTGGCAGAACAACCCGAACCTCGGGGGCAGAGATCTGATATATCCCGGCCAGACCCTTGTTATTTCCTACACTCCCGCACCGTCACTGGGTAACATCGCGGTAAACGGCTACGCTTACCCCTATATTGACGATGACGTGCTGAGACGCACCCTTCCCTATCTTACATATCTTTCAATCTTCACCTACGGCATACGTAACAACGGAACACTCATTCCTCCCGAAGGTGACGAAAGACTTATAAATACCGCAAAGGAATACGGAACCGTACCCCTTATGATGCTGACGTCCCTTACGGAAGAAGGTAACTTTTCAAACGAGCTTGTTTCCCGAATACTTGCAAACGAGAGCCTTTGGAGACGGGTAATAGAAGAAGCAGTCCGCACTCTCAAGGAAAAGGGCTACGGCGGAATAGACGTGGATTTTGAGTACATATCACCCGAATATGCGGATAACTACGCGGTCTTTCTCACAGAGCTTAAGCGCGCCCTCGGGGATAACTACGTTCTTTTTGCTTCCCTTGCTCCCAAAACGGGGCCTCGGATGCGAGGACTTCTCTACGAGGGGCATGACTACGGTGCAGTTGGAAATGCCGCCGACAAGGTACTTCTTATGACCTATGAATGGGGCTACACCTACGGTCCTCCCATGGCGGTCTCTCCCATAAACAAGGTGCGCGAGGTGCTTGATTACGGGGTAAGCGTTATCCCTCCCCAAAAGATATTTATGGGGCTTCCCAACTACGGCTACAACTGGACCCTGCCCTTTGTCAGAGGAAAGAGCGCGGCAACGTCACTTTCAAACGTTGCGGCAGTGGAGCTTGCAAAGGAGAAGAGAGCCGAAATTGAATATGACGAAATGGCACAGGCACCCTTTTTCAACTACTATGACGTTCCTCCGAGAGGCGGTGCCGTAAAGCACGAGGTATGGTTCCAGAATGCAAGGAGCGTTGAAGCTCTGCTCGGTTTAGTCCCCGAATACGGACTTGACGGAGTTGCCGTCTGGAATATAATGAACTATTTCCCTGCCCTCTGGTCTGTGCTTTCTTCTCTCTTCAGAATACAAAAGATCGGATAAATACGGTATGAGCATGCCCTTCCCCTACACCGCGTACCGCTTCACTTTTACATATATAAAAAAATCGGCTAACCTCTTGTTTTAGGGTGTCTGCCGCTGTATAATATAGAACAAAGCGGTATTAGAGGTGAAAAAAATGAAAAAGCTAAAAGCTATCGTTATCGGTTGCGGAAACAGAGGAATCAACTATTCCACGATCATGAGTTGGGATCGCGATAGATTTGAAGTCGTCGCAATTGCAGAACCCATCGACGACAGAAGGAATTATCTGAAAAACATGTGGGATATACCCGAGAACAGATGCTTTTCCTCCTTCGAGGCGCTTCTTGCTCTTGGTAAAATTGCAGATTTTGCCATTATTGCAACTATGGACAGAATGCACTATGCGCCTGCCATGAAGGCTATTGAGCTTGGCTACGACCTGCTTCTCGAAAAGCCCATCTCCCCCACAAAGGAAGAGTGTGTAAGTATTGCAAAAGCCGCAGAGGAAAGAAACGTACGCGTTGTGATATGCACCGTTCTGCGCTATTCGGCAATCTTCAAAATGCTTAAGAAATTAATTGACGAGGGGCAGATAGGCAAAATCACCTCGGTAAATCACGAGGAATGTGTAGGAAACGTCCACTTCTCCCACAGCTTCACGAGAGGAAACTGGAAAAACAGCGAGGAAAGCTCAAACATGCTTCTTCAGAAGTCCTGCCACGACCTCGACATTTTATATTGGCTCATAGGCAAAAAATGCAGGAAGATACAGTCCTTTGGCTCTCTTGAATATTTCACCGAAAAGAATGCACCCGAAGGGGCACCCGACTACTGCATCGAAGGATGCCCGAAGAGCGATACGTGTCCTTATAATGCGGTGAAGCTTTACCTTGACGATAAGGAAAACGCATGGTTCAGAACTACCGCGACCAAGCTTACTTCCCCCACCGACGAGGACGTTGAAAAAGCGATCCGAACAACGGAATACGGAAAATGCGTTTTCAAATGCTCAAACAACGTGGTTGACAGACAAACGGTAAATATGCTTTTCGAGGACGGCATCACCGCGACCTTTACCATGAACCCCTTCAATTCCGGCGGAAGAAATATCCACATTATGGGAACTGAGGGCGAGATACGCTCCGCCCTTGATGCAAGAACTCCAATAACCGTATACCGCTTTGAAACGGGAAAGACGGAGGAATTTGACATTACCGCCTGCGACAGCATCGTCGGCGGTCACGGCGGCGGTGACGGGGGGCTTATAAACGAGCTTTACGATTATTTAAACGACAACTACAGCGGCTGTTCCGTTCCCACCATAAACGAGTCTCTCTACGGACATCTGCTCGTCTTTGCCGCTGAGGAATCAAGACTTTCGGGACGTATAGTTGATGTTGAAAGCTTTATAAACGAGTAAAAAAGAGGATACGCCATGCTCTACGAATTAAAAAGCTTAAAATCAAGAAGCGCAAATGCGGAAAACCCGGACGGCGCGCCGTCAATGGGCGGAGTGCGAGGCGGCGGACACAAGGGCTCTCCATGCGTTGAGTGGGTAGAGCCCTCACAGGTAATAACACTCCTTGACGTAACCGGCAGCGGCACTGTGCGCCATATATGGCTCACCTTTCCGCCCTACCATCCCGACCTTTACCGCGGCCTTATAATAAGAATGTACTGGGACGGGCAGGAAGCGCCTTCAGTCGAAGCCCCGGTGGGGGATTTTTTCGGCATCGCCCACGCAAGATACAGAAATATGCGGAGCGAGCTTACCTCTTTTCAGCCGTCAAACGGACTGAACTGCTTTATTCCCATGCCCTTCAGAAAGAGCGCAAGAATAACCGTTGAGAACGACTCCGACAGAACCTTCTCCGTTTTCTTCTATCAGGTGGACTATACTCTCGGCGACGAGCATCCCGAGGATACGGGGTATTTCCACGCTCAGTTCAGACGCTCCAACTGCCACCCCTTCCACGAGGACTACGTTATCCTTGACGGCATTGAGGGCAGAGGACGTTATCTCGGCACTGTTCTCGGGGTCAGAAGTGTCTGCGTTCCCGAACAGTGGTGGGGCGAAGGTGAAATAAAAATGTACTTTGACGGCGAGGAAACTCCCACTATCTGCGGCACGGGTGCCGAGGACTACGCAGGCTGTGCCTGGGGACTTGAGGAATGCTTCACCCCGTGGCAGGGCTGTGCCGTCTGCGACAGAGAGAACAACATGTACTCCTTCTACAGATGGCACACCGCAGACCCCATATATTTTGAAAGCTCCATGAAAGTCTCCATAATGCAGATGGGCTTTGGTGAAAAGGAATTTGCAAAGGAAAAGCTTGGAGATGATTTCGTATGCTACCCTGCGGCAGGAGCAGACGACAGTTTCTGCTATTATGACAGAAGCGACGACTACTGCTCCGTGGCTTATTGGTACCAGACCCTTCCCACAAAGCCCTTCCCTCCCTTCCCCTCAAAGGAAGAAAGACTAAAAGATCTCTTTTTCGGAGAAGAAGGCGCAAAAAGAAACGATATCTGACCTCTTTTTACATAAAACTATTGCAACACAAAATAAGTTATGCTACAATAGCATGAAAATTTTTAAACGGAAGTTCAAAAAATGAAACAACTTGTAAAATACGTGCTTATGTTCCTTAAGTGGACGGCTTTCAGCCTTGCGGTGGGAGCTATCGGAGGTCTTCTCGGCTCCGCCTTCCACTATACCCTTCACGGGGTCACCCATTTAAGAGGCGAGCACCCTTGGCTTATATTCCTTCTTCCCACGGGCGGTATCCTGACAGTTTGCCTTTACAAGCTTTCGGGCCTTACGGGTAACAGAGGAATTAACGAGATCATTGAGGCCCTTCTTGAAAGGAAGAACGTGCGCCCCGTTATCGCACCGGTTATCTTTATTGCATCTGCCATCACACACCTTTTCGGCGGTTCAAGCGGCAGAGAGGGCGCGGCTTTTCAGCTTGGCGGAAGCGCGGCTTCAGCTTTTGCAAATCTTTTTAAACTTAAAGCCGAAAAGAAAACTGTCATAATAATGTGCGGAATGGCGGCAACCTTCGCAGGTCTTTTCGGAACACCTCTTACCGCCGCGCTCTTCACCCTTGAATTCGCATCTGTGGGAACATTCTTCTCTCCTGCCGTTTTTCCCTGCTATCTCTCATCCTTCGTTGCGGCGAAGCTCTCCCACCTCCTCGGAGTTCATGCGGAAACAGCGGTTATAGGAAATATTGAGCTTGATGCTATCGGCTTTGCAAAATTCACGCTGATCGCAGTTGGAATTTCCCTTGTGGGAATTCTCACCTGCTATGCTTTCCACGGTTTTGAGCACCTTGCAAAGAAGGTCTTTTCAAACAATTTTTACAGAATACTTGCAGGCTCCGTTATAATCATCCTCGCAACTCTCGCCGTCGGCGATCAGAGGTACAGCGGAGCAGGTATGGATATGGCACTGAATGCCGTTGCGGGAAACAGCGAGCCCTTCGATTTTGCCCTGAAAATGCTCTTCACGGCGGTAACTCTTGCGGCAGGCTTCAAGGGCGGTGAGATAGTTCCCGTCTTCTGTATCGGAGCGACCTTCGGATGTACTGCAGGTGCCCTTCTCGGACTTGACCCGGGTATATGTGCCGCTCTCGGTCTTGTAGGTCTCTTCTGCTGTGTTACAAACTCCCCCATCGCGTCCATCGTTCTCAGCATAGAAATGTTCGGAGGAGCAAATCTTCATATCTTTGCCCTTCTCTGCATGATATGCTTTGTTCTGTCGGGTCACACCGGACTTTACTCAAGTCAGTTCAACAAACACCATAAGGTTGCGCTCTCCGAGTTCAAAAAGCCAAACGTTGAACACTGATCTTCATCGCGGTTCACCACGATCTCATTTAACAAACAGAAAAAAGAGAGGACTTTTCGGTTATAAACCGATCCGTTCTCTCTTTCTGTTTTTAATATGTTTTTTGATTTTTATTTTCTGAGTCTCTGACAATATTGAGTGCAGAGCTTATCGGTGCACTCTGAGCATTTAAGAGAAGCATTTGTCATTTCCCAGAAGCGCTCGGGATAGAGCATTACGGCAAGCTCCCATACGAAAAGAGCTATGAGGGACATTATGAAGAGGGAGAGACCGAAGAAGCCGCCCATGAACACAAGGGGCGAGAACATCATAAAGTGGTCCCAGTTGAAGATCCTGCAAGTGGTGCAGCATTTGGCCTTCATCAGTAGCCTGAAGGGGCACCATATAAGAACGCAGATAAGGTCGCACACGTAGAAGACTACGGAGAACATAAAGAGACCTGTTTTACCTATAAATCCGAGGTAATAAACAGCTCCGATCGCCGCCGTAAGAAGCACCCACAGTATCATGACCATGTATGCAGAATTGGTTGTGGAGATGATGTAGTCTTTAAGTGCTTTTCTGTTTATCTTCTCTCTTATGGGCTTGAAGCGATTTGCAAAAAGCTTCTGAGAGCCGAGTGCGATCTTATTCTTTACGGGAATTATCTGCTGAACCATGTCAACTATCCATATAAGCCAGAGCAGATGAAGAATTGAGGGCTTTTCAAAAAAGGCAAAGCCTTCAAGAATACCGAACATCTGAGGTCTCACAAAGCACATGACAAGGCAGAATATAAGTACTGCTATTCTGAAGTAAAGTCTTAAAAAATATCGTTTTCTGATTGATGACATCTGAACCTCTTTCGAAGTATAATTCGTAATAAGTTTAATACAAATCAGAGAATTAGTCAAGGGGGATTTACCATAGTGCGAGAGACGAGGTTAATCAACGGCGATGCCGTTGTATATAATCAAGGCAACGCCTTGTATATCATCATTGCGAAGCAATGTATATCATAAAGCCGCAGTCAAGATACACGCTAACGCGTGATGAGATACCAAGGCGGCGTGCCGCCTTGGATGATATGCACCGCACTTCGAGCGGTGATGATATGCCAAACCTGCGGCTTGGATAAACAAAGAAGGAACTTTTGTCTACCAAAAGTTCCTTCTTTGTTGGTGCGAGAGACGGGACTTGAACCCGTACAGTGTGAACTACACGCCCCTCAAACGTGCGCGTCTGCCAGTTCCGCCACTCTCGCTTTTATTGTGTGGTTCCTGACCACGCATAAGAGTATACAACATTTAAAACCGTTTGTCAAGTGAAAAAACACACTTTTTTTGAAAAAATACACATTTTTTTCTGTTTTAGTAAAAATCACAGTTTACGCCTTAAAACAGAAGGGTTTTCGCTCAAAGGGACAAAAATTGACCAATGGGTGAAAGCCGGTACGGGACAAGAGAAAATCCGATCATCGAAAAGATGG
>SVTQ01000039.1 GCA_015063695.1 Oscillospiraceae bacterium
AACAATTTTATTTTTTCCCTGATGTAATATGAATGGATATGAAGTTCGGGAAAACAAGTAAAATAAAGGATTTGATGAAATATGAAGATGTGTGAATTGTTGGAGAAACTTTTCCCAACAATGAAGAGCCTTGACTAAATAGCTTTAAAGCCCAAGATGTTTTAGCATCTTGGGCTTTTTAACGTCAAGCTAAAAAATGATTAAAATACCGCGAAAATCAATAGCTTCATACGTTAATAAGACAACTGAAAAGTTAAAGGCATATACTGTATATTGTCTGGGAGGTTAAAGTGATACGGTTTCTTAAAAGAAACACTCAATTAATAAAGTATGAGAATGATTACAGTCTGTATAGAATGAGCAGAAATGACCGTGAATGTTACATATACGTTTTGTCCAAACATCTTTCAAAATACCAAAATGTTATCTTGAAGGAAGATGGCACTATTGTAATTGAATATATGTATTTATTCGGCGGCAAAAACAGGCCCTATAAAGTTAAGAAGGTGCTGTGCAAACCAATAATCGATAATCAACACTTGAATTTTGTAGTTTACAAAGGTGTTCCGAATATGGTGTATGGATTAGATGACGGCGTTTATAAATCATGTTGTCGCTCGTGGCAAACTAAATTTATATATTTTTTGTCTGCTAAAGATTTTCATATATTTTTTTATTAAAAAGCTTGGGTTGTAAGTAAAAAGGCAGAGTATATATAGGAAGGTGATGGAATTGAGATTTATAGGTAATATTTTATGGTGTTTTCTCGGCGGAGGCCTTATTGCCCTTTTGTGGTTCGTAGTGGGCGTTATTTGCTGTCTGACGATTGTTGGAATTCCTCTTGGTGTTCAATGTTTCAAATTTGCAGGCTTTACGCTTTGGCCTTTTGGCAGAGAGGTTCGCTATTCCGAGAGGACTGTGGACGTTATATGGAATATACTCTGGATACTCCTCTTCGGATGGGAGCTTGCGGCGTTTTCCTTCGTTCTCGGGCTTGCATGGTGTATCACCATTGTGGGAATACCCTTCGGTATTCAGGCTTTTAAGTTTGCAAAGCTTGCCCTTATGCCCTTTGGTGCAACCGTGGTTTGACATTCTGCCCGTGACATGCTACAATATAAGTGACAGAATACGTTTTTACATAATAGTTCTTTATAATACATAGGAGAAGAATATGCAGAAAAAGCTTTACAAATCAAAGAGTGATAAGAAGATCGACGGAGTATGCGCGGGTATAGGCGAGTATTTTGATATCGACCCTACGCTTATCCGTCTTATATGGGCGGTTGCTGTGATTTTTGCAGGAACAGGTCTTCTTGCTTATATAGTTGCGGCGCTTGTTATCCCCCGCGAACCGTAAGACTCAGTGCGACAGAGTGCGAGGTACAGTATGTTTGATTTTAAAGGCAAGGTTGCCGTTGTAACGGGCGGCGCAAACGGAATAGGAAAGTGCATTTCTGAAAAATTCAGAGAAGCGGGGGCTTCTGTCTGCGTTATAGACGTTGTCGACAATGATTTCTTCGTTGGCGATATCGGAGATAAAGAGACCCTTGAGCACTTTGCCGAAAAGGTTATTTGCAAATACGGGAAAGTAGACTTTCTTATCAATAATGCCCCTCCTCGGATGTGTGGAATTGATGAGGGCAGCTATGAGGATTTTGAGTATGCCATGAGGGTTGGTGTGACAGCCCCCTTCTATCTTTCAAAGCTTTTTTCAAAGTGCTTTGCAGAAGGTGCGGCAATAGTCAATATTTCCTCGTCCCGTGATAGAATGAGTCAGCCTCAGACCGAAAGCTACACGGCGGCAAAAGGCGGCATCTCGGCGCTCACACACGCTATGGCAGTGAGCTTCGCAGGCAAAGTAAGAGTAAATTCCGTGTCCCCCGGTTGGATAGATACTGCATATACCGTTTATGAGGGTCCCGATGCAGTTCAGCAGCCCTCGGGCAGAGTGGGCGATCCTTGCGATATTGCAAACATGGTGCTGTATCTTTGCTCGGATATGGCAGGATTTATAACGGGCGAGAACGTCTGCATTGACGGCGGTATGACAAAGCAAATGATTTATCACGGAGACTTCGGCTGGAGTCTTGATACTGAAGCGGAGAAGACGAAAACATGGTAAAAGAGCTTGTACACGATCCCGTTTTTCTTGGCGGAAAGTCTGAGGAGGCAACGAGCCATGATCTTCAGACAGCGAGGGATCTTCTTGATACTCTCGTTTTTCATAAAGAAGGCTGTGTCGGCATGGCGGCAAATATGATAGGAGTGAGAAAACGTATCATTGCGTTTCTTGACGAGAGCGGAAAGGCTCCCGTATATACCGTTATGCTTAACCCCGAAATAATAAAAAAAGAGGGACTCTATGATGCAAAAGAAGGTTGCGTGTCTCTTCTCGGCGGCCCCCGTCCCTGCAAAAGATATAAAAGCATAAAAGTAAAGTATCAAAATACGGAAATGCAGACCCGTATCAAAACTTTTACGGGATGGACTGCGCAGATCATTCAGCATGAGATAGACCACTGCAGCGGTATACTTATATGAACCAAAAACACGTTGGACAATCGTCAAGCACGGCAGAAAAAATAAAAATTTGAAAAAATATATAAAATTGTAGCAAATGTGTTGATTTTTTCTCTCAGCGTGATATAATATATAATGATTTATAACATCAATTAACGGAGGCTCATACTTATGAAGCATATCAAGACTATCAAAACTCGTAACCTTTGCGAAAGTGCTAAGAACGGTGGCTGCGGCGAATGCCAGACATCTTGTCAGAGCGCATGCAAAACAAGCTGCGGTATCGCAAATCAGAAGTGCGAAAAGAAAGAAAGCAAATAAGCAATTAAAAGATGCCGCCTGAATTGGCGGCAACTTTTTTGATAAAGGCTAACATAAGGTGTGGTGAGTTTATGGTACATACATATAAATTAGGCGGCTTCAATATTGTTCTTGACGTGTGTTCGGGCGGAATTCACGTGGTTGACGACGCGGCATACGATATAATAGAAAAATTTGAAAGCTGTACAAAAGAGGAGTGCATTTCTTCCGTTTGGGATAAGTTCAAGGATGCGGAAGGCGTAACTCTCGAAGAAATAGAAGAATGCTACAGTCAGATAGAACAGCTTAAGGAAGAGGGAGTTCTTTTCAGCGAGGACCCCTTCAGACCCATGGCAGGTCATCTTAAGGAAAAGACCTCGGGTGAAATTAAAGCTCTTTGTCTTCACGTGGCTCACACCTGCAATCTCAACTGTGAATACTGCTTTGCAAGTCAGGGCAAGTATCACGGGGAGCGCGCGGTAATGGACTTTGAAACAGGCAAGAGAGCCCTTGATTTCCTTGTTGAAAATTCAGGCAGCCGTCATAACCTCGAAGTGGATTTCTTCGGCGGCGAGCCCCTTATGAATTTCGACGTGGTAAAAGAGCTGGTGGCCTATGCCCGCAGTATTGAAAAGGAAAAGGGTAAGAATTTCAGATTTACTCTGACTACCAACGGTCTGCTTATCGACGACGACGTTATTGAGTTTTCCAACCGTGAAATGAGCAACGTAGTTCTCAGTCTGGACGGCAGAAAAGAGATCCACGACTGCTACAGAGTCGATTATGCAGGCAACGGTAGCTGGGACAGAATAGTTCCCAAGTTCCAAAAATTCGTTAAGGAGAGAGGTGACGGGGAGTATTACATGAGGGGAACCTTCACTCACCGTAATCCCGACTTCCTTGAAGATATAAAAACGATGCTTGAGCTTGGCTTTGATAAGCTCAGCATGGAGCCTGTGGTATGTGCCGCAGGTGACCCTTCGGAGCTTACCGAAGAGGATATGGCGATAGTTCTCGATCAGTATGAAAAGCTTGCAGAGCTTATGCTTGAAAGAGAAAAAGAGGGAAGACCCTTCGCTTTCTATCATTACATGGTTGATATTAAGGGCGGTCCCTGCATTTACAAGAGAATTTCGGGTTGCGGAAGCGGAACGGAATATATGGCTGTAACCCCGTGGGGTGACCTTTATCCCTGCCATCAGTTTGTCGGCGAAGAAAAGTTCAAGCTCGGAAACATTTGGGACGGCGTTACTAATACGGAAATTCAAAAGGAATTTGCATCCTGTAACGTTTATGCTCACGAAGAATGCCGTGACTGTTGGGCAAGATTTTATTGCTCGGGCGGTTGTGCCGCAAATGCGTACCATGCTACGGGAAAGGTAACAGGCATATATAAATACGGCTGTGAGCTGTTTAAAAAGAGAATGGAATGTGCCATCATGTTAGCCGTGGCAAAAGAATGCGATGATGAATAAGAAGGTCTTGACCCCTGTAAGCGATTTTATTGACAGCTACGTAAAGAAAGCTCCTCTCAGATTGCATATGCCGGGGCATAAAGGAACAACAGCGGAAACTTCTGCAGATATAACGGAGGTTTTCGGCGCGGATTCGCTGTTTGAGGCGGAAGGGATCATCCGTGAAAGCGAAAGGATCGCATCCGATATATTCGGAGCACACACCTTTTACAGCACCGAGGGCTCTTCTCTTGCCATCAGAGCGATGCTGTATCTGTCCTGCTTACATGCAGCGGAATGCGGAAAGACACCGAGAATTCTTGCGGGAAGAAACGTTCATAAAACTTTTCTTACTGCTGCTGCACTGCTTGACGTTAAAGTTGATTATATTTTTTCGGAAAGCTATCTCTCCTGTGAGGTATCCGCAGAGTCTGCGGAAAGGTACTTGTCAAAGGGAGAATATACTGCGCTTTACGTCACGTCGCCCGACTATCTTGGTGCGTGTGCCGATATCAGCGCATTAAGAAAGGTTTGCGACCGCTTCGGAGTTCTTCTCCTTGTGGATAATGCCCACGGTGCATATCTGAGATTTTTGGAAAACTCCCGTCACCCGATAGACTGCGGAGCCCATATGTGCTGTGATTCCGCCCATAAGACACTCAGCGTGCTTACAGGCGGAGCTTATCTTCATATTGAAAAAGAGGCTCCGGGTATTCTTGCCGATAATGCCAAAAGAGCTCTTTCACTCTTTGCTTCAACAAGCCCTTCCTATCTTATACTCAGGTCTCTCGACCGCGTAAACGTCCGCCTTGGGGAGAGCTTTAAGACGGAGCTTTCGGAGTTCTGTCCGGAAGTGGCTCGCCTTAAAAAAGTTCTTTCGGACGTCGGCTATACCCTTTACGGGGACGAGGAGCTTAAGCTGACCCTTTGTCCGAAAAGTTACGGATACAGGGGAGATGAGCTTGCAGAGCTTCTCAGAAATATGAATATTGAGGTTGAATTCAGCGACCCCGATTTTACCGTTATGATGCTTACTCCCGATACGGGTAAAAAAGGAATTGCCGAGCTTGAAGATGCGCTTTTAAGCATCGAAAGACGGGCGGCTTTGACGGAGTGTGCTCCGAAAATGCATACCCACGTTTCTGCCATAACTCCGCGAGAGGCTATTATGAGCCCTTATGAAACAGTGGAGGTGGAAAAGGCGGAGGGACGTATCCTTGCGGACATGTGTGTCGGCTGTCCCCCTGCGGTGCCCCTTCTTGTTTGCGGAGAGATAATTGAAAAGGCCGATGTTGAAGCCTTTCTCTATTACGGTATTAACACCGTAAAGGCAGTAAAGTAAGAACGTAGAAACCTATTCTTTACAGAAGTTAAGGAATAGGTCAGACCGAAGACAAACTTGGTATAACGCAGATGTGTGCAGTAAAACAA
This sequence comes from Oscillospiraceae bacterium, assembly GCA_015063695.1. Taxonomy (GTDB): domain Bacteria; phylum Bacillota; class Clostridia; order Oscillospirales; family CAG-272; genus RUG14199. The sequence goes on from SVTQ01000039.1 coordinate 5,709, forward strand.
GATATACACACATTTCTTGGTGAAGTTTATATAATACAAAACAAGGCGGGCAAAATGCCCGCCACATCTGTTTAAGGGGTCCTCAAGTTAGCTTTGCTGACTTGGGGTTCTCTTTAGGCGAGTTTTTCCCTCTACCGTAGATTACTACGTCGACGAGGAAAAAATCGCCAAATCTACCTACGTTTCTCTCAGTCTGCCTCAGAGTGTAGACTTTGTCTACACTCTGACCTATTCTTTACAGAAGTTAAGGAATAGGTTTTTTGTTTGTGTAATTTCAAAGGATACGGATTGTTGAAACGGTATTTCCTTTTTCGGAAAAATGTGATAGAATATAAATGGAAGAAGTTAAGTGCTGAACAGAGGGGGTGGCTTTTGTGCTCGATTTTGCAAGTGTTGAAAAATATAAAGAGAACAACAGAATAGAAGCCAAGAAGGCACTGGGCGGTCTTCCTAAGAGCATCTGGGAAACTTATTCTGCTTTTGCCAACACCCTCGGAGGCGTAATTCTTCTCGGTGTTGAGGAATATAAGGATAAAAGCTTCCATACGGTAGACCTTCCCGACCCTTACGGAATGGCAAAGGAATTTCTTGAAGGTCTGAGTGACCCGAAAAAGGTAAACGTTAATATTCTGTCGTGTAGTGATATTTCCGTTGTGAAGGTAGGCGAAAACAGAATAATCGTTATCGAAGTACCAAGGGCAAGCCGCTTCGAAAAGCCCGTATATATAAACGGTGACATGGCAGGCGGAACCTACAGAAGAAACGGGGAAGGGGATTACAGATGTACTGCCGAGGAGATCTCCGCCATGGTGCGCGATTCCGCGGTAGTAACGGGTGATGCACAGCCTCTTGAAGACAAGAACCTCAGCTTTAACAATGAAAGCGTTTCACGTTTTATAAATATTTTGAAAGATAAGCATCAAAGCTTCGGCAGCATGGGAGAAAAGGAGCTTCTTGAGAGCATCGGAGCCCTTGCCAAAGGGGCAAACGGCGAAGTTTTTCCAACTGCCGCAGGAATTCTTATGTTTGGTGAGGAGAAAAGCATAACGAAAGCTTTTCCGGAGTTTTATTTGTCATACAGGGCGGAAAAGGCAAACGGCGAGGTCGTTTTTTCCAAAGGACGCGGCGGAAATATGTTTGACTTCTGTATGGAAGTTATAAATGAGTTTGAAACGCTTGTTGAGAATATAGGTTGTGGCAGAGAGCAGGTAGCATGGGCGCTGAAGGAGGCGCTTGTAAACGGTCTTGCAAACGCAGATTATCGCCTTGGCGGAGTGACGGTCTCGGTATGCCGTGAAGGCGTTAAGATAACAAACGCAGGCGGCTTCAGAGTTAAGATGGAGAAGGCAGAAAGAGGAGAGATATCAGACCCGAGAAATGCGGGTCTTGCTTCAATGCTGAACGTTATAAACCTCGCAAGAGGTACGGGAGGCGGTATTGCGCGTATATACAGCGCGTGGCACGGAATGGGTTGGAGCCTTCCCCGAATAAGAGAGACCTTTGAGCCCGAAAAGACGACCTTTGAGCTGCCCCTCGGAAAGTTTGAAGATAAGGATGCTGTATTCCATGAAAATAGCATATTCAGATATTCCGTTTATAAAGAGGAAATAATCTATTATCTTACAAGGAATATTTCGGGTACACTTTCCGAAATTGCCCTTTATGCGGATGCAGACGAGGCGGAGATATACGAAATACTTTTGGAGCTTTTGAGTGAAGGTGTTGTCAGTGAGGAGCGGGAAGACGGAAAAAGGCGGTATAGATTAAGGGCTTAATGAGTATTTCAGGACAAAAAAATAAAAAATGAGATTTTTTTAAAAAAGTGGGAAAAACACTTGACAAACGATAAAAGTCATGATATAATAATTAAGCTTTGACGGAAGCATAGCTCAGTTGGGAGAGCACCTGCCTTACAAGCAGGGGGTCATAGGTTCGAGCCCTATTGTTTCCACCAAAATTGGCCCGGTAGTTCAGTTGGTTAGAACGCTAGCCTGTCACGCTAGAGGTCGTGGGTTCGAGTCCCATCCGGGTCGCCAGCCGAAAGGCCAAGCCTCTGTAGCTCAGTTGGTAGAGCAGAGGATTGAAAATCCTCGTGTCGTTGGTTCGATTCCGACCGGAGGCACCATATTTGCGGATTTAGCTCATTTGGTAGAGCGCGACCTTGCCAAGGTCGAGGTGGCGGGTTCGAGCCCCGTAATCCGCTCCAAACAAATGAGCCGCATAAACACTTATGCGGCTCAACTAATATTCAAGTAACGAAGTTCGTTATTTTGAATATACTCTAACTAAGGCGTTATAGCCAAGTGAGAGAATATTTAATAAGGCGTTATAGCCAAGTGGTAAGGCCACGGTCTGCAAAACCGTTATTCCCCGGTTCAAATCCGGGTGACGCCTCCAAAAAATCCAAGTCCTAAGGGCTTGGATTTTTTTATCCAAGCCGACAGGCTTGGTATATCATCACCGCGCCAAGTGCGGTGTATATCATCAACAAAGGCAGACATTCGTTTACCTTTGTTGTATCTCATCACGCATTAGCGTGTATTTTTATCGGCTTGATGATATACAAAACTTCGTTTTGATGATATGCAATTCCTTACGGAATTGATGATATACAACGGCAAGCCGTTGATTTTACTATTTGGATGAAGTTTATATAAAGAGTTTTAATTGTATTTCTTCTACTGTACTCTCAACTACTATGCGAC
>SVTQ01000040.1 GCA_015063695.1 Oscillospiraceae bacterium
CGTTACAATCCTTCAAAATAATATGAAAGATTGTTGTCAATTTGTTGTCAACTCGGATTTGAGATGCCGAAAACCCTTGATTTTACTGGGTTTTTTAGTCGAGAGGCTTCATCGTGGGGAAGAGGAGAACGTCACGGATAGAGGAGCTGTCTGTGAAGAGCATTGTCATTCTGTCGATGCCGTAGCCGATGCCGCCTGTGGGGGGCATACCGAGCTCGAGGGCATAAAGGAAGTCCTCGTCGGTTGTGTTAGCCTCGTCGTCGCCCTGGGCAAGGAGTTCTTCCTGAGCCTTGAAACGTTCGCGCTGGTCGATGGGGTCGTTAAGCTCGGAATATGCGTTTGCCATTTCCCAACCATTCATGAAGAACTCGAAGCGTTCAACGTATTCGGGATTTTCGGGCTTCTTCTTTGTGAGGGGAGAAATTTCAATGGGATGATCCATAACGAAAGTGGGCTGGATAAGGTTATGCTCAACGAATTCTTCGAAGAAGAGATTGAGGATATCGCCCTTCTTATGGCGCTTTTCATATTCGATACCGTGAGCCTTTGCAGCCGCCTGCGCTTCTTCAAGAGTGGAAATTTCATTGAAGTCAACACCGGAATACTTCTTGACTGCATCTACCATGGTGATGCGTTCAAAGGGCTTGCCGAGGTCCATTTCGATACCGTTATACACGATAGTTGTTTTGCCGAGAACTTCTTCTGCTACGTGGCGGAAGAGATTTTCCGTAAGGTCCATCATACCGTGGTAATCGGTGTATGCCTGATAGAGCTCCATAAGTGTGAACTCGGGGTTGTGTCTTGTGTCAACGCCTTCGTTACGGAATACTCTGCCGATCTCGTATACCTTTTCCATACCGCCTACGATAAGTCTCTTAAGGTAGAGTTCAAGGGAGATACGGAGCTTAACATCTTCATCAAGAGCATTGAAGTGAGTTTCAAAGGGTCTTGCAGCAGCACCGCCTGCGTTTGCAACGAGCATGGGGGTTTCAACCTCCATAAAGCCCTGCCCGTCAAGGTAACGGCGAATGGAAGTGATGATTTTGGAGCGCTTTACAAAGGTATCCTTTACGTCCTCGTTCATAATAAGGTCAACGTATCTCTGACGGTAACGAAGGTCTGTATTTGTGATACCGTGGAACTTTTCGGGAAGAACCTGAAGGCTCTTGGAGAGGAGAGTAATCTCTTCTGCATGGATAGAAATTTCGCCTGTCTTTGTCTTGAAAACAAAGCCCTTGATACCGATAAGGTCACCGATATCCATCTTCTTGAAGCCCTTGTATTCTTCTTCACCGATGCTGTCACGAGCAACGTAGGACTGAATTCTTCCGGGAAGGTCCTGAATGTTACAGAAGGATGCCTTACCCATAATTCTCTTGGACATAATTCTGCCCGCAACGGTAACTGTCTTACCTTCCAGCTCTTCAAAATTTCCCTTTATATCTGTGCTGTGGTGAGTTACGTCGTACTTTGTTATTACAAAGGGGTCATTTCCCTCAGCCTGGAGAGCCGCCAGCTTTTCTCTTCTTATACGGACCTGTTCGCCAAGGTCCTGCTGAACGGAGGTGTTATTGTTTTCTGCCATTCTATTATACCTCTCAGTTATTCTTTGTGCGCCATACGTCGAGAACCTTGAACTTAACTTCTCCGACGGGAGTGCTTATCATTACGTCCTCACCCTTACGAGCGCCGATAAGTGCCGCGCCGATGGGGCTCTGGTCGGAGATCTTGCCGTTCATGGCATCAACTTCGTTTGTACCGACTATCTTATATTCAACTTCTTTTTCAAGTGTGCAGTGGAAAAGCTTTACGCTGGAGCCGAGATGAACAACGTCTGTATCGATCTCAGTCTCGCTGATAACGACTGCGTGGAGAAGGAGCTCTTCGATCTCCTGAATTCTTGTTACGACTTTAGACTGCTCGTTCTTTGCTTCATCGTATTCACTGTTTTCGGAAAGGTCTCCGAGGTCACGGGCAGCTGCGATGCTTTCCTTGACTTCCTTCATCTTGGGACCCTTCAGATACTCAAGCTCGTCAACTAACTGTTTATAACCTTCTTCGGTATAATAGGTCTTCTTTTCTTCCATGATTTTTTTCCTTTCGGGTATATAAATGTGAAATTTTATACGTATTAATTATCCTCAGTCTGCAAAGGATGCAACTGCGGCTTTAAGCTGAGTATCTTCTTCATCAGTCAGCTTGTAGATGTTCTTTTCCGCCGCTTCACCTTCAAGCTCAACAACTACGTCGGGAGTTATACCGATCTCGTTATAGTTTTCGGAGAAGGGAGGATAGTAGAGAGCGGTTGTAAGGCTGAGAGCGCCGCCGCTCTGAAGGGGGAAGATGCTCTGCATACATCCCTTGCCGTATGTCAGTGTTCCAACGACCGTTGCCTTTTCATAGTCCATAAGTGCGCTTGTGAAAAGCTCTGCCGCGCTTGCCGTTGAGCCGTTTACGATAACTGCCATGGGCATATCGAGCTCTGCCTCGTCGGACTTATAAGGGGTGGTTTCCGTTCCCGATTTGTCCACCGTTCTTATGATGGGACCTTCGGGAAGAAGGCTGTCGAGAATGGTGCAGATGGAAACGAGCTCACCGCCGGGGTTGTTTCTTACGTCAAAGACCAATTTTGTTACGCCTTCTGCCTGAAGTGCACTCACCGCGTTTTTGAACTGCTCAACTGTTTTTGTATCGAAGCTTGTAATTTTGATAATACCGACGGAGCTGTCGAGACTGTAAACTCTGTAGTCAACCGTCTGCTCCGTTACAAAGCTTCTTTCGATTTCAAATTTATGTTCTTCGGTGTAGTTATCACCGCGGTACGCAACGAATTTTGCCACTGTCCCCGCTTCGCCCTGAAGCTTTTTGAGTGCGCCCTCATAACCGAGGTAAGCAACGCTTTCAAGCTCATCGCCTACGTAAACGATAAGGTCGCCGGGCTCAACGCCTGCATCCATGGCGGGAGAATCGGGGAATACGTTGATTATTTCAATGCCTTTGTAATCTGCGTTATATATTACCATAACGCCGATACCCTGCATGTCGCCCTGAAGCTCCTGTCTCAGTTCTTTATATGCTTCTTCGTTGTAGTAGTAGGCGTATTTGTCGCCCGATCCTACCACGTATCCGGAAATTACGGCATCGGTGAGCGTCTCATCGTCTATCTCGCCGATATATATATTGTCGAAATAAGCTTTTATTTCGCTGAGCTCATCGTAAAATTCGGGAAGCGCCCCATTTGTTCCGAGGGAACCTCCTTCAGTCTTCACCGAGTAAACAGCCACGAAGGTTGCCATGAAGGTGATTATCATCGCCATGAGTACTACAAGGATCGTAATACTGAGGGGGACGCTTCTCTCCTTCTTTTCAGGCTTTGCGGGGACCGCCTGCACTTCCGTGTTTCCTGTATTTTCCATGTTATCCATGATTCTGTGTTTGTCCTTTCCAAGCCGAAAAATGCACGGCTTAAAAACCTTACAAAATGGCTACGGGACGGCATAGCACCGTCCGCAGTCATGGTATTTCAATAATAAATTATCTTGACAGATAGTTAAGGGGGTTCTGACAGACACCGTCAATACGCACTTCGATATGAAGGTGGTTACCTGTGGAATAGCCGGTTGAACCTACGTATCCGATGATCTGACCCTGAGTAACCTTTTGGTTAACTCCTACTGCAATGGAGCTCATGTGAGCATAGAGGGTGGATTTACCGCCGCCGTGGTTGATAACGACGTAGTTACCGTAGCTACCCGAGCCCGTTGCGGTTACTATTGTACCGCCGTTGGAGGCTCTGATGGGAGTTGCGTAAGGAGCGGGAATATCTATACCTCTGTGGTTGTCACGTACTCCTCCGAGCGTTCTCCAACCGAAGCCCGAGGAAATGTACGTATGACCGGGAAGGGGCCAGATGAATTCGCCGCCTACGTATACAGTCTGTTCCTTTTCCTGAAGGCTCTTAAGGTATGCCTGAAGCTGTTTGTCAAGTCTGTTTTCTTCCGCTTTTGCTTTTTCATAAGCGGAGTTCGTAGCGTTTACGTCAGCCTGAAGGGAGCTGATATAGGTTGCCTGCTGTTTTGCAAGGCTGTCGTAATGCGCCTTATCCTCTTTGAGAGTTTCAAGGAGCTCAGTCTGAAGTGCCTTGTCCTCCTCAAGAGTCTTCTTTGTTGCTTCAAGCTCTTCCTTTTCGCTCTGATACTGATTTTTCAGATTTCTGTCATATTCCAGCATACTGCTGACCATATCCATTTTAGCGAGAAGGTCGCTCATATTCTCGGAGCCGAGGATTATACTGAGGTAGCTTGCTTCGCCCTCCTCGTATGATACTCTCATTCTTTCGAGAAAATTGTTGAAAGTTGTTTCTATTGCCTCTTCCTTTTCGGCAATTCCCTTTTCGGCATCGGAGATCTTGATTTCAAGCTCTGCAGTGAGGGCTTCTGCCGCGGCAATTTTGTTATATGTTACGTTTGCAAGCTCATCGAGACTGCTCTTATAAGAAACCGCATCGGACATTTCCGATTTAAGAGAATTGAGCTTCGCTTTCAGCTCTTTCTGTTTCTGCGTTGCTTCCGCAATCTGCTCCTGGTAGGACTTAGTTGTAGCATCCGTTGCGGCCTTTGCAGTGCGGGGGGCGGAATAGGCAAATGCCACGATCACAAGGGAAAGTGCCATAACCGCAGAAACAGTTCTCAGAAATTTGGTTATTCTGTTTTTTTCCATTATAATCTCCTTTCTTGACTGTTACGGAGAACAGGATGAATCAGGACTTGAGGTATTTACCGAGGGAAATACAGCTTCCCACAACGCCCGTTATTACGCCCACTGCCACAAAGCCGATAAGAACCTCGAGGTCGATGGAGGAGAAGGGCACGAGTGTCAGCATTTCAAGTCCGTTCAGTACCGAAGCTTCAATGTACTTATATACATACATTTCAACAAAATATGCGATACCGCTGGCAAAAAGACCGATTATGATACCCTCGAAGATAAAGGGCAGGATGATAAACCAACCTGTTGCACCAACGTATCTCATTACGCTGATCTCGTGGCGGCGGGAATGCACCGCAAGCTTGATGGTGTTGATGATGATAAATATGGTAACCACAAACAGAATTGCAAGGAACCAAATAAAGATAAGCTGGATGCCGCTCTTAAGGTCTGCAATTGAGTTTGCAAGGTCCGTTCTCGCGTTGACCTTTCTTACTCCTTCAATTTCGTTTGAAAGCTGATAGTGAAGGGTTGCAACCTCCTTTTCCGAAACGTAGGTTATGTTGAAGGAATCGGAAAGGGGATTATTTTCCTCTGTTATGTCGTCGTAGAGATTTTCGTACTCGTCGGAGCGGTCCTTCATTATCTGAAGAGCCTCGGCTTTCGTTACTCTCTCAACGGCTTCGACATTGGGGAGAGCTTTTATCTTTTCCTCTATGGCAACGATCTCGTCCTCTGTTGCATCGGGCTCACAGAAGACTACTATCTGATTCATCAGATTAATTTCTTCAAGATTTGTATCAATGTTAAGAACAAGGAGAGCAAATCCGCCCATTACCACAAGACAGCTCATTAGAACCGCCACGGAAGCAAAAGACATTACGCCGTTTCTCCAAAGGCTTTTGAAAGCCTGACCGATGAAATATGTAAGTCTGTATCTTCTTCTCATTCGAACATACCTCCCACACGGTCTTCAATTATTTTACCGTCACGGAGCATTACAACTCTCTGCTTGTAATAGTCAACGAGATTTTTCTCGTGGGTTACTACGATAACGGTCTTACCCAGCTTATTGATCTTCATAAGCAGGTTCATGATCTCGATACTCATTTTGGGGTCGATATTACCTGTAGGCTCGTCGGCAATGATTATCTTGGGGTTATTTGCAAGGGCTCTCGCAAGGGCAACTCTCTGCTGTTCACCGCCGGAGAGCTCGCTGGGGAAAGCACTGCTCTTTTCATAGAGGTTTACCGTATTGAGAATAGCGGGAACTCTTCTCTTTATAACCTTACTCGGAGTTCCTACCACCTGCATGGCAAACGCCACGTTTTCATAAACGGTTTTATCCTTGAACAGACGGAAATCCTGGAACACAACACCAAGCTCGCGTCTGTAATGAGGAACCTTATAATTGGGGAGCTTCGAAAGGTTATAGTCACCTACGATAATATCTCCCGAGCTTGCAACCTCTTCGCGCAGAAGAAGCTTCATCATTGTTGTTTTACCTGCACCCGAACGACCGACGATAAATACGAATTCACCGTCCTCAACCTTGAGATCAACTCCGTCAAGAGCAATAGTCCCGTTAGGATAATGCTTTTTTACGTTTCTGAGTTCTATCATAATATTTTATGTTTCTCCCATAATCTGCATTTTTACACAAGCGGCGCGCACGATTTTCCGTACCCGACAACCTGCCGTAAACAAAGCAAAAGGCAGGATCTTACATCGCGCCTTTGTGCTTTCAATATGTGGTGAAAACCACTTCCCGTCTTAGAATTTGATGGGCTTTGTGGTGAGATACTTTTTAACCATGAGGGCAAACTTGAAGGTTATTGCGTGGTCAAATTCACGGAGGTCAAGACCTGTGAGCTTACGGATCTTTTCAAGTCTGTATACGAGGGTGTTACGGTGTACGAAGAGCTTTCTTGATGTTTCGGAAACGTTAAGGTTGTTTTCAAAGAAGCACTGAATAGTCATAAGAGTTTCGCGGTCAAGGCTGTCAAGAGATCCGTTCTTGAATACTTCCTGAAGGAACATTTCGCAAAGTGTTGTAGGGAGCTGATAGATAAGTCTGCCGATGCCGAGGTTTTCGTAGCTTACTATATTCTTTTCGGTGTCAAATACTTTGCCTACTTCAAGGGCAACCTGAGCTTCCTTATAGGAACGGGCAAGGTCCTTGATGTTATCAACAGCGGTACCGATACCGATGGATACCTTGGTATAGAATTCGGAGTTGATAGTATCAGCTATGGACTTAGCCAGCTTTTCTATCTTCTTGATATCGGAAGCGTTCTTCAGTTCTTTTACGAGAACGATATCCTTTTCGCCTACGCTGATAACGTAGTCCTTGTTCTTGTCGGGGAAGATGTTCTGAACAACGTCGTAAGGAAGAACCTCTGTCTTCTCAGCAAATCTGATGAGGAAAACAACGCGGATCTCTTCCGTGTTGAAACGGAGTTCCTTGCTCTTTACGTAGATGTCGCTGGGAAGGATATTGTCGAGAATGATATTTCTGATAAAGGAGTTCTTATCATACTTCTCGTCATAAAGATTCTTGATATTGGAAAGAGAGATGGAAAGAATAGCCGCAAACTTGCTTGCTACGGCATCTTCGCCTTCAACAAATACAGAATATTCAATCTTTGAAGAGCTACCCACGGGACGGTATGTATAGCCGCCTGTTACAACAGATTCAGCAGTATAGGTAAGTTCGTCTCTCGCGCCCTGTCTTGTCTCGCCGATCTTTGAGAGATCGCTGCACGCAATCACAACTCCGCCGTCATCCACAACACCGATAATGCGATCTACGGCATCACGCATCTGGTAAACTATTCCCTGAAACAGACGATTTGACATTTTTTCTCTCCTTATTGATTACTCTATAATTGAAAAATAGTATGCTATTGTATATACTGACCATATTTTACACCTTTTTTTCTACTTTTTCAATAGCTTTTCGGTATTTTTTCTAAAAAATTCATATTTTTTTAGTCAATATCATTATTCTTAACCAAAAGCATAAAAAATCAAAGGTTCAAAGCATAGATAGCGGCACCGAAAGGAGTAAAAATGCAGGGCGAATTGCTCCGCCCTGCCAAAATATATTACTTTTCCATTTCAAATTCGTAGGAAAGACATGCCGGAAAGATGATGCCGTTTCGGTTCTGAGAATTCTTGAACCGAGAGTAACGCTCTTCATTCCGCCTTCTACTGAGAGGACACAAGGTTTACCCGAGGGCACTTTTCAGCACCCCCGAGTGCTTTTAAATTAGAGTTTTAGCGAGAACACATAGAACCGTCCCCTGTGTTTTTTAGCTCAAAG
>SVTQ01000012.1 GCA_015063695.1 Oscillospiraceae bacterium
TATTTTGGTAGCCAACCATGGTTGCGGGGGAAGGACTTGAACCAACGACCTCCGGGTTATGAGCCCGACGAGCTACCAACTGCTCTACCCCGCGATATGAAACTTAAATGGTGCCGGAGACCGGGCTTGAACCGGTACGTAACTCACGTTACACGGGATTTTAAGTCCCGGGCGTCTGCCAATTCCGCCACTCCGGCGTGCCTCTCCGTTACCTCTAAGGCCTAATTAGTATATCACACTAATTCACAAAAGTCAAGGCTTTTTATCATTTATATTGAATAAAGTCTTGACAAAAAACTCCGTTTTTAAATGGCTTTTTTGGTCAAATATCTCAATTTTACATTATATTTCAAAAAGAAAAGGGGCTGTAAAAAACGATGAGTTTTTACAGCCCCTTTTGGGGGATAGGAAAAAATGCGCAGAATAGACAAACTGAGCCCAAACAACGCTTATGCGTTGTTCGGGGTTACCCGAAGGCGTACAAAGGTACGTCGAGCGGCGAAGTTTGTTTATAGCATAAAACTCCGTTTTTTACACATATTTTGTTTTTTGGAGTTTTTTAAGCCTTTGCATCTCGCTTTTTCTTTCGTTTCCTTTGTTTTTCTCGTTTTATGCGCTCTGCGCTTTTTTTACATCCCTATATTTTATCCGAGAGGGATTTTTACTGTGGTATGGGAAGCTCCGTTATAATACCGCCGAGGTATTTTCTCAAAGCGAGGACGTCCTTCATTGTAATTTTACCGTCGCCGTCGCAGTCAGCGGCAGCTTCTTCGTCTTCTGTAAGAGTGAGAATTCCGCCGAGCTTTTTTCTCAAAGCGAGAACATCTTTCGTTGTGATCTTGCCGTCGCCGTCGATGTCGCCTATTAACGCATGGTCAACGGTGAAGTCGATATTACCGTCTTCAAATTCGCCAAGAAGGGGAACTCCTTCTATGAGGATATAATATGTTTCACCCTTATAGAATTCCATACTGTAGGTTTCTTTTTCGGCATTGGTGAGAAGCTGTTCTTCATACAACACGGCATTTATAAGATTGCTGTATTCATCAAATATGCCGAGGATAGTGAGGGGTTTTCCTTTTACGCTGAAATTGTATTCTCCGTCGGTCCAGGGAGTAAAGGTATACACTTGAAGCTCGGGCTTATTCAGGTCAATACCGATGGTTGTATTTTGGCTTATAACGCCCTTTGAGTATTCGGATATATCCTTATAAGCATCGGGATAGCAAGTATCCTCCATATCTCTGTAATTTACTGTTACGTAGTTTGAGCTTGCGCTTACGGTAATCACGCCGTCAAGGAAAACGTCATATCCGTCTTTGTCGGAATCGTTCCATTTCCATACGTGTTTTTTATTATCCGCAGTGGTCACCGTTACTTCAAGTCCCGAAAGGTCCATGTTGTATACGTCAAGACCGTAGCCGTTGACGTAAGTAAGACTTGCAGGGGGATTTGTTATTGAAAAGTCGAGGATCTTATCGGTTACTTTCTTGAAATAGATGGGTGTAGACTCTATAAGTGTGCTGTAAGCATAGTAGTAATAGTTGTCCTTCGCTTCATCGTAGCCCCAGTCTACTGTTATGCCGGATCCAAGTACGGTATAGGGAAGGGCTTCATAAGGAATTGTTTGTGTTGCTGTATTGATTCCGTCATCTGCAGATATGGTGAGTTCCAGTCCCGTAGGGTCAAATTCCATATCACTATTTTCGGGATAATAGAAAGCGGCATTTGCGGGGGTTACTATTTCAATTTCGTGAACCGCCATGGCCCATACAGTAAAGTCATAGCTGCCTATATACATGTTACCGTAAAATACCCGAACGGGGAATTCGCTGTAATCCCCGTTTATGCCGCCTATCCAGTGTTCTGTTTCCTGGTCTGTTACGGGGCGGAACTTAGTCAAAATGGTATAGGCATCATTTATCACGGTTTTCGTTCCGTCTTTCTTGTAAAGTGTTACTTCAAGTCCTTCGAGAGAAACGTCGTAATAGAAATACTCATTATAATTTTCATCATATTCAACGTGGCCGGTTCCGAGAGCAACGCTTTCCATTAAGTAGGGAAACTGTGTTATTTCTGCTCTTGTATAAGGATTTTCAACCACTTCAACCTCGAAGGTGTCGGAATAGCCCTTAAAAGACAACATTACGGTATGCTTTCCGATGCCCCAGGGGGAAGTGCGCTGGTCTTCAAGATCGTTTTCAAGAGACATGAAGAATTCCGGATTGTCGTCATAGTTTACTTCAGTGAAGCTTCCGTCTTCGTAGGTGATCTTCGCGGTCATGCCGAAATAATAGACGTTGTACATATTGAAGGTCTTGAGCTCGTAAGTTTCTTCATCAAAGTATGCAGTTTCAAGGCAGTCAATGTCTTTGTAAAGTGTTGTGCAGCTCGGAGGGGTCAGGATTTCAAAGCCTGTAACCTTCTTTGAGTTTGTCTCTACCTCAAAGCTTTCGGCATGGTCCATGTAGGTGATTTCAAGAGATACCTCGGTCTCGCTTTCGATTACGTATTCAGCAGAAACGAAAAAGTCTTCTGTTTCTGCAAAGGAACTGTTTTCGAATACTACGGTCTGGGCTTCTATTGAGGAATCTTTGTAATGAATGGTGACCTCTATGCCGTTATACGAAAACTCGTAGTTTCCCATATAATCAGCGGTGAGAACGGGGATGTTTTTTACCTCATAGTGATCAACGGGGTCTTCCTCCAGTACAAGTGTGAATTCTCCGGGGGTTCCGTAATAATCGTTAATGAGGAAGGTATAGGTGTAGCCTGCCTCAAAGGTGGTGCCGTAGCAGAAATTGAAGAGGATATCTTCGTCGTCGCGGTAGTCTATCAGATCGAACTGGTCATTTCTGTAAACTGCCAGATTTGTGTCCATTCCGTAGTCGGCATCCTTTGTATAAAGAACGGCATATACGTCTGTTTGGGGCGTAAAGGTATACTCAAGCTCTTCGCCTTTATACTGACATCTGATCTCACTTCCGAGAGTCAGCTCATTTCCTGCGGCACTTGTAGAGACAACAATTCCCGAGAGGAGAAGGCACAGGGCGAGTACTACTGATAAGAATTTTTTCATAACTTTTTCCTTTCTTAAGCTTTGGGTATTTCGATTTTGTAAAGTTTTGCGTTGTGCACAGTGTAACTCGCAAAGCTGTGTTTTTTCGCGTTCAAGTGGCAAAAAGAGGGAGCAATTACGCTCCCTCTGATTTTGACAACTTATCTGATGGTTCTGTAGAGAGGGCCGTAAGCGGCGCACGCTCTGAAGTCCTGTCCTTCCTTATCCATGCCGAAGGCATTGAAGGAAGCGGGACGGAAGATATCTTCTTCGGGAACGTTGTGGAGAGCAACGGGGATGCGGAGCATGGAGCAGAGCGTGATGAGGTCTGCGCCGATGTGGCCGTAGCTGATCGCGCCGTGGTTTGCGCCCCAGTTGTTCATAAGGTCATAAGCACTCTTGAATGCGCCCTTGCCTGTGAGACGGGGAGCAAACCATGTGCAGGGCCATGTGTAGTCAGTTCTCTTCCAGAGGACGTCTGTTACTTCGTCGGGAAGTGCAACTGTCCAGCCTTCTGCTATCTGGAGCATCGGACCGAGGCCTTTTACAAGGTTGAGTCTTATCATGGTAACGGGCATTTCTGCCTTTGTTACAAATCTTGAGGAGTATCCGCCGCCTCTGAAGTAACCAAGGTCGGCATAGTTCCAAGTGGTGGCGTTCATAATGTTCTTCTGGTCTTCGGGGGTTACTTCCCACCACTTCTTCATTGTGGGTGTGCCGTCAGCTTCGAGAGCTTCACCGCAAGCGTCGAGACAAGCAGCTCCCGAGTTGATAAGGTGGATGATACCGTCGCTTTCCATAGCCTTGCCTTCAAGGTCGTAGCCTGTTGCCTTCTTAACAGCTTCGGGGCTCCAGTACGTACGAACGTCAGCGAAGATCTGAGCTCTGTTGGTGAGCAGCTTCATAAAGAGCATGCCGAGACCGTTGAGAACGTCGTTTTCTGTTGCGAGGATGTAGGGCTCACGTGCGCCGTTCCAGTCAAAGGAAGTGTTGAGCATGGATTCGGGGAAGTCACAGTTGGGATAGAAGTCTGTCCACTGTCTCTGACCCTGGAAGCCTGCCGCGATAGCGTTATGGCCTACCATTTCTTCTTCACAGCCTTCGGGAAGATTCTTGTTGCCGTTCATGAGGTCCTTGATTATGATCATCATCTTAACAACGAATTCCCAGTCTGCGTCCTTTCTTTCGCGGGACTTCTGGAGATTTTCGGGGTTCTTGTCGAAGCCTTCGATGCAGTTTTCCTTGACCCATGCCATTGCCTTTTCGTATTCAGCCTTGTCATAGATCTCTTCTGTCATTCGTCTGATGATCTCAACTTCGTCGACGGATTCAACTCTCATTCCGAGGTAATCTTCGATGAATTCGGGGTCGATGATGGAGCCGCCGATACCCATACAGATGGAGCCTATCTGGAGATAGCTCTTGCCTCTCATGGAAGCCGCTGCAACTGCTGCTCTTGCAAATCTGAGGAGCTTTGTCTTTACGTCTTCGGGGATAGAAGTGTCGTCAGCGTTCTGAACGTCGTGACCGTAGATGCCGAATGCGGGAAGACCCTTCTGAGCGTGGGTTGCGAGAACGGATGCGAGGTAAACCGCGCCGGGACGTTCTGTGCCGTTGAAGCCCCAGACAGCCTTGATGGTTGTGGGGTCCATATCCATTGTTTCTGCACCGTAGCACCAGCAGGGGGTTACCGTAAGAGTGATTGCAACGCCTTCCTTCTTGAACTTTTCAGCACAAGCTGCAGCTTCGCCTACACGGCCGATAGTTGTGTCAGCAATAACAACGCGAACAGGTTCGCCGTTGGAGTAGCAAAGATTTTCCTCAAAGAGCTTTGCCGCGCTCTTTGCCATGTTCATTGTCTGTTCTTCAAGACTTTCGCGAACCTTGAGAACTCCTCTTCTTCCGTCGATGGTGGGACGGATACCGATTGCCGGATATTCTCCTACAAATCTGTTTTCTGCCATTTTTGTTTCTCCTTGTATGTAGATGTTTTTATATATTTATCTTAAATAAATTTTCGACCATCAGTGACCCAAAGGCTCCCTTGTGTAAAGGGAGCTGTCGCTGAAAGCGACAGAGGGATTGTTTCTCATTTACTTTTAGCGAGGATCCTTGCCACGATAGGTCTGTGTACCTTAAGTGCACCCTTGGGGCAGAATTCCTGACAGCAGAAGCATCGTATGCACTTCTCTCTGTCTATTTTCGGTTTGCCTTTTTTCATCGTGATGGCATTTGCCGGGCAGATCTTTTTGCACTTTTCGCATCCAATGCACCCCTTGTCAAGGACGGGACGTGTGGAGAGCGCCGCCTTTGCTATCTTATTGAAAAGTTTACCTTTTATTCCCACAAGTTCCGTGAAAAATTCGATCTCATTGGGTCTGTCAATGTTTTTGTAATCGGTTATCTTTACGTCTTTGCCGTCGCCCGTTACGATGATATTCTCGGGTGAGCTTCCGAGACCTCTCTCGATCGCCACCTGACAGGTTGGAACCTTATCGGGAGTGAGCCCGATAACTCCTGCACATACCGTGTCAAGGTCATAGACCGAAGGGGATGCGGCGAGAATTCCTATCTTTCTGGGAATACCCATCGTGGGTCCGTTGCCTTCCATTCCAACGATGCCGTCTATGATGCTGAGTACCGGTTTGAAATACTCGTCAATATCACAGAGCATGGATGCAAAATCCCGGCTTTTTGGAAAACGGTAGTGATACTCGGGTTTCTGCGTGCCCGGAATTGCTCCGAACATGTTTTTAACTGCCGCCGACATGCCCATCATTCCGTGGGTCTTGAGCTTTGCGAAGTTAATGATTACGTCAGCCTCGGCGAGCCACGAGGTATAATTGAAGGAGTGCATAACGTCAGCCTCAGCGAAATTTTCACAGGTTGAAACGCTGAAGTTATCGTTGACATTTCCTCCGACTTCCGTTATTCTGTTCATTTCCGTTGCGGCGTAGACTCCCTTCATATAGAGGGGAGTGAAGGGACCTCCGGGAGAGTCCCCCACCGTAACGGCCGCTCCCTTTTCCGTAAGCCTTTTGCAGAGTTCAAGGATAAGGGCAGGGTGAGTAGTTGCCGCTTTGTCGGGTTTAATTGCGGTCACAAGGTTTGCTTTGATGGCAACTTTTGTGCCTTCTTTTATAAAATCAAGGTTTCCGAGAGGGGCAAGCAGTTTGTCGAAGGCCTTTGAGACCTCTTCTTTTTCGTAGCTTTCGCACCTCACTATCGAAACCGTATGTTCTTTTTCTGACATTGTCGGAGTGTACTTCCTTATATAACACAAATCAATATATTATAAGCTAATGTAATTGTACCACACAATTCATACAATTTCAACTGCTTGAAATGATATTTTAGTATAAAATAACCACATTTTTGAATTCCTTTTATTACCGTGAATTTTATTTTAAAAAAACATCGGGAAATTTGCCTTTTAATGTTGATTTTTCTCTGTTTCGGAGTTACAATATATAGGATATGAAATAAATACACGTAGGCTACGGAGGATATTATGGCACTCGTTACTACAACCGAAATGTTCAGAAAAGCTTATGAAGGCGGCTACGCTATCGGTGCTTTCAACATAAACAACATGGAGATCATCCAGGCAATCACCGAAGCTGCGGAAGAGGCAAAGAGCCCTGTTATTCTTCAGGTTTCCGCAGGTGCACGAAAGTACGCTAAGCACGCATATCTTATGGCTCTCGCAAAGGCTGCTGCTGAGGACTGCAACGTTGATTTTGCTCTTCACCTTGACCACGGTGCAGATTTCGAGATCTGCAAGAGCTGTATTGACGGCGGCTTCACTTCCGTTATGATCGACGGTTCAAAGTATTCCTTTGAAGAAAACATTGCCCTCACAAAGAAGGTCGTTGACTACGCTCACGAAAGAGGAGTAGTTGTTGAAGGCGAGCTTGGTAAGCTCGTAGGTATCGGCAGCGGTGTTTCCGATGACGATATGTATACAAATCCCGATGAGGTTGAAGAATTCGTTGCAAGAACAGGCGTTGATTCTCTTGCCATCGCTATCGGTACAAGCCACGGCGCATTCAAGTTTGCAGGCGAGCCCCGTCTCCGTTTTGATATTCTTGAAGAGATCATGAAGAGAATTCCCGGTTTCCCCATCGTTCTTCACGGTGCATCTTCCGTTATTCCCGAGCTTATCGATGAGATCAATGCAACAGGCGGTAATCTCTCCGGCGCGAAGGGTGTTCCCGAAGAGCTTCTCAGACAGGCGGCGCGTCTTGCAGTTTGCAAGATCAACATCGACTCCGATATCCGTCTGGCAATGACAGCAGGTGTTCGCCGCGTTATCGCAGGTCAGCCCGAGGCATTTGACCCCAGACAGTATCTTACAGTTGGCAGAGACGAAGTTAAGAAGATGGTTCTTCACAAGATTTATAACGTTCTCGGAAGCGCTAACACACTCTAACTATAACAAACAAAAGGGGCTTCTGCGGAAGCCCCTCAATTTTCAGGTGAATTATGAAACATATTGAAACTTACAAAATCAACGTACACGATACCGATATGAACGGGTATCTTTCCCCCACGGGGCATCTCAGATATATGCAAGACTGCTCCAACTGCCACATGGAAGCGGTAGGCCCCTCCTACGACGAGCTTCTTGAAAAACATCTTTCCTTTATCCTCAGCCGTCAGAAGCTTCAGGTGTACGAGCCTGTTTTTTCTCACGATGAAGTAACTGTTTCAACTTGGGCGACGGTGAGCCACGGTGTTACCTTCGAAAGATGCTACAGAGTTGAGAAGGAGGGAAGAACAGTTGCGGAGGTCAATTCCGTGTGGGCGCTTCTCAATACCGAGACGGGAAGACTTTGCAAAGCGGCTGAGTCGGGCATCAGCTACGGTTCAGATGAAGCGATAAAAATGGAAATGCCCCGACGCCTTGCGGTGCCGGAAAATCTTGAAAAGCTCGGCGAGAGATACGTTTCCTATGCTGATGCCGACAAGAACATGCATATGAACAACACAAAGTATGCTGACCTTGTTTGGGGCTTTGTTCCCGAGTTTGTGAAAAAGCGCGTGAAGACACTTGACATTATTTACGTCAGCGAAGCTCCCCTCGGAGAAAAGCTTGAAGTTTTCGGCGGCATGTCGGGTGACGGTTACTACGTCAAGACCGTACGTGAAGACGGAAAAGTCAACGTTCAGGCTTATATCGAGTGGTATGAGCTTTGATAGGTGGCATATATGAAAAGGATTATCTGTATAACCGTACCCCTTTTTATGCTTCTCTCCCTTTTCTCCTGCGGTGCAAAGACCGCAGATGTAACGGGAAGATGGGAGACTGCGGCCGTTTTTGGTGATGATACCGTTTCTCTGTCTTATGAGTTTTTTGAAGACGGTACGGGAAGATATGAAATGGAGGGTTTTTCTGCCGACAAGTTTACATATGAAGTGTCGGGAGATATAGTTATTCTCACTGTGGGAAGCGAAATCCGCGAGATACCTTTCTCGGTTGAAAAGGATACTCTTATTCTTGAAATTGAAGGGCAGAGTATACGACTTGAAAAAAATTGAAAAACGGCGGGAATTTCCGCCGTTTTTTACTGTATTACGTTATCCGCTTTAAGCTTTGCCATGATCTCATCGGCAAGAATTTTTGTTTCTACCATTTCTCCGTCTTCGGTATCCCCGAAAACTCTTATGGCATTTTCATATCTTCTGAGCCAAGTAAGCTGGCGCTTTGCGTAGTTGCGGCTTGACTGTTTAATTTGTGTCACCACGAGGTCAAGGGAACATTCGCCTTTGAAGTAGGGGATGAATTCCTTGTAGCCGATTGCCTGAGCCGCGCAGTACCCTTTTTCGAGAAGGCCTCTGTCAAAGAGATCTTTTGCCTCGGCTTCAAGCCCTGCTTCCATCATTATTTCCACGCGGCGGTTTATTCTGTCATAGAGAATTTCTCTGTTATGGTAATCTATAACGATTATGTGAGCCTTATAGGGGGGCTCTTTTTCTTTTGAGAGCGCGTCCCACTCGGTTTTGGTCTTTCCCGTCGTTCTGAATATCTCAATAGCACGGATAACTCTTTTTACGTTGTTTGCGTGTATTGCATCGGCTGCCTCTGGATCGATTTCGCGAAGCATATTGTGAAGGGCTGTGTTTCCGTTTTCTGCCGCGAAGGCTTCAAGCTCTGCTCGTAGTTCTTCGTCCTTTGTGGCATCCGAAAGGGAAGATACGGTAGTCAGTGTGTCAAGATACAAAAAGGTACCGCCGCACATGACGGGGATCTTTCCTTTTTCTATTATTCCGTCAATTATCTCTCCTGCCATCGTGGCATAGTCGCCTGCGGAAAATTCCGTGTCTGGAGAAATAACGTCAAGCATGTGGTGAGGTATACCCTTCATTTCTTCTTTGTCGGGCTTTGCGGTTCCAACGTCCATGCCCTTGTATATCTGCATGGAGTCGCAGGAAATTATCTCTGTATCAAGCCTTGCGGCAAGCTCTACCGAAAGGGAGGTCTTTCCCGAAGCGGTAGCGCCCGTAACGGCTATAAACTCATTCATTCTGACCTCCTTGTAAGACGTTTTCTGCGAATGTATAACATTTTTATGCATTTGAAGAAAAAATCGAATTATGAAGCTTTTTACAGGGCAAAAAGCCACATTACCTCTTCACTATTACCTCTTACTTCTTACTTGCTCATCCGCTATAGGATGAGCATTGCGTCTCCGAAGGAGAAAAATCTGTACTTTTCTTCTACAGCTGTCTTATATGCTTCCAGCATGCTTTCTCTGTTATAGAGTGCGCTTACAAGCATAAGGAGAGTGCTTTCGGGAAGATGGAAGTTTGTAATGAGCGCATCTGTCATTTTGAAGGTGTATCCGGGGTAGATAAAGATACCCGTGTCACCCTTGACGGGATGGAGAATACCTTCGCTGTCAGAAGCACTTTCGAGAGTTCGGCAGGAGGTCGTGCCGACGGCGATAACTCTTCCGCCTGCTTTTTTTCTGCTGTTAATGATCTCTGCGGCTTCTTCGGTTACTTCAATATATTCTGCGTGCATCTCGTGGTCGGCTATCTTTTCCTCCTTAACGGGACGGAAGGTGCCAAGTCCCACGTGAAGAAGAACGGGGACGACCGCAACGCCTTTTTCTTTTATCTTTTCAAGGAGCTCATTTGTAAAATGAAGTCCTGCAGTGGGCGCGGCGGAGGAGCCTTCGCATCTTGAATAGACCGTCTGATAGCGTTCTTGGTTCTGAAGCTTTTCCGTGATGTAAGGGGGAAGGGGCATTGAACCAAGCTCGTGAAGGGCACTGTAAACACTGTCAAAACGCGCGGGGTCAGCAGTAAACTGAACCTTTCTGATACCACCCTCGGGAAGAATTTCGAGAACCCTTGCGCTCAGTATCCCGTCACCGAAGGAGAGCACGTCCCCGAGCTTTGCTCTCTTGCCGGGACCTGCCAGTGCTTCCCACACGTCGTTTTCAAGTTGCTTTAAAAGAAGAAGCTCAACGGGTGCATCGCTTCCCGTTTCAACGAGGGTGCCGTTTTCATTTCTGTGGCTTCTGACACCGATTATTCTCGCAGGGATGACTCTTGTGTCGTTGATAACAAGAACGTCGCCGGGGTTCAGATAATCGATTATATCCGAAAAGACTTTGTGTTCTATGTCTCCGCTCTTTCTGTCAATGACCATAAGACGGGATGAGTCTCTTTTTTCAAGGGGAGTCTGTGCAATTCTCTCCTGAGGAAGGTCATAGTAAAAATCTTTAAGTGTGAGGTCTGTTTTTGTTAGTTCATTTCTGATCATAGTTTTATAATCACTCCGTGAAGCTTTCAAAAAACGGGCGGGAGAATTCCCCCGCCTGAGTTTTTATTTTTTAAGGGGTCCTCAAGCTGTTGTAAGACGGCTTGGGGTTCTCGGTAAGGGGTCCTCAAGTTGCCGCAAGGCGACTTGGGGTTCTCTTAGATGTCGTATTCAGCGAGAAGCTTGTTAACGAGAGCCTTAATTTCCTCAGCCGCATTGTCTATTGCAAATTCGGTTCTGAGGCTCTTGTCTCTGAGGGAAACTTCAACAACACCGGCATCGCAGGTCTTGGGGCTTACTACAACACGTACGGGAATACCGAAAAGGTCGGCATCTGCGAACATGGAGCCGGGACGGATGTCGCGGTCGTCGTAAAGAACTTCAACGCCTGCCTTCTTAAGGTCTTCGTAAAGCTTGACGGCTGTGGAGTTTACCGTTTCATCGGTGCATCTGAGGTTGCATACTTCAACCTGCCAGGGCGCGATGGAGATGGGCCAGATGGGGCCGTAGTTGTCGAAGCTTTCCTGACAGATGGATGCCATAAGTCTTCCGACACCGATACCGTAACAGCCCATGATGGGATGCTTTGCTTCGCCGTCCTTGTCAAGGTAAGTCATTTCCATGGACTTTGTATACTTTGTGCCAAGCTGGAAGATGTTACCTACCTCGATACCTCTCTTGATGGTGATGGCAGGCTTTCCGCAAACGGGGCAAACTGCGCCTTCGAATATCTTTGCAACGTCAACGTATTCAACGTCTCCGATGTCGCGTGCAATATTAAGGCCTGTGAAGTGGTAGTTTTCCTCATTTGCGCCGCAAACGAAAGAGTTTATTCCGTCAAGGGATTTGTCATATACAACTGTGCAGTTTTCTGTAAGACCCTTGGGGCCGATAAAGCCTGCAACGATACCGCTTTCTTCTGTGATAACTGCCGCGGGATGGATCTCTTCGCCGAGGTAGTTGCGAAGCTTTGTTTCGTTTACTTCAAGGTCGCCTCTTACGAAGATAACAACGTAGGAGTCATCCTTGTTTCTCTGGTAAACAACAGCCTTCATAAACTTCTTTGCATCGATCTTGAAGAAGGCCTCAAGTGCTTCGATGGTCTTTGTATCGGGAGTGTGTACCTTTGTGAGCTCGGAAATTTCGCCTGCTTCGTTTACGATATCGCAAGCGGCAACCTCCATGTTTGCTCTGAAATCACAGTTGTCGCAGATAGCAAGTGTGTCTTCTCCGATCTCTGTGAGAAGCATGAATTCGTGAGAGATGCTGCCGCCCATCATACCAGAGTCGGACTTAACTGCAACAACGTTCTTAGCGCCTGCTCTCTTGTAAATTCTTTCATATGCTTCGTAGCATTTTTCGTAGTATGCTTCAAGGTCTTCCTGAGAGGTGTGGAAGGAGTAAGCGTCCTTCATTGTGAATTCGCGAACTCTGATAAGACCGCCTCTTGCACGGGGCTCATCGCGGAACTTTGTCTGGATCTGGTAGATCATGAAGGGGTACTGTGTGTAGGAGTTTGCGGTGTTTCTTGCAAGGTGAACGGCCGCTTCCTCGTGAGTCATGCCGAGAACCATCTTGTTGCCGCTTCTGTCTGTGAAACGCGCCATTTCCGCGCCGATGGCGGTATATCTGCCTGACTCTTCCCAAAGGGTAGCAGGCATTACAACGGGGAACATTACTTCCTGACCGTCAATTCTGTCCATTTCTTCTCTGATGATGGCTTCGATCTTCTTTGCCATTCTCTTTGCGGGGGTGAACAGTGAATAAATACCGTTGCTCATGTATTTCATGTAACCGCCGCGGGTCATCAGCTTGTGGCTCTCAATAGAGCAGGAGGAGGGAGCCTCCTTAAATCTTTCGCCTAAAAGTACCGATACTTTCATAACTTTATCTCCTTGTCTTCATGTAGACATAATTATACAATTTTACAAATAATTATTATACATTATATTTTTTTAAAAGTCAAGAAAAAAGCGAAGCCCGAAGACTTCGCTTTTAAATGTTTTTAGTTTTATTCAGCTTCGATAGCGGAGAACATACCTGTGATTGCGTCCATGCCTGCGCCGAAATCGGGAATCGTAGCAATGGCAATGCACATGATGTATCCGTCGATCTTCTTGAGATACGAATTCATTTCCATGGAAATACCGGAGATATCAGCTGTAATCGGAACACAAGTGAATTCGGAACCGCCCACTGTAACGGTTTCATATTCACCTACTACGATATTTTCACCCAGAGAAGTCTTATAGCCTTCAATAAGAGATTCTGCATATTCATTTACGTCTGTGCTGAATGATCCGAGAGCTGCGAGATTCTGGAAGAATATCTGAGCGCTGTCGCCAGTTGTGGGATTAGATGCCATCATGGAATAGATAGTTACCTGTTTAGCAAGCTCTGCCGCGAATTTGTTTTCGTCTTCGCCGTCCTCAAGGGAAACCTGCATTATTTCATTTAGCTCTGCATCACTTGCGAAAGTCCAGCCTTCGGGCGCGGTGAATTTGATATTTGCAAATACATTGGTGTAAACTCCGCCGTTTGCGTCGCCTGTGAGTTCAAGAATGTCGGTGGCATCTGTGGTTTCTTCTTCTTTTGTGTCGTTTTTTGTGTCGTTGGTTTCAACTTTATCGTTTGTGTCCACGGAACCTTTGATCTCTTCCTTGGAGGCACAGCCTGCAAGAGCAGTTGTGAGCATAGCAATGACGATAAGAAGTGATAAGAGTTTTTTCATACCTTTGTTCTCCTTAATTTGTTAAGTTAATTTAATTATACAGATTTTTTTAATTTTCGTCAAGTAGTTATATTTTTCTTAGTTTACTAAGATATAATAATTTGGCAAAATTTCGGCTTTAAACAAAATCGGTTTTTCCGTTCAAATCATTGACACGGTAGTTAAATTAATATATAATAATATAATAGAATGCCGAAGTATGGTTTTCTTTACGATCTCATGCCGAGGCAGCGGAATTATAAAAAGCTAAAATCCCTTTGAAAGGCAGATATAGAGTTATGTTTAAAGACAAAAAAGTTGTGTTCTCGGGAGTTCAGCCCTCAGGTATGCTGACTCTCGGTAATTATCTCGGAGCGATAAAGAACTTCTCCGCTTTTTCCGATGAATACCACTGTTACTACTGCGTTGTTGATATGCACGCAATCACTGTAAGACAAAATCCCGCGGAGCTTCGCCGCCGTACCTACGACACTCTCGCTCTTTATATGGCGTGCGGTCTTGACCCTGAAAAGAACGTTCTTTTCGTACAGAGCCACGTGCCTGCACACGCCGAGCTCGGTTGGATCCTTGACTGCTACACCATGTTCGGTGAGCTTTCCAGAATGACTCAGTTCAAGGACAAGAGTGCCAAGAACGCGGACAACATCAATGCAGGTCTTTTTACATACCCCTCTCTTATGGCGGCGGATATCCTTCTGTACCAGACGGAAATGGTTCCCGTCGGTAACGACCAGAAGCAGCACCTTGAGCTTGCCCGCGACATCGCCAACCGCTTCAACGGCGTTTACGGCGACACCTTCGTTGTTCCCGATCCTTATATTGCAAAAACAAGCGCGCGTATCATGTCTCTCGCAGAGCCTACGAAGAAGATGAGCAAGTCCGATGAGAATGAAAACGCGGTAATCAGAATTCTTGACGACAAGGATACCGTTATCCGTAAGTTCAAGAGAGCGGTTACAGACTCCGGATGCGAGGTTTGCCGCGGCGAGGGCAAAGAAGGAATTGAAAACCTTATGTCCATCTACAGTGCGGTGACAGGTAAGAGCTTCGAAGATATCGAAGCTGAATTTGCAGGCCGCGGATACGGTGACTTCAAGCTTGCGGTAGGCGAAACAGTTGCAGACTCCCTTGCAGGAGTCAGAAGCGAGTTCGCAAGACTTTCCGCAGATAAAAAGTATCTTGAAGATGTGATGGCAGAGGGCGCAGGAGAAGCTGCCCGTGCGGCACAGCGCACCATGTCCAAGGTAAGACGCAAGCTCGGTTTCATTGAACCGAAGCGCGGCTGATAAACAAGCTGAATTAGTTTAAAGATAAATAACCTGAAAAAGACGAGGTCAGAATTATGAAAACAAGAGCAATGAGATTATACGGAAAGAACGATATCCGTACAGAAGAATTTGAGCTTCCCTCAATGAAGGACGATGAGATCCTTGCGAAAGTAGTTTGCGACAGTATCTGCATGTCCTCCCATAAGGCGGCTCTTCAGGGCGCAGACCACAAGAGAGTTCCCGACGACGTAGCGGAAAACCCTGTTATCCTCGGTCACGAATTCTGCGGCGAGATTATCGAAGTAGGCTCAAAGTGGGCAGATCAGTTCAAGGCAGGCGACCGTTTTGCAATTCAGCCTGCACTCAACTACAAGGGCTCCCTTGCGGCTCCCGGTTATTCCTATCAGAATATCGGCGGCGGCGCCACTTACGTTATTATCCCGAATGAAGTTATGGAATGCGGATGTCTTCTTCCCTACAACGGCGACGCTTTCTTCTGGGGAAGTCTTGCTGAACCCATGAGCTGTATCGTAGGCGGCTTCCACGCAAACTATCACATCAAGCCCGGCACCTACGTTCACGATATGGGCGTTGTTGACGGCGGTAACATGGCTATCCTCGCAGGTGCAGGCCCCATGGGTCTCGGTGCAGTTGACTACGCTATCCACGGCGGCCGTCCTCCGAAGCTCCTCGTTGTAACAGACCTTGACGATGCAAGACTTGAAAGAGCGGCATCCCTCATTACAGTTGAAGAAGCAGAGCGCTTTGGCACAAAGCTCGTTTACCTCAATACGGGTAAGCTTGAAGATCCCGTTGCATACATCCGCGATATGACGGACGGCAAGGGTTTTGACGACGTATTCGTATATGCTCCCGTAAAGCCCGTTGTTGAAATGGCAGACGCGCTTCTCGGCCGTGACGGATGTCTCAACTTCTTTGCAGGCCCTACAAACCCTGCATTCAGCGCGCTCTTCAACTTCTATAACGTACACTACGGCGCAACTCACATCGTTGGTACGAGCGGCGGTAACACAGATGACCTTAAGGAATCTATCGCTCTTATGGAAAAGGGCGTTATCAATCCTGCAGGCATGATAACTCATATCGGCGGTCTTAACGCAGATGCGGATACAACTCTCCGCCTTCCCGAAATCCCCGGCGGTAAGAAGCTTATCTATACTCATATCGACCTTCCTCTCACAGCTATTGCAGACTTCGGCGCAAAGGCTGCTGAGGGCGGCGAGCATGCAGAGCTCTTTGCTGACCTTGACGTTATCTGCAAGAATGCAAACGGTCTTTGGTGTAAGGAAGCAGAGGAACGTCTGCTTCGTGAAGTAAAGTAACTAAATGATTAAAATAAGAAAAGCGGCGGAAAGTGATATTTCCGCCATGCTTGATATTTATAATTTTGAAGTTGAGAACGGTACTGCGACCCTTGATCTTGAGCGTGTAAGCCTTGAGTCACGGCTTGAGTGGTTTGAGCTTCATAACAAAAATAATCATCCGCTGATAGTTGCGGAAAAAGATGGAGAAGTGGTGGGCTATGCCTGCCTTTCTCCTTTCAGGGTCAAGCCTGCCTATAATTCCACGGTGGAGCTTTCCGTTTACGTTTCCCATAAGCACAAGGGGCGCGGTATCGGAAAGGCCTTGATGGGTGAAATTCTTGAGCTTGCCCGTGAAGATGAAAAAACTCATCTTGTGGTGTCGGTCATAACCTCGGAAAACAAGGTGAGCTGTATTATGCACGAAAAATTCGGTTTTTCGCTTTGCGGCAGAATTCACGAGGCGGCTTTCAAATTCGGCAGAGCCATTGACGTGATCTTTTACGAGCTGAAGGTTTAATTTCAGCTTTGAACATTTCTGAATTTTACAGAGGGGGATACACTTATGTGTTGCAACCACAAAAAGAGCGACCTTGCACTTCTTGAGGACGTTCTTGATAAATATGCTTCCGTTGAAGGAAGTCTTATAACAATACTCCAGAAAGCACAGGAGATATACGGATATCTTCCCACGGACGTGCTTTATCATATAGCTGAAAAAACGGGAAAAACTCCTGCCCGTGTTATGGGCGTTGCGACCTTCTATACGCAGTTCCGCTTCAAACCCGTGGGCAAGTATCTTATCCTGCTTTGCCAGGGAACCGCTTGTCACGTAAACGGCTCCGAGAGAATTGCCGATGCAATTTACGAAGCTATCGGAATAAGAGACGGCGAAACAACGGAGGACGGTCTTTTTACACTTACTCATGTTGCGTGTCTCGGATGTTGCAGTCTTTCTCCCGTTATGATGATAAACGATGATACATACGGTTCTCTCACTCCGTCAAAAGTGAAGGAAATTCTCACTTCTTTGAAAGAAGAAGCGTGACGGAAAGGAGAATTTGAAATGATAAGAATTGCAGTAGGACAGGGCAGCTGCGGTATCGCCGCAGGAGCCGGCAAGGTCTACTCTGCCCTTAAGGAGCTCCTTACAGACGTAAAAGAGGTTTCTCTCGGAGTTACGGGATGTATCGGTATGTGCTTCCTTGAGCCTATCGTTGATATCTACGAGGGGGAAAAGCTTCACAGACTTGTGAGAGTAACCGCTTCCGATGCAGAAAAAATTGCAGAAGCGGTAAAGACGGGAGACTTTTCTCTCGTTTCCACTCTTGAAATTGAAAAAGAGGACGCGGCTTTTCTTGAAAAGCAGACGAGAATTGCTCTTCGCAACTGCGGTATAATTGACCCTACGGATATTAACTCCTACATAGAAAAGGGCGGTTACAGCGCAATAAAGTCCGTCCTTGAGGGAAAAACTCCCGAGGACGTAATTGAGATAATAAAGACCTCAGGTCTTGCAGGCCGCGGCGGTGCAGGATTTCCTACGTGGTTCAAGTGGAACGCCGCAAGAAATTCGGGGGGTGAAAAGAAATACCTTATCTGTAACGCAGACGAGGGCGACCCCGGCGCGTTTATGGACAGAGCGGTAATTGAAAGTGACCCTCACACTCTCCTTGAAGGTATGCTTATCGGCGCTTATGCTATAGGTGCCGACGAGGCGGTAATATACGTAAGAGCGGAATATCCTCTTGCCATAGTCCGTCTTGAAGAAGCTATAAGACAGGCAACGGAAAAGGGCTATGCAGGCGAGAACATTCTCGGCTCGGGCTTTACTTGTAACTTCCGCATCAAGGCGGGTGCAGGCGCATTCGTATGCGGCGAGGAAACGGCGCTTATCGAATCCCTTGAGGGCGAGCGCGGAATGCCCCGTCTCAAGCCTCCTTTCCCTGCACAGGCAGGTTATTGGCTTAAGCCCTCCAATATCAACAACGTTGAGACCTTTGCAAACGTTGCGTGGATAATAAACAACGGCGGTGAGGCTTTTGCCGCTATGGGCACCGAAGACAGCAAGGGCACGAAAGTGTTCGCTCTTACAGGTAAGATAAAAAGAGGCGGTCTTGTTGAAATTCCCATGGGAAAGACCCTTCGCGACGTTATCTTTGATATCGGCGGCGGTATAAAGAACGATGCTGAATTCAAAGCGGTACAGATGGGAGGCCCCTCAGGCGGATGTATCCCGGCTGAAATTCTTGATACAGTTATCGACTATAAAAAACTCGGTGCAACGGGCGCAATTATGGGCTCGGGCGGTATGGTAGTAATGGACACTTCCACCTGCATGGTGGGAATGGCGAAATTTTTCCTTGACTTCACCGCAAAGGAATCCTGCGGAAAATGTGTTCACTGCAGAATAGGCACCAAGCGTATGCAGGAGATCCTCACCCGAATCGTTGGCGGAGAGGGAAGAGAGGGAGACATTGAGCTTCTCGAAGAGCTTTGCCTTGCGATAAAGGACGGAGCGCTCTGCGGTCTCGGTCAGACGGCTCCCAATCCCGTTCTCACGACTATCCGTTATTTCAGACATGAGTACGAGGCGCATATAAACGAAAAGAAGTGCCCTGCCCACGAATGTACAGAGCTTCTCACTTTTGAGATCGACCCCGAAAAGTGCCGCGGATGTACTCTTTGCGCCAAGAAGTGCCCCGTTTCTGCTATTACGGGAGAAACAAAGAAGGCTCACGTTATAGACGGTGAAAAGTGTATAAAATGCGGTCAGTGCAAAACTCTCTGCAAATTCGGCGCAATAAAAGTAAATTAAAGGGAGGTGCGGAAAATGGATGAGATAAAACTTATTATAGACGGTAAAAGTGTTGTCGGCAAAAAAGGCGACACGGTCCTCAAAATAGCAAAAGAAAACGGCATCGAAATTCCCACTCTCTGCCACAGCGAGGCTGTAAAGGTTTACGGAGCCTGCGGTCTTTGCACCGTTGAGCTTGAGGGAAGCCCCAAGCTTCTCAGAGCTTGTGCAACCGTTGCAGCTGACGGTATGGTTATTCATACCAATACGGAAAGAGTCCGCCGCTCCCGTAAGATAGCTCTTGAGCTTCTTATGAGCGATCACCACGGTGACTGCAAGGGCCCCTGTACTCTTAATTGTCCTGCAGGAACAGACTGTCAGGGCTACGTAAAGCTTATTGCCGACGGTGACTACCACGGTGCAGTAAAGCTTATAAAAGAAAAGCTTCCGCTCCCCGCTTCCATCGGCAGAGTATGTCCTCACCCCTGTGAGACTGCCTGCAGACGTAAGATGGTTGAAGAGCCCATTTCAATAGCGCATCTTAAATTCTTTGCCGCTGACCGCGACCTTGAGGAGAACACCTTCGTTCCCGAGATTGCTCCCGAGAGCGGAAAGAAGGTCGCAATAATCGGCGGCGGCCCCGCAGGACTGACTGCGGCTTACTTTCTCCGTGTTAAAGGTCACGCGGTAACTGTATTTGATGCTATGCCCAAAATGGGCGGTATGCTCAGATACGGTATCCCTTCCTACCGTCTTTCGAAGGACGTCCTTGACAGAGAAGTTAAGGAAATCCGTGATCTCGGCGTTGAAATGAAAAACGGCGTGAAGATCGGCCGTGATATTACTCTTGATGAAATTCGCGCAGAGTACGATGCTGTATTTATAGGCATCGGTGCGTGGAAGAGCAGCAGTATGCGCTGCAAGGGTGAAGACCTTGTCGGCGTATGGGGCGGTATAGATTTTCTTCGCGAGGTCTCCTTCTTTAATTCCGGTGACGGTGATGCGCCCGAGATAGGAAAGACTGTAGCGGTAGTCGGCGGCGGTAACACTGCCATGGATGCCTGCCGCAGTGCGGTCCGTCTCGGTGCTGAGAAGGTTTACGTTATTTACAGACGTACAAGAAGCGAAATGCCTGCCGAGGATATTGAAATAGAAGAGGCAATGGAGGAAGGAGTAGAATTCAAGTTCCTTTGCAATCCTTCCGAAATTATCGGTGAAGACGGCAAGGTGAAGTCCGTAAAGCTTCAGATAATGGAGCTTGGCGAGCCCGATGCAGGCGGAAGACGTTCTCCCGTACCCGTTGAAGGAAAGTTTGAATACCTTGACGTTGATACGGTTATCTGTGCCATCGGTCAGACTATTTCTGCCGAAGGCTTTGAGGCAGTTGAAAAAACACAGCGCGGCATGATATGCGCCGATGAAAATTCCTTCAGAACTTCTCTTGAAGGCGTTTTCGCAGGCGGTGATGCAACGAATCGCGGTGCTTCCATTGCCATTGCGGCAATAGGGGAGGCAAACAAGGCGGCATCAGTTATTGATGCTTACCTTTGCGGTATGGACGTACCCTACAGAAAGCCTTTCGTTTCCGAAACCGTGGTCACTCCCGATATGCTATCAGACAGAGAAAAAGCGCCCCGTGCAAAGATGCCCGTGCGCTCTGCTATTGATCGAAAGTGCGATTTTAATGAGATATATCTCGGTCTTTCCGAGGAAGAAGCGCGTCGCGAAGCGGCTCGTTGCCTCTCCTGCGGTTGTCACGATTACGGCGAGTGCAAGCTTATAAAGTATGCAGACGATTACCGTGTAGAGCCTGCGAGACTTGCAGGTGCAAAGAATATCGCAAAGAAGGAACAGTCTCTCGTTTCCATTGAACGTGACGGTTCAAAGTGTATTCTTTGCGGTCTTTGTGTTCGTGTTTGTGACGAGGTAGCAAAGAAGGGACTTTTGGGGCTTGTCGGCCGCGGCTTCTCGACAGTTGTTAAGGCTGAATTCAACACTCCCGACGCAATAAGCGGCTGTGCTTCCTGTCACCTCTGCGTTGACGAGTGCCCCACAGGCGCACTTAAGTTCTTGAAGTAAGGATAATGAGGGGGACTTTTTGAAAAAAAGTCCCCCTTCCCCCAAAAACTTTCAAACAGCACTATAATAGCCTTCTCCTGAGGGAGAAGGTGTCACCGAAGGTGACGGATGAGGAGTTGTGTTGAAGCTTATGGACACCTCATCCACCACTGCGTGGTCCCCCTTCCCCCACTGGTGAAGGCTATATGGGGAATGGGCGCGGTGGAAGGCTTTGCTACAGTGATACGATAAACAATACGGCGGCAGATGTTTTCAAAATTCGGAAACATCTGCCGCCTTTTTGTCAAGGGGTCCTCAAGTTGTCGCAAGACGACTTGGGGTTCTCTTGTCAAGGGGTCCTCAAGTTGTCGCAAGACGACTTGGGGTTCTCTTGTCAAGGGGTCCTCAAGCTGTCGTAAGACGGCTTGGGGTTCTCTTAGGAGGGTAACTTAGCGAAATTGTTTGAAGCCTTTACTTTGCAAGGCTTTTTTTGAGTACAAGCGAGTCTTTTGCATTGAATTCTCCGTCACCGTTTACGTCAAGGGTATGGAATGCAAGCGCGGAGGGATCAAGCGCATATACAAGGTATTTTTTCATAAGAAGAGAGTCGCGGGCATTTATTTCCGTATCTCCGTTCAGGTCGCCTTCTATAGCGCCGATTATAGGATCAAGCAGTGAATCGGGGTTATTGGTTGAAACAACCACTTTGTCCCACTGTTCTTCCGTGCCGTAATAGTAGACTGCAACGTTTGTGTACGGATTGAGCGCTTCTTCGTTGATATATTTAACGCTGTCGGGGATGATAAGCTTTTTTAACTCGTTGCCGGAGTAGGAATATAAAGCGCCCTCCGCTATAAGATAGGTTCCTTCTTTGACAACGTAGGTGCTGTCTGATAAGTAGAAATCACTTACCTTAATGAGATAATTATCAATATAAAGAGCACCGTCGACCCACTTATTGTTGTTGTTATCGCCGTATGGGGTAGAAGCAAAAGCATTCCATTCAATGTACTGTACGCCGTCTTCTATTGATATGTCGACAAGACTTATGCAATAATGGAAGGCGCTTTCGTCAATATATTTAACCGTTGAGGGAATATGTATGGAGCTAAGCGCTGTCATGCTGCTGAAACAATAGTTTGTAAGCTTTGTCAGACCTGCAGGAATGTTTATGGCTTCAAGAGAGGAAGTATGCGCAAATGCAGATCTGCCAAGAGTTGTGATGCTGTCGGGAAGAACTATGTTTTTGAGAGAAGTGCAATATTGGAATGCTCCGGCTCCGATGGTTTCAAGACCTTCGTTTAATATAACGGTGTCAAGGTCGGTGCAATTTCTGAAGGCAGAGGCTCCAATGGACTTTATATATGCAGGGATCTCTATTTCATCAAGACCCGTGCAGTCTTTGAATGCATCCGTAGGAATTTCCGTCATGTTGGGGGAGAACGTTACAGATGCCAGTTTTTCGCAGCCTTCAAAAACATTTTTTCCAATAGATTCAATGTGTTCGGGTATTTTAAATTCAACAAAAGAGATGCAGCCTTTGAATGTGCCAGCAGGAATTTCCGTCATGTGGGAGGGGAACGTTACGGATGTCAGTTTTTTGCAACCTTCAAAAACGTTTTCTCCAACAGATTTGATATGATCGGGTATTACGATTTTAGAGAGAGCTATGCAGTCTTTGAAGGCATATGCGGGGATTTCCGTCATGCTTTTTGAAAATATTATAACACGCAAACTTGTGCAATATGAAAACGCATATTCTCCGACAGTTCTGACAGTGTCTGGAAGCTTAATT
Organism: Oscillospiraceae bacterium; assembly: GCA_015063695.1. Taxonomy (GTDB): domain Bacteria; phylum Bacillota; class Clostridia; order Oscillospirales; family CAG-272; genus RUG14199. Next base: position 22,801 of record SVTQ01000012.1, read on the forward strand.
GAAATAAGGCCTCTGACTCCATAGAACGCATACGCCGCAAGCTCTTCTATTTGGGAATTTTCGGAGAATTTTATTTCGGTAAGTCTTAAGCAGTTCTCGAAGGCATAGCCCTGTATCTCTTTTACTCCGGAAGATATAGTTACACTTGTCAGATAGATACAATCTTTGAAAGCTTTAGTGCCGATAGAAGTTATGTGTTCCGGAATCACGAATTTTCCAAGACTGTCGCAAGATTCAAAGGTACTCTCGGGGATAACCGCAACATTCTTTGAAAGCGTTACGGAAGCAAGAGCGTCGCAATCGGCGAAAACACTGTTACCAAAAGAAGTAACCGAATCGGGGATGGTGATAGCGGTCAAACTGTCGCAATCGGCGAAAACACTGTTACCAAAAGAAGTAACCGAATCGGGGATGGTGATAGCGGTCAAACTATCGCAATCGGCGAAAACATTGTTACCAAAAGAAGTAACCGAATCGGGGATGGTGATAGCGGTCAAACTATCGCAATTGGCGAAAATACCGTCGCTAAGGGAAGTAACCGAATCGGAGATATTGATATCGGTCAAACTGTCGCAATTGGCGAAAACACTGTTACCAAAGGAAGTAACCGAATCGGGGATGGTGATAGCGGTCAAACTGTCGCAATCGGCGAAAACACCGTCGCTAAGGGAAGTAACCGAATCGGGTATGATAATTTCAGTTAAGCTGTCGCAATCAGCGAAAGCTTCAGCGCCTATGGATCGTAGCGTATCGGGAAAAACGATTTCTTTAAGGTTTGTGAATCCTTTGAACATCTCTGCTTCAATCGTGATAAGATTTTCGGGAAGAATTACCTTTTCCAGAGACGTACACCCTTCAAAAAAGGAAGAGAACAAGGTCGCCATATCGGAAGGAAGCACAACCTCTTTAAGGCTCGTACAGTTGCGAAAGATCGGGGAGGAAAAAGAAACGTTGGTGGGCAGTTCTACGGTTTCAAGAGCCGAACATCCCGAAAAAGCGTACATTTCGATATTCTTAAGCTCTTCGGGAAAAACAACGGTAGTAAGTGAGCTGCAGTTTTTAAAGGCCTGAGCTGAGATCTTGGTAACTCCTTCAGGGATATCGATTGATTTCAAAGAAACACAATCGAAAAATAACAGCGTAGGAATGCTTTCAAGGTTGGCGGAAAGAATAACTTCTTCAAGGGATGAACAACCGCTGAACCCGCGTGCATACAATCGGGTTACCGTATCGGGAATTATAACGGAAACAATGCTTGTATTACCGAAAAAAGCACCTCCTATTTCCTGAACGGTATGACCGTCAATTTCGGAAGGGATGATCACGTTTGTGTCCGTTCCATTATACGCTGTTATCTTAATTGAATCTGTATTTTTGATAACTTCATATTCATATTCGCTGGTCTGTTCAACTGCAAGGGTATGAATTGCCCCTATGCATAAGACCATAGCTAATATGACGACCCAAATTTTCTTTAAATTCTTCATCTTTTTTCTCCTTTCGATGTTCAAATGAATTTTGTTTATATACGTATCCCAACGAGGGAATAATAGGACTAATTCTTCGTTGCACCCATATCGGTGCATAATTATTATATCATCAACTTATAATAAAGTCAATGGATTGCTCCTAAATAAGTGCAAAAGGTGATATATATGAATGCTGAAATTGAAAAAAAGATCGGAAAAAATATCAGAGCTTTGCGGGAAGCCGCAAAAATGACACAGGATGCTTTGTCCGCAAAATTACAACTTTGCGGTTGTGATATAACCCGAAGTGCCGTCGCTAAAATCGAAGTCGGTCAACGCCATTTATATCCCGATGAGATCATTCTTATAAAAGAAATACTGAAAGTTTCGTATGAGGATATTTTTAATCTTGACTGATATTTTTACGTAAAATAGTTTTTTCTATATCCATTATACTTATCTGAAATGATATGACAATAAGTCTTGCCTATTCGATAGACTTAACGGCCTAATTGCAATTGAATTACTTTATATTATGATGTATAATTTAACTGAGATAAGATTTGAAGGGAGGGGTCATTATGAGAATTGCGATATGCGATGATTGCAAAACAGATGCTTTAACTTTGCGCGAATTGATTTTATCCCATCCCCAAATAAAAGAGGAAGAGGTTCGTCTTTTTTATACGGGAGAAAAAATAATAAGTAATCTTAAAAACGGAGAAGTATTTGATATTATCTTTCTCGACGTAGATATGCCGGGAATAAACGGCATTGAGCTGGGAATGAAGATAAGAGAAATAACCCATGATACAAACATTGTCTTTGCGACAAATTATCCGGAGTATGCAATCGATGCTTATGATTGTGAAGCCTTTCACTACTTACTTAAACCTCTTGTTCCCGTGAAGGTAAAAAAGGTTTTGGACTCACTTATCAAAGCATATCAAAAAAGTCATGCTGAATATCCTATAAAAACAAAATCCGGGTATATTAAAATTCCCCTTGGTGAACTGTATTACGTGGAATACTGCAGGAAGCATCTTATTTTCCATCTGAAAGATAAAATAATAGAAGTCCCCGGAAAACTGTCAGATGCGTATGAATTTCTAATAGGTTATGACTTTTGTCAAGTTCATCAAGGATATATAGTCAGTCTTAGAAAGATCGTTAATATGGACAAACTGAATGTATATTTGGATAATGATGAAATTGTACCTATAAGTCAAAGAAAAAAGCCCGAGGTATTTGCTCGGTATGCTGAATTTTTAGGGGAGAATTATTGATGAATATAATTACTCAATTTATAAATGCATTTTTGCACACATATTTAGTTTGCTTCTTCTTTTCAACCTTTTGGAAGATAAAGTATAATAAATTTATCACAAGTATTTCTGTTGGATTAATTACATTGTCCTTGACCTGCAGTTTGCTTTTTCTATCAGGAAGCATATTAAGATTTATCTTGGTATATGTGTTGACGTTGTTATTGTCAATGCTATATGAAATGAAACTATTTCATAAGTTTATATATGTGTCCATGATTTATGCTATAAACTCGATTATTGAGGCTATAACGGCAATTAGTACCAGAGTTATTTTTGCTAACGATTTTATACTTACTAATTCAAAAGTGTTTATAGTTGCGATGATGATATCTAAACTAATTACATTTTTCTTATTATTGATAATCCGATTAAGAAAACATTCTTCTTTAGTTTCTAAATCAAACAAAAGTTTTTGGAGTGTCCTTGCTTTTCCACTTGCAACGTTGATGCTTTCTGTCTTGATCGCTATGATATTTTCTTCAAATCCGGAGCAAAGTATTGTAGTTCAAATACTTGTGTTAGCAACATATACAGTATTAATTACTGCTAATATGATAATCTTTGATTTTATTGATTCGTTATACTTAAATACTGTAAACGAAGGCAGAATAATAACTGCAAACGAGATTATCAGTAATCAAAAAGAACAGTACAAAGCTCTGATAGATCACAATAGGGAAATAGCCCAAATACAGCACGACAATAAACACCTATTCTTCGGGCTGATTTCTGAAATGAAAAAGGGCAATTATGAGGCTGTTATGACAGGTCTCTCGGGAGCTTATGAAATATGCGAAAAAGAAATAGCAAATGACAGTATAATAGACTCAATTGTAAATGCAAAGGCAAAAGAAGCACGGGAAATGGGTATAAGTATTGACTATGAATACCGCCATTTGCGAGATATGAAGATCTCTCCCATGGACATAGCAATCGTGCTTGGAAATGCTCTTGACAACGCTATAGAGGCATGCAAAGATATTGACTCTAAAGAAGATACAACAATATACGTATATGTTGCGCTCAAAGGTGATTCACTTGTAATACTTATTAAGAATCCCGTAAATGATAACGTGGACGTTGCAAATCTTGTAAGCAAAAAAGATAATACAGAACTTCACGGTTTTGGAGTATTGAGTATGAAACAAATCGCAAAGAAATACGATGGCGAAGTTGTATTCAAGTGCGAGGAAAACGTATTCAGTACAACTATATTTATGTGTAATACTCAACTGTAAAGAAAAAATGGCTCCCGCTGTGACCATTTCCAAGGCTCTCACCGCCCCCATTCCCCAAAAGCCTTGATAAATATGTGGTTTTACGGGGGCTCTCAAGAGACGGGAACTATCACCGAGTTGAGTGTGTCAGATTCTTTATGAAACAAGAACAATGTTGTCGTTTAACGAGGGTGAAATAGGGGAATAATGAATTTACACCCCCTTAACTTGACTTTAACGAAAAAACATGCTATAATGACACTGTCTACAAGAAAGGAGTGCTGACAATGAATCAAAGAATCTACACAAGACAGTATTACATTGACAAAATTCGAGGTTTTTATCATAGTGACTTGATTAAAGTTGTGACAGGAATACGCCGTTCAGGAAAATCTTTCTTTTTGCTTTCAATTATGGAAGATCTGAAAAATTCAGGCGTAGCTGAGAAAGATATTATTTATCTGAATCTTGATAAGCGAGGATACAGAAAGATCAAAACTCCGGATACTTTAGAGGAAGCTATTGAAAAGCAAATTACAGATGACGATTTCAAATATCTGTTTATTGATGAGGTTCAAAATGTAGAGGGGTTTGAAGAAGTTGTCAACGGCTTCAGAGAGGACGGAAACTTTTCTATCTTCATCACAGGATCAAACTCTTATCTGTTAAGCGGTGAACTATCTACTAAACTTACAGGACGATATATTGAGATTGAAATGTTTACCCTTAATTTCCGTGAATATTTGGAAATGAAAGCCTTTTTAGGTAAGGAAATTAATGATAACAAAACGGAAGAATTTAACGAATATCTCCGTTTCGGAGGTTTTCCGAAAACACTTGAGTTTGACGATGCCGCTGATAAGGAAACTTATATTACAGATGTTATTAAGCAGATACTTGAAAAGGATGTAACAAGGCATAAAAAAATCCGCAACCGTGCCGTGTTTGATAAGGTTATGACTTATATCATCAATAATTTCGGTGCAACAGTCAGTCTTTCAAGCATCGCAGAATACTTTGATAAACAAGAGCATATCAAAATCCGCACTGAGACCCTTAATAACTACTTGAAGATACTTGAAAATGCGAAAATAATCTATAAATGTCCACGATTTGATGTAAAATCTAAAAGATCCCTTCGAGGTGAACAAAAATATTATCTTGCTGACCTCGGTATCTATTTCTCACGTAATGTTGATGCAAGAATCAATTACGGTTCGGTGCTTGAAAACATTGTTTATACTTACCTTTCCGCAAAAAACTATAGAATCAGCGTAGGAAGAATCGGTAAATTGGAATGTGATTTCATCACACGTATTAACGATGAATATCGCTATGTTCAGGTTGCTATGACAATTATGAGCGAGGATACAGAGGAACGTGAATATAAACCGTTTACTATGATTAGGGACAATTATCCCAAATATCTTTTGACCGTTGATACGTTGTTACAAAAGCGTGACGGTGTAATACACAAAAATATTATAGAATTTATTTCCGAAAACGAAGATCTCTAACTGAAAATAAGACTTAAAAAAGCGGCATGATCCAGCCGCTTTTTTGTTTTTTTAATTGTCAAGAATTAAATCGATATAAGAGAAATCAATAAATTCTCCTGTAGCAATCATTTCTCGGATTTTACTGCTTGATGCATACATTTTGTCAACGGTTTCGTCGTCATTGAGGATGACTTCACAGAGGTCATGGTCTTCCTCAAAGAGCCAGACGTCAACGAAGGAGTCGCGCCTTTTGTATGAGTGAACTATCCTGCCGTTTTCGGGAGAGAGGAGAAGTCCCGTTTCTTCTTCTACTTCTCGGAGCGCCGCAGTCAGACTGTCGTCGCACGCAAGAGCGGAGCCGCCTGTACATTCCCACATATTCGGAAATCCTTTGTGGGCTGCTCTTTTTGTTATAAGAAATTCACCGCGGCTGTTTTTTACCCATATATGAACTACGAGATGGTAGTCTCCGTCGTTCAGCAGCTCTCCTCTGCGGTGAAGCCGTCCCGTTTTATTTCTTTCTCCGTCGTATATGTCCCATAGCTCGCCCTTGCTCGTCTGAGTACAAAGCCACCCGTTTACGGCTCTGAGCAGGTGGGGCTGAATTAACGGGTAAGTTATGTTTTCAGGAAGCTTTTCTTTATAGCATATTTCTGCTATCTCGCTTGCTTCGGGAATGTTACCGAGCTTTTTGATCTCGGCAAAGAAGAGCATACCGTATTCATCCACTCCGTAAACGCATACGGGTGTAAGCTCAAATTCCAGAGCTCCCGTTTCTTCAAAAAGCTCCCTTTTTGCAGTTTCTTCAATAGTCTCTCCTGCTTCTCTGTGCCCGCCGGGAATTTCCCACGTTGTGCGCTCCTTGTGACGGCAGAAAACAAATCCGCCGCAATAGCGGGATACAATAACGGCATATTTCAGCTTTTCGTCGGGTATTTCTTCGTGGTGATAGAATTTTACTTGTATTTTGTTTGTCATATAGTGCCTCTGTTCCGTTGCTTTCGTGTTGCCGTTCTTTTTCTTTAGGCTTGAAGTTTAGAAACATTGTAGCATAATCTGCTGAAAATGTCAAAATACAATGTTATTCGTATAGTATTTAGCCTGCATTTCAAACATTTTCTTGTATATGCCGTTTTCGTTTCTCATAAGCTCTTTATGGTTCCCGTATTCGGCGAGCTTTCCTTCCGAGAATACGGCAATTTTGTCGGTGAAACGTGTGGAGGAAAGGCGGTGGGAGATGTAGACGGTGCTTTTTCCTTCGGTAAGCTTATGGAAACGGCTGTATATCTCGTATTCCGCAATGGGGTCAAGGGCGCTTGTGGGCTCGTCAAGAATGATTAGAGGCGCGTCCTTGTAAAGAGTTCTTGCGATTGCAAGCTTCTGTCCTTCGCCGCCCGAGAATTCTACTCCGAAGTCGTCAAAGTCTTTGCTTACCGAGGTCTCAAGTCCTTTTTCAAGAGAAGATATTTTTCCCGAAAGACCGCTTTTCTCAACTGCGGTTTTCAGTTTGTCTTCGTCGGTTTCGGTACTTAAAGTCACGTTTTCTCTTGCCGTAAAGGAAAATAGCTTGAAGTCCTGAAAGACTACGCCGAGGAGCTCATAGTATTTGTCAAGCGGAATTTTGTTTACGGGAAGTCCGTTTATAAGTATTTCTCCGCTTGTGGGTTCATACAGTCTGCAGAGAAGCTTTACAAAAGTGGTTTTTCCCGCACCGTTTATTCCTACGATGGACAGAGCTTCATCGGGGCATATTTTTAGCGACAGACCGTCAAGTATCAGTTTTTCCGTTCCCGGGTATCTGAAGGAAACGTTTATAAACTCAACGGTGATCTTTTTCCACTCCCCGTAGTTTTCCTTGCAGGTATCCGTTTCCTTTTTTATATTCTTTTCAAGCTCGATGCAGTAGCGGAATTCTCTTGCAAATCTGCTCATAATGATAAGTCGGAAATAGTTCCAGAAGGCTCCCGAAACGCTTTCGCTGAAGCTGTTTATACTCGTCATGTACATGGAAAAATTACCGATGCTCATTCCGTTGAAAATAACGCGGTATGCAAGGATAAGATAAACGATACACTCCTGAGCAATGCCCGTAACTAAAGTGAAAACGTTAAGCTTGACGTCTTCCGTTTCGCGGCTTTTGTAAAGGGGATAGACCTCATTTTCAAAATGCTCTTCGTGTTTTTTGCAGAGCCACTCCGTAAGGTCGTTTATCCTTACCTCTTTTGCAAATCGGGGCTCACGCATTATATCGAGAATATAATTTGTTTTTCTGTTAACGGGTGCCCAGACGGAGCGGTAGAATTCAAGGCGCTGATGCTTCTTTTTGTCAATTATCATTTTGACGGTTACCACCGCCGCAATAAGGATTATGATAAGGGGCTCAAAGGACAAAACGATAGCGGAAAGACCAATAAGCTTTATAACGGAGGAGAAAAAATTGCAGACGAGAACTAAAATATATATCATGGAGTCTTCCTGGGCAAGCCCTACAAAGCTTTTTGTGTCGGGATGCTCAAGGTCCTCGTATCTTATTTTGGAAACGGAGCGGCCAAGCTCCAGATTTGCAAGGTATCTTGTTTTTGCAATCTGCTTCTGGTCGAAGGTCCCGAAAAGATTACTCAGAATTCCTGCGGCAAAGACGGAAAGGGCAAGGGTAAGGACCCACAGCATTGCTTCCTTCATATCTCCCCTCTCTGTTATGGCGTTTAAAATATTCCTTGTGAAGACTATGGGGATAAAGGGTGTTGCCGTCTGTACCGCCATAATGAGAAAACGGGCAAGGTAAAGAGTTTTGTTGGTTTTGTAAAGATATTTCAAAACGAAAAACGTATTGGAGAAAAGCTTATCACGGGAGACCTCGTAGCTCTTTTTATCATATTTTTTCTTCTTCATCGTTTTCTCCTTCCGCGTAAAATCCGGATTGCTTTTCAAACATATCTCTGTATATTCCGTTCTTTTCCATAAGAGTATCATGAGTTCCGTATTCGGCTATCTCACCGCCGACAAACACGGCGACCTTGTCGCAGAAACGTACTGAAGCCAGTCTGTGGGAAATATATACGGCGGTCTTGTTTTCTATTATGTTGTTGAACCGCTCGTAAAGTGCGCTCTCGGCAATGGGGTCAAGGGCGGCGGTGGGCTCGTCAAAAATAATGATCGGTGCATCTTTGTAATACGCCCTTGCGCAGGCGAGCTTTTGCCCCTCCCCTCCCGAAAATTCAATGCCTCGCGGGTCAAATTCTTTGGTGAGGGGCGTGTGCTCTCCAAGCTCAAGCTCCCCGAATTTTTCATGAAGTCCGCTTTTTTCAATGGCATCAAGGAATTTTTTGTCGTCGCCTTTGTCGAAAACAACGTTGTCGCGAAGAGTGAAATAAAAGAGTGAATAGTCTTGAAAAACTACGGATAAAAGCTTCATGTAGCTTTTTTTGTTTATCTTTGAAACATCAATGCCGTTGTAAAGAATTCGTCCTTCAGTCGGTTCGTAAAGTCGGCAGATAAGCTTTATAAACGTTGTCTTTCCTGCGCCGTTGTATCCTACAACGGAAAGCTTTTCTCCCGCTTTTACGGTAACGTTTATATTTTTCAGAACGTAGTTTTCCGTGTTCGGATATTTAAAATAAACGTTTTCAAATGTTATCTCGTGGCTTTTTGAACCTCTCGGGTCAATGCAGATCCCGCCATCATCGGTGCTTGCCGCTTTTGAAGTCACTTTTTTGTAATCGTCAACATATTTTGAGAGAAGCCCGAGACCCATTATCTTTCCCGTAATATCCGTAAAACCGCCCGTAAATGCGGTTATTGCTCCGAGATATACGCTGAAGCTGCCAACGGTAACGGCGTTTATCAGTATTTTGTAAACCGCATATCCGTACATGATTACCGTCTGCAAAAATCCTATCACCGTATCGATAATATTCAGCTTTAAATTCTTTTTCAGGTTTTCCTTAAGGATCTCCAGATAGACGTCTATCTCGCCTTCAAACTTTTCGGAAAGCCACCATGATGCCTTGTTTATTCTGACCTCCTTGCCGAAATCAAAGGTTATCATGCAGTTCATCAGATACTTGAACTTGCGCTCGTATTTTGAGAATATGCTCTCATAATCGTAGCCTAATTTCTGCCGTCTTTTGTTTATCAGCGACGAGAGGAAAATAATAAATATTATGATAAGTATTATAACGGGATTTAAAGTGAAGATAATATAGGTGTATCCCGTAAGCTGAAAAAGAGTTGTCAGAAATCCCGAGAGAGTTCCGTCAATAAATCTCACGGGGTTGGTGTTGTTTATCGCCTTGTTTATCTCGTCACGTGTGGAGCTGCTTTCAAGAGCGCTGTATTCCATATCGGCGCAAATAACACCGTAGTGCTTTTCAAATTCATGGTTGCAGCGGAGCTTTGAGGTCCCGCCGATAAAGCTTACCGCAGAGCGTATGACTCCGACAATCAGATTTATTCCCACAAGAAGGGCAATGTAGAACAGAACCTTGTCAAAATCCTTTCCGTAGGTCAGCTCGTCAATTATGTACTTTGGCATCATCAGAGTAAAAAGAGGCTGAAAGGTGTCAAGAAGAATTGAGACGGCGGCAACGAAATACCTGCTTCTTGCATGCTTCCATGAATAGCGAAGCATAAACCCAATGTTTTTCAGTACGTGAAATATCTTTTTCATTTATCCTTCCTTTCGAGATTAAACCATCATGTCTTTATAACTTTAAGGATACCATAACGAAAAAAACGATAAAAGCAACCGGTTGGCGAAATCTATTTAACCGTTGGTTGAATTTTTATTTTTTCTGTCGAAGAACTTTCCTTTCATCTAACTAATAAAGAAAAGGCGGCAATTTTGTAATGGTCGTTTGCCATAACAAAATTCCGCCTTTTTTCTTTATTAAAAAATAAAAAAGCCTTCTCCTGAGTGCCCTTCCCCCATTGGGGAAGGCTATCATACCCTTTTCAAAAGCCTTTGAAAGGGGTATGGGGAAAACTTTCCTCGGAAAGTTTTCCCCATATTTCCTAACCATTTGTAACTATCTTAGTACGCAATACCCTGCCACTTCATAGCTTCAGCAACCTTAAGGAAGCCTGCGATGTTAGCGCCTGCAACCAGATCGCCTTCCATGCCGTATGCTTTAGCTGCATCCCAGGATGCCTTATAAATGTTAGACATGATCTGCTTGAGCTTTGCGTCAACTTCTTCTTCTGTCCAGCTGTAGCGCATGGAGTTCTGGCTCATTTCGAGACCGGAAACGGAAACGCCGCCTGCGTTAACTGCCTTGGAAGGAGCAACAACCGTGCCTGCTTCTCTGAGGAGCTTGAAGGCTTCTTCGGTTGTGGGCATGTTAGCAACTTCTATGTAGTACTTAACGCCGTTTGCGATAAGCTTCTTTGCGTCTTCTTCGCCGACTTCGTTCTGAGTTGCGCAAGGCATAGCAACGTCAACCTTAACACCCCAAGGTCTTTCGCCGGGATAGAAGGGAACGCCGAACTTGTCAGCATAGTCCTGAACCTTGTTACGGCCGGAAGCGCGCATTTCAAGGAGGTAATCGATCTTTTCGTCTGTGATGATACCGTCAGCATCGTAGATATATCCGTCGGGGCCGGAGAGAGTAACAGCCTTACCGCCGAGCTCTGCGATCTTCTTTACAGTACCCCATGCAACGTTACCGAAGCCGGAAACTGCAAATGTCTTGCCTTCGATGCTTTCGCCGAAGCTCTTGAAAACTTCGAGAGCGTAGTAAACTGCGCCGTAGCCTGTAGCTTCGGGACGGATAAGGGAACCGCCGGAGTGGATGCTCTTACCTGTAAGAACGCCTGTGAATTCGTTGCGAATTCTCTTGTACTGACCGAACATGTAACCAACTTCACGTGCGCCGACGCCGATGTCACCTGCGGGAACGTCTGTGTCAGCACCGATGTGCTTTGCGAGCTCTGTCATAAAGCTCTGGCAGAAGCGCATGATCTCACCGTCGCTCTTGCCGTTGGGGTCAAAGTCGGAGCCGCCCTTGCCGCCGCCCATGGGGAGAGTTGTAAGGGAGTTCTTGAAGGTCTGTTCGAAACCGAGGAACTTCATGATGGAAGCGTTTACGTTGGGAGCAAATCTGAGACCGCCCTTGTAGGGACCGATTGCGGAGTTGAACTGAACGCGGTAACCGCGGTTGACCTGAACCTTGCCGTTATCGTCAACCCAGGATACTCTGAAGGAGATCATTCTTTCGGGCTCAACGATTCTGTCGAAAACGCCTGCTTCGATGAAGTCGGGGCGCTGGTCAGCAACAACGGAGAGAGATTCGAAAACTTCTCTTACTGCCTGCAGAAATTCTTTTTCGTTTGAGTTTCTCTTTTCGGTATCAGCGTATACCTTCTGGAGATAAGCGTTTGTAATTGCCATAATATATACCACCTTAAATATAGATTTTTGATTAATATAAAAATAGTTTATCACAAAAAACTTGCAAAATCAAGGGGAGTTTACAAGATTAATGCTGAAATATGAAATTTTTGGGCGTTTTTGTGTCATTTTTGATATCTGAATTTTGAAATCACTTTTCCGAGAACTTTCGACAGGAGCTTGTAGATCAAAAATCCGAGCAAGGTTCCTGCAGTGTTCAGTATCAGATCGTCAACGTCGGTGCCTCTGGGGAGAAACAACTGAGTTATCTCTATGAAAAGAGATATAGAAAAGCCAATGAGTGTTGCTTTTCTCGCCTTCATATCCCAAAGGAGAGAAAGAAAAAATCCAATAGGCGCAAACATAAGAATGTTGCCGAGAAAGTTTATAAGAAGAGCATTGATATTTCCGTGCATTACCTCAATATAGGTCTCGCGGAAAACGTTGAAGGGTATAAGATTAGTTTTGTGTATGCCGTTGGTCACGATATTGAACCTTACGTTTCCAAATTCGAGCTTGGGAATTACAGTCTGTGAGGCAAGACCCACAAGAAAGACCGCAAAAATGAAGGAGCCTGCTTCATGGAACCAATTTATCTTTGCACCCTTCTTTTTCACTATAATAATTCTTGCTATCAGATAAAGGGGCATTGACAAGACCATGTATGGTATCATGTTGTCAATAAATCTGAGAATAGCGTTCATCGTTTTCGCTCACTTTCAAAATTCTTTACCAGATAAAAGGAATAAGCCTCCATTTTACCTTTTCTTTATATTCCTTGTAGCCTTCAAGCTCTTCTTCAAGGAGCTTTTCTTCTCCCTTTATTCTTGATGCAATAATAAAAGGATATGCAAGGAAAATTACAAATGCCACAATGGAGCCGAGAATAAGAGGAATGGTCAAAAAGAGAATAACGGTCGCCGTGTACATGGGATGGCGCACGATGCCGTAAAGCCCCGTGTCAATTATCTTTTGATTTTCTTCTACCTTTATAATGATTGTAGTTTGTCGAAACGCTAAAAGCGTTTCGACAAGCCACTTAAAAGTGGCTTTGGCGAAATTAAATTTAAAATTTAATTTCGCACAACACTCATTTCAATGGATATGGACAAATTTCAAAAGAAATTTGTTACAAAATCTTTGATTTTGTGTCGAAACAAAAATGTTTCGACTAATCATAACCATTATAGTTCGGGAGAGGTAAACGTTTTCTCGGAGCACCTCTGCATAGAGAAGATATGAAGAGAGAAAGAGTACCGCCGCAACCACGGAAACTGCGAAAGGCAGAGGGTAGAAGCAGAAGCGGCGGTCAAGGCCTGCTACAACAAAGCCGCAAATAAACATAAGTCCGCTGAGCTTTACCACAAGGCTCTGGTCCTTTTGCTTCTCTTTTCCTTCAAGTCGTTTTTTTAAAAGCTCGGGATTTTTGAGCATAAGTACAATTCCTAAAATCAGAATTGGCACAAACAGAACTCCCATAAGGAGCCAGCCGTTTATAAAATTCAGTGTTCCTGCAGGAAGGAATATGAGAAATCCCACAAGGAGAATTCCAAGGGCGAATTTAAGAATTGCCGATATAAAAAGTTTTGGGGTCATGATATCACTCCTTTTCAGAGCGCTTTGGTGCTTTACAAATTATAAATGCTTTTTGAATGCCTTCTTCATTTTCATTGCTATATCCATCATCCAGTCAAATTGATTAGGCCAATCAGCTTTGTCATCAAAATCAACTGTTCTATATGCTATGATGCGGCTTGCTTTTTTGCTTGGTAACTCGTTCCACTCAAGTTGAATTCCCATATCGTTTTCAATAGCATTTTTGTTAGAAAGCAGCTTGTGATATAAGCTTTTATCATCTGATATATACCACTCAACAACAGAATGATTAAATTTTCTTATTTGAGATAATGTAATGCCGCAAACAGATGAACCCACGCTGAGTGTCATCCAATGATCGGTGCTGGCCTTTCTTTTATTGAATGTTTTTGCAAAATTATTATTCTTGAATGCGTATTCATTAAAAGCTACCCAATAGTCATATCTTGCTTGGAGAGTGGGGGAATTGCTTGTGTTGCGTTTGATTTCTTTTGTCCAGTCATTGGGCTTTTCAACAACTTCGAATTTTACTGCAATATCGGAATTACCTATCTGATACAGTTTTATTTCGACTAAGAAAAAAGCGATATTCTCATCTGTATGATTATTTAACCACTCAATTGCGGATCGGTGTTCTTCTCGTGCTCTTTTTACAACCCAGATGATAATATTGGCAGATTTGCCGGAAGCATATGTTATGAGTTTGCCGAGATGGTCGTGATTGGTGTCTTCAAGTTGATTCTCGATTATAATCTTTCTGTCTGTGCCTGTTTCAGTTGCATAAATATCTACATTAAAATCTCCAACTGACGATTCTGTTTCATCAAGAGTTATTTCGAGTCCTACTGCATCTGCAAGAAGAGCAAGGTTGTTTTCTTCTGCAAGCCACGGGGTAAAGTCCAAAGCCTCATGAGGCCATACTTTTCTCAGATCTTTGATTTCTGATAATTTTCCGAGATTTAACATTTTAGTCCTCCGTATAATTTTTTCTTGTAAGCAAAATTTCGCTTTCGATATGGGCGGTTTTGGGAAACAGATCAATTCCCGTAACTCTTTTGATTTTATATTTTTCGGTGAGAGCTTTAAGGTCTCTTGCCATAGTGTCGGGATTGCAGGAGATATAGACTATTTTTTCGGGGGCAAAGCGGAGAATTTCACTGACCGCTTTTTTAGAAAGTCCTGCTCTGGGTGGGTCAACTATGATGGAGCTTATTTTTGAAACTCCCGTTTTTTCTGCGAAGTCCTTACTGTCTCCGCAGTAAAATTCGATATTTGAGATGCCGTTTGCGGCGGCATTTTCTTTTGCGTTCCTGACGGCGGCGGAATTTATCTCCACTCCGTAGATCTTTGCCTCGGGCGAGAGCTTTGCAACCGTCATGCCGATGGTGCCCGTTCCGCAGTAGAGGTCGAGGCAGACGTCACCAGCTTTAAGCTCAAGGAGCTCCGCGGCAAGAGTGCACATCTTTTCCGCATTCTCACTGTTGACCTGATAAAAGGCACGGGGAGATATTCTTATCTTCATGTCGCAGAAGACGTCCGATATGCTTTCCTCGCCGTAAAGAAGGGTAAGCTCTTCATTTCTCGCTTCGGGATTTTCTTCTTTCCCCTTCATTATACATTTGATATAGGGAAGGGAATTTGAGAGCTCTTTCGCAAAGTGTGATAGGGAAGTGTCTCCCGTGTAACCGATAACGACGGAGGCCTCGTCCGTTTTTTCCATATATCTTATATATAAATATGTAAGCTTTTCTCCGTCTATTCCGCTATCTGCCTTCAAAAGATTTTCGGAAACGTCTTTTATTTCCATGATCTTTTCATGGCAAAGATTACAGCTTTCAATCCTTAAAAGCTCCCTTGTGCCCTGTTTGTAGAAGCCTGCGTTCTTTTCGCTGTCAAAATGAAAGACCGCTTTGTTTCTGTAACCAAGCTCATTTCCGGTGATGACCTTTTCGGCTTCAACTGGAAAGCCTGCGGCTCTTCTGAAGGATGCGGGTATTCCTGTTTTTTTGACTTCGATTTCGTGTTCATAGGAGACGTGACCAAAGGTGCATCCGCCGCATTCTTTAAAGTGAGGGCAGAGGGGCTCTCTTCTGTGCTCCGAAGAGTAGACTACTTTCAGAGCCTTTGCCCTCGCGTAGTTCTTTTTCACTTCTTCGATAAAGGCTATAACTGTGTCGCCGCATACTGCGCCTTCGCAGAAGATGACCATGTCTTCAACCTTGGCAACTCCGCAGCCTTTCATATTCGTTTCTTCGATGCAGAGCATCATCATATCTCCGTAGTGTATCATAATTCTTCCTTTGGCTTCTGTATAACGACAGACTTATACTTCATTATACTATACAATATGCTATAATACAAGATTTTTGCTTTTTTTGCGCAAAAAAAGACAGTTTCCGAAGAAACTGTCTTTTATGTGAACTAATTAAATTAGCCGAGCTTGGAACCGTTTACTCTGATACCGGGGCCCATTGTGGATGCGATAACGCAGCTCTTAATGTACTGACCCTTAGCTGCAGCAGGCTTAGCCTTGATAACTGCGCCAACGAGAGTGTTGAAGTTTTCCATAAGCTTTTCGGGGCCGAAGGAAGCCTTACCGATGGGGCAGTGGATGATGTTTGTCTTGTCAAGACGGTATTCAATCTTACCTGCCTTAGCTTCTGTAACTGCACGAGCAACGTCCATTGTTACTGTACCTGCCTTGGGGTTAGGCATAAGGCCCTTAGGACCGAGAACTCTACCGAGACGACCGATTGTACCCATCATGTCGGGAGTTGCGATAACAACGTCGAATTCGAACCAGTTTTCCTTCTGGATCTTTTCTACGAGATCCATATCGCCAACGTAGTCAGCGCCTGCTTCACGAGCAGCGTCTGCCTTGTCGCCCTTGGCGAAAACGAGTGTACGAACAGTCTTACCTGTACCGTTGGGAAGAACAACAGCACCACGAACCTGCTGGTCAGCGTGACGGGAGTCAACACCCAGACGGAGATGGATTTCTATTGTTTCATCAAACTTTGCCTTGGATGTCTGGCAAACGAGATCAATTGCTTCTGTGGGATCGTAAAGCTTTGCCTTTTCGATGAGCTTTACACTGTCCTTATATTTTTTTCCTTTAAACATTGTCGGCTCCTCCTTACTCTTCTACTACTACGCCCATGGAACGAGCTGTACCTGCGATCATGCTCATAGCTGCTTCAACGGAACCTGCGTTGAGGTCCTTCATCTTTGTTTCAGCGATAGTTCTTACCTGATCCATTTTGATCGTAGCAACCTTAGTCTTGTTAGGTACTGCAGAAGCTGTTTCGATACCGCAAGCCTTCTTGATGAGAACTGCTGCGGGGGGAGTCTTTGTGATGAATGAGAAGGAACGGTCAGCGTAAACTGTGATAACAACAGGGATAATGAGACCGATGTCGTTCTTTGTTCTTTCGTTGAATTCCTTTGTGAAGTTAGGAATTGCAAGGCCGTACTGACCGAGAGCAGGACCTACGGGAGGCTGAGGAGTAGCCTTACCTGCAGGAAGCTGAAGTTTAATATAGCCGATTATTTTCTTTGCCATAGTTGTTTATAACCTCCATTTTGTGGTTTATGACGGAAGAACTCAAAAAATTTTTCTTCCTCCCACGTTGCGGCCTTTGAGGGAGCCATCCCCGAAGAACTTTTTAAGAGTTTTTCTTACTGTTCTTCGCTTTTTCTGATATCCGAAATTCTTGTCTTAACAGGCATATCACGGCCTGCAGTGGGAACAACAACGGTAACGTCTGTTCCGTTTTCGGATATTTCTGTGAGAGTACCCTTGTAGTTGAAGGGAGCAAACATACCGCCGATGATATCGACCTTGTCGCCGACCTTGAGGGACTCTGCAGCTACAGGCTCGATGGAAATGAGCGCTGCAACCTCTTCCTCGGAAAGAGGAACGGGTTTACTTCCGGGGCCGACAAATCCCGTAACACCTGTAATGTTTCTTACAACGTGCCACGTTTCGTCGGACATGATCATTTTGATCAGTACATAGGAAGGGAAAAGCTTGCTTTCAACAGTTTCTTCAATTTCCTCGTATTCATCGGGCTTTGCGGAACTGTAATCAAACTCTTCCTTGGAAACCTTCTTGGTTTTCCCTTTGCTGTTTTTCGTAACAACTTTTTTCTCTACGACCTTCTCAACGGGAACGATTATCTCGTAGATGCGGTCTTCAAGGTGTCTGTTCTCAATAATTTTTTCAAGGCTTGTTTTAACCTTATTCTCGTAGCCGCTGTAAGTATGTGCTACATACCACTGCGCGCCACGGTCCGTCAGCTTGTCAAAATCACTCATAGCTGTTACCGCCTTTGTGATTACTTAACAAGGATACTGAGAATTACGATACCCTGTGAGAAGAGCAGGTCAACGATACCAATAGCAGCGCTGATAACGATGATGGAAACGAGTACCATCAGGGTATTGCTTCTTACTGTTGTCCAGCTTGACCATACAATTTTCTTCATTTCTGCCTTACAGCTCTTGAAGAAAGCTGCAAGTCTGGAGAAAAGGGAAGGCTTATCGGACTTAACCTTCTTGGGAGCCTGTTTTACTTCCTTGATTTCTTTTTCAGCCATTTCGTTTTCTCCTTTCATTTACTTTGTTTCTCTGTGCAGTGTGTGCTTACGGCAGAAGCGGCAGAATTTGTTCATTTCAAGTCTGTCGGGATCATTCTTCTTGTTCTTCTTCGTGTCGTAATTTCTCTGCTTACATTCACTGCATGCGAGAGTGATCTTTACTCTCATATCGGCACCTCCTGATAAATTCAGAGCTTTGCTCTGTGAAATTGACGCATAGGGCGTCTGTACCTCCCTCAAGAAGGACTTGATCAATGCCTGAAAATGGGCACAAAAAAAGAGCCCTCCAAACGAGGTGCGTTTATTATAACATAATAAAAGAGCGTTGTCAATGATTTTTTTGCGGTTTCGGAAGTTTATATATAATTAGCGATATTTGTTTTGCTGTATTGTGGATTTTTTATAAAATAAGGTTTTTTTATTTCACATACCTGTAATATTGTTTAAACTAAAAACGGAAGCAAAACTATTCCGATATGCTGAAAAATAGTATTGCTTCCGTTAAAAACAACAAATATATTACTTTGAGGTATCTTCTTTATCAGCAAGGTATTCATCGACCTCGCTTTTGATGACTGTTACGCGGGGCCCGTAGACCACCTGAATGCCGACGCCTTTGGCTATAACTCCCGAAGCGCCCGTCGCTTTGAGTGCCTCTGTATTGACAAGCTCGGGGTTAACGACTGTAACTCTGAGCCTTGTGGCACAGGAATCCACGTTTCGGATGTTTTCTCTTCCTCCGAGGGCGGTGACGATCCGCTCGCTTATGCTTTCCTTTTCGGACTGCTTTTTATTATAGTCTGCACGGGTATAAAGCTTTGTGTCTCCGTCCTCCTCTCTTCCGGGGGTCATGAAATTAAACCTTCTTATAAGGAAGCGGAACAGGAAATAGTAAACTATAAAATAACCGATGCCGACCCAGATGACGTTGAGCCAGTTGGTCTTTGCATTTCCCTGAAGGATCCCGAAAAGGGTAAGGTCGATGATGCCGCCCGAGAAGGTCATGCCGACACCAACGTTCAGAAGGTGCATCAGCATATAGGCAAGTCCTGCAAATATACAGTGTATGATATAGAGTACGGGGGCGACAAAGAGGAATGTGAATTCAATGGGCTCGGTAATACCTGTAAGCATAGCGGTGAGGGCTGCTGATAGGAGAAGACCGCCCGCAACTTTTTTCTTTCGGGGAAGCGCAGAGGTATACATGGCGAGAGCGGCTCCGGGAAGACCGAAGATCATGAGAGGGAATTTACCGCTCATAAATCTTGTTGCCGACACACTGAAAACTTCCGTTGAGGAAGATGCAAGCTCGGCAAAGAAAATATTCTGTGCACCTGCCACAAGCCTTCCGTCTATCATCAGCGAGCCGCCGAGACCCGTCTGCCAGAAGGGAAGATAGAATACGTGGTGAAGTCCGAAAGGTATGAGCGCCCTTTCTATGACACCGTAAATGAAGGTTCCGAAGTAGCCCGAGCGCAGGACGAATTCTCCCAGTGAAAAAATAGCGTTCTGAATAATGGGCCATACAAAGAACATGACGGCTCCCACGACGATATATGCGAGAGTAGATATGATGGGAACAAAACGTACTCCTCCGAAGAAGGAAAGCACTGCGGGCAACTGTATTTTGTAAAATCTGTTGTGAAGCCATGCTACACCGATACCTGTGATGATGCCGCCGAAAACGCCCATTTCAAGTGAGGTGATACCGACTACGTTTGCGATGGTACCCTCGTGGATATCCCCCTCAAGTCTGCCTGTCAGACGGAGCAGAGTGGAGATCGTCTGATGCATTACGAAGAAGGCTATCGCCGCGGAAAGGCAGGCGGTTGCTTTCTCATTTTCGGCCATTCCGAGAGCAACGCCCAGGGCAAAGATAAGGGGCAGATTTGCGAAAATGATGTTACCCGTTTCGCTCATTACGGTCAGTATGAAATTGAGGACCGTTCCTTCGCCTAAAATGTTTCCCAGATTGTAGGCTTCAATGGTAGTGGGGTTGGTAAAGGAAGCTCCGATGCCCAGAAGAAGACCTGCAATAGGAAGAAGTGCTATGGGGAGCATGAAGGAGCGTCCTACTCTTTGGAGGACCCCGAAAAGGGCTCCGCTTTTCTTTTGCTTTTCAGCTTTTTCCATGTTTTTACTCCTTGGTTTATTTTGTTTTTGCTGTCAGATAATGTAGCTGATAAGGCTGTCGCCTCTTTTTACGATGCCTTGCTGTCTGTCAAAAAAAGAAATGTCGGAAATATTTGAAATGATAACGGGAGTAACTGCGCTAAATCCTTTTTCGCGGATAAAATCAACGTTTGCGGTGCACAGAACGTCCCCTCTTTTTACTTTGTCTCCTGCCTGTACTTTGGGTGAAAATCCTTCGCCGCGAAGCTCCACCGTATCTATTCCGATGTGAATTAGAACGTCAAGTCCGTCGTCGGAATGAATATTATAGGCGTGTGCCGTTTTTGACACCGATTCCACGGTGCCGTCGCAGGGGGAAGTGAAGGTGCTCTCAAAGGGGTCGACGGCGATGCCGTCTCCAAGCAGCTTTCCTGCGAAAACTTCGTCGCCCGTGTTCTCCAGTAAAACGGTCTCACCGCCCACGGGACATGAAAGAAATGAAGGCTTCTTTTTTTCTCTGAACATATATTCTCCTTAAATATTTAGAGG
This sequence comes from Oscillospiraceae bacterium, assembly GCA_015063695.1. Classification (GTDB taxonomy): domain Bacteria; phylum Bacillota; class Clostridia; order Oscillospirales; family CAG-272; genus RUG14199. Next base: position 43,557 of record SVTQ01000012.1, read on the forward strand.
TATTATAATAAAGTGTATCTCGACTTATGCAAATGTCTAATATTTGCGATATAAGGGCGTTTTTTAATTTGTTATGCAAGCGTCAAACATCTTCTTTTTTCTGTAATTTGTGTGGATAATACTTCTTTATGGCTTCCCGACTGTCAGTTTTCATAACTGCTTCTCTTATCTCAAGTACTTTTGAAGGGGGCACCGAAAGCTCGGTTATATCATTTGCAATAAAGAATTCGGTAAGGGAGGGGTCAGCCGCAAGCTCACCGCAAACTCCTGCCCGTATACCCGCCGCACCTGCACATCTTCCAACGTGGGAAATAAGTCTCATGACCGCTTCTATTCTTCCTTCGGTAAGGTATGTTACGCTCGGATTTTCGCGGTCTGCCGCAACGGTGTACTGTATGAGGTCATTGGTGCCTATACTGAAAAAATCCACGTAAGGGGCAAGTAGGTCAGCGCATACGGCGGCGGCAGGTGTCTCTACCATTATTCCTATTTTCGTGTGCTCCGAGAAGGGAACTCCTTCAGCCCGAAGCTGTTCCATTGCAAGACGACAAAGCTTTTTGGATTCGATTATTTCCTCTTTGTTTACTATCATCGGGAACATTATCGATATTTTGACGTAAGCTGATGCACGGTACAGAGCGCGAAGCTGAGTGAGAAAGAGCTCCTGCCTTGAAAGACAGAGACGGATCGCACGGAGGCCGAGAGCGGGATTAGCCTCGTTTCCTGCATTAAGGTAGCCTATCTGCTTGTCGGCTCCCGCATCGAGGGTACGCACGATTATTTCTCTTCCGCCCATTTTTTCGCCTACTGTTTTATATGCGTTGAACTGCTCCTCTTCGCCGGGAAGGGCTCCGTTTTTCATGTAGAGAAATTCGCTTCTGAAAAGCCCTATTCCTTCGGCATCTCCTTCATAGGCATATTTTGCATCGTTAATGTCTCCTATGTTGGCATAGACCTTTATCCGTTTGCCGTCTTTGGTTACCGAGAGATGGTTCCTCAGAGCTTCAAGGGAGGCGGCTCTTTTCTCGCTTTCTTCTTTGCGCTTTAAAAGAAGTCTTCTTGTCATGGGGTCGGGATCGACGTAAAGCTTTCCCTCGGTTCCGTCGATAATACATCTTTTTCCGTGAAACGAGGGGTCTATCCTTCCTGCGGCAACAACTGCGGGAATGCCCATTGTCCTTGCGAGAATTGCGCTGTGAGAGTTGTCGCTTCCAAGCTCCGTTATAAAACCAAGGGCAAGGTCTTTGTCAAAGTTGACTGTTTCGCCGGGAGTCAGATCCTCTGCCGCAATAATAACGGGAGCGGTCAGACGGAAGGTTTCATCCTTGCCTTCAAGGGCTTCCGTAAGCCGTTTTGCAACGTCGTGGATATCGGCGGCGCGAGCTTTCATGTAGTCTCCCGACATCTCGGTGAATATACGTGCCAGATTGTCTGCCGTTGCGGAAACTGCGTATTCTGCATTTACCGCCTGCCACCTTATCATGGAGACTATGGACTGATCGAAATCCTCGTCCCAGAGCATCATTTTGTGTATCTCGAATATCTGAGCTTCGTCCTCACCCACGGTCTCGCGTGTCCGCTTTATCAGCTCCGAAAGCTCGCTTGAGACCTTTGTTCTCGCACGTCTGTATTTTTCTGTTTCGGCGGCAGGGTCGTCAACTTTTGTTCTTGTTACCTTGCCTCTTTCTTTTCGGGCAACGTAAAGCTCGCCCTCTGCAATACCGCTGCTTGCTTTTTTGCCGCAAATGATCTCCATGGTATCACGTCCTTTGCTTTTTTTGAATTTTTACAGGCCTGCCTTGTTCATCGTGTCAAGAATACCTTTTGCAGCGTCTTTTTCGTCCCGTCCCTCTATCATGATATCCAGAATGTCTCCCCGCATGGCGCCGAGGCTCATCACGGAAAAAAGTCTTTTGCAGTCGGCACTCTTGTCTTTGCAGATTACGGTGATGTTGGAATCATATTTCTTTGCTTCGTTTACTATAAGACCCGCGGGTCTTGCATGTATTCCGTTTTCATCTTTTACGGTGTAGCTGAATTTTTCCATTGTATTCCTCCGAACAGTTTGGAGTTATTTTATCCATGTTTTCAGAAAATATGTGTAAAGTGGAAAGTGACAAGAATTCTTTTGCAGATTTGTCTATTTTTTTGTAAAATCGGTGTTGCCTTTTTTATATTTTTATGATATTATATTATACCATGAGGCTATGATGAAGACAGACGGACGGGAAGCGGCGGTACAGAGAGCTGTTGTTTGCTGAGAAACAGTGCGCGGTGTGTTCGGTATTCACTTCGGAGCCGGTCGGGTGATAACGTAGTCCGACCCGGTGCGGAACCGTTATCTTCCGGAAATGAGTGCTGACGTTTTATTTTCGACGTTGGAATTCGGGTGGTACCACGGAGCTATGCCTCGTCCCGTATAGGACGGGGGATTTTTGTTTTTCGGAGCTTTGCCCGAAAAACAGTGAAAAGAGAAAAGTGAAGAATGGAAGGAAGATTTCCGCTTCGTCGGAAAGCAACAGTATCTTTTATCTTTTCTCTCTTATCTCTTTTCTCAAAACAAAAAACGTTTTTTTGTTTGTTTTTTTCGTCCGTCAAAAGTACACTTTATATAAATCTTCAGATTTTTAAGGAGAACAAGAATGAAAGAACTCTTGCAGAAGATCAAGGCAGAGGCTCTGGAAGCGATAGCTGCTCCCGAGGCTGACCTTGAAGAGATCAGGGTTAAATACCTTGGCAAAAAGGGTGAGCTTACACAGGTCCTCAGAGGCATGGGCAAGCTTACTCCCGAAGAAAGACCCGTAGTGGGTGCTCTTGCAAACACAGTAAGAGCTGAGATTGAAAGTGCCATCGAAGAAAGATCGGCAGAAGTTAAAGCGGCGGCAAGAGCGGCTGCTCTCAAGGCTGAAAAGCTTGACGTTACCGTTCCCGGAGAAGAATTCCCCGTAGGACATTTCCATCCTCTGGATTCCGTTCAGAAGCAGATGGAAGAGATCTTCATCGGTATGGGCTTCCAGATCGCGGAAGGTCCCGAGGTTGAAAAGAGCTATTATAACTTTGAGGCTCTCAACACTCCCGCTGACCATCCTGCACGTGATATTCAGGACACCTTCTATATCACAGAGGATATCCTTCTTCGTTCCCAGACCTCTCCCGTTCAGATCCATGTAATGGAAGAAAAACAGCCCCCCATCCGCGTTATCTCTCCCGGTCGCGTTTACCGCGCAGATGAGGTTGACGCAACTCACTCCCCTCTGTTCCATCAGTGCGAGGGTATCGTAGTTGACAAGGGCATCACAATGGGAGACCTCAAGGGAACTCTCGAAGCATTTGCAAAGCAGATGTTCGGTTCGAAGACAAGACTCAGATTCCGTCCTCACCACTTCCCCTTCACCGAGCCCTCTGCAGAGGTTGATATCTCCTGCTTCGTATGCGGCGGCGAAGGTTGCCGTGTATGTAAGGGCGAGGGATGGATCGAGATCCTCGGCGCAGGCATGGTTCACCCCAACGTGCTCCGCAACTGCGGTATTGACCCCGAGGTATATTCCGGTTTTGCTTTCGGTATGGGTATTGAACGTATCGTTATGGCGAAATACAATATTACCGACATGAGACTTCTCTATGAAAACGACGTGCGTTTTCTTAAGCAGTTCTGATAAGGGAGGTAGTGACAGATGAATCTTTCAATGAAATGGCTGGCGGATTTCACAGACGTCAGCGACGTAAACGTAAAAGACTATTGCGACAGAATGACCGACACCGGCTCCAAGGTGGAGGGCTTCGAAATAATGGGCGATGCTTTTTCGGGCATCGTATGCGGTAAGATACTGAAGATAGAACGCCATCCCGAGGCTGACCGCCTTGTGGTCTGCAGTGTTGACGTGGGTGCGGAAGCGCCCCTTCAGGTAGTAACTGCCGCAACAAACGTATTCGAGGGCGCTTTCGTTCCCGTTTGTACAGACGGCGCAAAGCTTCCCGACGGAACAAAGATAAAGAAGGGTAAGCTCCGCGGTGTAGTTTCCGAAGGCATGTTCTGCTCCATCGAGGAGCTTGAGCTTACAACTCACGATATGCCCGGTGCCATTGAAGACGGTATCCTTATCCTTCAGCACTGCGGTATAGATAACCCCACTCTCGGCGCTGACATCAAGGACGTGCTCGAAATGAGAGACACAGTTGTTGAGTTTGAAATTACTCCCAACCGTCCCGACTGTCTTTCCGTTATCGGTCTCGCACGCGAGAGCGCAGTTTCCTTTGACAGAGAGCTCAGTCTTCACGAGCCCGTTGTTAAGGAAGCAGGCGACGGCGACAGCATTGCAAACTACCTTAAGGTTGACATCGCAAACGCTGAGCTTTGCCCCAGATACACGGCTAAGGTCGTTAAGAACGTAAAGATCGCTCCCTCTCCCCTTTGGCTGAGAATGAGACTCCGCGCGGCAGGTGTAAGACCTATCAACAACATCGTTGACATTACAAACTACGTAATGCTTGAATACGGTCAGCCCATGCACGCATTCGACTATTCATGCCTCGACGGAAGCCACATCATCGTAAGAAATGCGGCTGACGGTGAAAACTTCAAGAGTCTTGATGATAAGGATCATACACTTGATTCCACAATGCTCGTTATTGCCGACGAAAAGAAGGCAGTTGCTCTTGCAGGCGTTATGGGCGGTGCAAACAGTGAAATTCTTGATACAACTAAGACGGTTGTATTCGAAAGTGCAAACTTCAAAGGCTCCAACGTCCGTATCTCCGGTAAAAAGCTTGGTATGAGAACAGAAAGCTCTGCGCGTTTTGAAAAGGGGCTTGATGCTGAAAATACTTACGGCGCGCTTCTCCGTGCCTGCGAGCTCGTTCAGATGCTCGGCGCAGGTGACGTTGTTGACGGCATCATTGACGAATATCCCGGTAAGCTCGAGGTGAAGAAAATTCCTCTCGAGGTTGAAAGAATAAACGCTTTCCTCGGTGTTGAGCTCTCCCGTGAATTCATGGTTGACACTCTCACAAAGCTTGATTTTAAGATCGACGGCGACATTATATCCGTTCCTTCCTACCGTGCAGACGTTATGGAAATGGCCGATATCGCAGAAGAGGTTGTACGTATCTACGGCTACAACAAGATCCCTTCAACTGCATTCAAGGCGGCGGCTGACCAGGGCGGCAGAAAGCCTCACCAGCAGTATGAGCTTGATATGAAGTATGCTCTTTGCGGTATGGGAATGTTTGAAATTGAAACGTTCTCCTTTATCAGCCCCAAGTTCTACGATAAGCTTGGCTGGGCAGAGGATCATCCCATGCGCCGCAGTATCGTTATCTCCAATCCTCTCGGTGAAGACACTTCCGTTATGAGAACAACTGCTGTTCCTTCCATGCTTGAAGTTCTTTCTTACAACAACAGCGTAAAGAACAAGAACGTTCGTCTTTACGAGATGGCAACTGTTTACCTCCCGAAGGCTGAAGGCGAGCTTCCTGCAGAACCTAAGAGACTTGTTATCGGTATGTACGATGACGATTTCAAGGGCGGCAAGTGTTTCTATAAGATGAAGGGCTATATTGAAGCTCTTATGGCAACCTCCGGCATTTGCGGCGTTGAATACGAAGCTTATTCCGAAGACGTTACCTATCATCCCGGCAGATGCGCTAAGATCACAAAGGATGGCGAAATACTCGGCGTGTTCGGTGAAATTCACCCCGCAGTTTGCGAGACCTACGGCTTCTCCTTCCCCGTATACGTTGCAGACCTTAACTTCGACGTTATGACTGCTCTCAGAAGTGTTGAAAAGCAGTTCGTTCCCCTTCCCAAGTATCCTGCTCTTGAAAGAGACTTCGCGTTCGTATGCGATGAAGACCTTGAAGCAGGCAAGATCGCTTCCGTAATGAAGAAGGCAGGCGGAAAGGCTGTTGAAAGCGTTCGTCTCTTCGATATTTACAGAGGTCCCCAGATAGGCGAAAACAAGAAGAGCGTTGCTTTCTCCGTAATGCTCCGCGCCGCTGACAGAACAATGACAGACGAAGAAGCCGACACAGCCGCAAAGAAGATCATGAAGGCTCTCGGCGAAGAATTCGGTATCGTTCTCCGTAGCTAAAGAGAATTTAGTGTAAAAATTCGTTTTACCGTCCGTTATTTGGGGGCGGTAAAACGAGAAAATATAAAGACGAAAGGAAAGATTGTTATGGAATATAAAATGAATATTGCAGGTCTTGACCGTGCGCTTCCTCTTTGTCCTCTTAACGAAAATCTTTATATCGGTGCGTTTGTAATTTTCGGTGACCCCGAGCTTACAACAGCCTGCGCAGAAAAGCTTCTGGGAAAGGCTCCCGAGTATGATTACATGATAACTGCCGAGTCCAAGGGTATTCCCCTTGTGCACGAAATGGCACGTCTTGCGGGAAATCAGAAGTATTTTCTGGCAAGAAAGAAGCCCAAGCTCTATATGAACGGAGTTTTTGAGGTTGACGTTCGCTCCATCACCACGGAGGGTGAACAGAAGCTTTATCTTGACGGTGCAGATGCAGCTCTTATGAAGGGAAAGCGAATACTTGTAATAGACGACGTTATCTCCACAGGCGCATCTCTCGTTGCTCTTGAAAAGCTTGTTGAAGAAGCAGGCGGTATCGTCTGCGGAAGAATGACTATCCTTGCAGAGGGCGAGGCTAAGGACAGAGACGATATTATCTATCTCGAACCCCTGCCTCTGTTCGACAAGGACGGAAATCCTATTGACTGATCATAGGTAATGATATCTTGTTTCTGCACTCCGTAAACTCTTGGCGGAGTGCGGAAAAGAAAAACTTGTTTTTGAAATCAGCTTTGGTATACCGACAGAAAGAATTGATAATAGTAAAACGACAGGTAGTTTATCGGAATTTTTATAATTCGGAGGTAAGCCGAAGGGCTTAATAGAACAAAAATGAAGATTATAATTGTAGGCTGCGGTAAGGTGGGCGAGGCAATAGCCGATGCTCTTTGCACCGAAGGCCACGATATTTCAGTTATAGATACGGCGAAGAACGTAATCGACAGAGTTTCCTATGAATACGACCTCAGAGGCGTATGTGGAAGCGGTACCGTTCCTGCAACACTTAAGGAGGCAGGAGCGGCAAATGCCGATCTTCTTATTGCCACAGCAGGGCTTGATGAGACGAACCTTCTTGCCTGCATAATCGCGAAGGATATGGGTACAAAGCGTTGTATCGCCCGTGTCCGCGATCCAAAGCAGAATTCACAGTCTGCTTATCTCAGCCAGAGACTCGGTATTTCGATGATATTCAATCCCGAGCTTATTGCATCCCGTTCCATTGCAACGCTCCTTCTTACACCTTCCGCCCTTGACGTGGATACCTTCGCAAGAGGAAGAATAGACATGGTGCAGATAAAGCTCACCGAGGAGTCCAAGGTTTGCGGCAAGGCTCTTATAGACCTTCCGAAAACTCTCAAATCACGTATCCTGGTGTGTGCTGTAAGACGTCCGGGGATGGAGGAGGCAATAATTCCTACAGGTAGCTTTGTGCTTCAGCCCGGTGATAAAGTTTATATTACAGCGCCCCATAAGGAAATGAGCTCGTTCTTCCGTGAAATGGGAATTCTTTCCTCAAAGATCAGAAAAGTAATGATAATCGGCGGAGGCAGAATTGCTTATTATCTTGCCACGGCTCTTCAGGGGACGGGTATTGATGTCAAAATAATTGAAAAGGATCGCGCAAGAGCTGTTGAGCTTGCCGAGCTTCTTCCTAAGGTTTCTGTTATACATGCTGACGGTACAGACCAGAAAATTCTTATTGACGAAGGACTTAAAGAATGCAGCAGTGTTGTTGCTCTCACGGGAATTGATGAAGATAACACGATTCTTTCCATGTATGCAAAGCTCCAGGGTGTGCCTAAGGTTATAACAAAGATAAATAAGCAGGAGCTTGCTGAAATGGGCGAAAGCGTCGGTCTTGAAAGTGTAATTTCACCCAAACAGCTTACCACTGAGGTAATGCTGACCTACGTCCGCTCTCTCAAGCATACGAAGAGCAGTACGGTAAGAACTGTTTACCGTGTTGCAAATGAAAAGGTGGAGGCCCTTGAGTTCCTTGCTGAATCTGGTTGTCGCGCTCTCGGAGTGCCCCTTATGAAGATGAAGCTTAAGAAAAATCTTCTTATTGCAGGCATTATCCGTCAGGGTAAGGTTATATTCCCCGGCGGTAACGATATGCTCCAGCAGGGCGATGTTGTAATAGTTGTTACAACCAATAAGTATATTGCTGCTCTTGATGAAATTCTTGAGTAATTTATCTGCAACGTAGTATATAGTTGCAATGCAGGAGATGTCGGGCATTCCTTTCGGATACTTGAGATCACCTTCTAAAAATAAAAAGACGGACCTTCTTTTTCGGAAGCTTCGGGGAGTTGTTCCGCGCCGTCTGAGTTTTTCGGGAGTATATTTTGAGGATATTCAGAATATTACATTTTACAGGTCGCATAATGCTGACGGCGGCAGGACTTATTCTGCTTCCGCTCATTGTTGCTTTGATATACGGCGAGAAGACCTTTGCGGCTTTTCTTATTCCCTCGGCAATTTTTCTTTTGCTGGGCGTGTTGTTTATGATAAAAAAGCCCAAGGGAAGGGCATACAGAGCAAGCGAGGGCTTTGTTATCACCGCGCTTTCGTGGTTGCTCATATCTCTTGTGGGTGCGCTTCCGTTTGTGATAAGCGGCGAGATACCGTCATATATTGATGCATTTTTCGAAACTGTTTCGGGATTTACTACCACCGGTGCGAGTATCGTGCCCAATGTGGAGACAATGTCCTACGCCATCCTTTTTTGGCGTTCCTTCACTCATTGGGTAGGAGGAATGGGTGTTCTTGCCTTTGGTATCGCGCTTTTCCCTTCTGCAAAGAACAAGAAGCACGATGGAGACGGAACTGAGGCTCATATTCTTCGCGCCGAGTCCCCCGGTCCCACCTACGGAAAGCTTGTTTCCAAGCTTCGTTTCAATACGAGAATTCTTTACGGTATTTATTTTGTTATCACCGTAATTGAGATCATCCTGCTTATCGCAGGAGGGATGCCCGTTTTTGACAGTATAGTTAATTCACTTGCAACAGCAGGTACCGGTGGTTTCGGAATCAAAGCGGCAAGTATTGCGGCTTATGACAGTGTGTATGCCGAAATGGTAATATCGGTGTTTATGATTCTCTTTGGTATCAACTTCAACGTATATTATTTCATGCTTATCGGAAAGTTCAAGTCTGTTCTGAAGCACGAAGAGACCCGTTGGTACCTTGGAATTATCGCTTTTTCCGTAGTTGCGATAGCAATCAATATATCAAGCATGTATGAATCTCTTGCCCAGGCATTCAGATATTCCTTCTTCCAGGTTTCGTCGATTATAACCACAACGGGCTTTGCCACGGCTGACTTTGACCTTTGGCCGTCATTCTCTAAGATAATACTCGTTCTTCTCATGTTTATCGGAGCTTCGGCAGGTTCAACAGGCGGCGGTCTTAAGGTCTCGCGAGTTCTCATTCTTATAAAGACCACTTTCAGGGAAATTCGCTATTCCATAAATCCCAGAGGTGTCCGCTCAATTCGTTGTGACGGTGAATGTGTTGACCAGGCCGTAATTATAAACACAAGCTCGTATTTTGCAGTTTATATGATACTTTTTGCACTTTCCGTGCTTCTTGTTTCTATTGACGGATTTGACCTTACCACAGAGTTTACGGCTGTTGCCGCATGCTTCAATAATATAGGACCCGGTCTTTCTCTGGTAGGCCCTACGGGTAACTACGCAGAGCTTTCTGCATTTTCAAAGATAGTTCTTTCGGTCGATATGCTCCTCGGCAGACTTGAAATATTCCCTCTGCTTATAGCATTTGCACCTCACGCATGGAAGAATAAGTGATATACGCTCATTAATCCTCCAAATCATGTGATTGATTTGGGGGATTTTTTTGAAAAAACTATTGCATTTTTATTTTTTGTGTGCTATAATACATAGGCTAAAAGATGGCCCGTTGGTCAAGCGGCTAAGACATCGCCCTCTCACGGCGAAAACGGGGGTTCGATTCCCCCACGGGTCACCAAAAAATAAAGCGCCTCGTTTGAGGTGCTTTATTTTTGTCGACCCGTATTTGACGGGGAATCGAAAGGACGGTCACATGCCGTAGGCGTGACAAAAACAATCCGGGGGATTGTTTTTAAGTCCGTTGTGCTAAGCTGCACTTGCAATACATGAACCGAAAGGACCGTGAGCGCCGAAATGCATTTCGGCACGACCTTCAAGTTTTTTGTGAACCCCCACGGGTCACCAAAGAATAGAGCACCTCGTTTGAGGTGCTTTATTTT
>SVTQ01000013.1 GCA_015063695.1 Oscillospiraceae bacterium
GAAGTTCTGAGAACCCTCACGGACAGACTTACCTATCTTAGAAATCTTGAAGCGAGAAGAGAAGAGGTAAAGAACCTTATTGCCGCTCAGGAAAAGCTCACTCCCGAGCTGATAGATGCCATAGATGCTGCGGAAACACTCACCGAGATCGATGATATATACCGTCCCTTCAGACCCAAGAGAAAAACGAGAGCATCCGTTGCAAAGGAAAGAGGGCTTGAGCCTCTTGCCGAGCTTCTTAAGGAGGAACGAGACGTTTACGAGCCTTCTCTTGAAGAAATCGCGGCAACTTACGTCGACGAAGAAAAGGGCGTTGCAACTGCAAACGATGCCCTTATGGGAGCGTGTGATATCATCGCCGAAGAGGTTTCCGATAACGCTGATTTCCGCCGTGAAATAAGAGGTATTACCCTTGAAGTCGGAACACTTATCACAAAGAAAAACGGTGAGGATGAAAAGGGTGTATACGAGCAGTATTACGAATACTCAGAGCCTCTCAAGGCTATTCCTCATCACAGAATTCTTGCCATTAACCGCGGTGAGAAGGAAGACGTTCTCAAGGTTCAGGTGGACGTAAGAAGTGATATCGTTCTCAATTATCTCTTTATGATGATAGTCAAGAACCACAAGGGGCCTGCCTTCAGATACATTGCAAGAGCGATCTGCGACGGTTATGACAGACTTATCGCTCCCTCCATCGAAAGAGAAATAAGAAACGACCTTTTTGATGCGGCAAGCGAAAGCGCAATAAAGCTCTTTGCGGAAAACCTCAAAAATCTGCTTATGGGCGCGCCACTCAAGGGCAAGACGGTCATGGGTTATGACCCCGGTTACCGCACGGGCTGTAAGCTGGCGGTAGTTGACAAAACGGGTGCGGTTATCGATACTGCGGTAATTTACCCCACAAAGCCCCACGAAAAGATAGAACAGTCAAAGAGAATAGTAAAAGGACTTATCACAAAGTACGGAGTTGACGTTGTTGCCATCGGTAACGGCACTGCTTCGGGCGAAAGTGAAATGTTTATTGCCGAGACCCTCAGTGAAATGGGCGGCGGCACAAAATATATCGTAGTAAGCGAAGCGGGAGCTTCCGTTTATTCCGCATCCAAGAAGGGTGCCGAGGAATTCCCCGATTTCGACGTAACACAGAGAAGTGCGGTGTCTATAGCAAGAAGACTTCAGGATCCTCTTGCGGAGCTTGTAAAGATAGATCCCAAGTCCATCGGTGTCGGTCAGTATCAGCACGATATGAAGGAAGCCCGTCTTGACGAGGCTCTCGCAGGTGTTGTTGAAGATTGCGTAAACAGTGTCGGCGTTGACCTCAATACCGCTTCCTATTCTCTTCTTTCATATATTGCGGGAATTAATCTTACAGCCGCAAAGAATATAGTCAAGTACCGTGAAGAAAACGGAGAATTCAAGAAGAGAGCTGACGTGCTCAAGGTTCCCAGAATCGGTGCAAAGGCATACGAGCAGTGCGCAGGCTTCCTTCGTGTTCCCGGCTCGGGCGAGCTTCTTGACAATACGGGTGTTCACCCTGAATCCTATAAGGTTGCTTACGGCCTTCTTGATATCCTCGGTTATACGAAGGACGATATCGGAAGCGGGCATTTCGGCGGCATCAGACAGAAGGCGAAGTCCGCGGGAATTGCTGCTCTTGCGGAAAAGCTTGAATGCGGCGAGCCCACCCTTGCGGATATCATCGGCGAGCTTGAAAAGCCCGGACGCGACGTGCGTGACAATCTTCCCGCTCCCGTGCTCCGCGACAGAGTTCTCGATATGTCCGAGCTTAAAGAAGGTATGCAGCTTACCGGAACCGTCAGAAACGTTATCGATTTCGGTGCCTTTGTTGATATCGGCGTACATCAGGACGGTCTGGTTCATATTTCCGAAATTTCCGATAAATTTATAAAGCACCCCTCAGAGGTTCTCTCCGTCGGTGACATAGTTACCGTTTGGGTAAAGAGCGTTGATCTGAGAAAAAAGAGAATAGGCCTCACGATGAAGAAGAAATGAGAAAAAACTTCTTATAATATTTTCTAATTAAAGAGAATGTGAGCATTATGTACAATTTGTACAAAACAAAAAATAAAAATTTGGGGAAATAGGTACTACCATTTAGACAATCTTTTTGCTAAAATATAGTGTAGAATTAGTGGCAGTGCCACCCATACGTAAAAAACCATTTGGAGGACATATATAATGGCAAGTTTATCCCTTAAGCATATCTACAAGAAGTACCCCGGCGGTGTAACAGCCGTTTCCGACTTCTGTCTGGAAATTAAGGATAAGGAATTTCTCATCCTTGTAGGACCTTCCGGTTGCGGTAAGACAACCACACTTCGTATGATCGCAGGTCTCGAAGAGATCACAGAAGGCGAACTCTTTATCGGTGACAGACTGGTAAATGACGTAGCTCCCAAGGACAGAGATATTGCCATGGTTTTCCAGAACTATGCTCTCTATCCTCACATGTCCGTATTTGATAACATGGCTTTCGGCCTTAAGCTCCGTAAGACACCCAAGGAAGAGATCAAGCGCCGTGTTGAAGAAGCAGCTCGTATTCTCGACATTACTCACCTTCTTGACAGAAAGCCCAAGGCTCTGTCCGGCGGTCAGAAGCAGAGAGTTGCTCTCGGTCGTGCTATCGTACGTAAGCCCATGGTATTCCTTCTTGACGAACCTCTGTCAAACCTGGACGCTAAGCTTCGTGCAACCATGAGAACCGAGCTTACAAAGATCCACCAGAGAGTTGGTACAACATTCGTATACGTAACTCACGACCAGACTGAAGCTATGACTATGGCTACACGTATCGTAGTTATGAAGGACGGTCTTATTCAGCAGGTTGACACACCTCAGAACCTCTACGATATGCCCGTAAACATCTTCGTTGCAGGCTTTATCGGCACACCTCAGATGAACTTCATCGACGGTGCTCTTGAACAGAGAGGCTCCGACGTTTACCTCACCTTCGGCGAAAACGCTGTTAAGCTTCCCGCTGACAAGGCAAACGCTCCTATTATTAAGGACTATATCGGCAAGGAAGTTATTGCAGGTATCCGTCCCGAAAACATTCACGACGATGAAGCATCTCTCCAGAACTATGCAGATGCAGTTGTTGAAACAAAGGTTGAAGTTTCCGAACTTATGGGTTCTGAGATCCACCTTTACCTTTCCAGCGGTGAACAGAGCTTCATTGCAAGAGTATCTCCCCGTTCCAAGGCAAGACCCGGTGACACGGTTAAGATCGCTCTTGAAACATCCAGACTTCACCTCTTCGACAAGGATACAGAACGTTACATCATTCACTAATAATGAATACTTTAAGCCTCTCCAAAACGGAGAGGCTTGCTTTTTTTACGGGGACGTTTATTTTGTTGATGGGCGGGAATTGAAGCAATTAGACAAATGTCTTATTGCTGCCGAAACACAATATTTTGCGAGTGTGGAAAAAGATGCTTTGCACGAAAATTTTTGGCATCTTAAATCAAAAAAACTTTATTAAAATGAATAAATGAACTTTTTTTGGCGGAAATGTACCTGAAACGGCGGAAATTTCTATATATATTATTTATTTTTTTATAAAGTCTTCTTGACATACGGCAAACAGTGATGTATAATTTATCTGTATAACAATACACATCTAACTATGTAAATTTTTATCAGGAGGAAATCTCATGAAGAAGAAAATCTTGGCGCTCCTGCTTGCAGTAGTAATGCTTGTAGGTGTTCTGCCCCTTTCTGCTGTTGAGTACAACCGTGACATTGACGGTGACGGTGAATATTTCGTGCTCAAAGCAAGTGATGCGACAATCACAAAAGAAGACACAACAGTTGATGTTAACATCGACATCCTTGACAACACCGGTGTATACTCAATGAAGTTTTTCGTTATTTATGACAAGGAACTTACACTCGTTAATAATTCTAACATAACTGTAGGTTCCGCTTTCGAAAACCTCGTTGCAGGTGATGTCGGTACTAAGGATTCTGACGTTGAAACGCTGAATACGAAGGATAAAGACTGGCGTAAGATGATAAACAAAACGTTTGCAGATAAGACAGGCAATAAGTATTATGCCGGTTATGAAGTTGACACTGAAGACGTTCTTGTATCTACGCTTTACACTGAATGCGAAGAGTGGGATGAATACAGCACCGGAACCGGTACGCTCTGTACATTTACATTCCAGATCGATCCCAACAACACTAAGGATGAATTCAAGGTTCAGATCCTTCCCGTACACGGTAATATTTTCCGCGTTGATGAAGACAATCCCAAGGCGGATGATGAAGGCTTTGTTGAAATTTTCGATGCAATCGGTCTTACCGGTACAATTACAATTGAAGGCGACGAACCCGGTCCCGGCCCCGGTCCCGGTCCCGAACCTGTATACACAGAACCTACGATCTACGTTTCCAATGCTGAAATTCTTGAAGGCACAGCATCCGCTGACTTTACAGTAAATCTTGTAAACAACCCCGGTATATTCAGTGTTTACGGTTTCATCAGCTACGATGATGCGATGAGTCTTACAGGTTTCGATTTTGGTACAGTATTCGCTGAGAATGAATTCTCTCTCGGTAACCCCCTGGACGTTCCCACTCAGCTTAACCTTCCCGCAGACAACGCACTCGTTAAGGAAACATATAAAGCGAACGGTCTGTCTCCCGAAGGACTTCTTTCCACTCAGATCTTCACTGAAGGCTCAAGCTTCCTTAAGAACAACGAAAACAACGGTGTTCTCGCTTCCTTCACTCTTGACACATCTGCTCTTACTGAAGGCGAATACGACATCATGTTCGTATGCAATCCTGACAGTACGATCAACGTTGACTTTGACAACGTTGAATTTGACGTAGTTTACGGTAAGCTCACAGTTGTTGGCTGCTACCACAACTACGAAGAAGCTGATACAGTACTTCCCACATGTGATGCAAAGGGTTACACAAACTTTGTATGTTCTCTTTGCGGAGAAACAAAGCAGGAAAACTTTGTTGATGCTCTCGGTCACGACTACGATACAGTAGTAACAGATCCTACATGTGAAGCAGACGGCTTTACAACATACACATGTTCCGTATGCGGTCACTCCTACGAAGATGACTACACAGACATGATCGACCACAACTATGTACCTGTTGTAACAGATCCTACATGTACAGAAGGCGGCTTTACAACATACACATGTTCTATGTGCGGCGACAACTACGTTGCTGATGAAACAGAAGCAACAGGTCACGACTGGACAGTAACAGGTACTTCCGGTACTTGCGGCGAAACAGGTAAGACCGACTTTGAATGTACAGTTTGCGGTGATACAAAGACAGAAGAAGGTGCAGTAATTCAGCACAACTACGAAGAAACAGCAAAGACAGAGCCTACATGTACAGAAGACGGCGAATCAACTACTACATGTACAATTTGCGGTGATGTTAAGGTTGTTCCTATTCCCACTCCCGGTCACGACTACGCAGCAGTAGTAACAGAACCTACATGTACAGAAGCAGGTCTTACAACATATACATGTTCCGTATGCGGCGACAGCTACACAGAAGAAATCCCCGCTCCCGGTCACAACTATGATGCAGTAGTAACAGCTCCTACATGTACAGAAGCAGGTCTTACAACATATACATGTTCCGTATGCGGCGACAGCTACACAGAAGAAATCCCCGCTCCCGGTCACAACTATGATGCAGTAGTAACAGCTCCTACATGTACAGAACAGGGCTTTACAACATACACATGTTCTGCTTGCGGTGACAGCTACGTTGACGATGAAGTTGCGGCTCTCGGCCACGATTACGAAGCAGTAGTAACAGATCCTACATGTGAAGAATACGGCTATACAACATACACATGTTCCGTTTGCGGCGACAGTTACGTTGACGACGAAGTTGCGGCTCTCGGTCACCTCGACGAAGCAGTAGTAACAGCTCCTACATGTACAGAACAGGGCTTTACAACATACACATGTACAAGATGCGGCGACAGCTACAAGGCTGATTACGTTGATGCTCTCGGTCACGATTACGAAGAAACAGTAACAGAACCTACATGTACAGAAAAGGGCTTCACAACTCACACATGTACAGTTTGCGGCGACACATATGACGATACACTCGTTGATGCTCTCGGCCACGATGAAGTAGTTGTAGTAACAGATCCTACATGTACAGAAGCAGGTAACAAGAATACAACATGTACAAGATGCGACCTTAACGAAGATGAAGCAATCGAAGCTCTCGGTCACGACCTCGTTGACAGTGACGTTGTAGATGCTACATGTACAGAAAAGGGTAGCAAGCACGAAGCATGTACAAGATGCGACTATGAAGCTGACGTTGAAATCGAAGCTCTCGGTCACAAGTGGAATAACGGTAAGGTTACAAAGGAACCCACAGTAGATGCTGAAGGCGAAAAGACATACACATGTGAAGTATGTGAAGAAACAAAGGTAGAAAAGCTTGAAAAGCTTCCTGCAGAAGAAAAGGAAGAATCTAAGGAAGAATCTAAGGAAGAAGATAAGAGCCACCAGACAGGCGACAACGTAATGATGTTCGTATTCGTAGCACTCATCGCAGTTGTATCCGTTGCAGGCGTTATGTTCTCCAAGAAGAAGCTTTTCGCAAACAAGTAATTAAATTGCTTAAAACTTAACAACACTGAACCGAGGGATAAAACCCTCGGTTCTTTTTTTCTGTTTTGTATTGCGTAACATAAAAAAATATGATAAAATATCAAAAACAGTAGTTTTGGAGGGCAAAATGAAGCTTCTTGAAGAAAGAATTATAAGAGACGGAGCTTTTCTCGGAAAAGACATTCTTAAGGTTGACAGTTTTCTCAATCATCAGATAGATGTGTCTCTTCTTGAAGAAATGGGCAAGGAATGGAAACGTCTTTACGAAGGCTGCGAAATAACAAAAATTCTGACTATCGAAGCTTCGGGAATAGGCATCGCTTGCATGGCGGCGCGCGAATTCGGTGTGCCCGTTGTTTTTGCGAAGAAATCCAAGTCCATTAACGTTGGAAATGATTTTTATTCTGCAAAGGCATATTCGTTTACCCATCAAAATACAAACGATATCATCGTTTCAAAGAAGTACCTCACCAAGGGCGAAAAGATATTTATTATAGACGATTTTCTTGCCAACGGTGCGGCTCTTGCAGCGCTTGTTGATATCTGCAAGGAAGCAGAGGCAGAGATCGTCGGTATCGGCATCGCCATCGAAAAATGGTATCAGGGCGGCGGAGACAAGATAAGAAGTTTGGGCTACAGAATCGACTCCCTTGCCAAGATAAAGTCAATGGATAACGACGTTATCGAATTTATGGATTGATTTCTACATAATTATATATAACGAAAAAATACCGCAGATTTCTGCGGTATTTTTTAAGTCACTATCCCAAAAACTCTGTCCTCAACCGTAAAAAGAACCATAATTTCCCAAAGGCATGGATCGTCCTTCTTCATGGTGAAAAGTGCTCCGCAGGTTGGGTCGACGTTGTTTTTAATAACAGTTGTCAAAGCACCAAGCTCCGTTTTCATTTCTTCTCTTGAGGGAAGTCTTGAAAGCTTTCCTTTCATGGCGCTATCGAAGGCTCCGCAATCGTAGACAACTTTTCTTACGTCATTTGGAAAATTTTCGTTTTTCAATCTGTTCAGTATCATGGCGTAGAAGCACATCTTTGAGAGAAGGGGTTCTCCTTTTGTTTCATGGTAGACAAGAGAAGCTATAAGCTCGGTCTCCTCTTCTGTCAGAGTGATATTTGAGTAGTCGGCGGCACAGACCGGCTGAATGTATGTGAAAGAAAGTATAATGACAAATGCCAAAAATAAAGAAATTGTTTTAGTATTAAATATATTTTTCATAGCTAACCGTAATTTTTCAGAGTTTATCACTGCTTTTATTATTTCACTTTGACGGAATAGCAAACAGCCAATATCTTACTATTTTTTATATCGAAAAAAGCTTTAATTTAATTGACTATTTTGCCTGTGTGTATTATAATTTATTTGTAAAAATATTGCTTTTGAAGGGAGATAAATATATGAGCTCAGAGCGTACTGTTAAGAAAATGAGGCTTTCCATGCATTCGGCGCAGTATTTTCTTCCCTTCGGAGACCTGTTTGAGGACGACGGCTTCGACAAATCCACAATAGAGAAAATGTTTGAGAGTACCGTGGGTGACCCCGTGCTTGTTAAATACAAATGTGAGGCAACTTATATTGAAAGCAGTGACAGATGTGCCGTCAGATATACTGAGGGTAAGACAGAGGAGCTGAGCGGTGCTTCAACCGTGATAAGCTTTTCAAAGGATATGACAGGCGGAGTTTCTATTATCCGAAGATTTGTCGGTTCACCTGTTATTTCGTCAAATGCAGAAAATGCTGTTCTTGTTGATCCCGAACACGGTTATGAAACGAAATACAGAACCGAGATGGGGGATTTCACCCTCAGATGTATCTGCGGTAAGATAAAGAATACTATAGGCGAAAAGGGCGGCACTATGCTGCTTGATTATATCACTCAGCTTGAAGGCTTTGATCCTCAGAGAATAAAGATGAGAATTGAGCTTAAGCCTTTAATGGAGGAGGTAGACGACGTTGAATGATAAGGAATTCAAGGCGGAAATAAAAAAAGGTCTTCACGGAGTTTACCTTATGTACGGCGAGGAGGAATTTTTAAAAAAGTATTATCTGAGAGAAGCCAAAAAGGCGATACTCGGCGAGGATGATGATTTTTCAGTTTTCAACCTTGTGGAAATCCAGGACGATGAATTTTCTCCCGAGCTCCTCCGCGAAGCGGCATCAGGTGTCCCCATGATGGCTGATAAGATATGCGTTATCGCTCACGCAAGACTTACGAGAATAGGCGGTTCCGACAAGGGCCACGTTGAAAACGTCAGATCCGATGAGCTCTTCGACGTTCTTTCTGAAATAAAAAATATTGAAACTGCCGCCGTGTTTATTGTGTGTCCTCCCGACGGCTTTGATGCAGGCAGAAAGAACAGACCTTCAAAGCTTTTGAAAGGTATTTCGGAGCATGCAACTCCCGTTGAGTTTGCATATCAGACCCCTGCTGTGCTCAAAAAGTGGACGCTTCGTCATTTTGAAAAGGAAGGCCTTTCGGCGGATGACTCTGTTCTGAATTACATCGTATCTGCGGCAGGTCCCGACATGACGTTTCTCTCCCTTGAGATCGGTAAGCTTATTGCTTATGCGAAAGCCAATGGGAAAGAGAGTGTAAGCCTTCAGGATGCAACTCTTCTTTGTTCTGAAAACGGAGAGCTTGACGCTTTCGCTCTTTCAAATGCTATTGTTTCCGGTGACAGAGCGGGCGCGCTTGAAGCGCTCAGAGAAGCAAAAGAGAAAAGACGCAAGGCCCCCATGGTACTGGCGGGTATTACCTCTGATTTTATTAATATGCTGACCGTTTCCATCTATATGAAGTATGGGCTCACAAAGGACGATATAGCCCGTAAAACGGGCATTCACGCCTTCCGCGTAGGCAAATATATGGAAGCAGTGAGAAACTCCGAAACGGCGGCTATACGCGCCGCTCTTGACAGATGCCGCGAGGCGGATGTGATGCTGAAGAGCTCGGTCATTGACTTTATTGCCCTTGAACGTCTTGTGTGCGTAATGCCCGTAAAGAAGCAGTATAACAGATATTGAAAACAGGTATTTCTTTAAGGTTTTATGAAAAAGAGAATTGTGTTTCCTTTGCCCGTTGTTGTTGAGGGCAAATACGATAAAATGAAGCTTACGGAGGTTATTGACGGCCATATCATAACTACTGACGGCTTTGGAATATTCAATAAAAAAGAAAAGCTTTCCCTTATAAAAAGACTTGCCGAAAGAGGTGTTGTTCTCCTTTGTGACAGTGACGGTGCCGGCGGTGTTATAAGACGTCATATTATGAGCGCCGTGCCTAAAGATAAGATATATAATCTGTATATTCCTAAAATAGAAGGCAAGGAAAGAAGAAAAAAGGATCCTTCGAGGGAAGGTACCCTTGGCGTTGAGGGAATGAATGCCGACCTTCTTTATAAGATGTTTTTCGAGCTCTCTGTAAGGCTTGGCATTGACACGGAAAACGGTGAGATGGGAGAGGCCGTCGGGAAAAAGTCCGTCACAAAGGCTGATTTCTATGAGGACGGTCTTACGGGCCGAGACAACAGCGCGGCATCTCGTGATGCCCTTGCCGCGTATTTCTCCCTTCCTTCAGGAATGACACCCTCGGCTCTTCTGGGAGCTATCAACATTCTTGTTGACTATGATGGCTACAAAGCGGCGGTCGCTGAAGTTTTTGACAAGTGATTTTTCACTTGGATTTTGAGGTTTTAAATGGAAAAGAGATTTTTGCCGGTAACACCGGAAGAGGTAAAAGAGCTGGGACGTGACGTGCCCGATTTCGTGTACGTTACGGGGGATGCCTACGTCGACCATCCCTCCTTCGGTCCTGCTATCATATCAAGAGTTCTTGAGGACGCAGGTTATGTTGTAGCTATGCTTCCTCAGCCCGAATACAGATCCTGCGAGGAGTTCAAAAAATTCGGCAGACCCCGTCTCGGATTTCTTGTAACTGCAGGTAATATCGACTCAATGGTCGCCCACTACACGGTTTCAAAAAAGAAGAGAAACGACGACTACTACAGCCCGGGCGGAAAGGCAGGCAAGAGACCTGACCGCGCCGTTATCGTTTACTGTAACAGAATAAGAGAGGCTTACGGTGACGTACCCATTATTATCGGCGGTCTCGAAGCGTCTCTGCGCCGTTTTGCTCACTATGACTATTGGGACGACAAGGTGCGCCGCAGTATCCTTGTGGACAGCCGAGCGGATATTCTTGAATACGGAATGGGCGAAAAGACCACTCTTCGCGTTGCTGAGCTTCTTGACAAAGGCGTTCCCGTAAAGAAGATACATGACGTCAGAGGTACTGTTTACCTCACCGATCCCGATGATAAGATACATTATCCCGTGGCTTCGGGTGCTGACGAGGACGGAAGAGCCTACGGCTACGATTACAATACACTGAAGAGTGATAAGGAAGCTTTGGCAAAGGCTTTTGCGGTTCAGTACCGAAACAACGACGGCATAAACGGAAAGGCTATCGTTGAGTATTATGACGGCAAGATGCTCGTTCAGAACCCTCCCATGCCTCCCCTTGAACAGGAGGAGCTTGACAGAGTTTACGCACTGCCCTATGCAAGGGACTATCACCCTATGTATGAGGCCGAGGGTGGAGTTCCTGCCATTGCAGAGGTGAAGTTCTCCATTACCCACAACAGAGGATGTTTCGGCGGCTGTAACTTCTGTGCCCTCGCTTTCCATCAGGGCAGAAGTGTCCGTTCCAGAAGTATTGAATCAGTTGTGGCAGAAGCAAAGCTCATTTCCGAAATGCCCGATTTCAAGGGCTATATTCATGATATCGGCGGCCCCACCGCAAACTTCAGACATCCTGCCTGCAAGAAACAACTTGAGAGCGGAGTTTGTCAGAATAAAAAGTGTCTTTTCCCCACTCCCTGCAAGAACCTTGATGCAGATCACAGTGAATACGTAAAGCTTCTTTCCGAAGTTGAAAAGATACCGAAGATAAAGAAGGTATTCATTCGCTCGGGCATAAGATTTGACTATATGCTTTGCGACGGGGATGAGACGTTCTTCAGAAAGCTTGTCACCGACCATACCAGCGGTCAGCTTAAGGTAGCTCCCGAGCACTGTTCTTCTGCTGTCCTTGCTTACATGGGAAAGCCCGACATAAAGGTATACGACAAATTCAGAAAACGCTTTTTCGAGCTAAGCGAAGAGGCGGGGCTTAAGCAGTTCCTTGTTCCTTATCTTATGTCAAGCCATCCCGGAAGCACCCTCAAGGATGCGGTTGAGCTTGCGCTCTATATGAAGAAGATAGGTCTTAACCCCGAGCAGGTTCAGGACTTTTATCCCACACCCGGTACGGCATCAACGGTTATGTACTACACGGGCATCGATCCCCTTACGGGAAAGAAGGTCTACTGTACCACAGATTACAGAGAAAAGCAGCTTCAGCGCGCTCTGCTTCAGTTCTACAAGCCCGAAAACAGAAATCTCGTTCGTGAAGCTCTTATAAAATGCGGCAGGGAAGACCTTATCGGCTACGGGCCCGAGTGTCTTGTAAAGCCTGACGGAAGAGTTAAGGGCGACGGTTATGCGCCCCCGAAGAAGCAGACAGCAAAGGGGAAGGCTCAGAAAGGCGGAGCTTCAAAATCTCAGAAAGACGAGGAGCAGTCCTCAGCTCCCGGATATACGGGCGGCAAGCGTCCCGACGGTTGGGCGAGACCCAAGCCCAAGAAGGGCGGTAGCGGAAAGTTCTCCTCAAAGAAGGCGGGCAAGCACAAAAAGCCCAAGGCTGTTTCCGAGCATAAGATCATAAAGGCTTCCGACCTTAAGAAGCCCCATAAGAGCAAGAAATAATTATGAGTTTGACCCATAATCGGTATCTCGGTTATGGGTCAAATTTGAAATGGAGAGACTATGAAATATAATAATATCGAGAAAGCAGTTTTTATTTCGAGGCCCAATAGATTTATTGCAAACGTTGAGACCGCTCTCGGAGAAGAAGTCTGCCACGTTAAGAATACGGGAAGATGCAAAGAGCTTCTCATTCCCGGAGCCGCGGTCTACGTTGAAAGAAATTCTTCGGAAAAAAGAAAGACCGCCCTTGACCTTATAGCTGTGGAAAAGGACGGAAGAATAATAAATATTGACAGTCAGGCTCCCAATAAGGCGGCTTTCGAATGGATAAGCTCGGGAGGTTTTTTCAGCGGAACGGATACTGTGAAAAGGGAAGTGACCTATAAAGCTTCGAGAATAGACCTTTATGCTGAAAAGGATGAAGAAAAAATATTCGTTGAGGTGAAGGGAGTGACTTTGTTTGATGGGGAAAAAGCTCTCTTTCCCGATGCTCCCACCGAGAGGGGCATAAAGCACCTTGAACATCTTGCCGATGCCGCAGAAAACGGATATTCTGCCTTTGTTCTTTTTGTTATCCAAGGGAAGGGCGCAGAGACTTTCTCTCCCAATTATGCCACTCACAGAGCTTTTGGCGAGAAGCTGAAGGAGGTGGCGGAGAGAGGTGTGAAGATCGTGGCATACGACTGTATTTGTACCGCAGACAGTATGATAATTGATAAAGAGATCAGTGTAGTGTTATAATAAAAATTGAATTGTTTGTATTAAAAATATAAAGGACGGAATATACTAATATCAGACGGATTATATTCAAAAACATAAAGCTGACAAGTCCTTGAAATATGTTAAAAACGGTCTTTTTCCGGGGGATTGTGTTTGTAAAATTGTTGTATTTTGTAAAATAGTCTGTCAAAATATCAAAACAGCCTTGAATATGGGGTTTTTCTTGATATTTCGAGGGAATGGAACGACCACGCCGGGTTCCTTCTTTTGGACTGATCAAGGGACATCTTCCGTAAAAAAGGCTGTTTTTTCACGTTTGGAAACCGTCTTTTACAACTTTTTATCAGTGGCAAATGTCGGGAAATAGGGGGCGGAAATTGTATATTTTTTTGTCAAGTGCAAATTCATAAAAATGGATTTTTCTACATGAATACATTTGTCAATTACTCTACCGCCTGTAGAAAAGTGGACTTTTCTACAGGCTGAGCCTATTTTTGGCTGTTCATAAACCTTGTTGCAATAGGCTTTTCTACATTTTGAACAGAGTTTTCTACAGGGCGAAATATTTTTGAACATTAAAAAAATCAAAAGTTATTAGAACGTTGTAAAATATGCATTTTTGTGCATTGTGCACTAATAAAAGTTTGCGTATTAAAATACACATGCGAAACCTCTTGTTTTGTGTCATGTAAAATAGGCATAAGGCGAATATATTAATCAAAGAAAAAATATTATGCAAATGCCGAATTTTCGCAATGTAATGATACGTTACAATTAATATTTGTACAAATGTTGCACAATATGACATTTTTCATAGTTTTTGATAAAAAGAAGATCCCCTTATAATAACCCGAGCCTTCTTGTCTTTCAGCCCGTTGCTTTAAGGGGATGTTTTCTTTATTACGTTTACGGAATTACACTTTTGAAATAGCTTTTTGAAAGACCTCTGCTCACTCTGAAACGGGGAAGCTCAAGGGCGGGATAACCTGCAGTTGAAGTTCTGCTGACAGTTGTATATCCGAAGTCAAAGAATTCGTCTGCTACCGCAAGAACTGCATCGTTATATCTTCCTGACGGATAACAGATAGCTTTTACGTCACGCCCTGTAATGGACTCGATTATATTAACGGAGCGTCCGAATTCATATCGTAATGAGTCGGGGGACAGAGAAGTGAGACCTGCGTGGTTCAGTGTGTGGGACTGAAAGCTTACAAGTCCGCTGTCGGCCATCTCGCGCATCATGTCGGAGTTGAGAAATCCGTCTCCGCCGATATAGCCTGCAACCATAAACACCGTTACTTTAACGTTGTATTTTTTGATTATGGGGAACATTTCTGTGTAGTTGTCAACGTAACCGTCGTCAAAGGACATGATTACCGTTTTTCTGTCCGAGTATGCGTATTCGTCAGCAAAAATGAAGGCATAGCCCTTTTCGATAAGTGCCTGGATGTGTCCTTCAAGCTCAGCGGGACGGACAAAAAGGCTTTCAAGCTCGGAAAACGGCTCGTCAAGCACAAGGTGATACATAAGGGCAAGGGGAGCGTAACCGTTTCCTGAGGGAACTGAAGGGTCATAGATAGGAAAATTATAATCTGTTTCGGGGGCTTCCGGAACGTATTCCGTTTCGGGAAGGAACGTTTCGGGCGGTTCCGTTTCGGGAGGTACGTATTCGCCGAAAAGTATTTCTTCGAAAACTATTGTTTCCTCGTAGTATACTTCTTCGGTAGTCTCTTCCGTGGTTTCCTCGGTCGTTTCTTCCGTTGTCACCTCTGTCGTTACCTCTTCGGTTATTATCTCTGTGCTTTCTTCGGTTTCCGCAGTTGTTGCTTCCTCTGTGACGGGTTCTGTCTGCGCCTCGGTATTAGGTGTCGGTTCCGAGGTTCGGAGCATAACGCAGGAGGAGAGAAGAAAGCACGCCGTAAGCATTATAAGGGCAAGTATCAAAAGTCTTGCCGAAATGTTTCTTTTGTTCATTACAGGTTCCTTTAATGGTTGTTTTATATTAAAGCTTCCCGAGCTGCCCGAAGAGAGCTCGGGAATTGTATTTGTGTTCGCTTTATCCGCGGCGTTTTTTCAGCTTTTTCGTGAGCTTTGTCAGAGGATATATGAGAAAACCTGCCACAAGGTTTCCGCATCCGTGGATTAGGTCGTAGGGAAGGCCTGCGATTATCCATTTTAACGTGGACGGAAAGCTTAAGTTAAACAGAATTGCCTGAGCAGGTGCCCAGAGAGTGCCGAATGCAAGTCCGTGGACAACGCAGAGCACGTGGCTTATGATAGCGGCTGTCTTTTTAGGAGTTTTTTTCGGTATCAGCATTATTGCCGCCCAAAGGATAGCCCATATATAGGTATAGGGTATCCACCATGGATTGAAGCCGTAAAACAGCCCTACAAGCAGAACATAAACGTATATGGGGATAAGTGCCTTTGCTCTGTAAGTGAGCGTAAAGACAGCTATAAACACTCCCGCAAGGTGGATGTTAGGCAAAAAGTCCATAATAACCTTTGAAATGAACATAAGTGCGCCGAACATTGCGAACAGTGAAAGCTCGTATAGATTCTTTCTTTTGTTCATTTGGTGTAGGTGATTTCGTAAACCGCTCCGTCCTCAAGTATTTCAGCATCAACGGAATTCGCAAGGTATTCTCCGTTTTTGTAGAGTGCCCAGTAAGAGCCGTCAACATCATAGTCGGCAGTGATGCCGCAGACCTTTTTGATGTAGAGACCGAACTCGCTCTCTTCGCCTTCCACAAGCTCTTCTTGTTCAAGAGCTCCGCGGAGAGTGGTTTCCGTTGTGGTTATGGAGTAGGGGGTCATCTCACCCTTGTCATCCGTTACCTGAACGGTGATGGTTACCTCTGTGCCGCTTGCGGGCGCGTCATCTTTTTTGTCGCAGGAAATCATTGAAAGTGCCATTACCGCCATGAGCACAACAAGTGAAACCGCAGACAAAACTCTTCTTGTGTTTGTCTTTGTCATGTTTGTTTCTCCTTAAAATATTATTATTTTCGGCTGTTTCTCTGTGATCACTCGCACTAAGAAACATTCAAGGCAAGTCTCCCGACTTCGGACTGTGGCAAAAATTCACCTTCTCGGCATAACGCCAATGGATACTCTGCGGCGGTGCAGAGGAAGTTTTGCAGTCCTTCACGGTGACGAGTTCGTGCAGGATTTTCACCTGCTTCCTTATTAAGTGTAAAACACACCTTTCACCGAAAAATATTATATCTTTTACCTCGCCGTTTGTCAATATCTATATATAATATAAAAAGCTTTGCCGACGGATGTCGGCAAAGCCTGTGTTTTTGGGAAGTTTATTTAACCTGTTCTGCGAGGACTGCTTCTGCTGATGCGAGAGCGTCTGCGATCTTGTCAAGGTCGCGGCCGCCGCTCATTGCGCTGTCGGGACGTCCGCCGCCTTTACCGCCTGCAACTGTTGCAACTGCGCCTACAAGCTTACCTGCGTGTGCGCCTGCCTTAACTGCATCAGGGCCGCAAACTGCGAGGAAGTTGAGCTTGTCGCCTGCATGGAGAGCGAGAACTGCAACGATTGCGCCGTCCTTGTCGCGGAGTTTGTCTGCAAGGCTTCTTGCCGCATCGGGAGACATAGCACCGAGGTCAGCTGTTGCAAGCTTTACTGAGCCTACTGCAGTCGCAGAAGCGAGAATATCGTCAGTTTTGCCTGCCGCAAGCTTGGAGTTGAGAGCTTCGATCTCCTTCTTCTGAGTTGCAACCTCTCCCATTACCTGAGCAGCGCGAGCTCCGATATCGGCAGGGTTGTTTGCCTTGAGAGCCTTTGCTGCAGATGCGATGAGCTCTTCTTTTTCAGAGAGGAATTCGAGAACTCCGAGACCTGTAACGCCCACGATTCTTCTTACGCCGGAAGCAACGGAGGACTCGGAAACTATCTTGAAGAGACCGATTTTGGAGGTCGCATCAAGGTGAGTACCGCCGCAAAGCTCTGTGGAGAAGTCGCCCATCTTGACCATTCTTACGATCTTACCGTACTTTTCGCCGAAGAGTGCCATTGCGCCGTTTGCTCTTGCGGTCTCAATATCTGTTTCAACAGTTTCAACGGCTGTGCCCTTGAGAATTTCTGTGTTTACGAGAGCTTCAACCTTTGCGAGCTCTTCGGGAGTAACTGCGGAGAAGTGGGAGAAGTCGAAGCGGCATTCCTTGGCATCAACAAAGGAGCCTGCCTGCTCAACGTGGTTGCCGAGTACCTTTCTGAGTGCCGCCTGAAGAAGGTGACAAGCACTGTGGTTTCTCATAACCGCGCTTCTGTTGTCTGTGTCAATGGTGGCAGTAACGGTATCGCCAATCTTGATAGTGCCGTTTGCAACTGTACAGATGTGGATGTAAACGCCGTCGTTCTTCTTTGTATCAATAACTTCAAGCTCTGCGCTCTCTGTGGAGATGGAGCCGATATCGCCTACCTGACCGCCGCCTTCGCCGTAGAAGGGAGTCTTATCAAGGATCACTCTTACGTCACCTTCGGAAGCTTCGTCTACTGTTCCTTCGTCATTCAGAAGAGCAACAATTTTTGCAGTGCAGGAGGTTTCAGTGTAACCGCAGAATTCTGTTTTTTCAAGCTGAGAGAGCTCGTCTGCTGTGAAACCGTCCCAACCGCTTACGTTCTTTCTTGCGCTTCTTGCGCGTTCCTTCTGTTCCTTCATGAGCTCTGTGAAGCGATCTTCGTCAAGGGAGAGTCCCTTTTCTTCAACGATCTCGCGTGTGAGGTCGATGGGAAAGCCGAATGTATCGTAAAGCTTGAAGGCATCGTCGCCTGTGATCTTATTGTCCGATGCATTTTCGATAAGGCTCTGAAGGATGGAGAGACCCTGGTCGATGGTAGCATCGAACTTTTCTTCTTCAAGAGAAAGAATTTTCTTGATGTAATCTCTCTTTTCTTCAACTTCGGGGTATGCGCCCTTGTTTTCTTCGATCACAACGTCAGCGAGAGTTGTGAGGAATGCGCCTTCGATGCCGAGAAGTCTTCCGTGACGTGCCGCGCGGCGGATAAGTCTGCGCAAAACGTAGCCTCGGCCTTCGTTGGAGGGAAGAACACCGTCGGAGATAAGGAAGGTTGCACTTCTTGTGTGGTCTGTGATAACTCTGATGGAAACGTCGTGCTTGTAGTCGGAGTTATACTTAACGCCGGAGATCTCGCAAACCTTGTCGAGGATCTTTCTGATGGTGTCAACCTCGAAAAGGTTGTCAACGCCCTGCATTACGCAAGCAAGTCTTTCAAGACCCATACCTGTGTCGATGTTCTTGGACTCAAGCTCTGTGTAAGTACCCTTTCCGTCGCTGTTGAACTGTGTGAAAACGTTGTTCCATACTTCGATAAAACGGTCACATTCACAGCCGGGGCCGCAGTCGGGAGAGCCGCAGCCGTACTTTTCACCGCGGTCAAAGTAGATCTCGGAGCAGGGACCGCAGGGGCCGCTTCCGTGTTCCCAGAAGTTGTCCGCTCTGCCGAGGCGTACTATCTTTTCAGCGGGAACGCCTACTTTTTTGTTCCAGATCTCAAAGGCTTCGTCGTCCTCTTCGAAAACGGAGGGGTAGAGAAGGTCTGTGGGAATTTCAAGAACCTCTGTGAGGAATTCCCATGCCCACGGAATAGCTTCGTTCTTGAAGTAATCTCCGAAGGAGAAGTTACCCAGCATTTCAAAGTAGGTGCCGTGGCGTGCAGTTTTACCAACGTTGTCGATATCGAGAGTACGAACACACTTCTGACATGTGGTCATACGGCGGCGAGGGGGTTCCTCTTCGCCTGTAAAATACTTTTTAAGAGGTGCCATGCCTGCATTGATGAGAAGCAGGGATTTGTCACCTTGGGGAACAAGTGAATAGCTTGCGTGGCGCAGATGGCCTTTTGACTCAAAGAATGAAAGATAAGCTTCTCTGAGGTCGTTGAGTGAAGTCCATTTCATAAATGACTCTCCTTTATGTTTACCGTATCGGTAGTTTATTTACTATACAACTGATTATTTTATCATATATAAAAGCCGATGTCAACATTAAAATGTTGACATCGGCCCGGAGTTTAGCATTAAAAACGTTAGTGTCGCCTCTTTTTGAACTTTATTTGCAGATATATTCCTCTATCTTTTCAAAACCGCAGGAGAGGGCAAGCTCTCTTGCTTCATCGAAGGCGCAGTTTATGGTATTCTTGTTGTGGGAATCGCTGGAAAGAATTACCTTTCCGCCTCTTTTAGCTATTTCGCGGAGCATCCAGTCACAGGGATAGGGAGTGGTTCGAAGTCCCCTTGCGATCGCTCCCGTGTTGATCTCAAAAACTCTTCCTGTAGGGATAAGATTTTCAATGGCAGCGGTTGCCGCCTTCACGTACCTCGGATGATTTATATCGATGAGAGGGCGTTTTTCGTTGTATTTTGTTATAAGGTCAAAGTGACCTATTATGTCGCAATCGGTCTTGTTTACAACGTCGGCAACGTTTGCAAAGTAGTCCTCGCAGGCGGAATAGATATCCCCGCCGTAAAGGGTGTTTACACCGTGTTCAAGGATATCCGCGCTTGCATCAACAACAAGATAACCCCCGTCTTTTTTTACATAGTGAACGCTTCCGATGACGTAGTCGAATTTATGGGTGAGAGGGGCGCAGTAGTAGTCCTGTTCAACGCCGCAGAATATCTTTATTTTGCCGCTGTACTTTTCCTTGAGCGCGGAAACTGTCTTTATGTACTCTTCTGTCATTTCGGGAGTCATTGAGCCGGGCTTGTCAAAGTATATGTGTCCGTGCCCTGAAAAGCCGATGGCATCAAAGTCGAGCTCTATTGCATGGAGCACTATTTCTTCGGGCGTGTGGGCCCCGTCGCAGAAGGTTGTGTGTGTATGGAAATTGGTAAGCTTCATAGTTCGCTTTCCCCCTTTATCATCATAGCCTATATTGTAACATTAAGGGGCTGTTTTCGTCAATTGGGAGATGGAATATTTTAATGGAAAAATCCGCGATTTTATGCCCTTCTCGGTTGACAAATGCGTATAGTATAATGTATAATATTATGAATTATTATACACTTAACGGAGAGATTTTATGGTGGATCTTCTTACTCTTCAGAAAAAATTTATACTTTCCCATCTCGGAGAAGGAGACGTGGCGGTGGACTTTACCATGGGAAACGGTCACGATACGGAATTTCTTTCCAAAACGGTAGGGGAGACGGGCAAGGTCATTGCTTTTGACATTCAGCCAGGAGCTCTCGCAAGCACTTCCGATAACCTCAGAAAAACGGGGTGCCCCGAAAACTGGAGACTCATTTGCGCTTCCCATCACAGAGCAAACGAATTTGTTAAAGAGCCTATCAAGGCGGGAATGTTCAATCTCGGATATATGCCCGGAAGCGGCAATAAATCCCTTACGACCATGAGAGAAACAACTCTGCCTGCAGTAGCATCTGCAGTTGAGATGCTGGGTAAGGATGCAATTCTTCTCGTTGCGGTTTATCCCGGTCATCCCGAGGGTGCCGCTGAGGGCGAGGAGCTTCAGAAATACTTTGCAACTCTTTCAAGATTCAAATACTGCGTGGGTCAGTTCAGAATGCTCAATTCTCCCACGTCACCTTATTTTATGATCTGCGAAACCAAATAAAAGAATTTCAACCGAAATTTTGGGAAAGGAGGAACGCTATGGCTAAAAAGGCAGAAGGCTACGGCTTTAACGTAAGCGGCGCAGGCCCTTACCGCGGAAATACAAATAACGGCGGAGCAAGCAGAAACAATGTGCCCCGAAGAGCACCCGATGTGCGTGCGCCCCGTGGCAGAGGTTCCTCCGAAACATACAGACCGGATGGGGCAAGAGTGGGAGGTGCTCACTCTGCTAACGTATACCGCACTCCTTACGGAAACGGAAATGTACGTCCTTCGGGTGCGCTTTCAAGTCAGCCGAGAGCTGTAAGGTCTCCCGATATGGTGCAAAGGGAAAGAAAACCTTCTCCGCAGAGAGCAAATGCACAGGGGGCTTACCGTGGCACGGGTGTCTATGAGCCTCAGAATCGAAACGCAAGAAGAATAGATATGACCGAAG
Source organism: Oscillospiraceae bacterium (assembly GCA_015063695.1). GTDB lineage: Bacteria > Bacillota > Clostridia > Oscillospirales > CAG-272 > RUG14199. The sequence continues at coordinate 21,238 of SVTQ01000013.1, forward strand.
AGCAGAGAGTGAGATATGAAAATGCTTACAGAGCAAAACACGGTCATTCCCCTTACGTCGGTGCACAGAATGCGCCTTATGCGGAGAGACCTCAGACTCCCGTTAGAGAGGACAGACGTCAGGTATTTTTGCGTGAAGAAGCAGAAAGACTTCACCGCGAGGCTGAAGCGGCGAGAGCTGAAGAGATAAGACTTCGCGAAGCGCAGGCTGCCGCAAGACGCGAAGCTGAAAAAGAAAGACGCAGACGCGAGGCCGCCGAAAGACGCGCGGCAGAAGAAAGAGTGCGCGAAGCTGAGAAGAAACGGCTTGAAATTGAAAGAAGACGCATCTATGAACAGAATAAACGCAAGTACGAACGTGCGCGCCGAGCTGAAGAAGAAAAGGTAAGAGCGGAGCGCAGACAAAGACTTGAAAAGAAGCTGAGAAGAAGACGCTTTGTGCGTTCTGTGGCGTTCCATCTGAGAGTGGTGCTTGCCACCTTCCTTGTAACTTCAATGATTATTGCTTCCGCTTGTTATTTCCATTTCTGGACGGATGCAAAGCCTTTTTCAAAAAGTGTTACTTATCTTTACGGTGAAGAGAAAGTATCGGGAATTGACGGTGATATTTCCTACTGTGACGGAATAATGTGCGTTGACTTTATCCGCGTTGCCGATATGCTCGGTTTCTATACGGTGGGCGACAGCTCCCGAGTTAAATTTATTGTTCCCGACGAAGTCTCACCTCAGTATATAACCGTAGTTCCCGGTTCTTGTTACGTTGAAATAAACGGCGCTCCTTTGACCGTGTCCGTGCCTTCAAGATACGTTGGAAGCTCTCTTCTTGTATCCTCTGAAATAATGAGTTGTTTTGAGAAGGGTGTAAGCTTTGAGTGCGAAAACGCAAAGAGTGCGAGTATACAGAAGGTAATAAGCCGAGACGAGGAGGGCAAAGCTCTTCGTGATTCAGATGGCGAGCTTATTTACGATAAAGTTGTTCTCGCATATAAGGGACAGCAGACACTTTCTGCGCCCGACCTCTCGGTTATTTACGGAGATGAAAGTCTCGGTATCGGTATCGGTACTACCGTTACCTTTAACACCGACCTTGAAGAATTTGAGTATTATATGAATCCTTCCGACAGTACGGCATACCTTGTCCTTGCAAACAAGCAGAACCTCCTTGCGTCCGATTATATTCCCGAGGGGCTTTCGGACGTTGCGGGAGCTGAAAATATTCAGCTTTGCCTCTATGCGGCTAAGGCTCTTGAGGCTATGTTTATTGAAATGAAGGATGCAGGATACGGCGACGTTAAGGCTTTTGAAGGTTACGTGGGTTATGAGACTCAGGTTGATGAATTCAATCGCCTTATTGCCGAAGAAATGGCGACGGGGCTCGGCGAAAACGATGCCATGAGACAGGTTCTCTCCTACTTCTCGGCGCCCGGTACAAACGAGCATCAGACGGGTCTTGCGGTGGATATTCACAATCTGCCCGAGGCGGACGTTTCCTTTGCTGATGAGGAGGCTTTCCTCTGGCTTAAGGATAATGCATGGAAGTTTGGTTATATCCTCAGATATCCCGAGGGAAAAGACGGCGAAACGGGCCATTCCTTTGAACCCTGGCATTACAGATACGTCGGACGTTATGCGGCTGAAAAGATATATAAAAACGGCATAACCCTTGAAGAATATCTCAAGGGCGGCAGGTAAAACTGAATATACGAAAAATGGCTCTGAGCTTTAACTCGGAGCCATTGTTTTTTGTATTGATTTAGATGCCGAGAGCAGCCGCACCGATGATGCCTGCATCGTTGCGGAGAGTTGCTATCTTGAGCTCGCACTGAGGTGTATCGCCTCTTGAATAGGTTTCTGCGAATACCTTTTCGGGGAGCATGTTCAGAAGGTAGTCGCCTTCGCCCGAGATACCGCCGCCGATGGTGAGAACGTTGGGCTGGAAAATGTTGATGATGTTTACGAGACCGCAAACGAGGTAGTCGATGTATTCTTCAACTACTTCTGCGCCGACCTCATCGCCGTTTTTCTTTGCGTTGAAAGCGGTTCTGCCGGAGATCTTGTTAAGGTCGCCTCCGATCATTTCTTCCATTACGGTATATCTGCCTGTTTTTCTGCATTCTTCAAGCTTTTCTCTTGTTGTGCGCACAAGACCTGTAGCGGAGGAGTATGTTTCCCAACAGCCCTTTCTGCCGCAGGAGCACTGTCTGCCGTCCTTTTCGATAACGATGTGGCCGAGCTCTGCACCTGCAAAGTTAAAGCCGCTGTACACCTGACCGTCAAGGATGATGCCGCCGCCGACACCTGTGCCGAGGGTGATCATGATGGAATAACGGGAGCCCTTAGCCGCGCCTGCTACGGATTCAGCCTTGGCTGCCGCATTTGCGTCGTTTTCAATGAGAACTCTCTTGGGAACGCCGAGAGCCGCAGACAGCTTTTCCGCCATTGGGTAGTTTGAGAAGGGAAGATTGTTTGCGTAAAGTATCTCGCCTGTCTGACAGTTTGCACTGCCGGGAGTTGCGATGCCTATGTATTCGATGTCATCTATTGTAAGACCTGCATCTGCGGCAACGGTCTTGCAAAGATTTGCGATATCAGATGTGATCTCATCTGCAGGGCGGTTTGCGTTTGTGGGGATGGACGCTTTCTTTACGATATTGTAGCTTTCGTCAACAACACCTGCCGCGATATTTGTTCCGCCGAGGTCGATTCCTATATAGTACATGAGGATTTCCTTTCTTGTTTGTATGCTTTACTGCATAACACGGGTTTTGTAGTATTTTCCGGATCGTCTCGCTTATCCGAAATCTACATCTAATTATATAATCACCATGCGGATTTGTCAACGAGTTTTTGTTTTTTTAGCAAAAACGGACAAGTTAACAAAAAGTTTACAAAAATTCGCAATCAAAATATTTTTACCGTGGGATGGGAAGGCGTCGGTATTTTACACAAAAAACAGCTTGCGTTTTAGGCAAACGTGCAAAAGATTGGTGTGCAGAAAACCTCTCGAAAAAGTAAATCAAATTTACATGTGGTTGCATTTTGGTAAACTTAAATTAACAGAAAAAGTCAAAAGTTTTGTTTTTGCTCGCAAAAAAGTAAATGGGATTTACCATACAACGGGCAGCGCGAAAGCTTGTTTAACGACGTTTTTGTCGTGCCGTTCGGAATGACATAAATGCCGCTTATATAAGGCGTTTGTCTTGTGGTTTCGGTGCTTTTAAAACAGGCAGATCTTACCATGTTTGGGCATCTCTTCGTCCCTTGACATAGCTTGTTTCCTATGATATTATATTAACATAGTTTTGTGTTTGATAATTAATGCTCCCACGGCTGTTCCGCTGAAGGCGGAGAAGACGGTAGTTCCGTATCCGTCTTGCCTGTCAGCGGATTATCTCACTCGAACAAATTTATTCAGGAGGAAAGTTCTTATGAGACAATCCCGTACCATGAAGCTTCTGGCATTCCTCATGTGTGCCGTAATGCTGATTGGAAGTGTTGTTCCCGTCTTTGCTGCAGAAGAAGGCAGTACCGAGAATGAAGGGGCAACAGATTCTCTTATCTCCGTAAGCGATCTTATTTCGTTTATCTCTTACGAAGAGTATCTTTCAAAGTATCCCGCAGTTGAGGAAGCAAGAGCTTCGGAAAGCTTTACTGTTTCCGCTCTCGACTACGTGGAAGAAAAAACTGATGCCAAGGTGGAGATCACCGAGTATCAGGGCGAGGAATGTCTGTACACAGGCAGCGAAGGTTCCACAACCTGGAAGTTCACTGTTCCCGAAACAGGCTTCTACACACTCAGCGTAGAGTTCTGTCCTACGGCTGAGGCAATTGATAAGTATCTTACATCCGCAGTGGAAAGAATTCTTTACATCAATGATAAGGTTCCTTTCCTTGAAACACGCTACGTTGCCATTAACAAGACATGGACGTTTGATTATACTCAGGCTGCTGGTAACGGTCTTGAAGGTCGTGAAGGCGTGTTCGCCCTTGATGCAGGAGGTAACGAGCTCCGTCCCGACGCATCTCTTGCTCCCGGATGGCAGACAGCAGTTCTCAAGGACAGAGACGGTTTCTACACCACTCCCTTTGAATACTATCTCGAGGAAGGCGAAAACACCATTACTCTTGAAAGCATCAGAGATGAAATGGTAATCAAGTCCTTCACCTTTGCTCCCTATGAGCCCGTTAAGTCATATGCTGACGTAGCAGCAGATTATGCGGCAAAGGGTTACACAGAGCCCTCAGACGTTAATCCTTATTATATTAACGCCGAAGCACCCTCTGCTGTTTCTCACTACACAGTATATCCCATTTACGACCACTCCTCTGCGGCTACAGAGCCTCAGCATTCCAGCCTTATCATCAGAAACACTCTCGGTCGTGATAAGTGGAATATCACAGGTCAGTGGGTAAGATATGAATTTGAAGTTGAAAAGGACGGCCTTTACACGATCGCACCCCGTTTCAAGCAGCACCTTCAGGAAGGTATCTTCGTTTCCCGTGAAGTGCGTATTGACGGCGAGCTTCCTTTTGAAGAAGCATCCGCGATCCGTTTCAACTTTGATAAAGATTGGCAGGTTGCTCCTCTCTCAGATGATGACGGCAATCCCTACCAGTTCTACCTTGCGGCAGGTAAGCACACCGTAGAATTTGAAGTTGTTCTCGGTGACATGGCAAAGATCCTTCAGCAGGCTGATGCCATCATGGGCAAGATAAACAACGACTATCTTGAAATCACAAAGCTGACAGGCCCCGAAGCCGATGCTAACCGTGACTACGGCTTTGCAAGAGTAATGCCCGAGACAGTTGCAGACCTCTCTATCCAGAGTCAGAGCATCAATGCTATCGTTCGTATGATCGCTTCTACCAGCGGTATCAAGAGTGAAAATACAGGTACACTTACAACCATGGCGGAGGTTCTCCGTAAGATGGGTTCCGATGAGTCTAAGATAGCATCCAACCTTTCTCAGCTCAAGGAACAGATCTCCTCTCTCGGTGAATGGGTATCCAGAATGTCCGGTCAGCCTCTCGAGCTTGACTACATTCTCGTTCAGCCCGCAAGTGCAGAGCTTCCCGATGCAAGCGGCAACGCACTCTCCGGTTTCGTATATGAAATCAAGAAATTCGTTGCAAGCTTCTTTGCAAACTATGATGCTATCGCAGAGGATGATGATGCAGGATACGACGGAAGTATTCTCGTTTGGACATCCTCCGGCCGTGAACAGGCAACCATCATTAATAACCTTATTAAGGACGGTTTCACTAAGGAAGAGAATATTCACGTTACTCTTAAGCTGGTAACAGGCGGTACACTTCTTCCCGCAATTCTTGCAGGAACTGCGCCCGATGTTTCCATTGACGCCGGTCAGCCTATCGATATGGCTATCAGAGGTGCTATTCTTCCTCTTAATGATTTCGATACCTTTGACAAGGTTCTTTCGAGATTTACGGAATCCGCAATGGTTCCTCTCCAGCTTTACGGACAGGTATATGCAATTCCCGTATCTCAGTCAGTTCCCGTAATGTTCTACAGAACGGATATCCTTGCAGACCTCGGTCTCGAAGTTCCCAAGACATGGGACGAGATCATGAGCATGGTTCCCGTACTCCAGTTCAATAACATGGAGGTTGGTATTTCCGGTGAAATGATGAGCACCATGATCTACCAGTACGGCGGTTCCTACTGGAAGGATAACGGTATGAGCTGTAACTTCGACTCCACCGAAAGCCTTGATGCATTTGAAACACTCTGTAACTTCTTCACACAATATTCACTGCCTCAGGCGTTCAACGGTCTTAACCGTATGAAGACCGGCGAAATGCCCCTTATCGTAACAAGCTTTGCAATGTACAATACTCTGGTAGTTTCCGCTCCCGAAATCTCGGGTCTCTGGAAGTTCACCACATGTCCCGGTGCTGTTATGACCGATGAAAACGGCGAGGAATACATCGAAGACGTTGTTGTTTCTGCTTCTTCCGGTATCATGATGCCTAAGTCTGCAAAGAATCCCGATCTTGCATGGGATTTCATAGACTGGTATACGGATAAGGATTTCCAGGTTGACTATTCCAACGAAATGGTAGCCCTCCTCGGTCCTTCCGCGAAGCAGACTGTTGCTAACCTTGAAGCGTTTGAAGAGCTGCCCTGGTCCTCTGAAGAATTCAAGACCCTTAAAGAAGGCTTCGAAAACTCTATCGGTATTGAAGCATACCCCGGTGACTATATCATCATGCGTTATCTCACATTTGCATTTACAAAGTCATATACAGAAGGCCTTGATCCTTCCGATATGCTCCTTGAATATACACCTTCCATGAATAAGGAGATCACCAGAAAGCGTAAGGAATTCAAGCTTATGGTTGCTGACGAATGGGAAGCAGTCAAGGAATACATGCAGTATGAAAACGTTGGCCAGTGGGACGAATACGTTGCCGCAAACGGCATTGAAGATTATAAGGCGTGGATGAAGGACGAAGGTATTTCCGTTGAAAACTTCGATGACTGGTCCTCTGACGTAATGCTTGGCGAAACAGAACTTTCCTACAAGGATTGGATCGCTCAGAAATAAGAAAGACTTCAGTCGTCTGAAAAGTCTGAAAAAATCTTCATATATATATTGAAACAAATTGATACGGCGAGCGCCCCCGGAGCGTTCAGGGGCGCCGTCCTGCAAATCTAAAGAATAGGAGATACCGAAATGTCACAGAAAAAACCCAAGGATGTGTCACGTAAGGACATGACCAATGCGCAGTGGACATGGCATCTGATGAAGCAAAACTGGTTCGGTTATGCGTTTGTGCTTCCGTTCATGATACTGTTCATCACATTTACGGCTGTTCCCGTCGTGGCATCACTCTTCCTGAGTCTTACATCCTACAACCTTATCCAGCCCCCCACATGGGTCGGATTTGACAACTACGTACAGCTTTTCCTCGATGACGACCTCTTTATCACCGCTCTTAAGAACACTCTTATTTTTGCGGTAGCTGTAGGTCCCGCATCTTACATACTCTCCTTCGGAGTTGCTTGGTTCATCAATGAGCTTCCTCCTAAGGCAAGAGCTGTTATCACACTTATTTTCTATGCACCTTCCATTTGTAGTGCATACTCAATTTTCGCATACTTCTTTGATGCTGACGCATACGGTCTCGTTAACTCCTGGATGCTTAAGCTCGGATTTATCGATGCACCTATACGATGGTTCCAGGATACCCAATACATCATGCCGCTGTGTATCGCAGTTGCGCTGTGGATGTCCCTCGGTACTGCGTTCCTTTCCTTCATCGCCGGTCTTCAGGGCGTTGATAAGAGCCAGTATGAAGCGGCAGCCGTTGACGGCGTAACAAACAGATGGCAGGAGCTTTGGTACGTAACTCTGCCCAACATGAAAAATCAGCTCATGTTCGGTGCGGTAATGTCCATTACCGGTGCGTTCGGTTTCGGTGACGTAGTTACGCTTCTTGCAGGTAACCCCTCCACCGACTACTGTGCTTACACACTTTCTCACCACTACGGAGAGTATGCGGGTACACGTTGGGAGATCGGATACGGCTCAGCAATATCTCTCGTAATGTTCTTCCTTTGTATGGGAGCTAACCTGCTGATAAACAAAATGCTTTCAAAGGTAGGTCAGTGATATGGCAAAGATGAGAACAAGAGGACATAAGGTCGTTCTTAACCGTACAGCCGGCGGCGACACTGTCATTAATATTATGCTTTTGCTGATGGGCGTACTTATGGTACTGCCTATGTACTACGTAATAATCAACTCATTCAAGCCCCTTGACGAGCTGTTTATTTACCCCCCTAAGTTCTACGTAGTAAACCCCACAATGGATAACTTCAAGGATCTGTTCACACTTATGACAGAATCCTGGGTACCCTTCTCAAGATACATCTTCAACACAGTGTTCATTTCCGTTGCAGGTACATTCGGTAACCTTGTACTTTCTTCACTTGCAGCTTACTCACTGTCCAAGATGAATTACCCCGGAAGAAATATCTTCTTCGAGATCATAGTTAAATCCCTTATGATCTCCTCCTCTATCGCAGGTATCATCCAGTTCATCGTACTCAGTAAGGCACACCTTGTTGATACATACTGGGCACTTATCGTTCCTGCATGGGGAACAACTCTCGGTCTTTACCTCATGAAGCAGTTCATGGAATCCAACGTTACCGATGCGGTTCTTGAATCTGCACGTCTTGACGGTGCTTCCGAACTCCGTACATTCTGGACTATCGCGATGCCTATGGTTAAACCCGCATGGCTCACACTGATCATCTACTCCTTCCAGGGCCTCTGGAACACAGGTGACTCTCAGTTCATCCAGAGTGAACAGCTCAAAACACTTAAATGCGCAATCAGCCAGAGCCTTACCGCAGGTGTTGTAAGAACAGGTGCAACAGCTGCTTCCACAGTTATTCTGATGATCGTTCCTATCCTGGTATTCGTAATCTCCCAGAGTAAGATCATCGAAACAATGGGCTCCAGTGGTATGAAAGACTAAGAAAGGAGGAGAATATGAAAAGAATACTGAACGTACTTGCACTGTTGCTTCTTTTTGCAACACTTTCCACAACAGTTGTATCTGCCTCCTCCGCATATGCAACCTACACCTACTCCTCCGACGGATTTGTTCTCGAATCCCCCGATGCATACTCTGTTGATTCTATTATCGACGGCGAATACATGGGAGTAGACCTTGTTTCCCCCGAAGACCTTGAAGTAGGTCCCGACGGAAACATCTACATCGCAGACGCAGGCGCGCAGGCGATCGTAGTTCTCGACTCTTACTACAAATACAAGTTCAGCATTACAGGCTTTGTAAACGAGCAGGGTGTCCGCGACGGCTTCCTTAATCCTAAGGGTGTTTACGCAACAAAGGACAAGATTTACGTTTGCGATACCGACAACAGCAGACTTGTAATTTTCGACCTTGAAGGTAACTTCATAAAGACGGTTGCTCAGCCCGAGTCCAACCTCTTTGAAGAAGACGCTATCTACAAGCCCGTAGCTATCGCAGTCGATACATACGGAAGACTTTTCGTAGTATCCTCCACAACCTATCAGGGTATTATCGTAATGAGCGACGACGGTGACTTCTACGGCTTTATCGGTGCTCAGAAGGTTTCTGTTTCCGCAATCGATGCTCTTTGGAAGAAGTTCCGTACTTCCGCTCAGGAAGCAAGCGAGGACGTATACGTTTCCAAGGAATATAACAACATCACGATCGACTCCGAAAACTTCATCTACGTAACAACATCCACTATCGATGAGTCTGTACAGCAGGCAAACATCGGCAGCAAGGACGGAACTTACGCTCCCGTTAAGAAGTTCAACGCTTCCGGTACTGACGTTCTGAGAAGAAACGGCTTCTTCGCTCCCTCCGGTGAAGTTCACGTATCCACTTCCAAGACGGCTACGATCTCCGGTGCTTCCACCATCGTTGACGCTGCGATCGGTCCCGAAGGAACATGGACAATAGCTGACCAGAAGCGTTCTAAGGTATTTACATACGATGCTGAGGGTAACCTCCTGTTCGCATTCGGCGACATGGGCAGCCTTAAGGGTAACATCGGTAACCTTAACGCAGTAACTTATCTCGGCAATAACATGCTGCTTCTTGATAAGTCTGCTTCCAGCATCACAGTATTCAGAAGAACAGAATACGGTGATATCCTTCTTAACGCAATCAAAAATCAGAATGCCCGTCTTTACGATACAGCAGTTGACGACTGGCAGGAGATCCTCAAGAGAAACAATAACTTCGACGTAGCTTACATCGGTATCGGTAAAGCTCTTGCTCGCGAAGGTTACTACGAAGATGCTATGACGTACTTCAAGTACTCTCACGAAAAAGAGGGAAGATATGCGGAAGCCTTCAAAGAGATCCGTAAGGAATGGGCATCCAAATACTTCATTATTATACCTATAGTAGCAGTTGCAGTTCTTCTCGGCCTCTCATGGGTACTCGGTTACGCATCAAAGGTCAACAAGAAGGCTTCTCTCAAGGTAGGTACAAAAACAATTAAGGAAGAACTTCTTTATGCATTCCATATAATGACACATCCCTTTGACGGCTTCTGGGATCTGAAGCACGAAAAACGAGGAAGTGTAAGAAGTGCCTTCATTATCCTTCTTATAACAGTAATTGCATTCTTCTATCAGGCTATCGGTACAGGATACGTTATGAGCCAGAAGAGTGCAGACGATTACGGTAGTATCTATACCGCTATCCTCTCTGTTGCAGTTCCCGTACTTCTTTGGGTAATTGCTAACTGGTGTCTTACAACACTGTTTGACGGCGAAGGTAAGATCGGTGACATCTTCACAGCTACATGCTATGCGCTCACTCCTCTGCCTCTCTTCGTTATTCCTTCAGTTATCCTCTCCAACTTCCTCGTTCCCGAAGAAGAAGGTATCATCTCTCTTCTCGTAGGTATCGGATGGGTTTGGGCAGGTCTGCTTATATTCACAGGTACAATGACAACACACGGCTATTCCGTAGGTAAGAACTTCATAATCACTCTGTTCACTATCCTCGGTATGGCGGCAATTATGTTCCTTGCTATCCTGTTCTCAACACTGATGGTCAAGATAGTAAGTCTCTTCTCCAACATCTGGGTAGAGATAAGTTACCGACTGTAAAGGAAAAGGAGGAAAAGATCTATGAATTTTAAAAGAATACTTTCTGTCTTCCTTGCCCTGCTGTTTACATTCGGCATTATCGGCGAAGCGGTGTCCGTAAATGCGGCATACGCTGACAAGGTTGACGCAGAAGGAAACCCTGTAATCAATTATTATACAGAGGTTTACAAATCTGATAACGAAAAGCTCGGCGACATGGTAATGTTCAAAGAGCAGAACGGTTACAAGATCTACGTTGAAGAGTTTACAGGCGAAATCGCTTTCGTTGACTCCAAAACAGGAAACGCTATCTTCTCTAACCCCTACGATCTCGCAGGCGAAGGTAACGTTCAGTCCAACGCGACAAAGCAGACAATTCTGTCCCAGATCCTTCTGACATACGAAGATAACGGTGTTCAGAAGAACATGACCAGTTATAAGGATGCTGCTCTCAGAGGACAGATCAAAACAAAGAATATCAAAAACGGTGTCCGTATGGAATACACCATCGGTGAGATCATGGTCACAAGACTTGTTCCCCGCCGTATCTCCAAGGAACGTTTTGAAACTCTCATTCTCGAAAAGATCACAAGTGAATTCCACCTTAACAGACTTAAGGCTTTCTATCAGCTTTATGACAGAAATGACACAAGACTGACAGAAACACTGGTTAAGGAAATGGAAGCTGCGTTCCCCATTACAAAGAGAATGGCTATCTACGTATGCTCCACTGAAATCACTTCCACAGAGCTTAAACAGCTTGAAAGTATCATCAAGACATACTGCCCCCTCTACACATACGACGAAATGGACCAGGACCATAACGAAACAGACTACGTAGGCGTAGACGTTGCGCCTCCCTGCTTCAGAATGGCTCTTGAGTACACAGTAAGCGATAAGGGCGAGCTTGACGTAAGACTTCCCGCAAACGGTATCCGTTTCGACGAATCCGTTTACTCACTTGGCGACGTCAGCGTACTTCCTTACATGGGCGCCGGCAACGTTGACTACGAAGGATATACCTTCATTCCCGACGGCTCCGGTTCTATCATCCGCTTTGAAGACGTTGCAGGAATCAACAGCACGATATCCGGTAAGGTATACGGTCCCGACTTTGCTTACCACACGGTAACAGGTCAGCACGAACAGACCATGAGATACCCAATCTTCGGTAACGTTGTTAACGTCGCAGGTCAGGAAGGCGAAGACGGTGCGACAATTGCAGGCAAGAATACAGGTTATGTTGCCATCATCACAGAAGGTGACTCCATGGCACAGATCATCGCTGAAAACGGCGGTCCTATTCACAACTACAGCACGGTTTACGCTAAGTTCACACCCCGTCCTTCTGATACGTACAACCTTGCAGACTCCCTTGCAATCGGTTCCAACGCATCCTGGACAGTAGTATCCAAGAGAAAATACTCCGGAAGCTATAAGATCAAGTATATCCTTCTTTCCGATAAGGAAGTTGAAGGCAAGACAAACTATGAATGCTCTTACGTAGGCATGGCTAAAGCATACAGAGACTATCTCATGGATGCAGGCGTACTTACTAAGCTTTCTGCAGATCAGATTTCCGAAAACGTTCCTCTTTACGTTGAAACGTTTGGCTCCATCGAAACTGTTGACAGACTCCTCTCCTTCCCCGTAACAGTTGATACTCCTCTTACAACCTTTGAAAACGTACAGACAATGTACAATGAACTGTCTGAAGCAGGTGTTTCTAACATCAACTTCCGCCTCACAGGTTTCTCCAACGGCGGTCTCGACAGCACATATCCTTCAAAGATAAGCTGGGTTAAGGCTCTCGGAGGCAACGGCGGCTTCAATGATCTTCTTGACTACTCCGTAGAAAAAGGATTCGGCGTATATCCCGACTTTGATTTCGCATACGTAGCTGACACAGAATACTTCGACGGTCTTAACGAAAAGAAGGACGCTGTAAAGACTATCGACAGCCGTTATACTTCCAGAAAGTATTACGACTCCGCAACTCAGAGCCTTGAAGACGATTTTGCTAAAGCGATTTCTCCTTCCCGCTTTGAATACTTCTGCGAAAAGTTCGCTGCAGAATATGCAGGCTACAACACACAGAAGGTTTCCGTATCCACTCTCGGTGATACACTTAACTCCGACTTCGACAAGAAGGAGCCTTACAACAGAGAAGACTCCAAGCAGTTCACAGTTGAAATGCTCGATTCTCTCTCTCAGTCCTTCTCCGACGTAATGGTTAACGGCGGTAACATTTACTCCGTACAGTATGCTGACCACATTCTCGGTGTATCTACTGACAGCAGTAACTACAAGAGAGCAAGTCAGTCCGTACCTTTCACAGGCTTCCTCCTCCATGGCTTCAAGAACTATGCAGGTCAGGCTATCAACATGGAAGGCGATATTGAGTACTCCATCCTCAAGACCATTGAAAACGGCGCATCCCTCTACTTCACCCTCTCCTATGACAACATCAACGTTCTCAAGGAATCCGAAACATACAACAAGTACTACTCCGTAGACTTTAACGTTTGGAAGGACGAAGTTGCAGATAACTACGCAGTTGTAAATGAAGCGCTTAAGGATATTCAGACGGCGCTTATGACTGACCACGAATTTATTTCCGGTTACCGTGTTCCCACAGAAGCTGACCTCGCGGCAGACCAGGCAGAAGCAGACAAGAAGAATGCTGAAGCTGAAAAGGCTGCAAAGGAACAGGCTGAAAAGGATAAGCTCGCTCAGCTCCTTGCAGACCGTAAGGGTACAACAGCAACAAGCAGCGGTAACAAGACAGCTCCCAAGGCTACAGTTACAACAAAGACAACTGCTGACGGTACAGTTTATTGCACCAACGACAAGTACGTAACTGACCTCGGCAGTATCGTTAAGGTTGAGTATGACAACGGCACAGCATTCTACATCAACTACAATTCTTACGACGTTGTAATCAGCGATGGCAATGCTGAAACAGTTATCAAAGCGCTCAGCTTTGAAAAAATCAACTAAAAAGGAGGTAGAACGATGAATTTTCCGGCAGCTACTAAGGGAAAAGGCAAAAAGTTAAGAGGTCCCGTTAAGGAACATCACCGCATAGTTTCCCTTGATAAGAAAAAAGCAAGAGCAGGATGGATATTTGTTTTACCTTTCATTCTCGGCTTCTTACTGATCTATATTCCGGTTATCTGGCAGTCCATATCTTTCAGTTTCTCGGAAATCAACTACATCCAGGGTGGTGGTTACATCACCGAGTTTGTAGGACTTGATAACTACAAAAACGCGCTGTTTACAGACGCATCTTACGTAACAACACTTACAAGCGGTCTTGAACAGATGATTCTCGAAATTCCCGCGATCATCTTCTTCTCTCTGTTCGTAGCTATTCTTCTTAACCAGAAGATGGTGGGCAGAGCCGCATTCCGTGCTATCTTCTTCATTCCCGTTATTCTTTCAACAGGTCTGATTGCAGAGATCGACGCGGGCAACACCCTCAGCGACCAGATGGGTTCTGCAGGTTCTATTGACACGGGTTCCGAAAATGCGGCGGCTGAGATCGTTTCCTCCGTTGACATCCAGAGCTTGTTCTCCAACATGCTTATCGGTTCCGAACTCGCAACAACAGTAACAGGATTCGTTAATAATATCTTCGATATCGTTAACCGTTCCGGTGTACAGATGCTTATCTTCCTTGCAGGTCTTCAGGGTATCTCCCCTGCTATTTATGAGTCCTGTCAGATGGAAGGTGCTTCCGCTTGGGAAACATTCTGGAAGATCACTCTCCCCATGATAAGCCCTATGATCCTCGTAAACTTCGTTTACACAATTATCGACTCCTTTACTGCACAGTCCAATAAGGTTATGCAGTACATCGACTCGGTATACAGTCAGGCAGGCAGCAGCGGTCAGGTTATCTCTTCTGCGATGTCCTGGATGTACTTCATCGTAGTTATCGCTATCGTTGCAATCGTTGGTCTGATTGCAAGCAGAATGGTATTCTACCAGAGAAAAGACTAAGAAAGGAGGAAAGATAAATGAACAAAGCTGAAACAACAAACGTAAAAGTTACAAAGGAAAGCAAGAATTCCATTCGCGTGGAATTTGACAGAACTCCTCTGCTTGACAGAATAAGAGCTAAGTACTTTACAATGTACTTTGTTAAGAGAGTAGCATGGTATCTTTTCAGATTCCTTCTCCTTCTCGGTATTTCTTACATCATTCTGTTCCCCTTCATTTCTAAGATTTCCTCCTCTTTCATGAGTCCCGAGGACTTCGTAGACGTAACGGTAAGTCTTATCCCCAGACATCCCACACTTGACACTTACGAAGCTATCATCGTTGAGAATGCTTACCTTAAAGCACTTCTTAACACCTTCATTCTTGCAGTGTCCTGTGCTATTCTGCAGACCTTCGTATGCTGCCTTATCGCATACGGATTTGCAAAGTTCAAGTTCAAGGGTAACAACCTGCTCTTCGCACTTGTACTGTTCACAATGATAGTTCCTCACTCCACCTTGAAGCTCTCGCTTCTGATGGAATTCAGAAACTTCGACATTCTGGGAATATTCAACTTCCTTGGCGGCGGTGTTATTGACGGAATTCAGATTCTTGAAAACACCTATATCAAGCTCACCAACACATACTGGCCTCTGTGGATCCTCTCCGCAACAGGTCTCGCCTTCAAGAACGGACTTTACATTTACATGCTCCGTCAGTTCTTCAAGGGCGTACCCGATGAACTTGAAGAATCCGCATATGTTGACGGCTCCGGCGTATTCAGAACATTCGTACAGATCATCCTTCCTCTTTCCATCCCCATGCTCATAACAGTGTTTATGTTTGCATTCTCATGGCAGTGGACAGATAACTTCTATACAGACCTGTTCTATACAACCTCCGGTCCCACACTTATGACAGATATCGTAGCTATTCCTAAGACTCTGGATACAAGCTTTGCAGGCGGTTCAATGTACTCAACAGCTATCACAAATACTTGCGGTATGCTTATCATTGCTCCCCTCATCCTCATCTACGTATTCGCACAGAAATACATCATCCAGGGTATCGAACGTTCCGGTATCACAGGCTAATAACCAAAACAGAAAGAGCCCCGAACCGCTTGCGGTTTGGGGCTTATTCTTATAAGTTAAAAAAGATGTGCCGTGCGGCACATCTTTTTCTGCAGTTGTAAAAATTATTCGTCATCGTCCATCGGCGCGTTTTTATTAATGTCCGCAACTGTGCGGAGATACTGAAACATAGCGTTGTCGGGCTCAATAATGAGGGCGGTCTTGTCGTAACCTCTCTTGTTGAAAACAAGAAGAACAGTTTCTGTAGGTCCGAGCGTTGCAAGATATTTATAAATAGCCATCTTGCCATGTTTGGCGATTGTCTTTTTGTCCTCGTCTGCGTTGCCGGAAAGCTTTGTGACCGATTTAAGGGAAGCCATATCAAGCTGACAGAGATAAGATTCCTTTCCTTTTCCGAAGCGCTTGGAAACAGTGAAGGTCAGCTTGTTGGGAGGGAAGGGGACGGAAACGGCAGAGTAGTCTGTGCCGTCTTCCTCGTCTACGGGAATAATAAGATAAGTGTAGACCGTAATGCTCTTTATCATCAAAAATGAAGCAAGTGCAAGAATGGCAACACTTATAAGCTGAAGAATGGCAACCTGACGGGTAAGACCGCTTCCCGCAAAAGCGAAAAGCAGAAAAGCGGTTATCATCAGTATAACACCGGAAACTACGGCCTTCTTATTTTTTGGTGTGGGAGTATATTTCATATCTGCTCCTTTTGTTTTGAATTTATCCTATAAAAAGCGTAAGACCGCATACATAACTGTAATGCGGTCTCTTCTGCAGTTTGCAGCTTACGCTTCTTCTTTTTTGATGATTTCCTTGCCGTTGTAGTAACCGCAGTTAGAGCAAACACGGTGAGCAAGATTGAATTCGCCGCAGTGAGAGCACTTTACCATGCCGGGAACGGGCAGCTTCCATACGTTGCTACGTCTCTTATCTCTGCGAGCCTTAGAAGTTTTTCTCTTAGGTACAGCCATTTTGCAACCTCCTTTAAGAATTTATTGGTTCAACCATTTAATTATACAACATTTATTCCATATTATCAAGTAGTTTTTGCAAAATTTTTAATCTTGGGTCAATTTCTTTTTTGTCCTCGCAATCGCAAGGCCCGAGATTAAGGTTTTTTCCGCATTTCTGGCAGAGCCCCTTGCAGTCTTCACTGCAAAGATGATAGAAGGGAAGCTCAAGAGAGATCTCCTCTATGAGAACGCCGTCAATGTCAACACCTGATTCGTTGACGTAAAGAATATCAAGATCCTCGTCGTCTTCTGTGGGCGCAGCTTTTGCGGAATTTGCAGAAATCATTCTTTCAAAGGGGAACGTAACAGTTTCTTCCATGTCGTCAAGGCATCTGTCGCAAAGGACGTGATACTTCACGGTGACGTCAGCTTCAAGAAACATGCAGTTGTTTTTATCAGTAATGGTTCCTGCTACGTGAACGGGAGAAGTGAGGTCTATATGTTCGGGAAGAATAATATCGCTTTCGGTGTCCTTCGGCTCAAAATCATACTCGAAGGAAAGAGAAGAGCATCTTCCGTTTAATAGGGTCGTCATATCTATTTTCATTTTTGCACCTCCTCGGTCAGTACGCAGTGAGCTAATTATATATAATCGGAAGGCTCTTGTCAAGAGCGGAAAACAAAAATTTACAAAAACACACTCGGTACTTGCTATAAACCGTAAAATTTGATATACTTATTGTAAGGCAATAAGGAGGTTTTTATTTTGAAAAAAATACTTAAATATACGATATACGCTTTCCTTGCCCTTGTTTTTGTGGCACTTGTGGTGAGAATATGGATCTTTGACGCATCTAACGTGTTTACGGATATCGTTCCCACGGAGAACGCGAAGACCGCTTATGCTGAAAATCAGGAGATACTTTCCCATGAGCTTATTCAGAATATAGCCGACGACGGAAATTCAAGAGGGTATGCCCTTGTTTATATTCCCGAGAGCGGAGAGCTTCAGATAACAATGAAGTATAATCTTAGTATTCTGAAAAAAGCATCCCTTCCCGAAGGCTATGAATTCCAGTTCAAGCTCTTCGATACGGAGACCGAAAGAGAATATTACGCGGTCTACTATCAGCGTGATATAAAAGGAAACTACGGTTTTACAAGAGCCGTTTTTGAGGGAGTTCACTTCAGCGAGGGTGCAGATATTGAGATAGTTATGTGCAGTGAGGATTACAGCGAGGACTATTCCTGCTATAAGGTTCACGCCTCCAAGCAGGACTTTGAGCCCTATAAGCTTTCAAAGGAGGAAATTGCCCTTCTGGGACAGTAAACGATGAAAAGAATAATCGCATTTCTTCTTATTATTGTAATGTGTTTTTCAGTGCTTGTCGCGTGCAAGGATAAGGAAGAGGACGTTTCTTCCGACAGCGGAGATGCCACAGACAACGTGTCCGACAGTACAAGCGATACGGAAAGCGTTGAGCTTGAGCCTGTGGACACTACCAAAAGAGTTTCCTTTTTTGCGGTGGGCGACAATATTATCCACGAGTGCGTTTACCTTGATGCTATGACCGTTGCCTCCTCCGTCGGCGCGCCCACTCAGTACTATTTTGAAAATATGTATGCCGATATCAAAAAGGACGTAAAGGCGGCGGATATTGCTTTTGTTAATGCGGAAGGACCTCTCAATCCCGAATACAAGCCAAACGGCTATCCCAGCTTCAACGCTCCTGCCGAAGCGGGAAGTGCTCTTGTCAACGTTGGTTTTGACGTGATAAATCTTGCCAACAATCACATGCTTGACTTCAATAAGGGAAGCGGACTTCAGGGTACCATTGATTATTGGAATGAAAAAGAGGTCGTTACCTTAGGCGGTCACGAAAGCCGTGAGGATTATAACAACATCAGAATAATCTCGAAAAACGGTATTGATATAGCTATTCTTTCGTATACCTACGGTACAAACGGAATTAAGCTCGGTGCCGACACTTCGAATATTTATATTCCTTATATAAATGACTCCGAGATCGAAAGGCAGATAGGAGAGGCAAGGGGTAAAGCGGATGTTGTGATGGTCTCCATGCACTGGGGCGATGAAAATTCCTTCGAGCCGAACGGTGAGCAGAAGAGACTTGCAAAGCTTATTGCCGACCGTGGTGCAGATGCAATAATCGGCCATCATTCCCATACCATCCAGCCCGTTGAGTGGCTTGAAGGTAAAGATGGAAATAAAACTCTTGTTATCTATTCTCTCGGCAACATTCTTCACACACAGCTTAAATCTTATAACCTTGTAGGCGGAGCCGTGACCTTTGACATAGTGAAAGAGGAAGAAGGCAGCCCTTATATCGAAAACGTAGTGTTCACACCTACTGTTTGCCATTATACGGCAAATACGGCAGTTCTCGACTCTCTTGACTACTATAAAAGAGAGAATCTGAAGATATACTATCTCTCAGATTACACCGAGGAGCTTGCAAAAGAGCACGGAAGTCAGTATTGGAACAAGTTTGACCTTGCCACTTTGAAAGGCTACGTTGCGGATACTATATCCGAAGAGTTTTTGCCCGACAGCTACAAATAAAGATAATCAAAAAACGGGAGATCAATTCTCCCGTTTTATGTTTTTTACGCCGAGCCGCCCGAGGACGGCTCGGTATTTAAGTGAACGTTACTTTATGCAAATCAAAGAGCTTCCACTCTTTTTTTAGCGGCGATAAACCGCTCGCTTCTGACGATGGGATTGTCAAACGTATCGTCGCATTCGTCATAAAGCTTTACAAAATCCCAGATAAAGCTTTCTTTCAGCTTTTCAAGGTCGATTTCTTCGGGATTTTGCGCCTGTGATTCCAGATGATAGAGTCCTTCTTCTTCGCGGACGGATCCGTTTTTCAATTTGCTCAGATACACATAGCCGTCACAGCATATATCGGCAAGCTTTTCCGAGCATTCGATAACCTTTTCAAAATCCGAGCGCCTGAGATATTCCTTGGCAAGTCCCACAATGGCAAATCTCTTGTGCCAGAGATTGTAGCTTTTCGGCAGTACCGTTTCCGAAAACTCGATAAGATGAAAAAACTTTTTCCATGCTTCGATGGCATTGTCTCGGTTGGGCTCACCAATGACGGAATGTGCGCCCGTAAGCCAGTACATCATGCGAATCGTGTTTCTTAAACTGTTTTCAAAACAAATCTTTCCGTACTTCAGTCGGCTTTCGTTGTCCTTTGCCAGCATGGATATCTTATAGAGGTTTACGTTTCTTTCATCCTCGTCTATGTCCTCACATTCAAGGATAGCCTTGTCAATACTGCCCATTACGGCATAAACGCAGATAAGTG
Source organism: Oscillospiraceae bacterium (assembly GCA_015063695.1). Taxonomy (GTDB): domain Bacteria; phylum Bacillota; class Clostridia; order Oscillospirales; family CAG-272; genus RUG14199. Next base: position 41,228 of record SVTQ01000013.1, read on the forward strand.
TGCTTTTTGCCTTGCAGTTGCGCCCTAAATGAACGTCATAGTTGAGAATGGTGCAAAGCATACGAACCGTATCACAGCATATTCGGTTCAGCTCTTTTTCGGAAAATCCGTGAAGATTGCTTACTATCTCCTCGTGGATAACGTTGTATCCGATAATACCGCACTCAAGCATCATTTCATAGTTGAGCGGGTACTTGTCAACGAAGGAGCGCAGACGGTCGTAATACTTCTTGTTTATGTCGCATTTACGTCTGTCAGCAGATTGATCGTCATATCCACTGTCCAAAAGGTCCCTGATATAATCCCTTATCTCCTTCATTTCGTCAGCCTCGTCGCCTCCCATACCGAGGATCGCATCGGTGGTGGTGCCGAGGGTCTTCGCAAGCGGGACTATCTGGGATATGTCAGGCATACTGTTGTCTCTTTCCCATTTGGAAACTGTCTGAACTGCCACACCTATCATTTCGCTGAGTTCCATCTGGGATAAGTTCTTTGATTTGCGGTAAAGTTTAATTCTTTGACCGACGGTCATTGTATGAAGCTTTGTATCTTCTGCATTTCCATCAAAGCCGTCAAGTCTTCGCCCTACAGACATCTGTATAGCCCCCTTTCTTGAGAATACATCAAGTATAACATAACTCTCGGAAAAAGAAAAGCAACTTTCGGGTGATTTTTAGTTAACTCAGCGGTTATATTTACTTAAAAAATTAAGTTCGGCTTTTCGCGGCAGGATATTGTGATTGACATTGTGGGGCGTTGCATTTATAATATAGGAAGAATAGATTTCGGAGTATATAATGAGAAATATTATTGAAGTGACAGATTTTGAAGCTGTCGAGCTTGATATATATGCGAGGGCATCAGAGGGACAGCTTCTTAACAGAGAGTTCCCGGAAAAAGGCATATTTATTGCCGAAAGCCCCAAAGTAATTGAAAGAGCTCTTGACGGCGGCTATGAGCCCGTTTCCTGCCTTATGGAAAAGAAGCATATTGAGGGAGAGGGAAGGAGTATTCTTTCGAGAATAGGAGACGTTCCCGTATATACAGCCGAATTTGACGTGCTGACTCAGATAACGGGCTTCAAGCTCACAAGGGGAATGCTCTGCGCCATGAAGCGCAAAAAGCTTCCGTCGGTAGAAGAAATATGCGGCGGTGCAAGGCGAATTGCAGTTCTTGACGAGGTCATGAATCCCACAAACGTGGGCGCGATAATCCGCTCTGCGGCGGCTCTCGGCATGGATGCGGTGCTCCTTACTCCCGGATGCTCAAATCCCCTTTACCGCCGTGCCGCAAGAGTAAGTATGGGAACCGTATTTCAGATACCCTGGACTATTATGGATGAGAACGGATACGAAGAGCTGAAAAAACTCAGCTTCAAAACAGTTGCTATGGCGCTGAAGGAGGACAGCCTTTCTATTTCTGACCCGAGGCTTCATGCGGAAGAGAAGCTTGCGGTCATAATGGGAACCGAGGGTGACGGGCTTCCCGATGACACTATTGAAAAATGTGACTATACCGTAATGATACCTATGTACCACGGAGTAGACTCCCTCAACGTCGCCGCCGCTTCCGCCGTTGCGTTCTTTGAGCTTGGGAAACGTTCATAAATTCACGGCGTCTGCCCTCTTAGGGTTCAAATCCCCACATAGAACAAAAGGGATTACCCTATTGGGTAATCCCTTTTGTTGGAGCTGGAGATGGGATTTGAACCCACGGCCTATTGATTACGAATCAATTGCGCTACCACTGCGCCACTCCAGCGTACTTATAAAGTATACTATATTTTTTTGTGAGTGTCAATGTTTTTTTGCAAATGATTTTGGATTTGAATTAAAAAAGGCAGTCGGGCGACTGCCTTTTTGCTCTTAATCAAGCAGTTTTGTTATGGCATCTTTGGGACGAAGGCCTACGATTTTTCCTTCGGGCTGTCCGTTTTTGAAAACGATAAGTGTGGGGATGCTGGAAACGCCGTATTTGATTGCGAGCGCCTGAGCCTCGTCAACGTCTACCTTGCCCACCTTTGCCTTGCCTTCGTATTCCTTCGCGATATCTTCGATGACGGGTGCGATAAGCTGACAGGGACCGCACCACGTTGCATAGAAGTCAACGAGAACGGGTAATTCTGATTTAAGAACTTCGTTTTCGAAATTTTCGTTTGTTAATTTGATTTCCATAAGTTTTCTCCTTTTTTGGTTATTGTTTTGACGAATGTCTATTTTGATTTATAGAAAAGAAGGCAGTGGCAGAAGCCTTCAAAATCGGGGTCTTTTATCTGGTCGCGGAACTCTTTGCACATACACTTTGTATCTTCCGTCATTTCCAGCCTGCAGGGGCAGTAGCCGCCCTTCTGTTCAAGACCTTCCTTAATTATCTTTACTACGTTTTCGTCGGGGTTATAGCTTATCTTCATTTTGTGCCTCCCTTTTCGGTTTTATTCTTCGATAAGTTTTTTGATATATCCTTCGAGAGTCTCGGCATCCATGGCGCCAACCTTAGATGCGGCAATTTTTCCGTCTTCGTCAACAAACACCGTAAGGGGAATGGATGAGATCTTATAAGCAACAACGGCTTTTATGTCGGAGTCAAGGTAAACGGGGAAGGTGTAGCCGTTTTTGTCTATAAAGCTTTCGACCTTTTCCTTTGTTTCATCGTAGCCGTCGGTAAGGTCAACTATCATAAATTCCACCTTGTCGCCGTACTTTTTGTACATTTCCTCAAAGTGGGGAAGCTCGCCGACGCAGGGAGGACACCAGGTTGCAAAGAAGTTTATCACAACCGGCTTTCCCTTCTTTTCGGAAAGGGTTGTTTTGTTGCCGTTCATATCGTAAACCGAAAAATCGGGAGCGGCATTCGGATCAGTCTTTTCCGTGGTATCTTCATTTTTTGTGTCGGCAGGTTTTGTTTCGTTTGTATTTTCCGTCTGAGATTTGTCTTCTGCGGGTGAAAGTCTTTCTGCCACCATGGGGTAGAGAAGTATTCCCAAAATTATTATTGCGGCAATAACGACTGTAAGGGCGATTATAGCCGGTTTGTTGCTTGAAGCATTTTTATTTTCCATAACAGCTTTCTCCGATGTAGTTTCTTTTAATATATGTTACCATGAAAAAAGGCTCTGTGTCAATATTTCACCTTCAATGAAAAACGGCAAATGTTGGAGTATTTGCACACTTGATTTTTCTTTTCGGTTTTGATAAAATAAAACTATGAAAATCCCCTGCAAAAAATGCAGGGGAGTATAGTGGTCAGTCTTCTTTTTCAACAAAATAGGAAGCTTCCATATCAGCGGTGTTGAGAGCAAATGCGAGGGGATAAAGCTCAAAAGCCTTTCCCACGTTTCTCTTGTCCTCTTCGCCCGAAAAACCCATGTGGTATCTGATGGCAAAGGCTTCTTCTCTTGTGAGCTTCATATAGCCCGATATGATGTAGACGGATTTTTCTCCGTGACCGTAGGGCATCTTGTCATCAAACTCATAGGTGGGAACCTTCTGCCATACGCCGAATTCGTCCTTCACGTTGCGAAAGCCCGGCTTGTATACGTTTATCTTGCAGAGGTCGTGAAGAAGGGAGACTATTGCGATGGACTCCTCACTGTAATTCAGAGCGTATTCGCTTTTTACTTTGTCTCTTGAAAGATAGTCTGCAAGGCAGTCGTAAACGTTGAGGCTGTGTTCGACGAGGCCTCCTTCTCTTGAGTTGTGGTATCTTGCGCTGGCGGGAGCCGTGAAGAAATCGCAGGATTTTGATGTGAGGTAGGCAAGAAGACCTTCCGCTCCTTCTCTTTTGATCTTTTCTTTATATATTTCAATAAACCTGGTTTTAGCGTCCATATTTAATATCCTTTCGGGGTCTTATTTTTGTACGTTTATTTTACCATGATTTTTTTCTTCTGTCAAAGAAAAAATAATAATGCACGCGAAAAAAGCTTTTTTTCTGCGTTACAAAGGCAAAACCCTCGTTCGAGGGTGCAAAGCTCAGATTACTAAAGGCGGTGATGAATATGACGGATGCGAGATACGTAGAGCTGTACGAGCTTCTTGAAAAAAGCGTTCGTGAAACTGGCAAAACAGACAGTGACGTCATGAACGAAATATTCGAGGGCAAGATAGTTGCTATGGTATACAAGGCATACGGCGAGTGCAAGGACACACTCGACGGCTTCACAAAGTCCGAGGACCTTTGCCATGATGTTCTCCTCAAGCTTTGGGAGAAAACTGCGGATATGTATTTCAACAATCCAAGTTACACCACAAGCCCTATAGGCTACCTCAAGTGGTGCAAGGCGGTAACCAGAAACTACATAAAGACACTTATCCGCAAGATAAATTCGAATGGAACGAGGGCCATTCCCGAAGGGATGGATATTCCCGATGAAGGCGGCCCCGGTCCTTCCGACATAATAAACAAGGATGATATACTTTATATATATAATACCGTTGCCGCTCTTAAATCAAAGGTTGAAATGAAGCTTGCGTGGTACGGAGTCTTCAACAGAATATACACGGGATACTCGAAGGATAAGATAAGAGCTACCAGAAGCTTTGCCGAAGAGGCTGCAGACAGAACTCTTTATGATATATTTGCCGATCAGTCTCAGTTCTTTATGAATTCCGAATACAGTTGTGTTAAGATAAGCAGAGCCTATCTTCTTGAAATGAAGGAAGCACTCGACAAGATGACCGCTGACGGAAGAAAACTTGGTGAGGTTACAATGGGTGAGCTTTTAGGTGACAAGCCTCTTGCCAAGATAAGTGACTGGGTATATAAGATAAATCAAAAATTACTTGAGATTAAGGAGTGCGTGAGATGAGCTTTATAAATGACAAAGAATTCCTTTCCGCTGAGCATTCAGCAGGAAAGCAGAATACAGATATAAATACGGATTACGAAAGAGACTGCGAGGAGACCTGCGAAGTCATGGAAGCTATTATTGAGGAAACGGGCGGTGAGCTTCTGTCTCCCGAGCGTATTGCGAGAATAATGAATACGGTTCGCAGAATGAGCGAGGACTCTTTTACTTTTGTAAGGGAACCTCTCGCGGAGATAGAGACGGATATCCCTTTTGATCTTGTTATGGCCGAGGAAGTGGATTTTGATCTTCCCGAAGTCGGATGAAAATTATTTATAAAAAAGCTCCCAAAAATCGGGAGCTTTTTGAATATTAGCCGTTTGTAAAATATCAGTGTTTCTGTTGTTTCAGCCAGATCTTCATTACAAGTTTGTGGGGAAGAAGCTTTACGAGTAGAACCTGTCCTTTTACGGGGAGACCGTGGATGGAAACGTCTTTCTTTCCTTTATAGAGGTCTTTTACGGCGGTGCGGATAACGTCCTTTGCTTCGTACATAACGTTGAAGTACGTTACTGCTTTATTGTCGGTTGCCATGGCGCGGTCAAAAAATTCTGTCTTTACCCAACCGGGGCAGATCGCCATAACTCTTATACCGCGTTTTTTCAGCTCACAGTTAAGAGCTCTTGAGTAGCTGAGAACAAATGCTTTTGTGGCACCGTAAACGTTGAGATAGGGTACGGGCTGAAAGGAGGAAAGGGAGTCAAGCTGAGCTATTTTTGCGCCTTCTTTCATATAGGGAAGAGTAAGCTCCGTCATTGATACCAATGCCTTACAGTTGAGGTCGATCATATTGAGTGACTCTTCGAGAGGAATATCTTCGTATATTCCGAATTTGCCGAAGCCGCTGCAGTTTACAAGAACTGCCACGTCGGGAGCTTCCTTTGTCAGCATTGTTTTGTATATTTCGAAGGAGTCCGGAACGGTGAGGTCGAGGGCTATGGAGCGGATATTGCATGAAACGACGCTTCGTAGCTCTTCGAGCTTTTCCTTTCGTCTTCCGATGACCCACATCTCGTCAAATTTTTCTTTCTTTGAAAGCTGAATTGCAAATTCTTTGCCCATTCCGCTTCCCGCGCCTGTAATAACTGCTATTCTCATGGTTCTCTCCTGCTTTTTTCGTTAATTTTATAATAACACTGAACAGAAAATAATTCTACCCTTACTGACGAATTTTTTTCAAAAAACGAAAAATGATGATTTTTTTCCATTGTGTTTGACAAGGGGCGAGTTTTGTGATAACATTATTATGATATAAATATTATTGTCCCGTTCAAACGGGAGACGGAGGAAAAAATGAAAAAGTTTTTTGAAGATTTTAAAGCCTTTATCGCAAAGGGCAACGTTATTGATATGGCAGTTGCGGTCGTTATCGGCGGTGCGTTCGGTAAGATCGTTACAAGCCTTGTAAACGACATCGTTATGCCCCTTATCTCTCTTCTTACCAAGGGCGTTGCAGTTTCCGACTGGAAATACGTGATCACTCCTGCTGATGAAGCGGCAGGTATTGCAGAATCCGCGATCAATTACGGAATTTTCCTTCAGAACATTATCGACTTCCTTATCATTGCTTTCGTTATCTTTGCCGTTCTTCGCGTATTCCTGAACGTTAAGAGCAAGTTCGAAAAGAAGGAAGAAGCTATTGAAGAAGAAAAAGAACCCGAAGAGACAGAACTCGATATTCTGAAAGAGATCAGAGACTCTCTTAAAGAGAAGGCTGATAAGTAATTTAGTCAAATGACTAATTGAGAGCTCGTAATATTTCGGCAAAAGAATAAAACGGCACATCAATAATCTTGCACAAAACCACTTGTGAACGATAGGTAAAATTGGTTATAAAATCAAATTTCCTATTGCAAAAAGAATATTGATGTGTTATACTTTCTATGTAGATATTGTTCGCCTTGCTCGGCGGACGGTACGATAAAAGCATAATTTTTTAGGAGGAAAACTAATTATGAAAAGAGCACTTTCACTTTTCATCGCAGTTCTGATGGTAATTTCCACCATCGCTGTAGGTATTCCCGTATCTGCTGCAACACTCGATGAAAACAACGTAGGTATAGAAGTTCCTTACTTCTCCGGTACTGCTTTATATAATGAAACAATCGGACCGGTACTCAAGGCGGGAGCTGAACCTAACTATGAATTTGACGAACCCCTTCCCCTTACCGGCGTTGAAAACCCCGGCGTTAAAACTCCTGGCGACAGCGTACTCAACATCGACGGTATCGTAGACGAAGCTGAGTGGGGCCTCCCTCTGCTCGTTCTTTCCGACGACTACGCTGCTACTTTCGGTGACCTTTCCGTTTCCGGTGAAAACACATACTACTGGCACGGTCCCGACGGTGAAAACGAGCTTAAGGTAGCTAACGGCCTCAACTATAAGCTTTGGATGGCATGGGACGAAGAGTTCCTTTACGTTGCTGCCTTCATTAGTGACCCTGACGGACAGAACGCTTCATGGGACGGTGCAAATGTTTGGAACGGTGACTGTCTCCAGATCAGAGTTGACCCCGATGGACCTAACTCCAAAGTAGGCGGCACAGGTTATGATCCCTCTGTTGATCCCTGGCCCTGGGCAACTGCCGAAAGAGGCGGTGCCGGTGAAAGCTACGGCGGTAAGGTAATGAACCTCGGTATGTCTTACCTCTCCGCACAGAAAATGGAAGTATTCGACATGTCTCCCAGATATGCTCCTTACATCACTGACGGTCTCGATCCCGAAACAGCAGAGCCCATAAAGCTTCTCGCTTGGAATCAGAACGCTTCCTACTGGAATTCCAAGTGGGATGCTGACGGTGTTGAAGAAAATCCCTTTGGTAAGACATATGCTTCTGCAGTTCTTAGATATAATATTACTCCCGAGAACAGAAAAGCTATTGATACACAGATTGAAATTGCTATTCCTTGGGCTTACATGAACGGCAGCTACGTTGAAGCTAACCAGTGGGAAGATGATGCCGGTGAAGTTTACGTTGACTACGAAACAATTCTTACAAACATCATTCCTGAGGTAGGTAACGAATACGGTCTTTCAATCGCCCTTCTTAACGGCGGTAAGGGCGGCACAGGTTACAACTCCTGGCTCACATGGGGTTCCGGTATCTGTGCAGGTCAGTTCGAAAAGGACTACATGACAGCAGGCGGCTCCAACTCCATGGTACTCGTTGCTGACGAGCTCGGTACAACAGGCTGCGTTCACGAATTTGCAGGCGCAACGTGTGAATCTTGCGAAATTTGTACACTTTGCGGTTACGAAAGAGGCTTTGCAACAGGTCATAAGTATTCTCATGAACTCGTTGCTGCTCCCACAAACCTTTCTGACGGTAAGATCGTTTCCACATGTACAGCAGGCTGTAACGGCGTTGTTGAAACAATTCTTCCCGCAGCTAAGACTGAGCCTCAGTACGTATACGATCCTTCTGCTCATGTAACTTCTTCTATCTGGTCTGACGGCTTCCGTTACCTCTACTATGAAGATGATGAAATGACTATCCCCACCATCGACCCCGAAACAGGTATTCAGAAGGATGCTATCGAGTACGATGAAAACGGAGATATGTACTTCGACTTCACAACAACCGATCCGGGTACATACTACGCAACAAACAAGAACTTCAAGGAATTCGCTTACAGCATTGACGTAGCTCTCACAGGTGAAGATATCACAGAATATGACGAAGATGATCCTACAAAGGAATCCAACGGTAGCTACCTCGACGGTCTCTACTACATATTCGGCGGTACAACGTACAATCCCGGCGGAAAGGGATACGGTACACACTATGCAGCAGGCTTCTTCCCCGAAGAACCCGGCAGCACAGCTGGTTACTTCAGAATTTATGACGAAGCTATGACAAGCGTAACAGTTGACGGCGCTGCAGTTCTTATCGCTGAATCTGAACGTATCGACCTCGGTACAGAATGGCACAACTTCGTTCTCTCCTTCGACGAAGATACAGATACTGCTATCTTCTACCTTGACGGCGAGGCTATCCTCGGTGTTTGGGATCCCGATCTCGACATGGCAGGCAACGACCAGGTTCTCATCATGCGTAACTTCGAAGTTGCATGTAAGATGAAGAACATGTCAATCGGTGATTCTGATGCGTTTAACGAGGTTGAAGAAGTTGTAGGTCCTACACTCTACACAGTAACTATCGACGGCGAAGAATTCGGCAAGTTCGAAGCAGGTACAGAAGTTGAGCTTCCCGTTCCCGAATCATATGCAGACGAATATGTACCCGGTATTGTATACCGTTTCTTCAACTACGTTGGTGCTGACGTTACAAGAGGCGGATTCGATGAGTATAACGAAACGGCAAACGGACGCATCTACACTCTTGTAATCGGTGAAGAAGACGTGGAACTTGAATCTGAATTTATTATGATTGGTGACATAAGAACAGATGAAGAGATCGACGCTAAGGATAAGAGTAGACTTAAGAAGTATATTGCCGGAGCTCAGGAGCTTACACCTGAACAGGAAGAAGCAGCTGACATAAATCTTGACGGTGAAATCAGTTCTAAGGACAGCAACAACCTCAAGAAAATGATGTACGGCAATTACACACCTAAGAAGTAATTGAATTAATTGCTATAAGATTTCTATGAGCCGCCCCTCGGGGCGGCTCATTTTTGCTTGGTGTTATTTTTGATATCAACATTAGTATAATATTATAATATAACTATTGATTTTTGCCTGTGGAGATGATATAATTATTATGTATAATTGTACCACATAGGAGGTAATGATGAAAAAAGTATTATCCCTCATCCTTGTGCTGTGCATGGTTTTCAGCGCGGTATCGTTTGTGATTCCCGCAGGCGCTGTTACCTACGGCTACGTAAAGGGTGACGCAGACGACAGCACCACGGTAAATACCAAGGACGTTCTTGTTTTAAGAAAGTATCTTGGCGGCGCAGTTACTATCAAGGAT
>SVTQ01000041.1 GCA_015063695.1 Oscillospiraceae bacterium
GTAGCATTACAGTTGCGATAAGAAGCATTGCTTTTCCAAAGGCTTTTCCGTAGGCCGATTTATCTGTGACTTTTGTTTGGTGGTAATCGTGAATCAAATCCGTTTTACCCTTGTAAATTGCAATACACAATACCGTAAACAGAGCTGAAACCAGAAACATAATAATGGAATACACTAACATATTGATACCTCTACAAATTCTTATTCATCGAATAGTATTATACCACATGGAAGAGCAAAATTAAAGAGTATATTTGAACTTTATTGAGTTTCCGCATACACACAAAAGGAACCTTGAGTAAAATCAAAGCTCCTTATTTTTATTGAGTTCAAGGGATGTAAGAAGATACTCTATATCCTTAGGGAGGGATGCTTCAAGGTGCAAAGCTTCTTCCGTTTCGGGATGTGGGAATGAAAGGTATTTTGCGTGAAGTGCCTGTCTGCCTATAAGCTCCGAGAAATTGCCGTACATGGTGTCGCCGTAGATGGGGCATCCGATATGGGCAAAATGGACGCGGAGCTGATGTGTTCTTCCCGTTACCGGAGTGGCTTTTACAACGGAGCCTTTTTCGTTTGATGAAAGGACTTCATAGTCGGTGACTGCTATCTTTGCGCCATCTTCACCTTCGTTGCAGACACAACGTTTTACAATACTTCCCTCCTCGCGGCGCATATAGGTCACTATCTGACCCTTTGAGACGTCGGGTGTTCCTTCAAGCACTGCAATATAAGATTTTTCAACCGCCTTTTTCATCTGCAGTCTGTGAAGCTTTGCCGCCGACACCTTGCCTCTTGCCACTATCATAAGTCCGCTCGTATCTCTGTCAAGTCTGTTGACGGGACGGAAAACGAAGGGCTTGTCGCGGTATCTGTACGCAAGGGCGTTTGCCACCGTATCGTCCTTATGTCCGAGAGAGGGATGGGCAGGCATGTCGGGAGGTTTGTTCACCACAGTGAAATACTCGTCCTCGTATACAACGTCAATGGGGATATTTACGGGCAGTGTGTATTCGTTTTCGTCCTCTTCGGTGTCTTCCATAAGGAGCTCGAGAGTATCTCCGAAAGCAAGAACGCGGCGGACGGTGACTTCTTCGCCGTTGACCTGTATTCCGCCGTCGCGGTATTTAACTCTTTTTACTGCCGCCACCGAAAGCTTAAGCCTTTTAAAAAGAAACTCTTTGACCGTAAGTCCTGCATCTTTTTCGTCAATTTTGTAAATCATCTGTATTCTCCGAAAAGCTTCAGAAAGTCTATATTACGGCGGTCGACAGTGAACATTTTGCCATCAAGAGACGAAAGAACTTCCCCGTCTGTTTCAAAGAAAACACGGAAGGAATAGAGCGCCTGATGGGAAAAGCCGATGCTTCTATCCTCTTTGTTATGAGCATATTTGCCTTCGCCCAGAAGAGGATTTCCGATATGCGCAAAATGGGCTCTTATCTGATGAGTTCTTCCTGTATAAAGTCTGACCTCAAGAAGGGATAGATCCTTTTCGCGGTTATAAGCTTTGACTTTATAGCCCGTAACTATTTCCTTTGAGCCTTTTGTTGGGATGTCAGTCACCCTTACGGTTTTTGTCTTTGAATTCTTAAAAAGATGGGCGCGCATGGTATCTTCTTTTTTGGGAAGTCTTCCGTGAACAGCGCAAAGATATTCCTTGTGCACACCGCCCTCTTTAATGAGCGCATTCATTTCGCGTAGAGCCGCCGCGTTCTTTGCGGCAATAACGATACCGCCCGTGTTTCTGTCAATTCTGTTACAGAGTGCGGGAGCAAAGGAATTTTCCTTTTCGGGGTCATACTCTCCCTTTTGGTAAAGATAAGCTTTTATATGGTAAAGAAGGGTCTCGCGCTCTGCGGCATCCGCTTTCTTTTCCTTACCGTCACCCGTATGGGTAAGTATACCGGGCTGTTTATCGCAAAGGATTATGTTTTCATCCTCGTATACTATACTGAGCCTCGGCTTAACTCTTGAAAACTCAACGACATCATCGGTCTGCTTATTCTCAAAAAACTCATCGGGAATATACATTTCAACAACGTCACCTTGGCAGAGTATCTGCTTTTCCTCGGCGCGCTTGCCGTTGACCTTTATCCTCTTTTTACGGATAAACTTGTACATAAGGGAAAGGGGCAGCCCCCAAACCGTTTTTAAAACAAATTTGTCAAGTCGCTGCCCGCTATCATTTGAATTTATTACGAATTCGCGCATTATTTTGTTCCGAAAAGTCTGTCGCCTGCGTCACCGAGACCGGGGACGATGTACTTGTGCTCATTAAGCTTTTCGTCCATGGCGGCGATATAGATATCAACGTCGGGATGGTCAGCCATAACCTTTTCTGCGCCTTCGGGAGCGCCTACGAGACACATTAGTCTGATGCTCTTAACGCCCTTGTTTTTAAGAAGAGTTATCGCATCGGAAGCACTGCCGCCCGTTGCCAGCATGGGGTCAACAACGATAACGGTTCTCTCTTCAATATCAAAAGGAAGCTTGCAGTAGTATTCAACGGGAAGGTGAGTTTCAGGGTCACGGTAAAGACCGATATGACCAACCTTTGCTACGGGAACGAGGGTCTGAAGACCGTCGACCATACCGAGACCTGCTCTGAGAATGGGAACGATGGCTACCTTTTTACCCGAGATCATCTTCGCTGTCATCTTGGAAACGGGAGTTTCGATCTCAACCTCTTCAAGGGGGAAATCTCTTGTTATCTCATAGCCCATAAACATGGAGATCTCATTGAGAAGCTCTCTGAAATCCTTGGAGCCTGTTTCCGTTTTTCTCATAATTGTAAGCTTATGTGTGATCATAGGATGATCGATTATATGAAGTTTTCCCATCTTTATATCCTTTCTTTCCGGGCTTTCCGAAATGCGGCAAAATACTTTGCGAGTTTTCATTTTTCACCATATTTAATATTATCACAAACATCAATTAAATTCAAGTAGATAAACGTTTTTTCCCGACACTGCGGTAAATAAAATCAGCATATCTGTTTACACGTCGCAATTTTTGTGATAAAATCTTTACTAAGATAAGTTTCGGACGGTGTTTATGAGTTATACAGTTTCTTTTTATACTCTCGGTTGCAGAGTAAATCAGTATGAATCGGATGCAATAGCGGAAGCCCTTGAGAGAGAGGGCTTTGTTGTGGTTCCATTCGGCTCACGTTCAGACGTTGCCGTCGTGAACACCTGCACCGTAACCTCTGAGAGTGACAGAAAAAGCAGGCAGGCGGTAAGAAAAGCCGCAAGGAATTTTCCCGACACAAAAATTGTCGTAATCGGCTGTTCTTCACAGATCGCACCTGAGCTTTTTACACCAAAGGAAAAGATTTATCACATTTCGGGCAACACGGAAAAAGATAAGATCGCAGGCTTTATAAAAAATCTTGCAGCGGATAAAGAGGCAATCACAAAGGCCGCAAACTCCACGAGAGATATATCTACTGCTGAATACGATGAGCTGACTATCACCCACGCCAGAAGGGCGAGAGCATATGTCAAAATTGAGGACGGATGCGAAAACAGATGCGCTTACTGCATTATTCCCAAAGCGAGAGGCCCCGTGCGCTCAAAGGCGGAAGAAACTGTTATTTCGGAAGTTAAAGAGATCGCAAAGAGCTGTCCCGAAATAATTCTCACGGGCATTGAGACCGCCTCTTACGGAAGGGACAGAAAAGAAAAAGGAGCCCTTGAAGAGCTACTTGTAAAGGTATCGGGTATTGAAGGAATAACAAGGCTGACTGTAGGCTCTCTTGACCCTAATATCCTCAACGAGCATTTCCTCGAAACAGTTTCAAATATTCCCTCTTTCCTTCCCCACCTTCATATTTCCATGCAGAGCGGATGCACCTCCGTTCTTAACAGAATGAGAAGAAAATACAATGCTGAAAAGGCTCTTGAAAGAATAGAAAAAACAAGAGAATATATTCCCGATATAACCTTCAGCGCAGACGTTATCGTAGGATTTCCGGGGGAGACAGACGAGGAATTTAAAAAGACGGTTAAGTTTTTCAAAGCGGCAAGGTTTATGCACCTTCATATCTTCCCCTACTCCATCCGTCCCGGTACTGAGGCTGCAGAAATGAAGGATCAGGTGCCCGAAAACGTCAAGCACGAAAGATGCAGAAGACTTGCAGAGGTTCAGGCAGAGATCAAGAAGGAGATCCTCGAAAAGTACGTTGAGACCTACAAAGACGGCGGCGCGGGAGTTCTCTTTGAACAACAGCAGAAAGGGATCAATATCGGCCACAGCAGACATTATATCGAAGTGCGCGTTGCAGACGAAAAAGACCTTTCAAACACCGTTGTGGACGTAAAGCTCACCCATACCGACGGCGAGATCTGCTACGGGGAGATCAAATAATAAATCTACAGGCTACATGGAATTTTAATTCCGTAGCCTTTTTTTCGTTTTCTTGCTTCTAAAAAACTCTGATTTTTTGCCTGAATTTTTTAAAAAACTTTATAATATTATTGATTTTAATTATTTATAGTGCTATAATTATTCTGGAATAAAAGGAAATCTGAGGAGGTAATACCATGAAATGTATTATCGGCGGAAAAATAGTAATGCCCGAAGAGGTTCTCGAAGGCAAGGCTATTCTTTTCGATGAAAAAATTATCGATATTATTGATGCCGCTGACGTTGAAGCTTCGGGGTATGAAGTTATTGACGCGGCAGGCGCATACGTTGCTCCCGGTCTTGTGGACATCCACATTCACGGCTACGTTGGAGAGGACACGTGCGACGGAAACGTAGAGGGCCTTGAAAAGATGGCGCGCGCTATCGTTGCAAACGGCGTAACGTCCTTCTGCCCCACAACTATGACAGTTTCCAAGGACCAGATCGAAAAGGCTTTCGACACGGCAAGAGAGCTGAAGAGCATGGAAGGCTTCCACGGTGCTGAGGTTCTCGGCATCAACTGCGAAGGTCCCTTCATCAACCCCTCCAAGAAGGGTGCTCAGGCTGAGGAACACATCCTCCGTCCCGACGGCTCCTTCATCGTTAAGCACGCTGACATTATCAAGCTCGTTACCATCGCTCCCGAAATGGACGGTGCTCTTGAAGCTATCAAAGAGATCAGAGAAAACTCCGATGTTCTCGTTTCCATGGGACACACAAATGCTACATACGAAGAAGCAAATGCAGGTATCGAAGCAGGCGTTCGCCACACAACACATCTTTTCAACGCTATGACTGCTCTTATGCACAGAAATCCCGGCGTTGTAGGCGCGGCGCTCTCCTCTGACGACGTTTCCTGCGAGCTTATCGCTGACACCTTCCACGTAAACAAGGGTCTCTTCGCTCTCGTTTCAAAGATAAAGGGCGACAAGCTCTGCCTCATCACTGACTGTATGAGAGCAGGCGGCATGCCCGACGGCGACTATGACCTCGGCGGTCAGAACGTTACTGTAAACGGTATTCAGTGTCTCCTCGCTGACGGCACCATCGCAGGCAGTGTTCTCAGACTCAACAGAAGCGTTCAGAACGTTTACGAAAATACAGACCTCGGTATCGCGAAGTCCTTCGCGGCCGCATCCCTTAACCCCGCAAAGGCTGTCGGTGAAGACGGAAGAAAGGGCTCCCTTGAATGCGGCAAGGATGCCGACATAATTATAGTTAACAATAATTTTGATATACTCAAAACAATCATCAAAGGAGAAATTCGCTATGAAAACAACTGATGTAAAGGCCTACACAAACGGCAAAAACAACGGCATACAGGTATTTGTATGCAAGGATTATGATGCGCTCAGCAAGAAGGCTGCTGCTATCGTATCCGGTGAGATCAACAAGAAGGCAAAGTTCGTACTCGGTCTTGCAACAGGTACTTCCCCCATCGGTCTGTACACAGAACTCGCTGAACTCAACGCAGAAGGCAAGGTTGACTTTGCAGGCGTTACTACATACAACCTCGACGAATACTACCCCATCGACGCTGAAAACGACCAGAGCTACCGTTATTTCATGAACAAGTACCTCTTCAACAAAGTAAACATCGACATGGATAACACACATCTTCTCTGGGGTAAGGCTCCCGATGCAGAAGCAGAATGTAAGGCATACGACGAAGCGATCGTAGCAGCAGGAAACGTTGACCTTCAGGTTCTCGGTATCGGTTGCAACGGCCACATCGGCTTCAACGAACCCGGCGACAAGTTCATCATGGGTACACACAAGGTTGAGCTTACAGAAAATACGATCGAAGCTAACTCCAGACTCTTCAACAGCGCAGACGAAGTTCCGAGATTTGCTCTCTCCATGGGTATCGGTGCTATCATGAACGCAAAGTCCATCGTTCTCGTTGCTAACGGCAAGAACAAGGCAGAAGCTATCCGCAATGCTCTCGAAGGCGAGATCACTCCCTGGTGCCAGGCTTCCATTCTCCGGCTCCACAAGAACGTTGTATTCGTAATCGACGAAGATGCTGCAAGCGCTCTTACAGAATACAAGGCAATCTAAGGCTAAATTCTAAAAATCGTAAAATTATTCAGTAAAGGAAAAATATTATGATCAAAGCAATTCTCGATCCCCAGTTTCAGCCTATGGTCGTTGTACTCGACGAGTACATTGAAGCAGTAAAGAAGGCAGAAAACACAGCAAAGCTCACAATCGGTGTTGAAAGAAACAAAGGCTTCGTTTCCACATTCGAGCTTGACATTTACGCTGACGGCACAGGTCACGATGAAGAAAATTATGCAATCGCTGAAAGAATTATCAAGACTATGCTCTGGACAAAGGGCGGTTGGAAGGTAATCATCCACGGTTCCAAGTACATCGCTGACAGAATCGCTGCTGACTATAAGGAAGGCGGCGCACGTGAATTCGACGCACAGTTCATGGCAAGAGTTTATGAAAAGCCCTTCGAAGTTGAAGGTCTCTGCTCCTGCTGTCCTCCTCCCAAGACCTTTGAAACCTCCAACGCTATCGGCCGTCACCTCGACGGATGCCGTATCGGCTTCGATGCAGGCGGAAGTGACAGAAAGGTTTCCGCAGTTGTAAACG
>SVTQ01000014.1 GCA_015063695.1 Oscillospiraceae bacterium
AACGGTGGGCATAGTCAGTATTTTTGCAACGTTGATAATGTAAGTGATTTGAAAAAAGAAATGTCTGCTTTGGAAGAAATTCTTACACCGCTTTTAAGAGAGAATCTTCAAAAAGCATATGAGGCATATTGGATATTAGAAGAAAAAGAAGATGATGAAAAAGCAGAAGAAATTTTAGAACAATGCGATGATGTTTTTTATGAAAACGAAGAACAAATAAATCACATATTACAAGAATATGCTAATACATTAGAAATCTGATTGTTATCGGATAAAAATCTAAGTTTTCAGGCACTTTTCATTCGTGTCATTAAGTTCAAAACACCCAACAAAAAGAGCACTTCTTAGGAAGTGTTCTTTTTGTATCCAAGCCACAGGCTTGGCATATCATCACCGCACGAAGTTGCGGTGTATATCATCAACAACGGTATCGCCGTTGTTGCATCTCATCACGCTCCAGCGTGTATTTTCCTGTGGCATGATGATATGCAATTCCTGCGGAATCGATGATATACAAGGCTAAGCCTTGATGATATACACGCCTTACGGCGTTGATTGTTTAATGATGTAGTTTACTTTCGCAGACCAATCAGTCTGCTTTTTTGTTGGCTTTATCTTTTTTCTTGCAACTTAAGTATATTAATGCTATAATTAATATGAAAATGTCTATTTTTATATTTACAGGAGAACATATGCCCAAACACCCATTTCCACCTTTATACGACAAAAACTCAAAAATCCTTATTCTCGGCAGTTTTCCGTCGGTGAGATCCCGTGAGCAGATGTTTTTTTACGGGCATCCGCAGAATAGGTTCTGGAAGGTCATGGCCGCAGTTTTAGACGAGAAAGTACCTGTAACGATAGACGAGAAAAGACGTATGCTTCTCTCAAATAATATAGCTCTGTGGGACGTTATCGCCTCCTGCGATATTACGGGAAGCTCTGACAGCTCAATTAAAAACGTTATAGCAAACGATTTTACCGAAATTCTTCAGAATGCCGATATAAAGCAGATCTTTGTTAACGGTAAAACTGCGGAGAAGTATTATATTAAATACGTCTGCGATAAGATAGGCAGAGACTCCATTTGTCTGCCTTCAACCTCACCTGCCAATGCCGCATGGAGTGTTGAGAAGCTTGTTACGGCTTGGGACGTTGTCAAAGAGTATCTTAACTAAGGTTATACGGTTAATTAACAAAACAATTTGAAGTTGTCGCGGTTATTTTGAGCATCAAATTGCAAATGATGAATAAGAAAAGAAAGGTTAGCATAATATGAAAAACAAAATTTCACTTGATTCATTATGCGCGGCGTTGTCAGTTTCGATGGGGACGGAGATTCCGAAATATGCAGCGGCTCCTTGTGAGATGCTTGCAGAGCATATAAACGAAAATCTTTCGGGCGAAAAGCTTGACAGGATTTTCATGTTCAATCCCGATGCTATAGGTCAGTGGATATTTGAAAAATACAATTCTATGTTTGACTCAGTTTTGGAAAGAACGGATTTGAAGGTGCCTTTCTGCACCGTTATGCCTTCAGTAACACCTGTCTGTTTCGGTACCATGTACACCGGAGCGCTTCCGGAGGTTCACGGAATAAAGTCCTACGTGAAGCCTGTTATAACCATTGACACCCTTTTTGATGCCCTTATCAGAAGCGGAAAGAAGCCTGTCATAGTTTCGACCACGGGGGATAGTATGTCAAAAATATATCTTGATAGAGATATGGATTATTATATCCTTGAAACGGTGGAAGAGGTGAACGAAAAAGCACATGAGCTGATACTTTCCGACGAATATGATTTTATCGCGGTCTATAATGGGAATTATGATACAGTGATGCACAAATTTGGCCCCGAAAGCAGGGAAGCTCTTTTGGAGCTGAGGAAAAATATTGAGAGCTTTGTGCTTTTCAGCGACCTTATCTCACAGTACTGGAAAGCTCATAACACCCTTATAGGGTTTGCAATGGACCACGGTTGTCATGAAATAGACGGAAACTGCGGTTCTCACGGCCTTGATATGGAAGAGGATCTGAATATCGTCCATCTGTACAAAGTTCAAAAGGCTAAGTGAACTGAGAGCGGCACAGAAAAGTCTGTGCCGTTCTCTTTTTTGTGTGCAACTGCTTAAATAGGCAAACTAACTTGACTAAAAATACAAAATGTGACATAATAAACAGTGTAGAAAAATATTACGGAAATTGTGAGAAAACAATGACTTTAATTGAATTTTTTGATGATAATCATCTTGAGAACGTATATGCTTGCCTTGCGGTTGTTCCGAAGAAGGTCGTGCTTATCGGGGCTGCAAAGAAGATAAGCAGAGCTATTGAGAATTACAGTAAGGTTTTTGGCGGAAGAGGTCTTGGTATTGAGTTCGTTTCAAAGTTCCTTCCGACGGGGCTTTCGGATGCGGCAGACGTTCTTTCGGAAATAGTTGAGGAAAATGATAACTGCGTCTTTGACATTACGGGCGGCTCTGAAACTGCTCTTACGGCTTTGGGAATAGTCTACGAGAGATATAAGAACAAAGGAAAGAATATTCAGATCCACCGTTATAATTTTAATACGAACAAGCTTTATGATTGTGACGGGGATAATAGATCGGTTTTTGATGACAAAACGGAGCTTTCGCTCAGCGTTGAGGAAAACGTGAGAATATACGGCGGTGACGTGATATACGAGGACTCAGACGGAGACGTTTTTACTTTTCTTTGGGACATGAATGCGGCTTTTGAAGCTGACGTTGACAGAATGTGGCGCATAGCTCAAAAAAATCAGCGTGAGTGGAATAAGCAGATAAATATTTTTGAAGCTATCTCGGAGTGCGGAGTGACAAACGGTCTTGAAACCACCGTTTCGTGGGACGTGCTCGCTCATCATCTCCAAATAAATAAGATGCCGGACGTAAGGATATGGAGCATTATAAACGCTCTTGAAAAAGCAGGTCTTATGAAACTTTTTGAGGATGATGAGGTCGTTTCCCTTAAGTTTAAAGATGCGCAGGTAAAAAGGTGTCTTACCAAAGCCGGTCAGGTGCTTGAAATGAAGATCTATAAAGAAATGAAAAATCTAAGGGATAAGCATGGAAGCTTTGTTTTTTCAGACGTGATGAACGGAGTTCAGATAGACTGGGACGGCAGGCTTGATGAAAACGGAGAGTCGGGTGATATTGAGACCAAAAATGAGATCGACGTTTTTGCCGTAAAGAACGTTACTCCCGTTTTCGTGTCCTGCAAAAACGGCTCCTTTGAAGCGGACGAGCTTTACAAGCTTAGGACAGTGGCAGAGCGTTTCGGCGGAAGATATGCTAAAGTCGCCCTTGCGGTAACGTCAATTCCCGAAACACTTAAGAAGAACCAAATTCTGAGGCAGAGAATAAAGGACATGAAAATCGCCCTTATTGATATTACAAAAGACTCTTCCGATGAAGAGATAAGAAGGGCACTATTAAATTTAGCGAAGTAACGAAAAGCTTCTTTATGGGCTTTTCATACAGGAGGCAGTTTTGAAATTTTTATTATTTTTGTCCGTAGTGTTGGGGCTTGGTTACCCTTTGTTTTCATTTGCATTATGGATAAAGAACAGAATTCAGAAAAAGGCATATGAAAAAAGGTTTTTCGGCGGAATTATAGGTGTTTCTGCATCTGTTCTTTTGTCAACACTTACCATCCGTCTGCTTATAAATTTCTCGGGAGTTGCACTTTCTGAAGGGGAAGCTATGCTCCCTTGGTGGCAGGAGATTATTGAAGGTATTATTATTACCCTTGACATAATAGGCGGTGACAAGGATTTCAGGGAATTTATACCTGCATTCAAGACTCTTCTGGATATGCTGATAGGGGACGTGCCCGTGATCACATCTTTCTTGCTTGTGTACGTGTCTTTCATTGAGCTTATTTCGCCCATTCTCGGATACGCTATTCTATTTGATGTCCTTGCAAACATCTTCCCGAGACTGAGACTGTGGTGGGTATCTATCATTCCACGCAGACACAGGTATTATTTCAGCAAGCTGAATGAAGCGTCTTTGTCACTTGCAAAAAGTATATGTACAGACAGCAGAACCGACAGAGCGAGACCTGTTATTGTTTTTACAGACGTAACTGAAAAAAACTCCGAGCTTATTGCAGGTGCCAAGCTGATGGGGGCAATATGTGTTCCCGATGATATAAGTCACGTAAAAAAAGCGTGGGGAAAAAAGAGCTATTTCCTTATTGATAATTCAGAAACAAATAATCTTCAGGCACTTGTAAGTCTTTCTGACCCGCGCAACTGCAAACGTATCAAAAAGCGAAGCATTTACGTTTTTGTTGAAAGCTATATGTACGCTCAGGTGGAAATGCAGATATGTGAGAAGCTGAAAAAAGAATACGGCTTCGCAGAGGATGAGCTTCCCACCATTGTTCCCGTGCAGATATACAGAAACCTCGTTTCGAACCTTCTCGTTGAGCTTCCCTTGTTTGAGCCTATCGTTGAGAAGTACGTGAAGCTGAAAGAGTCAGGATCAGTTGAAAAAACGGATCTCAGTGTTACCATTCTCGGCGGCGGACATATCGGATGCGAAATGTTTTTGGGCGTTTAC
This sequence comes from Oscillospiraceae bacterium, assembly GCA_015063695.1. Taxonomy (GTDB): domain Bacteria; phylum Bacillota; class Clostridia; order Oscillospirales; family CAG-272; genus RUG14199. The sequence goes on from SVTQ01000014.1 coordinate 4,588, forward strand.
TGGATCGGTCAGATGCTTGACGTAAATCTCAGAATAAACGTAGTATCAAATGAGTCTTCCGAAGCTTTTTGGAATAAGATAAACTACATAAACCCTGAGATAAAGAAGACTGTGCGGTATAAGGAAGATCAGAAAAAGGAGGAGCTTCTTCTTTGTCGCGACGGTGAGTATTCCGATTATTACGCTATCGTCACCTATAAGCAGGCTGACGTAATGGGTGGAGTCTTCCGAAAGGAAAACGGAGATTTTGAAGCCTTTCTTGACAGTGACTATTTTGTGGTTGCTCTCGGCTCTGACAGAGATAATACGGCAGTTGCCGAAAAACTCCGACAGCACGTGGGAGAGGCTCATATAAAATCCGAAAACAAAAAGAAAACCGTTATTTCTTATGTAGTTTACGATTCCGAGCTTTGCAAAACGCTCAACAGAAAAAAGAAGTATTTTAACGTTGACGGAAAAGAGCCCGACGTTTATATGTACGCTTTCGGTTCCCATGGTGAGACTTACAGCGGAGATAACGTGTTTATGTCAACGCACTCTCTTTCGGCAAAGCTTGCGGGCAGTGCCTATTCTTCAAAGCAGAGAAAAGCGGACGTTACTTCCGACAACAGAGCGAGAAGCAGGGAAAATCCCGCTAAAAATAAGATTTATGCAGATGTCGATTATAACTACTGGGCAAATCTTGCAAAGGCAATGCATATAAAGTATAAAGCCTTTTCACTCGGTCTTATTGAGACCTCTGTTTTCGATGAAATTCCTGCGAATACCGATGCTGAGGATATCACCGCCCATATTGAAAAAGTTACCCGTGGTTGCTATCTTTACAAAACAGCAGCTATCAGGAATAGTTCTGCATTTGCAGAAAATGAAGTGGGCGTAAATAACTGCCCCGAAGAGTATAGCCCCGAGGAGTTTGAAAAAGCTTTCTCAGCCCTTGATGAAAACAGGGACAGACTTGCGTGGCTTGAGCACCGCAGATGGAATGCTTACACCCGTGTTATGGGCTTCAGGTCCACTTCCGATTATATGAACTATACGAAGGTTACGGGAAACCATAAGCACATGTCAATAAAGCTTCATCCATGCCTTGTGGAATGTGATGACAAGGGGCCCCGTGTTACGGTGACGGGCGGCTCAAAGGTTTCGGTAAAGGGTGACGAAAAGACCCTTGACCGTCTTGACAGTCTTACAAAGTCTCTTGTTGAAGACGGAATAATAGATTACGGATTTAAGGAGTACGACTATTGTGACTATGAATTCGGTGACTACTATTCCTTTGAAAAGGCAAGATTTGAGCTCGGCTGGTCTGAAAAGAAGATGGAGAGAGCTGCAAAAAAAGGAATGCTCGAAGGAAGTCTGAAAAACGAAAAGGGAATTCTCCTCATTCCGAAGAAGTTCATTGATGAGCGAAAGAAAAAATAGCCCTTTTGAAAGAGATTCTTTCGTCGTAATTATTGGAGGTAACTATGTACACACCTGAGCCTGTTGACACATCAAAAATAACTCTTCCCGAAGAGCTTCTTGCGCTGACGGAAAAGATTGCCGAGAACGTTCATGAAATCTGGTCTGTCGGACGAATTCGCGACGGCTGGGTCTACGGGGAAGTCCGCGACGATGAAAAAAAGACCACGCCCTGCCTTGTGCCCTACGGTGAGCTTTCGGAAGAAGAGAAGGAGTATGACAGAAATACCGCTCTTGAAACGCTGAAGCTCATAGTTGCCCTTGGATATAAAATGACAAAGGAATAGGGCGCGGATTTATTCTTCAAAACATTGAAATTGAAGGAAAAATCTGTTATACTTGATCTGTAAAAGAGAACCCCAAGTCGCCTTCCGGCAACTTGAGGACCCCTTATTAAAAGAAAACGGGGCGTCGGGGACGTCGCCCCCTACAACGTTATTTATTGAAAGGTGAAAAAACTATGTTTCGTAAACTTGCAGAAGGCGACGTATTCAGCACAACGGAGAGTTTGGCGGCAAGCGGCCCCAGATGCGCCATTCTTCCCGACGGAAATATTATTTGTAGTTTTATGATAAATTCCTGCAATGGCGCAAACGACTTTGTGCCCATGGCAGCATACTCAAAGGACGGTCTTACGTGGAGCGAAAGCAAGCAGATATGGCCCGACCTTGTGGGAAAAGAGTCCGCTTTTGTTTCAGTTCGCCCCTCGGCTGACGGAAAGATAACCATTGCGGGTCAGTGCTTCCCCATTGACGAGCCCGGTGAGGCATTTTGGTCCGACGAGGCATGCGGAATGAAGGAAAACTATCTTGTTGCGGCAGTGTCCGAGGATGGTTATTCTTTCCCCGATCCCGTCAGAGTTCCTCTGCCTTTCTACGGCTCCGCTGAACAGCCCGGCGGTATGCTCGGTGATGCTGACGGCACGCTTACAATGATCTACTCTCCCTATCCTACCATAGAGAAAAAGGAAGAGGTTGACACCTGCTGTATGGTAATGATGAGAAGCACCGACGGCGGCAAAAGCTTTGAAGGCAAGAAGTTTGCGGTTGTTCCCGAGCCCTCTGAATACGCAGAGAGCTGGATAACGCGTCTCTCCGACGGCAGACTTTACGTTTCCACATGGCAGACTGCAAGCGCAGACTCCAACCAGTACCTCATTTCCTCCGATAACGGCGAGACTTTCGCAGGTCCCTATGCACAGCCCTTCAGAGGACAGAGCACGGGTATCAGCGCAGGTAAGGACGGAAAGGTTTATATCGCGTACAATCAGAGAAAGGAAGAGCCCAAGGGCGTTTGGCTTGCTCTTGAGCGTCCCGACGAAAACGGTGTAAACCTTATTGCAAACGAGCCCGTATGGGAAGCAGAAACCGCAACTCATTCAAACAGCAGCGGCGAATTTGCTGAATGGACAGACTTTACCTTCGGCGAGCCTCACGTAACGGTTCTTCCCGATGAAACGCTCCTTGTTGTTCTTTGGTATCAGCAGGGCGAAAAGAAGGGAATACGTTATATTCACCTCGCAGAAGAAAAATAATTTTTCAAACAGCTCTCTTTTGAGGGCTGTTTTTTCATAGTTGACTAATATTCTTGTTCATGGTAGAATTGAGACGTAACGACATCAGAATTAAGGATAAAAGATTTGAAAGAAATATTATATAAAGGCGAAAAAGCCGACGTTTACGTGCTTCCGTGCCCTTATCTTCACAGCTTTTGCATAGGTGTTTACCTTGTGGCGGGCAGTCTTTATGAGGATATAAAAGAAAACGGCATAACCCACCTTTACGAGCACTGCGTTTTCAGAAGTATAAAGAAAAAATACCCGTCTGACTTCTATGAGCTTCTGACGGAAAACTCTATCAGCTTCAACGCCTCGACCTATAAGGAATTCGTGTATTTTGAAATTTCGGGTCTGCCCTCGGGAATTGACCTTGCGGCGGATATCGTCGCAAAGCTCTTTGACCCAATAGAGCTGACGGGAGCGGAATTTCAAACGGAAAAGAAGAGAATAAAAGCGGAGATACGCGAGGAGAGTGAATTTACCACCCTTCAGTATTTTGCAGATACTAAGGTTTGGGAAAACACCTCTCTTGCCAATACCATTTCGGGATATTGCGGAACCCTCGATAAAATATCACTTAAAGCTATAAACAAATTCAGAGATGACACCGTAACCAAGGGAAACGTTTTTCTGTACGTTACGGGAAACGTATCTGCATTGGATATTGAAAAAATAAGGTGCGCCGCTTCGAGTATGAATATAGGAAAGGGCGGCAGGATAAAGGACAACGTGGCTCCCGTCCCGAGAAGCTTCGGGGCAAGACCGTGCGAGATTCATTTCAAGCAGTCTGACTTTTGCCTTGTGAGAATGTCTTTTGATATTGACAATGACTTTTGTGATACGGCGGTGAGAGACGTTTTGTACTCGGCTCTTTTCGAGGGAGAGGACGCCCTTTTCTTTCAGCGAATGTCCGAGAGGGAGCCTCTTATCTACTCCTATGACAGCACCCTTGAGCAGTACAGAAATATAAGTTCAATAAAATTCCAGTATGAGATTAGCTCCAAAAACCTTGAGCGTTCCTTTGAGGCAGTGGTTTCGATCCTTGAAGATATAAAACGCGGCGCCTTCCGCTTTGACAACAGCGTAAAAAAGCTATCCACCAAATGGGCTCTTATGAGGGACGAAGCGGCAAATCTCAACTGGGGCATGGCTTATATGAACCGTATTCTCGGTAACACAAGGCTTGAGCTGACAAAGGACGGCACCTCTCTCTATAAAGACGTGAAGCTTGAAGCTGTAAAAGAAAAAGCGGCGGAGATATTTATCCGAAAAAATCTCGTCTGTGCCGTAAAGGGCAAGAAAAAGAGTGTTGACACAGAGAAGCTGAATATAATTCTTGACGGGCTTGACGGATGACGGAAAAATTTTCAAAAAATTATGATTTTTCGGAACCTTTTGTGATTTTTGCCGTCTGTATTAACAGAAAAGGAAATGAAACCGTGTTGATGCAAACGTGAATTTTTATGTAAAGAAAGGAACCCTGCTATGAAAAGAAAAATTTTAAGTCTTCTTGTAATCGTTATGACGGCGGCTGTTCTGTTTTGCTCCTGCGCAAAATCGGAGAGCTTTGTTGACAATTCTTTCGGCTACGATATGATCGCTCCCGGTGATGCGGCAGAAGAGGATTTTGAGTATTCCTCCGACTCATCAACGGAGCTTCTTGACAAGACGACAGCCGAAACACCCACCGACAGAAAGATCATAATGAAGTACAATTTCTCCGTTGAGACAAAGGACCTTGACAGCGCAGTGAAAGCTCTTGAAGAGGCAGTTTCCTCCTATGGCGGTTACTATGAAAGTGCAAACGTAAGCGGTAACACCGAGGACGGCGGATGGGCAGAGCTTGTACTTCGCATTCCCTCAAGTCAGACGGCAAAGTTTAACGAAGGCATCTCTGAGCTCGGCAACATCACAAATCAGAACAAGAGCGGTCAGGACGTGACCACCGCATACTATGACACCGAAAATCAGCTTTCCTCCCTTAAAATTCAGCAGGAGAGACTTATGGCGCTTCTTGAGAAAGCCGAAAGTCTTGACGATATTCTGAAGCTTGAAACTGAGCTTACAAGAGTGCGCACGGAAATCGAAAGACTGACGACGCTCCTTGTGAAGTACGATAATCTTATCGACTATACAACGGTAACTGTTGAGCTTCGTCAGGTAAGAACCTATACGGAACCCGAACCCGAGACCTTCGGCACAAAGATAGCCGAAGCCTTCAAATCTTCCCTTGAATTTACAAAGGAGCTTTTTGAAGGTGCCGTAATAGCTGTCGTATACCTCTCGCCTCTCCTTGTATTTGCGGCGGTAGTGCTTGTGGTCGTACTTGTTATCGTTAAATCCAAAAAGAAGAAAAAAGCAAAGAAGAGCGAAGTAGAAAAAGCTGAATAAAATAAAAAGCATCGGCGGGAGCAACTCTCTCACCCTACAGACCGTAGGGCGGGGGCTTGCTCCCGCCGATTATATTCTTTTTTAGCTTCTTCCGTAAAGCTCGTTATAATAACGGAGCTCTCGGCGGTCGATGGTCTCAACCTGCGCTTTTGTTATTCTGAAGCCCCAGTTGCCTTCGCCCTTGCCGGGAATGTTGAGTCTTGTGTCTCTTCCGTAGAAAAGAAGGTCCTGAATGGGGAATATTACCGTGTCCGCGTGGCTGCGGAGAAGAGTGAGGATAATGGGAAGTCTGCTTTCATCCCAGTTATCTCCGTAATAGCCGCAGTAGTCAAACATTTTTCTTCTCGTTGCGCCGTCAACCTCCCATATGTAGCCGAGCATGGTCTCGTTGTCATGGGTACCTGTGTAAGCGATGCAGTTTGAGGGATAATTATGGGGAAGATGGGGAGAATCAGAGCCGCCGAGAAAAGCAAACTGGAACACCTTCATGCCGGGGAAGCCGCTTTCCTTTACAAGCTCGTATACCTCAGGCGTAATATCGCCAAGGTCCTCGGCAATAAGAAGCTTGTCACCGCAGGCCTCCTTTAGCGCCTTTATAAGAGCCATTCCGGGCCCTTTTACCCACTTTCCGTTTTTTGCGGTGGTGTCTGTGGCGGGAATGTTGAAATAGGATTCAAGACCTCTGAAATGGTCTATTCTCACGCCGTCGAAAAGCTCTGTCATAAAGCTTATGCGCTCGCGCCACCATGCGAAGTTGTCCTCTGTCATTTTGTCCCAATCGTAGAGAGGGTTACCCCAAAGCTGACCGTCCTCTGCAAAATAGTCGGGCGGAACACCTGCAACTCCCGTGGGATTGTATTTTTCATCAAGCTGGAAGAGCTCGGGGGATGCCCATACGTCTGCGCTGTCAAGGGAAACGTAGATGGGAATATCTCCGATGATTGAGATACCTCGGTCGTTGGCGTATTTTTTTACCTTCATCCACTGCTCAAAGAATTTGTACTGAACGAAACGCCACGTTCTGAGCGTATTTTCGCAGAGAACGTCGCAGGTCCATTCATGCCAGGGACGGTCGTCATTTGCGGCGCGAAGAGCCATGAACTTGCAAAACTCTTCCGTTCTCGGATGCTTTTCCATGAAGGCATCTATTTTTTCTGTTTCGGTAAATCGGGACGCCGCCTTTGAGAGAAGTCTCATTCTCTCACTGTTAAGTCTTCTGAATTCGCATATATAGGGAGAAGCCTGCTTTGCGCCTTCAAGCTCGGATCTTGTGATGAGTCCTTCCTCATAGAGAGAGGGAACGTCTATAAAATAAGGATTAGTGCTGAACGCACTGTAGGATTTGTAGGGGGAATTTACGTCGTCGGGAAGGCAGAAGGGAAGCGTCTGCCATACTCCGAAGCCGCAGTCGGAAAGAAAATCTATCCACTCATAGGCGGCCTTTCCGAAGGAGCCCTCCGAGTATTCGCCCCAAAGAGAGGAAACGTGCATTAAAACACCGCTTGTTCTTTTCATCATGTGTGCCTTTCGGTTGTATATTATATATTTAATTATGCCAATTTACAGGCAAAAAGTCAAGACAACATAAGCAGATTTGATATTAATTCATTTTTTTGGTTCATTAAACAAATTATTTCCCCGTAAACCTTGATAAAAAAGCACGGATGATGTATAATATTAATACATTTTATTATCCTTTGAGGAGGAAATATGGAAACAAAAAGAAGCAGTTTCACAGGTAAGATAGGTTTTGTACTTGCCGCTGCAGGTTCCGCAGTAGGTCTTGGCAATATATGGCGTTTCCCTTATCTTGCGGCAAAATACGGCGGAGGTATATTCCTTCTTGTATATATCGTACTTGCAATTTCATTCGGCTTTGCCCTTATGTGCGCAGAGATAGCTCTCGGCAGAAAAACAGGGAAGAGCGCCATCGGTGCCTTTTCCGATCTCAATAAAAAGTATTCGTTCATAGGAATTCTTGCATCGGTAGTTCCTGCAATCATCCTGCCCTACTATTCCGTTATCGGCGGATGGGTAACCAAATACCTTGTTGCTTTCGTTTCTGGTAATTCCGCGGCATCGGCGGCAGACGGTTACTTTGACGGTTTTATCGCAAAAACAGGAGAGCCTTTGGGTTGGTTCCTCCTCTTCATGGGAGCAACGGCAGTTATAGTTTTCTTCGGTGTTGAAAAGGGAATTGAAAAGGTCAGTAAGATAATGATGCCCATTCTTGTGGTGCTGACTTTGTTCGTTGCGGTCTATTCTATGTTTATTCCCGGTGCTGTGGAGGGTGTAATTTTCTACCTTAAGCCCGACTTTTCAAAGTTCTCCGCAACTACCGTTCTTGCGGCAATGGGTCAGCTTTTCTACTCCATGTCCCTTGCCATGGGTATCATGATAACCTACGGCTCATACATGAAGAAGGACGTAAGCCTTGAGTCTTCAGTCAGACAGATAGAGCTTTTCGATACGGGTATTGCATTCCTTGCAGGTCTTATGGTAATCCCTGCCGTATTCGCTTTCTCGGGCGGTGACGAGAGTGCTCTCGGCAAAGGCCCCGGCCTCATGTTCGTAACTCTTCCCAAGGTGTTTGAAAGCATGAAGGGCGGAGTTATTATAGGCGCGCTCTTCTTCCTTCTCGTTCTCTTTGCGGCGCTCACTTCTTCCATCTCTCTTATGGAAACGGTAGTATCCATAGTGAGAGATAAGTTCGGCTGGAAGAGAGGAACAGCCTGCATCGCAGTATTTGTGTTCTGCCTTGCTCTCGGTATTCCCTCATCCCTCGGTTTCGGCGTATTGGGCGGTATTTCTGTTATGGGTATGACCATTCTTGATATGTTCGACTTCCTCAGCAACAGTGTACTGATGCCCATCGTAGCTCTTCTGACATGTATCTTTATCGGCTACGTTATAAAGCCTAAAGCTGTTATCGACGAGATCGAGCTCACAGGCACCTTCAAGAGCCGCAAGATGTTCACAGCGTTTATAAAGTACGTAGCTCCCGTTTGCATCGTGCTTATTCTCGTTTCCTCTGTGCTTGACGCATTCGGAATTATGAAGATATGATAATATGCCCTCTGTAATCGGCATATGTCTATTATGGAGTTCAAAGGAGTTTCCAACGTAGAGAAGGAAGCTCCTTTAACCTTTTATAAATCGGAGAGTAAATATGAAGAAAGTTCTTTACGTATCAGACCTTGACGGTACTTTGCTAAACAGCAGACAGCAGGTCTCATCCTTCTCGGAAAAGACGATAACGGCATTTGTAGAAAACGGTGGTCTCTTTACATATGCGACTGCGCGCTCCCTTGTTTCCGCTTCGGTCATAACAAAGAATATTCCACTCACTCTTCCCGTAATAGTTAATAACGGAGTGAGAATGATGGACCCTGTGACGGGCGAAATACTGAGCTCAAAAACTTTTTCGGCGGAAGAGTTTTTAAAGGTAATGTCTTTTCTGAAAGAGAGGGAAGTCTCTCCTATAGTTTACAGCAGGGCTATGGACGGTGACAGATTTTCCTACGTGGAAAAGCTCGTAAGCCCCGAGACTAAGGCTTTTCTTGACCCGAAGAAAAACGATCCGAGAAGTTATCCTGTTGAAAGTGAGGAAGAGCTGTGCTCGGGTGAAGCGTATTATTTCGTCTGCATCGGTGAAGACAAAAGAATAAAAGAAATTTATGATGCGGTGACAAGAATATGCCCCGCGGTTACTTACATAGACATATACAGCGGTCACAGATGGATCGAGATAATGCCGAGAGGCGCAGGAAAGGCGGAGTCGGCCCTTGAGCTTAAGGAACGGCTCGGTGCTGACGAGCTTGTGGTCTTCGGAGACGGCGGAAACGACCTTTCAATGTTTGACGCGGCAGACGGATGCTATGCCGTTGAAAATGCCGACGAGAGGCTTAAGATAAAAGCCGATGGGGTCATAGAGTCAAACGAAAACGACGGTGTTGCAAGATGGCTTCTTGAAAATGCTTTGCAGTGACGTACTTGACAAAAACAGCGCATTTTTATATAATTTACTCAGTTGATTTAAGGAGGACGGATAAATGAAAACAAAAGGAAAGAAAAAGCGCGTCGGTCTTGTTATTATAGGAATTATCCTTCTTTTGCTTTTGGTTATCGTCGGCGGAGTGTTCTTTGCGGCAAACCACTATCTGAATAAAATAAATAAAATAGACGAAAACAGCGCGGAGTTTGAAACTGTCGCCCCCGACCTTGAGGACTTTGAAACTGACGAGGGCTCAAGTGAGGGTCTTGAACAGATAGCTCCCGAGGACGTAAGCTGGGAAGTTCTTGAGCCTCTTATGGACGATGAGCTTATCAACCTTCTTCTTGTGGGTCAGGACAGACGTCCCGGTCAGGGAAGACAGCGCTCGGACTCCATGATAGTCTGCAGTATAAACCCCGAAACAATGGAAGTGTCACTCGTGTCCTTCCTTCGTGACCTCTACGTTGATTTCCCCGGTGACTATTCCGATAACCGTCTCAACGCGGCATACGCCTTCGGCGGCTTTCCCCTTCTGACGGAAACTCTTCACCTCAACTTCGGTGTCACCATTGACGGTTGTTTTGAAGTTGACTTCGGAGGCTTTGTCCAGATCATAGATACAGTCGGCGGCGTTGATATAACTCTCACCGAAGCTGAAGCGAGGATCATGGACGACGGATCTGTTGCAGGTCTTAACCACCTGAACGGTGACCAAGCGCTGAAGTATTCAAGAATAAGATACATAGACAGTGACTTCAACAGAACAGGCAGACAGAGAAACGTTATAACCGCTGTGTTCAACAAGATAAAAGGGCAGAGCGCATCTCAGTTTCTTGACCTTGTGAACGTGGTTCTCCCCTGCATCTCAACGGATATGTCAAATACACAGATAATGTCCCTCGCAATGCAGTTTGCCCCCAAAATGGCGGATATTCAGCTTTCGTCCTACTACGTTCCTCCCCGTGATGCTTATCAGAGCGCCATGATACGCGGTATGGCAGTCCTCGTTCCCGACAGAGCAAAGATAAGAGAGTATCTTAAATATGAGTATCTTCCTCTTCATGCGGAAAAAGAAGAGTAATTTCTAACCGAAAGATATTTGATAATAATATACAAAAAGCAGGATTTGTTTTTATGCAAATTCCTGCTTTTTACTTTTTTGGTAAAAAGAGATTGACAGTGAATAGTACACGTGCTAAAATAGCACAGAAGCTAAATAGCACATGTGCTAAAATCACAACGGAGATGCCGAAGAAGGAGTTAACGTGGCAAGAAAAAATATAACGAAGCTTGAAATAATACAGACGGCAACAAGGCTCTTTCTGACGGAGGGTTACTCCAAAACGACCATAAAGCATATCTGCGATGAAATAGGGATCAGCAAAGGAAACCTGACCTTTTATTTTCCCACAAAGGAGGACCTGCTCTCCGTTCTCGTTGAGATGCTGGGTTCCTTCCAGTGGAAATTTATGGATTACGTTATAAAGGAAGGCTCCTCGCCTCTTATGGCATACTGTCTTGAGCTTTTGACCGTTGCATCCGCCTGTGAGAAGAGTGAGACAGCGAGAGATTTCTTTACGGCGACCTATACGCATCCTCAGTCTTTCGCCGTTATGAAAAAGAATACGGCAGAGAAATTCAGATTTGTTTTCCATGAACGGGAAAACGAATGGACTGAAGACGAGTTTATGATGACCGTCGGGCTGGTTACGGGAATAGAGTATGCAACCATTATGGCTCATGAGGATGCCCTTCCTCTTGAAACAAGAATTATAATAGCGGTTGACGGTATTATGAAGCTGTTTGACATCCCCGAAGAGAGAAGAAAGCTAAAGGAAGAAAAAATCTTTCAAACGGGATACGAGAAGCTTGGAAAGACAATATATGAAGGGTTTACGGAATATATAAATGAAACAAACGAGCATGCGATAGAAGAACTCGTTCTGAAAAGAAGAAAAGGTTAATAAGCCTTGTGCATTCATATAGATTTAATTAGGTAAACTACCCGGAGGTAAACTATGAAAAAGAAGATTATCAGTATTTTGCTGGCAGTTATGATAATTTTGTCAGCGATACCTTTTACGGCTGTAAGTGTTTCTGCGGCTGACGTATATAACGGGACTCCCGTGACACCGCAGAAGATCACGTCGTCAAACTATCAGAAATTCGGTTTGACGTCAAGTGGCTGGAGTGCATATAACGGCTACTACGGCATTCGCACTGCGGCAGAGCTTTACGGTTTTGCCGAGCTGGTAAACGGCTCTGCAGGAGCGAGTATCAATGGCGTACTGCTAAGTGATATCGTTGTCAATGAGACAGTCAGCGAAAACGGTGCTGAATACGAGTGGACTCCTATAGGATGTGTTGACAATCAGTTTATCGGTACCTTTGACGGTAACGGCCACTCGGTAAGTGGATTATATTGTGATATAAATGCTGACTTCATAGGTTTATTCGGTCTGGTAGGTACAGCAAGTGCGGATCCCAAAATATCCACCGTAAATATAAAAAACGTCGTCCTCAAGAATTCTTTCATTTTCGGAACAAGACATGTGGGCGGTATTGTAGGTGCAGCATGGGGAAATCAGGTGACGGTTTCTTCGTGTAAGGTGGAAGAAACGGTTACGATCTGTGCAACGGACTTGGGACGTGACTCTTGTGTCGGCGGAATTGTCGGTGGATATATTGACAGTTCTATGTTTATCACCAGAGTGAATCAGGTGACAAACTGCGTTAATATGGGAAGGGTAAAGACTGATAACGGTGAGTATAATATCGGTGCTGTCGTAGGTAACTACAGACACCCCGATAATGCCAAAGAGTATATTGAGGTTTCCGGTTGTTACTATCTCGAAGGATGTGCAACGGATTGCTCTAACACCCCTGAAAAAGGTAAAGGATGCATGATAAACCAATCGGATAAAGGTTGCACCGTTTTGAGCGGAGCAAATGCTTCTCACGATTGTAACAGTATAAGTGTGACGCACAAAGAAGAAAAAGCAACCTGCGAGAATATTGGATTAGGCGGCTGTTCCGAATACAGTTACTGTTTAGTGTGCGGCAAGGTTACAAGCGGCACGAAAACGGTTTATGAGGTTACAGACCACGAATACAGTGATGCAACCTGCGTTACTTTGGCAACTTGTATCTATTGCGGTATAACGACAGGTGCAACCAACGGTTCAAATCATGAAGGTCAAATTAAAAAGTACGTCTCCGCTGACGAACAGTATCATTACGGCGTATACGGCTGCTGTGGTGCGCACACGGAGAACAGATCGCATAACTATGCGGATGCGACCTGTCTGGCGGTGCAGACTTGTACGGATTGCGGTGCGGTAACGGGAGACAAAAATCCGTCCAACCATACGGGGACCGAAAAGATCTACGAGGTCAGTCCTACTGACAGATCAAAGCACGATTATAAATGGAAGTGCTGCGGCCTTGTTATCGAATCAGCAAAGCACAACTACGAAAACAGTCATTGCACGATCTGTGATCATTACTGTGAGCATCTGAAAACAGAAAGCGGAAGCTGCATTGATTGCGGTAAAGCGGGAATTGGATACGTGAACCGTTATTGGGACAGTCAAACGAACTCCCTTGTTTCAGAGATGGCGTTGGTTTTAGAACCCGTAGTTGTTACGGATTCCACGGAAACGCTTAGCAGCGGTTGGTACGTTGTAGAGAGCGACGTGAGTATTTCCAGAAGAGTTACCGTAAGCGGCACGGTGAACTTGATTCTGACAGATGGCTGCACGTTGGAGGTGGATAAAAGGATCAAAGTTCCTGCTGATTCTGAACTTAATATTTACGGTCAGATCTTTGACACAGGCAATTTGTTGGTAAAGAATTCGGATGGTCAGTTTGCCGGCATCGGCGGTTCGAATGGAACCTGCGGCACGATCACCATTAATGGAGGAACGATAACTGTTATCGGAGGTAACGGTGCCGGAATCGGCGGTTCAGAGGATTACAGCGGCGGTACGATCACAATAAACGGAGGAACCGTAACGGCTACCGGAGGAAATAGCGGTGCAGGTATCGGCGGCGGTCAATTTGGTTCCGGCGGTACGGTTACTATAAACGGAGGAAACGTAACGGCTGTCGGAGGTTCCGGCAGTGCAGGTATCGGCGGCGGTTACGGAGGTTCCGGCGGTACGATCACTATAAACGGAGGAGACGTAACGGCTACCGGAGGAGGTTTATACGGTGCAGGCATCGGCGGCGGTTTAAACGGTTCCGGCGGTAATATCACTATCAGCGGCGGTACCGTGACTGCTATCGGGGCAGAAAGCAGTAGCAGTTCAGGCTTTGGAGGCGCGGGTATTGGCGGCGGTCAAAAAGGTGAAGGCGGAAACGTCGTTATCAAAGGTGGTAATGTAAAAGCCTTTTCCAAGCACGCATCGCAAATCGGAGCGGGAATAGGAAACACCAATAACGGCACACTTACCGACGGTAACGGTAACGCGGTGTCCTTGAAAACCTTCATCCTTGATGGCGTGACCGAGGGTGCTTATGTAACTTCGGTTTCCGGTATGAATGGCTACGGTGTAAGAGACGTTTTTGCGTTGGACGGAGATAAACTGTATTTCTATTTACCTTCCGCACCTGATGCGGCTGCAATCACGGCAAACGGAGAAGAGTACGTCTTCGTATGTAACCGTAACGACGTTTTCTATACTTACCATGATGCTTCTCTCGAATACAAGTATACTGTGAACGGTGAAGATGCAGAGAAGCACGACACACGGTATGCTTGTTGCAATCTTATCATAGAAACAAGTCTCCACGATTACGTCGGAGAAGCTACTTGTCTTACTTCTGCCGTTTGCAGTCTGTGCAAGGCTAAAAAGCTTGATGAGAATAACCACGAAAGCAATGAATTTAAATATAACGTTAATGCGGAAGACGCTCTGAAGCATGACGTATGGCATTCCTGCTGTAACGTTTTTGTTGAGACTGTTTCACATACCTATACAAACGGTGTTTGTGTATCTTGCGGATACATTTGTAATCATACGGAAATGCAGAACGGTAAATGTATCACCTGCGGCAGTAGCGGAAACTACTATATAAACTGTGTTTGGGATGCAGAAAAAGGAGCGGTCGTTTCCGAGCTTTTGGAATTCACACCCGATCACAGTGTTGATGCCACGGTGACTGAATGGTCTTCCGGCTGGTACGTTTTGGCAAGTGACGTAACTTTCTCAAAAACCATCAACGTTACAGGCGACGTGCATCTGGTGCTTTCAGACGGATGTACGCTGACGCTGGACGTAGGTATTCGGGTTTTGGAAGGTAACAGTCTGACGATCTACGGACAAAGCGACGGAAGCGGAAAACTGATTGCGACAACGGCCAGTGCTTATGCAGCAATCGGCGGCCACGGCGCAGCAGGTGCCGGAAGTATCACCATAAACGGAGGTATCGTGACGGCAATCGCAGAGGGTAACGCATCAGGAAGTGGAGCAGGTATCGGAGGCGGCAACTGGAACGCGGGCGGTACGGTCACGATCAACGGCGGTACAGTAATTGCTTCCAGTACAAAAGGAGGCGGTATCGGTGCAGGTGCTTGGAACTCCGAAGGTACGGTCATCATCAACGGCGGTAACGTAAAAGCATCGTCTGTAAAAGCTTCATCCGTCACAGACGGCAATGGCAACGCAGTATCTTTGCAAACCTTCAGCCTTGACGGCGTGGCAGGTCAGGTCCCCGTTACAAAGGTTTCAGGTGCAGACGGCTACGGTCTGAAGGGTGTTTATACGCTGGATGACAATAAACTGTATTTCTATCTTTCTTCACAGACCCCCACCGCTGTCACAGCCGGCGGCGTGGACTATATCTGTAAGCGTAATTCTACGTTCTATTCTTCTCATGATATTCTTGAGGCGGCTACGTGTCTGAAGGATGAATTCTGTTCCGCCTGCGGACTCACGGTTATTGATAAAGAGAACCATGAGAAGGATACCATCACAAACGGATTCCGTGACTGTTGCGGTGAATATCAGCCTGCTGAGCTTGTGGGAGACGTTTACGAAATTTCAAACGCAGGTCAGCTTTACTGGTTGGCTCAGCAGATTCCTCAGATGAGTGATGAGTTCCATGCCAAACTGACAGCGGACATTACCTTCCCCGAGGACATTCCCTGGACAACCGTCGGGGTACCGGAGAACATCAGTACCGACTCAATTTTGGACGGCGACGGTCATACCCTCAACATCGGCAGCCAGTCAGGCGGTATCTTCTCCTCATTTAATTACGGTATAATCAAAAATATGATCGTTCGAGGCTCCATCACAGCAGACGGTGGAAACGTGGGTGCTCTGGTGGGCAGTGCTTACCGTACCCAATTCCAAAACATAATTTCCTACGTTGACGTGACCAACGAAGCCGGCAACGCAGGAGGTCTGGTTGGCTACTACGGCGGCAAACACGCTGACGGCAGATATTCCAGAATCGAAAATTGTGCTGTTTATGCAGATATCACCGGTAACAACGCAGGCGGTCTGGTGGGCGAGGGCTGGAACGGTACCCAGTATTATGATATCACCAATTCTGTTTATGTGGGCGATGTGACCGGCAGCTCTGCCGCCGGCGCCATTGTTGGCTATCAGAATACGGACAGCAATACCTCCCGTTTCACCAATATTTATTGGTGCGAAACCGACGGCCTTGATTTCTACGGCAAGCGTGACACCACAAATCAGGTCTATACCCAAACCGAAGCCAAGACTGTTGAACAGTTCGCATCGGGCGAGGTTGCGTATTTGCTTGGTGAAGCATTCGGTCAGACTATCGGTTCCGACGAATATCCCCTCATCGGCGGAGATACGGTATATCAGGTTCTTAACTGTAAGGGTGAGACGGCATACTCCAATGCAAACGAGACTCTCGGTCACAACTATTCGGACGGCGTATGTACGGTCTGCGGCGAAATAGAACTTTTCCTTGGAGACGTAAACGGCGATGGCGAAATGTCTGCAAAAGATTCATTAGTACTTAAAAAATACATTCGCGACCCCGAAAGCGTAAGTATCAACGAGGATAATGCAGACGTAAACGGCGACGGCGAAATAGACGCAAAAGATTCAATGAAACTTAAAAAGATGTTGAAAAGCTAAAACAGTGTTTTCTCCTATATGAAATTCTCCTGAAGTTTACGTAATCTGAATTTCGGGGGGGCTGTAAAAAAACTCATCAGTTTTTTTACAGCCCCTTTTTTGTTTCGTTTTTTGTTTTATTGCGGTGTTTGGCGGTGACGTGGCGGGTGGGGGCGAGGGCGCACACCATACCGAGGAAGATGTTGGTCATACGTTTTGCTGAGGGGGAAGCGGACTATTATTTTATATAAATAAATTAATTAACTGTTGAAAATAATAATACTTTGTGGTAAACTGAAATAGATAACAGTATAATGGCGTACTGTGGACTTAATTCAGATAATATTACGTAGAGTATACGGAGGAAATTATGGTTTATAACAGCGGTACAGGCGAGTACAAGGGCTTTATACTCAAGGAAGAGGTTTTTGATGCGGAAATGCCTCAGAAGACTGAGTCCATCATGTGTCTCGGTAACGGCTATATGGGTGTCAGAAGCTCGAATGAAGAGTACGTAAAGGAAGATTCCAGAGGAACCTACGTTGCAGGCACCTTCAACTTTATGGAAGGCGATGAAGCAACTGAGCTTCCCAACGTTCCCGACGTTACAAACATGCTCTTTACCGTAGGCGAAGAAACTGTTTCTCCCGACGGAAATATGGCAAATTACGAGAAGACCCTCAACTTCAAAAACGGTCTTCTCAGAAGATATTTTGAATGGACTTCAAAGGACGGAAAGAGACTGCATCTTGAGTTTCTCAGAGTTGTTTCCCTTAAGGATTTCCACCTTATCTGCTCCAAGGTAAACGTTACCGCCCTCGACGACTGTGAGATAGGTCTCAAGTCGGGTATCGAAGGCAACGTTATGCACTGTGCTCACTTTGAGCCTTGCGGAATGAATGCGGCAAACGACGTGCTTCAGATAACCGCAGTAACAAAAGAGTCGGGAATTCCTTTCTCCGTTATGACGTGCCACCGTTTTGAAATAAACGGTGTGAAGATCGAGCCCGATTTCGGTGTAACAAGTGAACACGACCTTCAGATAATGGCAAACCTTGCCTTCTCTCTCAAGGCAGGAAACACCCTCACCATCACAAAGATATCAAACGTATTCACAGGCAGAGATAAGGAGAGAGACGGATGCGATATGCCCGCTCTCGTGGCTGACGCTTCCGCGCACATGGCATCTGTTAAGGGACGCACCCTTGAAGATATCCTTGAAGAGTCCGCCGCTGAATGGGACAGACGCGTCTGGTCCGTCCGTGACGTAAAGGTTGACTGCGATAAGGAAGAGTATCAGCTTGCAGTTCGTTTTGCTCTCTATCACCTTACCATCATGGCTCCCGTTCACGACAACAGAATGAATATCGGCGCAAAGGGTCTCTCAGGTCCCGGCTATAAGGGTCACACCTTCTGGGATACGGAGATATTCATGCTCCCTTACTTCATCTTCACTTGCCCCGAGGAAGCGAGAAGCCTTATCGAATACAGATATAACAGCATCGGTGCCGCAAGAGAAAACGCAAAGAAAAAGGGCTTTGAAGGCGCAATGTTCCCTTGGGAGAGCGCATGGCTCACAGACGGCGAGATCACTCCCGATAAGTATAAGACAGGTCTTCAGGAGCACCATATCACTGCAGACGTTGCAGTCGGCGTTTACTATTACTACATAGTAACGGGCGACGAAGAATTCATGGAAAGATGCGGCTACGAGCTTCTCTTTGATACCGCGAAGTTCTGGTCCTCAAGACTTGAATATAATGCGGAAAAGGATATCTATGAGATACTCTGCGTTATCGGTCCCGACGAATACAAGGAAGATATCGACAATAACGCATATACAAACTACCTCGCTCAGTACAACCTGCAGCTTGCTATTCACTACTACGAAAAGCTCAAAGCTGACAGACCCGAGGTATACGAAAGACTGAACGAAGCTCTCGGTCTTGACAGCGCATACGCAATCTGGTGCGACAGGGTAGACAAGATATATCTCCCCCGCGAAAACGAGGATGGACTTGTTCCTCAGGATGATACTTATCTCACTCTTATTGACATCAGCCGCGACGGATACGTTTTCTCCGAGCACCCCCACGAGGTTCACGAAGAGGTATGGAAGCTGGGCGGCCTTAATAAGGTCATGATCTCCAAGCAGGCTGACGTAATGCAGCTTATGTATATGTTTGAAGACCTTTTCTCCGCGGAAGTAAAGAAGAAGAACTTCTACTTCTACGAGAGAAGATGTATTCACGACTCCTCCCTCAGCCTTTCCACGTACAGCGCCCTTGCCGCTGACCTTGGCGAAAAGGATACTGCAATAACACTCTTCGGCAGAGCCGCTATGATCGATATGGGCCCTGTAATGTGGTCTTCCCACGCAGGAATCCATGCCGCATCTCTCGGCGGAATCTGGCAGTGCGTTGTTCTCGGCTTCGGCGGTGTCCGCCGTTACGGTGAGAACCTCAGAATCGAGCCCAACCTTCCCGATAACTGGAACGAAGTTTCCACAAATATCGTATGGAAGGGTCAGACCCTTGCTCTCACAGTTAAGCAGGACGGCTTTACAGTCAAGAACCTTACGGGCACAAAGGAAGTTTCCATCCTTCATAAGGGTGAGCTCATTCCCGTAGGCGAAGCTCTTGAGATAAAATATTAATTAAACGAGGTATACTGTTTTGAAGACCAAAGCATTTATTTTCGACCTTGACGGTGTAATTGTAGACACCGCGAAATTCCACTTTCAAGCATGGAAGATGCTCGCTGACGAGCTGGGAATGGAATTTGACGAAGAAGTAAACGAAAGACTTAAGGGCGTATCCCGTATGCGCTCCTTTGAGATAATTCTTGAAGTAAACGGTGCGATGGAGCGCTTTACGGAAGAGGAAAAGACCGCTCTTATTACAAAGAAGAACGACCTCTACGTTGAGCTTATTAAAACTCTTACTCCTGCAGATGCCCTTCCCGGCATCGAGGCACTTGTAAACAGCGCAAAGGCGGCAGGAATAAAGACAGCGGTTGCTTCCGTAAGCAAGAACGCTCCCGCAGTTCTTTCCGCTCTCGGTCTTGCAGACCGTTTTGACTACGTTGCGGATGCATCAAAGGTTAAAAACTCCAAGCCCGACCCCGAGATATTCCTCGTTTGTGCTGAGGCTCTGGGAATTGCTCCCTCCGAGTGCGTAGGCATTGAGGATGCGCAGGCAGGTATCGAAGCTATCAAGGCGGCAGGTATGTACGCAGTTGGTATCAACGTAACCGTAACGAGCCTTGAGCCCGATATGCACCTCGCATCAACTGCCGAACTCGATTTCACAAAGCTTTCTGAAATTGCATAAGTAAAGAATGAGGGGAGTGTTATGCTCCCCTCTAAAGACGCAAACTATGATAACAAAAGAGAAAAAAGAAAATAAAATAAACAGTAAAAGACGCAGAAAAAATTCGGTGAAGCGAGCTCTGACCGTCTTCTGCGTAACCGCCCTCTCGCTTCTTGTGGCGGCGGCGCTTACCTTTTACATAGTAATAGTACTGGGCGCATCCAAAACTCTTCAGGAGACGTGGATATGCAGTGCCATGCACACCTATACCCACCAGTATCTTGCAACGTGGTTCTTCTCCGATGAGAAGATAGCCGAGGTCCTTGCAAACAATATGGTTGACGACAGCGGCCATAATTCAGAGACTCCCGTTTTTCAGGAGGTTGCTCCCGATGCCCTTCCCGAGGGAGAGGGCGAGATACTTTCCGTTGACATGACAAGGCTCTATGAAGCAGAAGGCTACAGAGAGCTTTCCGAGGGCGTGTGGCTCAAGGACGTGGAAGGAACCTCGGGTTATTCTCCCTGGGTCGGCTACGTAATGCTTATCGAAGACCCCACGAGAATAAGAATAGTAGATACTCCCGCACAGTTCGACCACGGCTGGACCGTGATGCAGATGGTAGAAAGTGTCGGCGGTGTTGCGGGAATAAACGGCGGCGGCTTTAACGACGGCCCCAATTACGACTCCAACGGCGGTTCCCCGGCGGGAATTCTTATAGAAGAAGGAACGCTCATAAACCCTTCTATTGAGAGCGGCGGAGTATATAATCTTATCGGCTTTGACGGAATAGGTAATTTTATACTCAAGCATACGACAGCGGCAGATGCCGTGAATATGGGAATTAAAAACGCGGTTTCCTTCTCTCCCTATATCGTTGTAAACGGAGAGGGAATGATAAAGAACGGAACAGGCGGCTGGGGAATTTCCCCCAGAACGGGCATCGGTCAGCGTGCAAGCGGAGAGGTCATATTCGTAGTTATCGACGGAAGACAGGTCGGCTACAGTATCGGAAGCGACCTTGACGGCCTCCAGAGCATAATGCTTGAAGAGGGCTGTATCAACGGTGCCATGATGGACGGAGGAAGCTCCACGGCAATGGTTCACGGCGGAGAGTACATAAACCGCCCAAGCCTCGGCCACGAAAGATGGATAAATAACAGCTGGGTAGTAATGCCTATTGAAGAGGAAGCGGAAGAGAGTGAAGCTTCCGAAACGGCGGAATAACGTAATAGAAAGAGCATCGGTTTTAGTTCTTGGAACCGATGCTTTTTCTTTGATATGGGGGGATCATGGTAGGGGAGGACCTTGGTCCTCCCGTTTCTGTACAAAAAATTTTATGTTTTTTATATAATATATGCGGCAATAAATACAAAAGAAATTGTCAAAAAAGTATTGACAAATCGGATTTTTCTTGATAAACTACAGGTGTACTACAACACATAGTACACATATTTTTGACAAGGGGTCCTCAAGTTGTCGTAAGACGGCTTGGGGTTCTCGTGGCAAGGGGTCCTCAAGTTGTCGTAAGACGACTTGGGGTTCTCGTGGAAAGGGGGAAAAGGATGTTTTCGGTAAATGCAATGTCGGGAGTACCGGTATACGAGCAGCTTGTAAATCAGGTTGAGACCTATATCGCCATGGGAATTCTTGAAGCGGGAAGTCAGCTTCCGTCGGTCAGAAGTCTGTCCGTTGCGCTTTCGGTAAATCCCAACACAGTTCAGAAAGCGTTTTCCGACCTTATTCAGCGCGGAATTGTGACTGCGGTTCCGGGAAAAGGGAACTTTGTTTCGGAAGATGCGCTTTCAGCTATCAGAGAAAAGGGTAAGAAAAGACTTGCGGGTCTTTCTTCTTTGGTTCGCGAGCTTCGCCTTTTCGGTATTGAAAAAGAAGAGCTTATAAAAGTAATTGAAAAAGAATACAGTTTTGAAGGGGGAGATGACAAGTGATAAAATGTGAAGACCTCTGTAAGAATTTCGGAAAATTCAAAGCCCTTGAGAACGTAAGCTGTACCATTGAGGACGGCTGTATATACGGAATGGTGGGCTCCAACGGGGCAGGTAAATCCACCTTTCTGAGAATTCTCTCGGGTATCTATAAAGCAGACGGCGGTTCTGCCCTTGTGGACGGTGCGCCTATCTGGGAAAATCCTTCTGTAAAAAGTAACATTGCCTTTGTTCCCGATGAGCTTTATTTTTTAAACAGCGCATCAATGAACAGAATGGCAAAAATGTACAGAGACTTGTTCAAAGGCTTTGACAGGGCGCGCTTCGAGGAGCTGACCAAGGAATTCGGCCTTGATCCCACAAAGAGCCTCAACACCTTCTCAAAGGGTATGAGACGTCAGGCGATGACCATTCTCGCCCTCAGCGCAAGACCTAAGTACATATTCTTTGACGAGACCTTTGACGGTCTTGACCCCGTAATGAGAAATTACGTAAAGAGCCTTATCTGCAGTGACGTTATCGACCGCGGTGCAACGGCGATAATCACCTCCCATTCTCTCCGCGAGCTTGAGGACACCTGCGACCAGCTTGCTCTTCTTCATAAAGGCGGTCTTGTTCTTGAAAGCGACGTGCAGAACCTTAAAACGGCGCGCTTCAAAATTCAGGTTGCCTTCAGAGAGGATTTCACAGAAGAACTTTTCGAAGGAATTCCCATCGTCCGTTTTACAAAAAGCGGCTCCGTTGCAAGCATGATAGTAAAGGGCGACAGAGAAGAGGTAGTTGCAAGGCTCTCTGCCATGAACCCCGTTCTCCTTGACGTGCTTCCGCTTACTCTCGAGGAAGTTTTCACCTACGAGATGGAAGCCCTCGGCTATACCTTCAACCTTGAGTAAGGAGGGATAAAATGAAAAACAGAAAATATTTCAGCCTCGGCGTTTATAAAGAAATGCTCCGTCAGCTGAGCGTTGCCGGCGTTATCGGTCTTGCAATAGCTTTGATAATTGCGGTAAGCCCCGTGCTGTCTACATATACCGACGGCAATCCCCGTATAATGACAATTTCCGAGGTGTGTGCGGCAACCAAGGTCATCTGCGATATTGCCGCTCCTCTCCTGGCGTTTCTTGCCTTCAGCTACGGTAACAAAAGAAAGAATTCGGACTTTTTCCACTCTCTTCCCTATACGAGAGAATGCGTATATCTCAGTATCTACGGAGCGGTAATGACGTGGATTTTGATAATTGCCGCAGCGTCAATGACGGTGTCCGTTATATCCCGCTGCTTATTCCCCGATGAATATATAATCATTTTCGCACAGCTTCCCGTCGCTTTTCTGAGTGTCATATCCTCTGCAATGCTTGCGGTCTCTGCAGTTGCCCTTGCGGCATCCCTTACGGGAACGGCTCTTATGACAGTGGTTGTATCGGGTATCATTCTTGTTGTGCCCGGCGCAGTTTCGGGAATGCTTGCCGAGGGAGTAGCCTCAAGGCTTCCCATTCTTGCCGACGGTTATCTTGGAATAAGTGCACCTCAGCAGTATAATCTTTACTACGGAAGCCTCGGATATTTAGTGGGTAATTCCGATATTAGAGGACTTGTCCCCGTAGCTTACACACTGGGCGTTGCCGTTCTTTACGGCATCCTTGCATGTGTAGCTTTCAAAAAGAGAAAGAGCGAGACTTCGCACAATTCTTCCGTATCCTCTCTTTGGCAAAATATCTTCCGTATAGCGTTTATAATCCCGTTTATCATGTTCCCCATAATGGATATTGTAAACGATGATTTTGAAGCTGCGCATCTTCTTTGGTGGCTCTTCTGCATCGTTGCATATTTTGCCTTTGAGCTCATCACCACAAAGAAGTGGAAAAACCTTCTGAGGGCAATTCCCGGGCTCTTTATTGCGGTTTGTATATGCGTGCTTTGCACTTTTGCCGTAATCGTATTTGCAAATAAGGCAGAAAGCTTTGCTCCCGAAGCTTCGGAAATTGAAAGCGTACGTATAGTAGGAGATACAAACAGCATCTCCCGCTACAGTAACTCACAGCTTGATTACTTTGACTATGCAATAAATAAGGCTTCAAAGGTGAAGCTCACCGATGAAAAGGCAAAAGAGATAATTTCAAGGTCCATAGCAGATACCAAGAAAAGACATGCAGGCTACGGTGATTATGACGTAGAGTATAAAAACCTTATGGTTGCCGTAAAGGCAGGCGGAGGGGAAAAATACAGATGGATATTTGTGCGTGAAGAGGACTATGAAGCCCTTGTTGATATCCTCGGCGCAAACGAAGAATACAGAACGGCCTTTATGACTTATCCCGAGGTGTCTGTAGGTGTTTCAAACAATCATTATTCCTACAATTACGGCAGTACAAGGGTTGATGACGTTGTTCTTGATACACTTGCAGAAGAAATGGCAGGACTTGACTTCGGAAAATGGTTCAGATACCTTGAGGATGGTTACGGTTATAACGACGAGATAGTTATCGTAACCAAAGAGGGAATAAACTCAAGGGCGGTAGTCGTTCCTTTAAAGGCACACATTCTTCCCGAGACCTTCTATCTCATAAAGACCAAAAATCTTGACAGTCAGTTTAACCGCGATGAATGTGCTGACGTCTTTGAAGAGATAGAAAGGGTAAAGGGCGGAAACACAAAGGATATGGCCTATGAAAGCCGTTCCTATGAAGTGTCGGCGCAGGCGTATATCAAGACCGAAGACGGAGTTGTAAACGTTGGAAAGAGTTGGTTCGGAATTGCGTATATCCTTGAAGAAAACGATCTTGAAGACTTTTTCGACAAGGATTTTGAGAGCCTTTCAAAAATGATATCAAAAACAAGGAACAAGGATCTTGATCTTGAGTCCTTTGTGGAGGTAAGCTATACCGTTTCCGATAAGTATGAGCTCCATGATTCGGTGACTGCGTATTATTCTATCCCCGAGGAATACGTTGAAGATTTTCTTGATTGGCAGAGTTAAAGTTTGTATTAATTGTAAATTTTAAGAACAAACTATTGTAATCGGGCACCTTTTAACCTAAAATAAACTTGTTGTATTATAATATTAAATGAACAAACGTATTTCGTCAGAGGTGTCCGATGAAGCTTAAAGAATTTCTGAAAGAGAATAAAAAGACTATACTCAGTCTTTTTGTCAATCAGTTCGGGGCAATAGTTTTCGCCCTTATGCTCTCCCTTGCAATAGTTCACGTAACGAATAAGCTTGTAATAACTCTTTGCTGTATTCTTGCGATCTTCTTCTATCTCTACCTTGTGTACCTTCTCATGTGGGAGAGGGGCGCAAAGGACAGAATAAGAGTTGACGGCAGAAGACTGGAGCCTTGTCCCCATAAAGGGCTTAAAATAGGCCTTGCGGCAGCTTTCCCCATGGTGCTCCTTCTTGCGCTTTTCGCGCTGGCTATCGGAATATACGGGATTACCGCATCGGACTTGTTCCTCAACGTTTCGGGAGCTCTTCGAATGATAGTTATGCTTCTTGAGTCTATGTACCTTCCCATTCTTCAGATGGTGGTACCCGGTACACCCGAAACGGCTGTCGAGATAATTATCAATATCGTTCTTCTGCTTGTATTCAATATTCCCGCAGTCGTTGCAACGTGGCTTTCCTATTACCTCGGTTATCACGGAAAGCTTATGTCGAGAGCATATAAGAATCCCAAAAGAGATTAAATACAAAAGGCTCACCGAAAAGGTGAGCCTTCAGACCGAAGACAAACTTGGTATAACGCAGATGTGAGAAGAAAAGATTCTTCAAAACAATTATTTTTTGATGAAATCATCTGACATGGAAAAGGCGGGCAAAATGCCCGCCACATCTGCTTTTGGCGAGTTTTTCCCTCTACCATAGGCAACTATGCCTACGAGGAAAAAATCGCCAAATCTACCTGCGTTTCTCTCAGTCTGATCCAGAGTGCAGACTTTGTCTGCACTCTGAAGGCTCACCGAAAAGGTGAGCCTTAAATTTTTATTCTTCCTTAGCAGGAATATCCTCTCCGTCGCCGAAGTCAAAGAAGTTTCCGTTTATTGTGAGAAGGAGACCGTACTGATTTTCCCTAATTCTTTCAAAAGTTTCTTTTGAAATGTTGAATTCTTTTGTTTCGCCTGCATCGGTCAGAAAGGTAACTGTAAAGACGGTGTGATAGGTCGGGGTCTGATGCGTTCCCGAGTAATATCCGCCAACTTCCTTTGAAAGAACACGCGCTCTTACGGCAGTCGGCTCTGCTTCAAATTCAGCGCCGTTGTCAAGCTCCTCAAGTATCTCGTCGTTAATCTCCTTTGCTTCACGGGAGGCTTTTATAAACACTCTGATTAAAAATGCAATCAGGGCAACTAAAAGTATAACGGGAATAAGTGCACCTGAAAGAACACCTGTATTTTCCATTTGTCTGTTTCCTTTCTTTTTTAAGTTAACACAAAAAAGACTCCCGAGAGGAAGTCTTTTTCATGATGTAAGATAAATTACATAAGTTCCTTAACTTTTGCACTCTTACCAACTCTGTCTCTGAGGTAGTAAAGCTTAGCTCTTCTAACCTTACCGCGTCTTACAACTTCAAGCTTTGCAACGTGGGGAGAGTGGAGAGGGAAGGTCTTTTCAACACCGCAACCGTAAGCAACACGACGAACTGTGAAAGTTTCGGAAATGCCGCCACCGTGCTTTGCGATAACTGTACCTTCAAAAAGCTGAATTCTTTCACGTGTACCTTCTTTGATAAGGTTGTGAACTCTGACAGTGTCACCGATCTCAAAAGGTGTAACCTCTGTCTTTAACTGCTCATTAACAAAAGCGTCGATCTTTGCGTTCATAATTCGACTCCTCCTTAAAAATCATAGAGCATTCATGCTGAGCCGCAGCGGACTGCTCCGTTTTAGTGTGAAAATCACACGCCTAAGAATTATAGCATATTATAAAAACAATTGCAATAGTTTTTGTGCATTTTTTTGAAAAAACGGGACTTTTTTCAGTTTTTGCTTAAAAGATAGCTCTTTGTTTTTTCGCCTGTACGCAAAAATGCCGAAAACTCTTGAATTCGTGACCCTTTTATGTTACCATTTAATTTGGTAATTTAACAAAAGAAACTATGTTTTACGGAGAAAAACTATGGCAATACCTGTACCTGAAAAAAGAATAGCCGAATTTGAAAATTTCGGCTTCGGAATGTTTATCCACTGGGGAATTTATTCTCAGATGGGCATGGGCGAATGGGTGATGAATATCGCCGGAATACCCAAGGACGAATACAAAAAGCTTGCCGACACCTTTACAGCATCAAAGTATGATGCAAGAAAGTGGGTAAAGATAGCAAAAGCGGCAGGCATGAAATACATGACCCTCACCACAAGACATCACGACGGTTTTTCACTTTACGATACCTGCGGTCTCTGCGACTACGACGCGCCCCATTATCTGAACGGCCGCGACCTTGTTCGCGAATTTGTTGATGCCTGCAACGAAGAGGGAATCGTTCCGTTCTTCTATCATACGACCCTTGACTGGTATCAGGAGAGCTTTGATAACGATTTCCCCGCATACCTTCAGTATCTCCGCGACAGCGTAGAGGTGCTTTGCTCAAAGTACGGCAAGATAGGCGGTATGTGGTTTGACGGTAACTGGAGCAAGCCTCAGGGAACAGACTGGGAAGAGGACAAGCTTTACGAGGTTATAAGAAAGCATCAGCCCGATGCCATTATCGTAAATAACACCGGCCTCAGCGCCCGCGGAGAAGTCGGCAATCCTCAGCTTGACAGCGTAACCTTCGAGCAGGGAAGACCTACTCCCATGGACAGAGAAGGCCACTCAAAGTACGTTGCCGCTGAAATGTGCCACACCATGAACGACCACTGGGGCTTCGGAAGCTGCGACCTTCACTATAAATCACTTCCCGAGCTTATTGAAACTCTCTGTGCATGCCGCAAGGTGGGCGCAAACTATCTTCTCAACGTAGGCCCCGACGGCGACGGTGAGATTATTCTCATGCAGGAAGCTCTCCTTCGCTCCCTCGGTACGTGGGTCGAGACCTGCGGACAGTGTATCTACGAGGGCAAGCCTTCAAAGATACACGCAGTTGAAAAGAAGAATTTTGCACTTGAGAAGGACGGAAAGGCATATCTGTTCATTCATAATATGTGCGTTTTAGGTGATGCCAACGTAACCGTTGAAGGTGACGGCCTCGGCCCCAAGAACTTTGACCGCGTCAAGGGCGAGGTAAGGAGTGTTAAGTGGACGGATAACGGCGAGGAGCTGAGCTTCACTCAGGACGGAGAGCACCTTATCGTAAACGCAACGGGCTTCCCCTACGGCAAGAACTTTGTTGTAAGAGTTGCCGAGGTTGATTTTGAATAATATAAAACGGAAAGAAGATAATAATGAAACTTAAAAGAATTCTCTCATTTATACTTGTTTTGATAACCGTATTTTCCCTCTCCGCCTGCGCGTCGAAAAAGGCGCAGGACATCGATCTTCTTGAGGGCGAGGTAGAGGTAACTATCTGGCACAGCGAAGAGCCCTACCGCTATGAGCTTTGCTTTACGGAGGACAACAGATTTTTCACCGTAAGATCAAAGGTTGATAAAAAAGAAAGCGGAACTTATACTCTTAACGACAAAAGCTTTGACTATGCAAAAAAGACCGGCGACATCACACTCACAGAGGAAGAAGCGGCGACCGTCAGAGGATACGTTGAAAACCTTGACTACATGTGCCTTGAAAAGGGCGAGTATTTCAAGGGCCCCAACGTTGAGCTCAGAATCGGTGATAAAACCTATCACTTCACCTACGGTCAGTGCCTCGACAGAGATTATGACAATCTTATCTCCGCACTCATTGAATATTCAAAGATCCCCGTGACGGACGCGAGCGGCTCCCCCGTTGTTCCTGCGACAAGCACAGAAGAATAAAGCACTCTGTAATCCCTTCGTGAAAACGAGGGGATTTTTTAGTAAGAGGTAGGGGAGGGCCTTGGTCCTCCGGGATTTCAACAATTCCTTAATATTTTTTAGTAGGGGCGACCATTGGTCGTCCGTTTTTGGCATTCGCTTGATTTTGTCAACGTTTCCTTAATATTTTTTCAGATAACCCTTGACAAACGGGGAAATGGGTGCTATAATCAGTACATAAACACTTTAGCATGATAAAACGATAAAGCGCTAAAGCGAATTTGAGCGACAATTTAAACACCAAAAGGAGAAGAAAAATGAAAAAGTTAATGGCAATGATTTTGGTAGCGGTTATGCTTATGTCCTGCTGTCTCGTAGGATGCGGTGCAAAGAAAACTGTTGTAGTCGGTTATACGATCTACGCACCCATGAACTACCTCGATGAAGCAGGCGAGCTTATCGGCTTCGATACAGACCTTGCAAAGGCAGTTTTTGAAAACCTCGGTTACGAAGTTATCTTCCAGGAGATCGAATGGGAAGCTAAGTATACAGACCTCAATTCCGGAACTATCGACTGCATCTGGAACGGTTTCACTTGCAATACTGCTGACGAAGACGACGGCGTTCTCCGCTCTGAAAAGGTAGATTTCTCTTACAACTACATGGAAAACCGTCAGGTTATAGTAGCTAAGAAGGGCGCAGGCATTGCTACGGCAGCAGATTTGAACGGTAAGATCGCAGCAGCCGAAAGCGGCTCCGCAGGCGAAACCTATGCGAAGGACTTTGAAGGCATCACCTTCAAGGGCTTTACAAAGCAGACTGACTGTCTCTTCGACGTAAATGCGGGAACAGTTGACTTCGCAGTAGTTGACGCTCAGCTTGCAAAGAGCTACGCAGGCAAGGGTGACTATGCTGAGCTCGAGATCATCGACGCTCTCTCCAGCGACGTTGAATACTACGCTGTAGGCTTCAAGAAGGGAAGCGAGCTCACAGCACTCGTTAACGAACAGTTTGAAAAGCTTGCCGAAGACGGAACTATCGCAAAGATCGCAAACAAGTACGACGTTGCAACAACGGCTATCACTGATTTTTCCGATCAGAAATAAGTGATTAAAGATTAAAACAAAAACATAATATAGTAAGATAAAACCTGACCTGCAATAAGTCAGGTTTTATCGCAGATTGTAGACAAAGTCTACAATCTGATACAGACTGAGAGAAACGCAGGTAGATTTGGCGATTTTTTCCTCGTCGGCGTAGTAATCTACGGTAGAGGGAAAAATTCGTCAAAAGCAGATGTGGTGGGCGTTTAGCCCACCTTGCATTATGTTTCGATAATTTCAACAAGAAATGTGTGTTTTATCTATTTGATTGCACACATCTGCGTTGTACCAAGTTTGTCTTCGGTCTGAGATAAAACCTGACCTGCAACCAGTCAGGTTTTATCGCTGAAAAAAGATAAATTCAAATCGGAGAAAACTGATGACATTTTTGGAAGTTACGCTTTTTTTGCTTAACGGTTTTTTGATATCGCTGCTTATCTTTGCGGTGACACTGCTTTGCGGCGCACCCCTCGGTCTGCCCATCGCGTTCTGTTCAATGAGCCGTTTCAAGCCTATAAGAGCAATATCGAAAGTAATCGTATGGATAGTCAGAGGCGTTCCTTTGATGCTCCAGATATTTATAATCTATTACGTGCCCGGTCTCCTTTTCAATTTCCCCATGTTCAGCAGAATAGACAGATTTTTCATGGTGAACTACGGAATTATGGATGCAGGCAGAATAGCGGCGGTCCTCATCGCCTTCACCATCAACTACGCATGTTATTTTTCGGAAATATACAGAGGCGGTATAGAGAGCATTTCCGTCGGTCAGTACGAGGCAGGCTACGTTCTCGGTCTCACAAAGAAGCAGGTATTCAAGCATATCATACTGAAGCAGGTGATCAAGAGAATAGTTCCCCCCATGTCCAATGAGATTATCACACTTATCAAGGACACCGCTCTTGCCAACTGTATCGTGGTGCCCGAGATCATCAAGCAGGCAAAGGAGCTTGCCGCCACCAAGGCAATGATCTGGCCTCTGTTCTACACGGGCGTGTTCTATCTCATATTCGTAGGGCTTCTGACCGTTCTTCTCGGCAAGCTGGAAAAGAAGCTCAGTTATTTCAGGAGTTGAGTTATGGCAATACTTGAAGTTAAAAATTTAAAGAAAAGCTTTGGGAAGACAAATGTCCTGAAAGGCATAAGCTTCGGCGTTGAAAAGGGCGAGACCGTCTCCGTTATCGGATCCTCGGGAAGCGGTAAGACCACCCTTCTCAGATGCCTCAATTTCCTTGAAACACCCGACGAGGGTCAGTTTATTTTAGGCGGCGAGGAGATATTTAACGCGGCAGTACATAAAACTCTCAACGATGACGAAAAGAGAGCAAACAGGCTTCATTTCGGCATGGTCTTTCAGTCCTTTAATCTGTTCCCTCAGTATACAGCTTTGCAGAACGTAACCCTTGCGGCGGAGCTTCTTGAAAAAGAAAAGCTGAAGGTAAAAAAAGCCTCCAAGGGTGAGGTAAGGGATGCCATGGACAAGATAAGAACGAATGCAGAGGAAATCCTCGCAAGCGTCGGTCTTTCCGCTAAAATGGGGAACTACCCCTGCGAGCTTTCGGGCGGTCAGCAACAGAGAGTTGCTATTGCGCGTGCCCTTGCGCTCAATCCCGAGATACTTTGCTTTGACGAGCCCACAAGTGCCCTTGACCCTGAGCTTACAGGCGAGGTTCTTGCGGTCATTAAATCCCTTGCAGACAGAAAAATGACCATGATAGTGGTAACTCACGAAATGTCCTTTGCAAGAGACGTTTCAGATAAAATAATCTTTATGGGCGACGGTATAATCGAGGTGGAAGGAACGCCCGCCGAGGTCTTCGGAAATACCACAAACGAAAGAGTAGTAAAGTTTTTAAATTCCGTTAACAAATAAAAACGAAGGAAAACCTTGAATTTTTTTACCTTTTGTGGTAAAATCAAAAAGATGAAATAATATAAATGAACCGATGAAAGGTAAATGATTATTATGAAAAAGAATTATCCTTTGTACGATACTGTTCCGATCAAGGACTTTAAGGCTCTCACAGAAGATGCAGTTAAGAATTATCCCGGTAAAATCGCATATTCTTACAGAATTAAGCCCAATGATGAAGAAGTAATCACAAAGACCTTTGAACAGGTAAGAGATGACGTAAGAGGCTACGGCACAGCGCTTATCGAGCTTGGCTGCCGCGATAAAAAGTGTGCTATCATCGGTGCTAATACTTACGGCTGGATATGCACTTATTTTGCTCTTATGGCAGTTGGTGCGGTAACCGTTCCCTGCGATAAGGAAATGCCTGCTTCCGACCTGCTCGGTATCATTGACCGCTCCGAAAGCGCCTTTGTATTCTACGGCGGCGAGTGCGCTGAAAAGATAAAGGAAATGAAGGCGGCAAGACCTGACATCACATGGGTATGTATGAACGGCAAGCCTCTTGACGAGGATGCGACCCGCCGTGTTCTCACAGCACGCGGTTCCGATCTTTATGAAAACGGAGACAACAGCTACTACGATTATGAAATAGATGCTGACAGGATGGCATCCATCGTATTTACATCCGGTACAACAGGAAAAGGAAAGGGCGTAATGCTTTCTCAGAACAATATCCTCAAGGATATGTCTCAGGGTATGTACAATTTCTGTATTACTCCCAAGACCCTCTGTGTTCTTCCTCTCCACCATACATTCGGTTCTACCGTTAATATCGTAGGCCACTATGCTCTCGGATGCCACGTATATATTTCCTCCGGCATCAAATACTTCCTCAAGGAAATGAAGGAGCAGCAGCCTACTCACCTGGTTCTCGTTCCCCTCTTCATTGAAACGGTATATAAGCGTATCTGGGCAACCGCTGAAAAGAACGGTCAGGATAAGCTTCTCCGAACAATGATGAAGGTAAGTAACGGTGTCCGCAAAGTAGGTATCGATGCAAGACAAAAGCTCTTCAAGAGCGTTCTTGCAACCTTCGGCGGTAAGCTTGAAATGATCATCTGCGGCGGCGCGGCTCTCAATCAGAGTATTATTGATACTTTTGATGCAATGGGTATCACCATCCTCAACGGCTACGGTATTACAGAGTGCGCTCCCCTTATCTCCTGTAACAGAAACAAGTATCAGAAGACGGGAAGCGTAGGTACTCCCATCATCGGCGAAGAGGTTAAGATTGCCGATCCCGATGAAAACGGCGAAGGCGAGATCTGCGTTAAGGGTCCCAACGTAATGCTCGGTTACTACAATGAACCCGAAGCAACTGCCGCTGTATTTGACGAGGACGGCTTCTTCCACACAGGCGACTACGGTAAGCTTGACGAAGAAGGCTGGATCTATATCACCGGCAGACTTAAGAACCTCATTATCTTCTCCAACGGTAAGAACGTATATCCCGAAGAGATCGAAACCGAGATCCAGGGTATCTACGGCGTTTCCGAGGTAGTCGTATACGCAGGTAACAGCAAGTCAAACCCCGAAAAGGAAGTCATCGTTGCGGAAATATTCCCCGACTACGATGCGCTCAAGCTTCACGGTATTGAAGATGCTCAGGCATACTTCAAGAAGGAAGTCGCAGAGGTCAATAAGAGAATGGTATCTTATAAGACAGTCGGCTTTGTTAAGATCAGAAACACCGAGTTTATTAAGAACACTTCCAAGAAGATCACAAGATTCAATATTGATAAGACAATTGACTAAGTTGTTGTTCACCCCCGAAGGCATAATCCTTCGGGGATTTTTTATACAAAACTATTGACAACAGACTGAATGTGTTGTATCATTGTATTAGTACAACAATACAAGATTGGAGGGTGATGAATATGGGATGGAAATTCGATTCCGCTTTACCTGTTTCAATTCAGATAGCGGAAAAGCTTAAACGTGAGATTTTAAACGGCAAATATCCGTCGGGCTCTCAGTTTCCTACTGTAAGACAGTTGGCTTTTGAAACGTCGGCAAATCCCAATACCGTTCAGAAAGCACTGCTTTCACTTGAAACGGAAGGACTTCTCGAAAGCCACGGCACGGTGGGAAGATTTGTGACCTCAGATGCCTCTGTACTTGAAGCGGTCTATAACAAGCAGTGCCGAAAATTTATAAGCGAGGTGCTTGAAAGCGCCGCGGAGCTTGGAATAAGCCGTGAGAAATTTATGGAATTTATTAAAGAAGGGAATGGTGAATAATGTACGTACCTGCTTTAAAATGTGAGCATCTCAATAAAAGCTACGGTAAAAGTGCAAGTCCCGTGCTGTCGGATTTCAACATCACGGTTCCTGCAGGAAAGATAGTAGGTCTTCTGGGCCCTAACGGATGCGGCAAATCCACTTTTATGAAGCTTGTTTCGGGACTTCTTGTTCCCGATTCGGGAACTATCGAGGTATGCGGAGTTCCTCAGGGCGAAAAAACCAATGCTCTCGTTTCATATCTTCCCGAGAGACCTTATTTTTCGCCTTCGATGAAGGTCGATGAGCTTATTGATTTCTTCTGTGATTTTTATTCCGATTTTGATGAGATCATAGCAAGAAAAATGCTCTCTGACCTTGGAATAAAAACAGCGGCAAAGCTTCGTACTCTTTCAAAGGGTACCAAGGAGAAGGTTCAGCTTGTTCTCGTTATGTCGAGACGCGCCCGTCTCTATCTTCTTGATGAGCCTATCGGCGGTGTTGACCCTGCGTCCAGAGACTATATTCTCCGCACCATAATAGGTAATTATAATACCGAGTCCTCTATAATCATAACCACTCACCTTATAAACGATATTGAGCCCGTTCTCGACGAATTTGCCTTCATGGGATTCGGCGGCAAGGTTCTTCTCGGCGGTGATGCGGAAAAGGCGAGAGAGGAAAGCGGAAAGACACTTGATGAACTTTTCAGGGAGGTGTTCAGATGTTCGCAAAGCTTCTAAAATATGATTTTCGCGCCATAGGAAGAATATGGTGGATACTGGCAGTTTCAATGCTCGGACTGTCCACTCTCGGCGGTTTCTGCATTCGTGATCTTATTTATAAAGCGGACGCTATTGAATCCTCGACGGGTGACGGCTTGGTCGGCATTCTGGAATTTGCGGCGCTTATGCTTCTGTACTTTGCAGTTATCGCTTTTATCATTGTGACGGCGATTCTGCTGCTGGTAAGATACTACAAAAATTTCTTCACCGATGAAGGATACCTTACCTTTACTCTTCCCGTATCAAGAACAAAGCTTTATCTTTCAAAGCTTGTTAATGAGATCATATGGAATGCGGCAACCGGTGCGGTTGTTATTCTCTCGGTGATAATAATTCTGCTTATTGCCTGTATGCCCGAAAGCGGCGAGCCCGTTCTTGTATACTTCATAAAAGAGATAGTCCCTCAGATAAATAGTTATATTGCACTTCTTGATATTTCTGCGATCTGGTTTGTTATCTGGATCCTTGAAGTTCTTGTGCTCTCTTTCTTCGCCACGGTTGCCTTCAGCGTGATTTTTCACCTTTGCATAACAGTTGGCGCAATCATCACAAGAAAAGCTAAGGTTATCGTAGGTCTTGCCCTCTATTACGGGGTAAACATTGTGATCAGCACAGCCTCTTCGATCCTCTCCTTTATTTTCCCCTTGTGGATAGGAGCGGCGGGAGTATTATATTCCGACAATCTCGGAGCACATCCCGAGTTGCTTGTGTCTTTGGGGCTTCTTCTTGCCTGCGTTGTTTTTGCCCTGATGGCGGCAGCTTTGTTCCTCATAAACGTAACCTGTCTTGAGCGAAAACTCAATCTTGCATAAGGAGGACGGTAAAATGAAAAGAATAATCAGTATTGTTTTGGCGTTATTCATGCTTGCATCCCTTGCCGTCACTGTTTCGGCGCAGGAGGCAGAGCCCGAGTGGAGCCTTTCCGAGGACGGAAAAACTCTCGCGGACGGCACGAATGAATATATGCTTTACTCAGCTTTTTCAATAGAAAACTTTTCTCCCGAAGAGGCATTTGTCTATGAAGAAGCAGTAACAGACAAAGACTTCGTATACTACGACGTTACAGTGCCGAAATCAAATAATGATATTATCTGCCTTGCAGAGTCGGAAAACTGGTTTTACGGGTCAATATACGTAACCGTTGAAGGGAAAAAATCTCTTGACGCACTCTGCAACTCAATGTACGGATATGCAAGGATCTGCAATTATAACGTGATGTTCGGCGGATACGGCGATATTGACGTTGAGTTTCTTATGGAGCTTGACAGCTTCAAGGGAGAGGTACTTGAGATAAACGTCAGAGAACTTGCCGAGCTCGACACCTGTTCAGTGTACGTTTATGACTCAACGGATACCATTGAGCACCTTCACGGCGACGTGTATATGGACGGAGACAATTATTATTACATAAACTACGATGCCCTTGACAACTCATATTTTGATGCCGACGGATATTTTTCCTACAGAAGCGGAACTGTTGCCGCTCTTAAGCTGAATGAGGACCAGGTAGCCGTTTTCAATAAGGTTTCATCTAATCTTGAGGACCGATATACAGAGTATGATTTTTCGGGTTCTCTTGATATGGACGACATTTTCTCCGCTGATGTGAATTTTATGAACGAAAAGGGAGCAGGAGTATTCTTCTGGATAGTATCTGCAATTATCGGTTTTGCGGTACCTCTTGCTATAGGAGTTTTGGGAATTGTTTTTGCACTTTCAAAGAAGCCCGGCAAAAATAAAAAATGGCTTGCGCTTCCCGTGCTCTCCCTTTTGTGGATGCTTGTTTTCGCGGCTATTATCGTGGTACTTATCATCTGATAAATTAAATACTGAAACTCCTCTTGCTTTTTCGGCAAGGGGAGTTTTTTAAGTTTTTCCTTAATTTGATTAAAATTTATGGTTGATTATTGAATATTTTTATATTATAATATACATAAGTGTTTATATATTGAGCACTTTCCTTTAAGAAATGAGAAAAACTATGAAAAAAGAAACTAAATGGGTCCGTTTCAGACATAAGATATACAGACCCATACTCAATGTATTTCTGGGTACCTACTGCAAGCTGAAATACAATATTAAAGTTGAGAAATTCAAGGATGAAAAGGGAAGACCCTATCTTGTGCTCTTCAATCACCAGACAGCCTTTGACCAGTTCTTTGTGGGAATATCCTTTAAGCAGCCCGTATACTTTGTTGCATCCGAGGATATCTTCTCTATCGGCTGGATATCCTCCGTCGTAAAGCACCTTGTGGCACCCATCCCTATCAGAAAGCAGACCACGGATATTCAGGCTATAAGAACCTGCATAAACGTTGCAAAGGAGGGCGGCACAATAGCTATCGCCCCCGAAGGAAACAGAACATACCACGGAAAGCCGGTATACATAAATCCCACTATTGCTTATCTTGCGAAGAAGATAAACCTCCCCATCGCCATTTACAGAATTGAGGGCGGTTACGGAGTACATCCCCGTTGGAGCGACGTTGTAAGGCGAGGTAAAATGACCTCTTACGTTTCCCGGGTAATTGAGCCCGAAGAGTTTATGGCCATGTCAAACGAAGAGCTTTTCGAGCTTATCTCAAAGGAGCTTTACGTTGACGAGGCAAAGGATGACGGAAACTACTTCCACAAGAAAAACGCGGAGTTTTTAGAGCGCGCCATGTACGTCTGCCCCTTCTGCGGTCTTTCGGAGTTTGAAAGTCACGACGATATAATAGAGTGTAAGAAGTGTAAAAAGCAGATAAGACACCTTCCGAATAAAAAGCTTGAAGGTATTGGCTTCGATTTCCCCTTTGAATTTGTTTCCGACTGGTATGAATATCAGTGCGACTATGTAAACAGCTATGACATCCTCGCCGCAGACGACAGTCCCATATACAGCGACACGGTAAGACTTTCCGAGGTTATCGTCTACAAAAACAAAGAGCTTATTTCACCCGAAGCGCCCCTTGCTGTATATAAAGACAAAATAAGGCTTGGAGAAATGGAACTTCCTATGGCGGATATATCCGCTGTGGCAGTCCTCGGAAAGAATAAACTCAATATCTACTATGATAAAAAGGTATATCAGGTCAAGGGAGAAAAGAGATTTAACGGTCTCAAATACCTCAATCTGTTTAACCGATACAAAAATTTAACTACAGGAGACGGAAATGGAAAATTTTTGGGACTTTAGTGTTTGGGGCGGCTTCAATCTCGCCGCAGTGCTTCTTATAAGCTTACTCACTGCAAGCTGTGTTAAGAAAGTAATAAAACCTCTTCGTTATTCTCTTATACCTACCTCTGTTCTTGCCGGCGGTCTGCTTCTTATCGTAAGCGGAATTTACAGACTTATTTCGGGCAACAATATGTTTGAAACCGCATTCTTCGGCGGAAACGGTATTGCAAACCTTGAAATAATTACATATCATGCCCTCGCGCTCGGCTTTATCGCATCGGGCCTTAAGACAAATAATGCGAAGATGACCAAGAAGAGGACTATGGAGATCTTCGACTCAGGTGTAACCACCGTTGCTACATACCTTATTCAGGGTATCTTCGGTCTGGGAATTACAATAGTTGCGGCATTCCTTGTAAAAGGATTTTTCGCAGGGGCGGGAATTCTGCTTCCTTTCGGATTCGGACAGGGAACAGGACAGGCGCTGAACTACGGCGGTATCTTTGAAATGGATTTCGGCTTTGCAGGCGGTAAGAGCTTCGGTCTTACAATAGCGGCTCTCGGCTTCCTCAGCGCAAGCATCGGCGGCGTTATCCACCTTCATATCCTCAAGAAGCAGGGCAAAATTGAAGTCCGTGACTATGCTGAGGTAAGAAGAGTAGGCGACGGTATCGACTCCTCCATCACTATCCAGGGAAGTCTTGACAATCTTACCGTGCAGATAGCAATTATTGCCCTCGCATACTTTATCTCCTATCTCATCATCCTTCTTCTCGGAACTCTTGTTCCCGGCTTTAAGTCCGTAATATACGGCTTCAACTTTATTATCGGCGTTCTCTCTGCAACTCTCGTAAAAACGGTTATGAACTTCCTGCGTAAAAAAGAAGTGTTAAAGAGAGAATATACAAATAACTTCCTTCTTACCAGATGCTCAAACTTCTTCTTTGACGTAATGGTAACTGCAGGTATTGCGGCCATCAGATTCGGCGTTCTCAAGGACTATTGGGGAATTATGATAATCCTCGGAGTTGTCGGCCTTGCTGTAACGTATTATTATAACAGAATAATTGCAAAAACACTGTTCAAGGAGTACGAGCAGGAGCAGTTCCTTGCCATGTACGGTATGCTTACGGGAACGGCAAGTACGGGTGTTATCCTTCTTCGTGAGATCGACCCCGAATTCAAGAGCCCTGCCTCCGATAACCTTATCTATCAGACCTTCCCCGCAATCGTGTTCGGCTTCCCCATGATGCTTATTGCAACTCTTGCACCTGTGAAGCCTTTCCTCACCTTTGTAATTCTGGTCGTATTCTTTGCCGTCATGAACGTTCTTCTGTTCAGACGACAGATATTCAGAAAGAAAGCTAAGGCAGCAAAGACTGACAGCTCTGAAGCTGCAGAAGACGCAGCCGTAGAAGCGGTCGAAGCCGAGGCGGTATCCTCTGATTCAAACGAATAAGACGATATTATAAAGAGAACCCCAAGTTTTTGATTACTTGGGGTTCTTTTATATTTGATAAAGGGAAATCGGGTAGGGGAGGGGCTTGCTCCTCCCGTAAGGATAGAGCCTTTTATACGTCAAGACCTGTAAGGTCTTCAAGGGTCTCTCGTCTTACTGCAACGTAGGAGTCTCCGTCTTTCAGCATTACTACGGGAGGACGGGGAATTCTGTTGTAGTTTGATGCCATGGAGTAGTTGTATGCGCCTGTTGTGAGGCATGCGATAATATCGCCTCTGCAAACGCTTTCGGGAAGGGGGACCTTCTCCTGTATGATGTCTCCGCTTTCACAGCATCTTCCCACAACGGAGCAGAGCATGTTTCTCTCTTCCTCCATTTTATTTGCCGCAAAAAGGGTATAGGGAGAGCCGTACATTGCAAAACGCACGTTGTCGGTCATACCGCCGTCAACGGAAACGTAATTGATAAATCCGGGAATTTTCTTGACCGTTCCTGCAGTGTAAAGCGTCATTCCGCTGTCTGCAACGATACTGCGGCCGGGCTCAAATGAGATAGTGGGCATTTCAATTCCAAGCTCGTCTGTCTTTGCTTTAACGTAAGAAGCGATTTGGGCAATATTGCCCGCGATGTCAACCTCGCCGTGACTTTCAACGTAACGGACACCGAAGCCGCCGCCGATATCGAATATCTCTGTTGTATATCCGTAGGCATCCTTCATGTCCTTTATAAAGCCGAGCATTGCCTCTGCCGCCTTGAGATAAACGTCAGCTTCAAATACCTGAGAGCCGATGTGGCAGTGGAAGCCCGAAAGGTGTACGTTTTCGAGGGAGAGAGCAGTGCCGACTATCTCCTTTGCCTGTCCCGTTTCAATGGCGGAGCCGAACTTGGAGTCGACCTTGCCCGTGGAAACCGCCGCGAAGGTGTGAGGGTCAATGCCGGGGGTGATGCGGAGAAGGACTTTCTGAGAAATTCCCATTCCGCCTGCGATATCATTGATGGCGTAAAGCTCTTCCGCGTTGTCAACAACGAAATAACCGATGCCGTTTTCTATGGCATATTTAATATCTGCATCCGTTTTGTTGTTGGAGTGGAAAAAGGCGTTTTGGATATCAAAGCCTGCTTTAAGGGCAGTGCATATCTCGCCCGAGGAAACAACGTCAATCCCCATGCCCTCTTCAGCCATAATTTCGTATATACGCTTGAAGGATGCCGCCTTTGAAGCGTAGAGAACAAGTCCTTTGTCTCCGAAGGCTTCGGTGACAGCATCTATATACGTTCTGCATCTGTTTCTTATTCTGTCCTCGTCCATAAGATAGAGAGGAGTTCCGTATTTTTCTGCGAGGAAAGCGGTGTCAAGACCTGCAAAATACAGATGTCCGTTTTCTCCGACGGTTACGTTTTCACATAACAGATCTGTTTTTTCTGTACAAAAATTCATTTTGGATGATCCTTTGTTTTTATTAGTGGGTCCTCAAATAGCCTTCTCCTGCGGGAGAAGGGGGACCACTTTAGTGGTGGATGAGGAGTAACATAAAAACAACAGCTAACAACATCCTCATCATTAAATATTGTCCAACATTCATTGCTGATTTGGGGTTCTCGTAAAGGGGTCCTCAAATTAGCTCTGCTGATTTGGGGTTCTCTTTAGAGGAGATGCGCTCTAAGCTCTTTCGGAGAGAGGGCGGAAAGATCAGCAGGCGCAATATCAAAAATTGTGATACATCCCGTCATGCCGCGGCTGCTCATGCGATTGAGAGCTCTTGCACACGCCACAAGGACGCTTCCCGTAAATTCGGGGTTGGAGTCAAGTCTCAGGCTGTACTGAATGGTGTGACTGTGGCACAAGCCTTCGCCCGTTTTGCCCGTTCTGATAACGAAACCGCCGTGGGGAAGAGAAGAGTGGTTCTTTTTCATTTCCTCTTCCGTGATGAAGGTAACTGTGGTGTTATAATCTGCGAAATAGTTGGGCATAGTCTTTATTTCATTTTCAATTCTTTCGAGATCTGCGCCGTCCTCTGCAACGACGTAGCATTCTCTCAGATGCTTGTCGCGAGTGGTAAGCTCGGGTGTTTCTCCGCGCTGTACCGCTTCAAGGGTCTCGGGATAGGGAACGGTGTACTGACGTGCATCCTTTACTCCCTCAATACGGCGGATGGCATCGGAATGGCCCTGACTTACCCCACGTCCCCAGAAGGTATAATCTGTTCCTTCGGGAAGAATGGCCGTCGCGTAAAGTCGGTTTACCGAAAACATACCGGGGTCCCAGCCTGCGGAAATAAGGGCGAGGTTGCCGCCGCGCTTAGCTCCTGCATCAACGTTTTCAAAATGGGAAGGTATCTTTGCGTGAGTATCAAAGCTGTCGATAACGCAAAAATGCTCTGCAAGTGCAGGAGTCATTTCGGGAAGGTCGGTTGCACTTCCTCCGCAAATGATAAGAACGTCTATTTCGTTTTTGTAATTCAGTATGTCGGCGGCAGGGTAAACGGGAGTGTTGTAAATTGTTTTAACAGTTTCGGGGGCTCTTCTTGTGAATATACCGAAAAGCTCCATATCTGCGTTCTGATGAACGGAACATTCAACTCCGCGTCCTAAATTGCCGTAGCCGTAAATTGCTATCTTCATAGTAGTAAATCTCCTATGCTTTTATTTGGAAGGGGTCCTCAAATTAGCTCTGCTGATTTGGGGTTCTCTTAGAAAGAGATCATGCTCTTCATATCGTAAAGACCTGCAGGCTTTCCCATAAGGAACTTTGCCGCAGACAGCGCGCCTTCAGCAAAAAGCGCTCTGCTGTGAGCCTCGTGTTTAAGTGTGATCGTTTGGTTTTGCGTTCCGACGATAACCTCGTGCTCGCCTACGATATTGCCCATTCTGACGGCGTGTATGCCGATCTCCTTTGTGTCTCTCTTACCGTTTCCGCTTCTGCCCTTGACTGTAAAGGAATCGGGGCGGACCTCGCATATAGCGTCCGCAATGGCAAGAGCCGTGCCGCTGGGTGCATCAAGCTTTCTGTTGTGATGCTTTTCTATTATTTCGATCTCCGCGTCTTCCATAACCGCCGCGGTCTTTTTTGCAAGCTCAATGAGAAGGGCAACGCCGAGAGAATAGTTTGCGGCAAAGAAGAGGGGGACTCTTTCCGATGCCGCCTCGATAAGCTCTTTTTCTTCGGCAGTGTGACCCGTGGTTGCAAGAACAAGGGGAAGCCCCTTTGCAACCGCAAATTCAAGAAGGTCGCCCGTCAGAGAGTGGTGGGAAAAGTCAACGATGCAGTCGACCTCTGTTTCGACCTCGCCGAAGCATTTATAAACGGGAACGTCGTATTCACCCTGTGCCATATAGTCAACGCCTGCGGCAACTTCAAGCTCGGGATTTGAAAGGGTGAGGTTTATGACCTCGCGTCCCATGTGACCGAGATATCCGCTTAAAAGTATTCTCATTTCCGACACCTCAGAAGTTAATGCCGTTTTCGCGCATGAGGCCGAGAAGCTTTGCTTCGTTCTGAGGCTCCATGGGAGTAAGGGGAAGTCTGAGAGTGTTTTTGCAGTATCCCATAGCCGCCATAGCCGCCTTTACGGGAATGGGGTTGACCTCGCAGAAGAGCGCATCAACAAGGGAAAGAAGGTCAAGCTGAAGCTTGGCAGCCGCAGGATAGTTTCCTTCGAGACAGTGTTTGCACATAGCAACGGTCTCCTCGGGCATTACGTTTGAAAGAACGGAGATAACGCCCTTGCCGCCCAGTGACATAACGGGAACGATCTGGTCGTCGTTACCGGAGTAGATATCTATCTTGTCGCCGCAAAGGGATGCGGTCTTCGCTATCTGAGAAAGGTCGCCGCTTGCTTCCTTGATGGCAACGATATTGGGATGGTCTGCGAGAGCCGCAACTGTTGCGGGAAGGATGTTGCAGCCTGTACGTGAGGGTACGTTGTAAAGAATGCAGGGCTTTGTGGAAGCATCCGCAACAGCTTCAAAGGATTTTATAAGACCGTTCTGTGTTGCCTTATTGTAATAAGGGGAAACGAGAAGCATAGCATCCGCGCCGCATTCGCAGGCGAATTTCGTAAGGTCGATAGCGTATGCGATATCGTTGGAGCCTGTTCCTGCAATAACGGGAACTCTGCCTGCAACCTTGTCAACGCAGAATTTGATTACGGCTTTGTGTTCTTCGTCCGTGAGAGTGGAGCCTTCGCCGGTGGTACCTGCGGCAACGATACCGTTTATTCCTTTTTCTATCTGCCATTCAATGAGCTTTCCGAAAAGGTCGAAATCGATGGTGTTATCAGCGGTGAAGGGGGTGATAATGGCAGTAGCCGCGCCTGTGAATACTGTGTTCTTCATTTTGTTCTCCTTTTGCCCGAATATCGGGCGGCAGAGCGTTTTTGCCGTGACCGCAAGTGCCGTCTGCTTAATTTATTTTTGTCACGTTATCTTACCGATGGCTATTAAAATAAAAAATGACAGTTACCGAAAGCAACCGCCACACAAAATCAGTGTAACACAGCAGAAAAAAGAAAACTTATGCCGTGAAACAGAAAAAACTTTGTCAGATAGCGCTCCGCATTTCTGCGACAGCAACCGAAATCTTATTTTCGGCTGCCAGAACGGAACTTTACCCTGTTCCGCCTTCGGCAAAGCACCCCTTTCACCGTTGCGCCCCGGCAGGCTTTTTTGCAACGGG
Source organism: Oscillospiraceae bacterium (assembly GCA_015063695.1). Classification (GTDB taxonomy): domain Bacteria; phylum Bacillota; class Clostridia; order Oscillospirales; family CAG-272; genus RUG14199. The sequence continues at coordinate 48,557 of SVTQ01000014.1, forward strand.
TACTCTTTGTACCTTGCACCTCTATCGGTTGAATGGATTTTAACATATATTTATAACTATGTCAAGGGATTTGTGAAAATATGTGTTATTTTGTGCCTTTGTGAGAAAGTCGTATACAGAGAGGGACCGCCGCAATAGGGAACAATGCGGCAATTATCATTCCCGCCTTCATGCCAAGCTGTTCCGGAGAGAGACCCGTGTCAAGAGCGAGAGCAGAGGCAAAGGGAGAAGCCGCAACCGCATCGGTGACAATTCCGATAAGCTGAGGGGAGACGGACGCGCCAAGGTCTCCGCCCGCCGCCATCATGGCGTATATAAAAACTCCGCTCCCCGGGAATTTATCAGCGGCCACTATAAGACTTCCGGGCCAGAGCATGGAAACACAAAAGCCCGTTACGGCGCAAATGATAATTCCGAGATAT
>SVTQ01000015.1 GCA_015063695.1 Oscillospiraceae bacterium
AACCCCTGTTCAATTTAGAATCGAACAAGGATTTTGAAAATTTGTGGTTTTTGTGTCTACTTTATATTGACAACTTCACACTGCTGGTGGTTTATAGAATACAAGTAAAACACCCGAATTCCAAAGGAGAAATCCGGGTGTTATCTTTAATTATTCAAAACGGGTGCTCTGAATTACGCCCAGCTGATAGTACCGGGTTTGGGTTCCTTGATGATAAGTCTGTTAAGGAACTGACATGCCTTTTCAAGACCTTCGTCGGAGGACAGGGGACGGTTCTGTGTCTTTTGCGTTCAGGACAGAGAACCGTCCCCTGTCCTTTTTAATTTATCAAACAGGAAATATTCTCAAGATATATTAAAATATCATTTAAATCTTCCTCTGTACAATAATAAGTCAAATTATAACCATCATATTCTGTTTCTATGCATAGTATTCCTTGCAAAGACTGGTGATCAAAAGTATAAACGATATCTTTACCGAAAAACAAATTGGTTAACCATGTTTCAACAACACTGACATTTTTTCTGATAACTTCTAAATTAAGAGAGTGTTGTTTAAAATATCGCAAACATTCAGTATTTTCACGTATAGGAACATAAACGTCTTCCCCTATAGTCAATTCCGTATAATCTTCTGTTATAATCACATTATTAGAATTGCTTTTCTTATTATATACATGAATACAAGCAAGCAATATAAAACTTAATGTCAATACTATAGTAAACACAAGAAATATCAAAAATATAACTTTTTTGCTTTTCATAAAAACTCCTTTTGACGGACAGGGGACGCGGACACGCGGACAGGGGACGGTTCTGCGCGGACACGCGGACAGTACAGTCCCCTGTCCTCTTTCTTTTTTCCTATTGACTTTTAATAGTTAGTCTGTCCTTCTTTTAATAGTTAGTCTGTGTTCTTTCGATCAATTTTCGCAAAGCTTTGCATTATTTACGATTATTCTGCTTGGAGTTGGATTTTGTGAGATTATAATAACCTTTTCTTCACCATTAATTGTGACGTAGTACCTATAGTTACTATACGAAACATAGTATTCGTACAAAAAGCGAAGTCCTATGTAACGGTAAAGTCCCGCAACTCCCACCGAGATCACCGATATATCATCATAAGCCAGAGCTTCATATGGATATGTTGAATTCAGTATACCCAGTGCCATTAAAGCCTCATGGTCCTCCCAGTTGTTGTCATATTCTTTACGGGTATATCTGCTGAATTGACGATCAAATCCTGTTTCCACTGTTTTCTCCGGATATTCATTAGATATTTCAAGGAAGGAATCGAAATAATCATGGTCGCAGTCAAGAACAACTCCTACAGTAGAAGAATAAACATCAGAACTATCATAGCAAGAAAAAACTTCTTCAATAGTAAAGTTTGAAAGGTCATATCCTAAAAGCTCCGATAATTCTTCTTTGTCCGAAACGAAACGGAAGTGATTTCCTAAAAGGAATAAAACACACAATATGAGTCCCAAACAAATTATAATTGCACATATAAGTTTAATCCATTTTCTCACCATTTTCCAACCGCCTTTAATATTTTAGTTATATCAGCACACTAACACACTAACCGTCCCCTGTCTTCACTTATTGTTCGGCTGCCGAGATAGGAGTCGTGGCAATCTTAGGGGCATTTTGTAATACCCCTAAGTGCCTTAAACCCTTATGGGAAAAGAGATTTTAGGTTTTATTCACAACACATAGAACCGTCCCCTGTGTTTTTTGAAAATTAATTAAGATTGACCCGAGGGCGCTTTTCAGCACCCCCGAGTGCATTAATTTAGAGATTTAGCGAGAACACACAGAACCGTCCCCTGTGTTCCCCCCTGTGTTCCCCCTTCCTTGCAGAACCGTCCCCTGTGTTCCCCCTGTGTTCCTGTTCCCCTAAACGTCTGAAATTGTTATGTTATCAACACTTTTACAGCAGAAAAAAGCGCATACCAAAAGAGGCAATACCACAGAAATGCTGAAACTACCCTTCTTCGCGTTTCAGACACTGGAACAAAAGAACTCCAAATAAGGATACAAAATGTCCCCAAACAATTATACCCCAAACACATTGCCACAGAAAGGCTGAACTGTTTAATTAGTAAAAGCAAAGCACTAATTAATACGAATACGATTATAAGTGCCAGGCCCACGTTCTTTTTGTTCATTTTTAACACCTCAAAAACGAATGTACCCACTCTTTCCGTCTTTATCGAAACGATCAATAAGTTTTGCGACAATATTGCCAGGAGTAAGATCAATCAGCGTAGAAATAAACGCCGCAATTGCAGCCGCACCAATGCTAATTCTTGCTTTCCCCACAGAATTATATTTCCTCAGCAACTCATACATGATTGTATCAAGAGAATTGGCCAAAACATAAGCAATTTTATTTATCAAATTATTAAATGTTTTTTTAGCCCAAGAAAAAATCTTTCGACTCCATGATAATGCTTTGGCGGGAGCAAAAAAGGCCACACTTAACGCTAAAAGTGTAAGAATCAAGTCTAATGCCACCGCAACAGAACTTACCTTCAAACTAACCGCCCAGTATCCTAAAAAATCAACATTTTTGATGGGCGAATTTTCGCAATAACAATATATGTTGTACTGTTGTAAATTGCTTGCAATTAAGAGGCATAATGGCTCATCACTATTTATCCACCGACCGATCTCAGGATCATAATAACGGCTGGATACATAGTAGAGCCCTGTCTCAAAGTCGTAATAGTAGCTTCTGTAAGTAAAGGGATTTACTTCGCTTACATAGTCCCATGAATCGTCCTGAATTTGAAGGATATTACCCCACGCGTCATACAGATAAGTTACAACTATTTCTCCCGTATCGTCGGTGATATACATTACGTCACCCTGAAGGTTTTTGATGTAATAGTAATCGTTTCCGAGATAGTTAAGGCCTGTTACTTCTCCGTTTTCGTCGTAGTAGTAATAGATATATTCTTTGCTGTCATTGTACGTGCGTATTTCACCGAGAATAGTCGTTCCGTCAAGGATATAATCAACCGTCTCTCCGTTGAAGCTATAGCTTGTTCTGATTCCCTCGGCATTGTAGCTGTAGGTAGCCGTCTTTTTGTATTTAACGAAGGAAGTGAGCTCTCTTCCGTTCCAGGTGATGTTGCTCATTCCTCTCCAATTTGTGGGGTTACCCATGCTGTCATAGGTAATACTGCCTGTGGCGGAGGAGCTTGTCAGTTGATCTTTCCAAACACTGTTACCGTAAGTATAGTTCTCTGTGGAAAGAGGTGTGGCTGTAAGCATACCCGTTGAAAGATAATAGGTCTTCTTGGAGAGAATATTTCCGTTATTATCGTACTCCCAAACGTATGAACGGTATCTCGGAACATTGTCCTCGCGGAGAAGCTGTCCTCTTTCATCATAGGTGTATCTTACGTAAAGTCCGCCGTTCAGGTCAATGGAGCTGATATTTCCTGCTTCGTCGTAATAGTAGCTGAAATTATTTACGTCTTCTCCTGCCGTAGCTATCCAACCTACGATATAGTCGGTGGTGGTTCCTGCTTCCGTATCTGTGGTGTAGATATAGTCGTAGGAGATAAGATCTTCACCCTCGGAATTTTTAAGTACGTTTCCGCTGTCTCTGCCGAAGGCATCTGCATCCTTGGTGTAGGAGTATGCTCCCGTGGGTAGCGTATACAGATTTTTATCAAGGGTTTCATCAAAAACGGAGCTGTAAGTGAAGTCTGTTCCGTTTATGTTGTAAATACTTGAGGAAACTTCAGTGTCAGCATCATAATCGGAATACATTTCAAGGGTATAGGCATCACTTACGGTACGGCTGCCGAGATAAGAACCTACGGCATCGTAAAGGTACTTGGTTGTAATGGAATTTGCTTTATCGTTTTCTTTTATGACGTTTCCGTTTCCGTCATATTCGTATGTAAACTTTTCAATTCCATTATATGATACGGCGGTAAGATTGTCAAGAGTGTCGTAGGTGTACTCTACCGTACTTCCGTTTCCGTACTGTACACTTATGATATTTGTATAGCTTGCATCATAGGTATAGCTTACAAGAAGAACTGCATCATCGCCCGAGGAAACGTATATCGCCGCAGGAAGACTTGCATTGTTGTAGGTGAAGGAATATACCATTCCGTTTGCGTTTACTCCCGAAAGTCTGCCGAAGGTGTCATAAGTATACTGTACGTTTCCTTCGGATGTATCGAGGATTCCGTCTTTGTCAGTGTCGATATACTGCTTTGAAACACTGCCATCGGAATTATATTCATATCTTGTCTGTACGCCCTTTGCATCTTCAATAAGGGTCAGCCAGAGATTTGTATCGTAACCGTAGGAAACGGTGTTTCCTCTGCTGTCAGTCTGAGAGGTCAGAGTCTTTGTCGTTTCGTTATATACGGCGGAGCTTGAAAGAGTGAGAAGGGTCTCATCAATTGTTGCCGAAACGGAAGTGCCCGAAACTTCTCCGATGGGAGAATACGTATAGTTCGTTGTTACACCGTCTGTTGTCTGACTTGTAAGTCTGTCATTTGAATAAACGTAACTTGACGTAATATTTCCGTCTTTGTCTTTTACTGTTGTAAGATTACCGTCGGTATCATAAACGTATTCTTCTACAAGAACACCTTCAGCATCAATTATTCTTGTAAGGTTGTCATTTTCGTCATATATATATTCGTATGACGGCTGATTGTTGGCGGTTACCGATGTGATATTTCCGCCTTCGTCATAGTTTATCTTCAAAGCAGAGCTTTGAGTAAGTGAAATATTATCAAAGAGAGCCTTGTTAACGTTATTATCGTAAGCGGCTCCGACCTTTATGCTTGTGATCTCGGTAACTGTCAGCTCGTCCGTATTTTCGGGCATTTCAACAACAGCCGAGGTGTACTGCCATGCGTTTGTCTCGTCGGAGAAAGGAATATCTGTTTTGTGCGTCAGAGTGTATTCAACTCCGTCAGCATCCTTTGCCTTGTAGGTAACGTCTGCAAACAGCTTGAAGCTTGCTTCTCCGTCAGCCTTTGCAGACTCAGCTTTACCCCAACCCGAAAGAATGAATGAGGTTTCGGGAATACCGCCAACGTTTACCGTGCGATAAGCGGAAAGCTCCTTTGAAGGTGAGCCTGTCATTTTAAGAGCAAACGAGCCAAACTTTATATCAGGTTCCAAGGCGGAGTTTGTTACGGTTATATTTTCTGCATCTGATAAGGTCCAAAGATCAGTATCTCTTTCAAAGCCGTAGCCGGAAAGAAGGTCATAAGCAGAAGGAGCAAGACCGTAAGACCTTTCGGCTTTTATGCCGTCAATATATACGGTACCCGAAGTTCCGAGAATACCTATATTCAGACGTTCTGAGGAAATCACATCCGCATCGTAGGTCAGGCTTATTCTTTCCCAACCGTTATCAAGCTTCTCATTTGTTTTAATTACGTCAAAGCAGGAAGCAAAAATTTCTCCTGTTAAAGGAGAAGTGACCCACATACCGATCTTTCCGTTTACGCCCTCGGTAGCTTTAACATAGGCTGAAACGGTAATGCTTCCCGTGGTGCCGACTAAAGTTTTCCTGATTCCGCCGTATGCTTCTTCCTCTCTGTTCAAAGTATATTTGAATGAAGTGTCACCTTCGTATGCTTCTTCGGAGGTTACTTCAAAGGCGCCGACGGAAGAATCGGTAAGGTTCCATGAGCTTGTGCCAGTTTCAATAAGATTCTTGCTGATTACTCCCGTGGATGCGATTTTTGATATGTTGTTATCCTTTGAGCCGAGAGTTGTTGCGTTTGAGCCGTCGGCATATCCGTAAATACCGCAACCGAGAACAGCTTCTCTTGCATAGTCTTCATTATATACAAGGGTACATCTGCCATGATAATCAAATACGTATGTAGTGTAAATATCATCTGCCGTTCCTTCGGTTATGTCGTGACCGAAATATTTTACCGTAGTGGAATTGCCGTTTGCGTATTCAAACTTTACGCCGTTGGAAGCTTCATTTTCGGCATATTTCCACGTTACTGTCCTTGTGTTGAAGGGAACTGTTTTTCCTTCATATTCTTCATAGAACTCAATATATACGTTCTTTCCCGTACAATCGGTTATCTGTCTAAGATGATAGCCCGATGATGCAAGATAGTTGTAGGTAGCCGTAGTGATTGCAAGGGCAGAATCGTATACGGATGTCAGTCTTCCGTTGGTATAGGAATAACTGACGGCCCTTCCGTTCATGGTTACGGACGAAAGATATCCCTGACTGTTGTAGGAAAGAGTTGCCGTCGTGCCCGAAGGGTCTGAAACGGAAGTAATTCTTGCGGGATAGGTCGTATCATAGGTATACGTAATCGCATTTCCGTCGCTGTCAGCTTCGGAAATAAGATAACCGTTTAAAGTGCTGTCTTCCTCAACTATCTTGAACGTTTTAGTATAATCGGAGGCATCTTTAATTACATACTGTGTTTCAGAGACCGTGAGGGTCAGTCCCAAGTCGTCTTCATCTACAAGGACATTTTCATCATTCAGATAAAAGTAGTGCTCTGTTCCGTCACCGTCGGCGTATATGTATTTATAGTTGCTGTCAACACCATCCTCAGCAGATACGGGAACGACTGTTTGCTGAATATTAAGCTTCCATGATTTACCTACGTTCATTCCGTTATACGCGCCGGTTTTCGCAGAATCGGAATTATAGTTCACTTTGAGCAGATATCCGTTATATACGTGGGAAATAGACAACGGCATAACGGATGAGGAAGAGGCAACGTCATTTCTGACAAGAGAAACACTTCCGTTTTCGTTGTTTACGTATACGGTACCGCCGTAGCCGGCATCTACTGTCGTGTACGTAAGGCTATCCTCTATACCCTTATCGCTTCTGTATTTTATTACGAAGCATGAGTTGTTTGAAAATGTGTTTTTGATCGAAGATACTACGATTTCACCGGAGGCTGTTTCGTCCTTCAATTTCACAAGTATTCCGTGATTTGTTTTTTCGTCATTGAGCCATTCTTTTACAGCTCGTGTTATATCAAAGGTATATGAAGCATTGATTGAAATTCCTGTTTCGGCATAATCCAGTACCTCGCTGTCATAGGCAGGCTGGGTCTCCCAGGTTACCGTATCATAGGACCACTGATCGGTGGAAATATTATGCGCTTCAAGGATGGCTCCGGCAGAGCCTCCCCAGTTAACGTATTGAAGCTCCGCGGAGGTAATAACGTCTGAAGCAGGCAGCTCGGGAAGCTCGAAAGACTGGACGAGAGCTCTTGAAACTGTATTTCCGCCCTTGATCACTATTCCGGGAGAGCCGGAACTATTTGTAGTTGGGGTTGAAGAGGATACATGCGTATCGGCTGTTTGTTCGTCATTTCCCGTCATTTTAATAACGGGGTCAATTATTACGGGAAACTGTGTAGCATGATTGTTTATGAAGCTTTTGTCTGCCTCAATTGTAAGTTTATACTTTCCGCCGCCGAGCTCCGAAAGACTGTATTCCACGTCAAGAGAATATCTTCCGCCGGCATCGTACATAAAAGGTGCGGGAATAAGGTATTTTCTTTCGGGAGTGTCTTCATTCGACATAAGACTTATGCTGCCGTCTTCGTTAAGTACGGGAACAAGACCCGAAAGAGACATTATAAAGCTGTAACTGTAACTGCTCTTTCTTCCGCTTATGACGATATTCTCTTTTACCGAATTGGAAGTCAGAACGTAATTTATATCTGTTTTATCTGCCGCATCTTCAAAGCCTATCTCGCCTGTATACTTATCCAGAGACATTACGGCGGCATTTTTTTCTTTTATAGTTTCAGCGGAAACCGGTGCGTTTTTTTCAATAACCTCAGCCTGTACGTCTGATTTAAGATCTTCAAATGAAAATGTGATCTCATTTTCACCGTCATTGATTTCAAACAATGTTCCTTCAGAGGGATCTTTTGCAAACTTAACTTCCATTTCCGAGGAAGTGTTTACATATCCGTCAAAGTCCGTGCTATCCGCGTTATCCTTGGGATCATACTTAAAGCTGTTGTCGATATTTTCCCATACGTTATCTGAATTCAGATAATGGACGGGACTTGTGTACTGAACGGCAATATACGTGCCGTCGCTCATTTTAAAATGTTTGGTTCGCTCGTCTCTGAGTGAAACGTCTTCGTAAAGAATTTGTGCTTCTTCTGCGGCGACATTATCCTGTGCGATTAAATCGTTTGGAACATATCCAAGCTCTGCAGCAAAGATTTTATACGTTATTGCCGGAGCGGATTGTGCGCAAAACAGAAAAGCCAAAAATACGGATATTACTTTGAGTAAGCTTTTAAAAGTTTGTTTTTTCATTTTTTACTCCTTAGTTTTTGTTAGTATTTTGTTTTAACTAAGAAATGAATTGTTCACCGGTATCACCTCTTTCTTTTAAATTCAATAAATCGGGAAATGCCGTAAAGGGCATATTTCCACATTTTAAAATGCTTCATTTTAAATGTAAAAAAGGACCTTCTGAAAAAGCCCTCTATTTATATATAACTGTTTAAAAATCAAAATATTTCACATTTTTGCATTTGTTTACATTATATTTACATTTGTGCAGTGAAATGACGTTTTTTGTGTAACTTTTGGTGAGTTAAGCTTTTAATACGGAAAAGTAAAACACCCGAATTTCAAAGGAGAAATTCGGGTGTTATCTTTAATTATTCAAAACGGGTGCTTTGAATTACGCCCAGCTGATAGTACCGGGTTTGGGTTCCTTGATGATAAGTCTGTTAAGGAACTGACATGCCTTTTCAAGACCTTCATCGATGGACATAAGGCTGTCTTCATGCTCGATGGACAGAACTCTGTCGTAGCCTACGAGACGGAGCTGAGAAATGAATTCTCTCCACCAGTCTTCGCCGTGGCCGTAACCAACGGTTCTGAATACCCATGCTCTTTCCTTTTCCATTGTGTAATGCTTTGTATCAAGATTACCGATAGCGGGAGAGTTGATGGGATCGATCTTAGTATCCTTAGCGTGTACGTGGTAGATAGCGTCGCCGAGGTAACGTACTACTGCTGCGGGCTCGCATCCCTGCCAGATAAGGTGAGAGGGGTCAAGGTTTGCGCCGATAACGGGACCGCAAGCTTCACGGAGTCTCATAAGTGTTTCGGGGTTGTATACGCAGAAGCCGGGGTGCATTTCAAATGCAAGGCGGGGAACGTTATGTTCTTCTGCGAACTTAGCCATTTCCTTCCAGTAAGGAATGAGCACTTCGTTCCACTGATAGTTGAGAACGTCTGTGAATTCGAAGGGCCATGAGCAGGTTGCCCAGTTAGGCATCTTATCGCCGGGAGCACCGCCGGGACAGCCGGAGAATACTACGATGGTGTCAACACCTACCTTTTCTGCCATAAGGATAGCCTTACGGAGCTCGGAGTCGTAGTAAGCAGCTGTGCCTGCATCGGGATGTACGGGGTTACCGTGGCATGCGAATGCAGCGAGCTTGATATTGTACTTCTTGAAGGTGTCAAGGAATTCCTGACATGCAGCATCGTCGTTGAGAAGTACGTCGGGGTTACAATGTGCGTTTCCGGGGTAGCCGCCGCAGCCGATCTCTGCAGCTTCAACGCCCAGCTTGGACAGCTTAGCAAGAGTTTCGTCAAGGCTCATGCCGCCGTAAAGGTTTGTAAGAACACTGAGTTTCATTTTTCTTTCTCCTTAGAGTATTTTTATCTTAAAATTTAATTATTCGCCGCCAAGTCTCCACTTTGTATAGAGAACGGATGTGAAGGGATCGTGCTCGTGGGACATGTAGTAAACTGTGAGAAGTGAGCCGTCGGAAAGCTCAACGGTTGCGGGATAACCGTGGTCGGGCGACTTGAATTCACTTCTGAGATCGTAGTCCTCTGTCCACGTTTCGCCTCCGTCGTAGGAAACGCAGGCTCTCTGTCCGCGGTCTTCCCTTCCGGGCTCGTTGGAGCGTCTGCGGCTGTAGCTGCAGATGATAGCTCCGCTGGAATGTACCATAAGGTGAGGCGGTGCGCCGTCAACCTCGAGGCACTTGGGTGTTGACCAGGTCTTACCCTTGTCGTCGGAATATGTAATATATACCGTGAAGTCGGGCTGAGTCTTTCTTTCATGGATACGAACTGCGCCGAGAAGTCTTCCGTCGGGAAGCTCGATCATGTGAGGCTCGTGCATGTTATCGGAAACGATATCGTCTCCGGGAGGAACGGTACCTGTGTATTCCCATGTGTAACCGCCGTCCTTACTTGTGTAAACGCAGATGGGGTTGGGAGCAAGGTAATCGGGGTTCATGTACTTACCCATGTAAACGATGGAGCCGTCCTTAAGTGCAACGGGACCGTGGGGAGAGGTTACGGGAACTACCACCTTATCTGACCATGTTACACCGTAGTCGGTGGACATCTTAACGTAGCTTCTTGCAACGCCTTCGCCTTCGGGAAGGTAAGGCATACTGTTGGCAAAGCCGAGGGTAATCATCTTCTGACCTGTGCCGAACCAGTCGTAGGTCTGGATACCCGACCAGTCTGTGTCGGGGCGTTCATTGAACCATGAAGCGATCATGTTGCCGTCGCCCCACGCGTAGATGCCCGTGTCACGGTCATCAAGGTAAGTATTGCTGAGGATCACGGGGGGAGTCCAGCTCTTGCCTTCGTCATAGCTTACGTACATACAGCTCTTGCCCACGGGGTCAACGTGGGACATACGAAATCCTGATGCAGCCGCATAAAGAACGCCTCTCTTGTCCTTACATACGCTGGGCCAGCCGTGATAATTGAGATAAGATTCGTTGGTTCTGTGAACAACACCGTGTTCAACACGAGGTTTGATTTCTCTCATGATCATTCTCCTTAAGGTGGACGGAATACTCTGTTCCGCCTTAATTCATTATTAATAAAAATTATATACGTTTAAATTGTAGCATAGCAAAAACGATTTGTAAACCTTTTCAGCGAAAACGGTTTCAAAAAGTTACGCATTTTCAGCCCCTGCAGAGAGCATTTTGGCGCCTCGCAGAAGCTCTTTCATGGAAAGCTCCGCCGCTTCCGTATATTTTCCGAGAGCTCTCGTTGCAGATGCAAAGGTACGGTAGCATTTTTCATCGGCACCGTGAAGGTCGCTTCCGAGGGCAACTATTCTTCCCTCCGAAAGCCATCTCATACTGTTTTTCTTATTGAAAAAGCCTGAAAATGCATCGGGATTGAGCTGAGCCTTCACTCCGAGGGATAAAAGCTCTTCCACGTATTTCGGCTTATATCTGTCAACGTGCGCCATTACGGGAACAAGACCCATATCACGAATAGCTTCAATGGTCTCAAAGGTGGCGATGCTCCATTTTGTCATGGGCATTTCCAGAAGGATACAGTTCGTACCGTAGACCGTCAGCTTTTCAAGGCCTTCCATGCGCTCTATTCCGTCGCACACGAGGACCTCAGCTCCGAGAAACACGTCGGGATGCCCTTCTCTTATATTAGCCTTCAGAAGTCTCGCACATTCCGTTCGTCTTTCAAGAAAGGAGTCAACGTTATCCCTCTCGGGATAGAAATGAGGCGTTGCAACCACCCTTTTTATTCCGTAAGAAGCGATCAAATCAAGCTGTTTTACGCTGACTTCGATTCCTCTTGAGCCGTGGTCTGCCCCCGGCAGGATATGAGAATGGAAATCCGTGGTAAGATTGCATTTCATTATTTTGTCCCCTTTCATAAAAGCGTTTCGGTAAAGCGGAATTTAATACTCTGTATTATATCTGCCGTATCTGCCGTCGTATCTGCCGTATTTTCCGTACTTGCCGTACTTGGCATACTTTCCGTACTTACCGTACTTGCCGTATTTGCCGCCGTACTTGCCGTACTTACCGCCCGTCTTGGGATTTACGTCATTGAGGATAAAGCCGATGATGTTCGCATCCGTCTGCTCCATAAGTGCTACGGAGTGGCGGAGGCTTCGGTCATCATCCATTCCCGAGCGGACTACGAATACGTAACCTGTTACAACGTCGGAAAGAACGGTTGCATCGGTTACGAGACCGATGGGGGGGAGGTCGATAAATATTACGTCAAAATGGTTTTTAAGGAATTCGATAAACTTGCCCATTCTCTCGGAAGCGAGAAGCTCCGTAGGGTTGGGAGGTGTACCGCCTGCGGTGATTATCTGCAGGTTTTCATAGGAGGTTCTTCTCAGACATCTGTCCACTGCATTGTCGCTTCCTGCAAGGAGCTCACTTATGCCAAAGCCCCTCTCCATGCCGAATGCCTTATGGATAACGGAGTTTCTCAGGTCACAGTCAATGAGAAGCACCTTTTTATTAAGCTGTGCAAAGGATATAGCTAAATTTGATATGATAAGGCTCTTACCCGAGTTTGCAAAGCTGCTGGTGATACCGTAAACGGGACATGCGTCACCCTTTGATGTGTAGAACATGTTTGTTCTGAGCGCTCTGAAAGCCTCGTTCATCGCAAAGGGGGAGCGGTCGCTGAGAAGCTTACCTTCGTAATTCTTTTCAAACATTTCAGCCATTATTTCTTATCCCCTTTCTTCGGTTTTGCTTTAGCTTTTCCTTTGTCGGCGGCATCGGGAAGAACGATTGCGGGAATAACTCCGATAATGGGATATCTGAACTGACCTTCGATATCTTCCTCATCGTAGATGGTAACGTCGAGGGTCTCCGCAAGGAAGAATGAAACAAAGGATATTACCGCGCCTGCGAAAAAGCCGATAATAACGTTGCGGCTGAGACCCGTATCGTTGGGCTCTTCCGCCATCTTGGGGGAGTCAATTATCTTAACACTACCCGCTTCAACGACGCGCACGATCTCCTTGGGAGCAACCTCAACTATTGCGTTGGCAATGTTGAGAGCAACCTCGGGATCGGGGTCTGTTACGGTTACGGAAAAAGCTTCCGTTCCGTCGAGAGATGCGGCTTTCAGAATTCTTCTGATCTCTTTGGGAGTATAGTCAACTCCCGCCATCTGAGCCACCTGCTCAAGTGCGGAATCACTTTCGATGATAACTATATAAGTATCAACAAGGCTTTTTGCAACGGTCAGGTCTGCCTGTGTGATATAAGTCTTCTGGTCTTGTGTAGAGTTGACGTAAAGTTTTGCTGTGGATGAGTATTTGGGCTCAATAAAGAGAAAACTAAAAACACCCATCAGAATTGCGGCAAGAATGCCGATGGAAAATATCCACACAAGATTTTTGCGGACGATGCCGAAAAACTGCTCGGGATTTATTTCTCGTCTTTTTTCCATTACCTGCTCCTTAGTTCACAGATATTTTATAGCTATTCTTCCCCGAGGGACAGGGATAAAAACGCGCCCCTCGGGAAATATATAATTCTTACAGATACTTTCTTGCGATAGCTTCCATTTCGGGCATCTTCGCATCCATATCCGCGATGAGCTTGAGCTGGTTTCTCGCTCTGTCAAGGTTATGTGTGGGATAGTGGATCTTGAAGTACGTGTCACCGTTCAGGTAGTCGCCGAGGAAACGGACACCCGTTTCAAAGGTCATAAGGTATGCGCCCATGGGAAGACCGAGGACTTCCGCCTCTGTCATCGTGGGTCTCAGCTCTTCAAGGAAGCCCTTGATGAATATCTCGAAGAGTTCGAGGTCCATGTATACCTTATCAAGGTCAGTTTCGTCTTCTCTTGCGCTGGATGCTCCGAATCTTATCGCATCGCCGAAGTCATAGAGAAGGCTGCCGGGCATAACCGTATCAAGGTCGATAACGCAAACGCCGTCGCCTGTCTTTTCATCGAGAAGAACGTTATTGAGCTTTGTATCGTTGTGAGTTACGCAGAGCTTTATCTCACCGGATGCAATTCTGTCAAGAATATAGGAGCACTTATCCTTCTTGGAGAGAGCAAATTCGATAAGATCTTTTACCTCTGCGGCACGGCCCATCTTATCCTCTTCAACCGCTTTCTTGAAGTCGTTGTAACGGCTTACGGAGTTGTGGAAGTTGGGAATTGTCTCATGGAGAGTTTCTGCAGGGTAATCTGCAAGCTGTGTGAAGAAATGACCGAATGCGAGAGCAGACTTATAGAAAGTGTTCTTGTCTGCTTCGTTGAGCGAAACAACGCCGTCGATAAAGAGATATGCTCTCCAGTATCCGCCTTCTTCGTCGATAAAGTACTTGTCGCCGCTCTTTGTAAGAATTATCTTACGGACTTCGCGGTCGGGGTCGCCGCCGTCGGCGATGACCTTTTTCTTAACGTGTTCGCAAACGCCGTAAATATTATCCATAAGACCTTCGGGGTCCTTGAAGATATTGGTGTTTACTCTCTGCAGTATATACTGTGTATCCGTATCCTTGCACTGTACGAAAAACGTATCGTTGATGTGACCTGCGTTGCAACGGCAGAAAGATACGGGCTCGCTTGCGAGATCAAATTCGGCAGCAGCCGTCATAACAAACTTTTCAGCTTCAGACATAATAATCCTCCAAAAATGCGTCCGACTTTGTCGGTACATAAATATTCATTTTATTTTACAACATCACCGCAAAAATGTCAAGCGCAAGCTTCGTAAAGCCAGCTTTTAATTTTATTTTTTATATTATAAACGGCGCAAAATGGAAAAAATAGCGTATTGACAGAAACTTTTCAATATGATACTCTATTCCTGCGGGGCATCCGAAAGATCCCCTATGGATCCGCTGAAGCGGAAATACATTTTTCTTTAATAAGGAGAACAAAAAATGAAAAAAATTCTCGCTCTTCTCATAGCAACACTTATGGTATTCGCACTCGTTGCTTGCGCAAAGGACGACACAAACGCACCTGCAGAAGGTAACGACGTTCAGAATGAAGCTGAAAACAACGAGGCAGAAAACAACGAAGCAGATACAAACGATGCAAGCGCAGACAGCGAAGCTGACACAAACGCTTCCGAAAACAACGCTGCAGCTGACGGCGCAGTAAAGGTCCTCTCCGACATCTGGGCGAACTTTGCAGAAGATCAGAAGTTCGCAATCGGCGGCGGTGACGCAAGCAACATGACAATGGACGTTCCCGGCAAGTACGACATCACTCTCACGGAAGATATGGACGTTGCTCTCGGTCTCCCTGCAGCACAGGCGGCAAACATTGACGACGCGGCTTCTCTCGTTCACATGATGAACGGTAACATGTTCACAGGCGCAGCTTACCACCTCACAGAGGGTACGGATGCAACCGCTTTCGCAAACGCATTCAAGACAAACCTTGACGGCAGACAGTGGATGTGCGGCAGACCCGAAGCTCTTATCGCTGTAAGCTTCGACGGCTACGTTATCACAGCTTTCGGTTCTCAGATGAACATTGATAACTTCAAGGCAGCGGCTCTCAAGCTTGAAGGTGCTGCTCTCCTCATCGAAGAAGCAATTACCGAGTAATCACAGGCTGAACTGAAGAATAAATTGTTGGGTGCGGTGGTCTTTCTACCGCACCTATAATTTAAAACGCTATTTTAACGAGGATATATAAATGCTTTTTTCAAGTATTCCCTTTCTCTATTACTTCCTTCCGGCTGTACTGATTTTGTATTTTGCCGCCCCCAAAAAGCTTAAGAATACGGTCATTCTGCTCTCAAGCTTATTCTTCTACGGATGGGGCGAACCGAAGTACGTATTCCTTATGGCATTTTCCATACTTGCCGCTTACGTTTTCGGTATATTTGTCGAAAAATACAGAGACCGCACGGTCGGAAAGATACTTTGCGGCGTTTCCGTCGCCGTGAGCCTTTCTTTCCTTCTTTACTTCAAGTACACCGACTTTTTTATCGATAACTTCAATAGAGTCTTCGGCACCGATACGGCGCTTCTGAAGATAGCTCTTCCCGTAGGCATCAGCTTTTACACCTTCCAGATAATCAGCTACACCGTTGACGTTTACCGCGGCGAGCCCTCGCAGAAAAATATCATAAGCCTTGCAGCTTACGTCACCATGTTCCCTCAGCTTATCGCAGGACCTATCGTAAGATACTCCGATATTGCCCGTCAGCTTAGTGACAGACAGCACTCCTTCACAAAGGCAGGAGAGGGCATCAGACGTTTTATTCTCGGTCTCGGAAAAAAGATAATCATAGCAAATCAGCTTGGCGAGCTCTGCGACGTTTTCAGAGCCTCGGGTGAAAAATCCGTTCTTTTCTATTGGCTCTACGCCGTAGCCTTTGCCCTTCACGTCTACTTCGACTTCTCGGGCTACAGTGACATGGCAATAGGTCTCGGCAAGATATTCGCCTTTGATTTTCTTGAAAACTTCAACTATCCCTACATTTCCGCAAGCGTTTCCGAGTTCTGGCGCCGCTGGCACATGTCCCTCGGCTCATGGTTCCGCGATTACGTTTACATCCCTATGGGCGGCAACAGAGTAAAGCCGTCCCGTCAGCTTTTAAACATTCTCGTGGTATGGATGCTGACGGGCTTCTGGCACGGTGCCGCATGGAACTTTATTATCTGGGGTCTTTACTTTGCGGTATTTCTCACCGTGGAAAAATTCTGGCTCGGAAAGTATATAAAGAAATCGAAAGTGATTTCCCACGTATACGTACTTCTGACCGTTCTCATAAGCTTCGTTATATTCAACGCTCCCGACATGAAAACGGCATTTTCCGATATCGGCGGACTTTTCGGCGCAGGCGGAATTCCTCTTGCATCCCCCGAAGCCCTCTACTGCCTTGCCGATTACGGAGTTCTTCTAATCATCGGCATTATCGGCGCAACTCCCCTCGTCAAGAAGCTTTTCGTAAGGCTTTGGGACGTGAAGGGAGTAAAGACTGTCCTTGCCGTATGCGAGCCCGTATTTCTTCTCGGACTTCTTACGGTCATGACGGCGTTCCTTGTGGACGGCTCCTTTAACCCGTTCCTTTATTTCAGATTTTAAGGAGGTATGCAAATGAACAACAAAGTGAAAAATACGGTTATCTGCATCACCTTCGGCATCTTCATTTTCACCTTCGCTCTTCTCTGCCTCTTTCTTCCGAAGGATGAATATTCCGTCAGCGAAAGACGTCCCCTTGAAAAGTTTCCCGAGGTGACGGCAGAGAGCATTTTCAGCGGGAAATTCATGAGCGATTTTGAAAAATACTCCGTTGACAGCTTCCCTTTCCGCGACTCCTTCAGAACAATAAAAGCTATAAGTGCTCTCGGTATTTTCAGAAGGGGCGACAACAACGGGATCTATCTTCATGACGGTTATATTTCAAAGGTCGAATACCCCATAAGTGAAAGCTCCCTTGACCGCGCGGCGAGCCGCTTCAAGTACGTAACGGAGAAATATCTTGACGGAACGAACAAGGTCTACTATTCCATAATAAACGACAAAAACGCCTTTATGGCAGAGGAAAGCGGACATCTCGCCTTTGACTACGAGGCCTTTGAAAAAGAGTTCTCGGACAGAATGGACTTCGCAGAATATATAAAGATATCCGACCTCTTGTCCCTTGAAGATTTTTACCGCACCGACACCCACTGGAGGCAGGAGGCTATCACCGATATTGCAGAAAGGCTGTGCTCCGCCATGGGCACCTCGGCAGGAAGCGACTTTACCGAAAACACCCTTGACGTGACCTTCAACGGCGTTTATACGGGTCAGGCGGCGCTCCCCATTGAGGGCGACACCATAAGGTATCTTACAAACGGCACGATAGAAAAACTCAGGGTCTTTGACCACCAGAACGGCATCGACAGCTACGTTTACGATATGGAAAAGGCAAAAGGAAAAGACCCATACGAAATGTTTCTTGCGGGACCGCTCTCCCTTGTGACCGTGGAAAATCCCGAAAACGAGGACGGAGGACACCTCATAATGTTCCGCGACTCCTTCTCCTCAAGCCTTGCGCCCCTTATGGCAGAGGGCTACTCCAAGATAACACTTATCGATATAAGATATATAAGCCCCGACATTCTCTCAAAATTCGTCGATTTCAAAAATGCCGACGTGCTCTTTATCTACAGCACCATGGTGCTTAACAGCAGCGATACGATAAAATAACAGCAGAACTCCCGAGTTTTCCAAAGCTCGAGAGTTCTTTATTTATTGACAAAATAAACTACATTTGTTAAAATAAAGTAGAATAGAAAATTAACGTAGGAGCAATCATGCGGTGTTCTCTGTCATCTATAAAACGAGAATTCAGAAAGGAGTTTAAATATGTCACACATCAATAAAATATCCGTTTTTCTCATGATAGCAATCATCCTTGCAGGTTTTGGTGGCTGTGAACAGAAGGATGGTTTAAACTCAAGCACGATCTTACCCGACGAAGAATATATAACGCAAGCAAGATATATCTCCACGGCTTTACCGGGATTCACCTTTGAGCAGTCAGAAACCGTTCCCATTGACAGCTTAATTACTTATTTTTGCATATATGAATTGAGGGATGAAAAAGGCAACTATAAAGATTGCTATAATGACTGCGAAAAGAGAGATTCCAACATTATCATACCTAAAGAACGCGTCAACAACCGTCTTATGGAGCTTTTTGACATTATTATTGACGACACGGATTCCGTATGGAGCGACACTGAAAATACCGATTGCTACAACATTTATGCTATGACAAGGGGCGGAAACGACGTTCCCAAAATTAGTGATGAAAATCTGACAATAGAAAACGGACTTGCAACGCTTAATTGTAAAGTTGAATTTTCTACTGTCGATGTAGAAGAATATGAAAAAAGCAATACGGTTTCTATCAATGATGAAACCGTCTGCGTTACTATTAAAATGAGAGCAACGGAAAACGGCGAAGTAAAGATACTGTCCGTGACCAAGCAGTAATGCAAGTGAGGTTCTTTGTCTTGATTCCAAAAAATCCAATTTGAAGTACGCAGGTAACTTGGATCACAAACTAAAAAAGATAGGAGAAGCAAGATGAAAAAATATTCAATTATTACGATAATATGTTGTATCTGCTTGCTTTTAATATGTGGGTGTACTTCGGAAATAAATTTCACAAAAGAATTTGATTCCGAATTGATCGAAGCGGCTTCTGTTGAAACAATTGAAATAGAGGGAAATGCGTATACTCCTAAAAAGATTAATGAAATGCTTTTATCATCGATTAATACGGAGATTTATTATTTCAGAAATGATTCAGAATCAGAATTTGCTTTTTCAAACTCTGATATACTGTTAAAAAAAGACATCGAATATTCGGTTTATTATCACCATAAAATGAACGGTACAGAATCTCTTCATTTGATTGAAATGATAATTCACAATATTCCCTATCCCCAATTGAACTTTACGGATGAGAATTTATATTATTTCTTCGGATTTCTCTGTACTCCGGAAGGTTTGCAGTCTCAGATATACTCCGGTTACTATATAGCTGAAAACGGATTGGAAAAATATAACTCTGAAGATTCAGATGACATTATCTTTCTTGGAAAATACAGAATGCATATTGATGAGACTCGAACGCCAGATTATGGTGAAAAAAATGAAGCGTGGAAAACCAATATAACAAAAGCTATAGAAAGATTCGTTGAAGCTGACGAGGACATTTTAATATCGGGCAAATATGACGTTTACGTAATGAATTTTGTTCCTGCCGACGAACATACGCAAATATATTTCATAAACGAAAACGGAGACATCTATATTGGTACTTATAACTTTGTCAATGAAGTTTCACCCGATTCTCCCGCTAATATAAATCATTTAAGCATAATCTCCGAAGCTTCTCCGACTGATGAAATTTATCAAAAGATCATGGCTCTATCTGCGATTCATATAGAAGTTGAAGCAGATTATGACCGTTCAGACACGATTTCAACAAATGATCGTGTTACTTCATTCACGACAGAGGGCGAAGAAACCTTTTTGTCACTGATAGAAGATAACCCCATAGATGCCGCATATTTAGCGGAACCTCAATACGATCAATTATCTGATGAAACAGAGAGAGAATACAGATATGCCGATATCTGGCTTGATGAGTTAGACTATTCCTTCGAGAGCTTTATTAGTCTTCTGAGCGAGGACGATAAGGATGCTTTTTCAAAGCTTCAGGATGAATGGAAAAAGAACATCAAAGAAGAATATGATCTCACCTTCGATATTTTTAATAATCTAACCTATGACTATGACGTGCATCTTGGCAGTATCTACCCTTATGAGCATGCTTATAATTACCGTATTGCAATAAGAGAACGCACACTGTACGTCAAGTATCTTGAGTATTGTATGTATTCCCAAGACTATGATGAAAAGACGATAGAATTTAAATACCAAGGAGCTTCAGATTAAATTCGTTTGGAGATCATGCAGAGCACAACAAAATCCCGTGCACGGAAAAATCCGTTGCACGGGATTTTGTTTTACAGCAGCGGTGCGAAGAATTTAAGGAGAAAGCCTGTTATTTTAACGAGCAGATTTTCTTTTTTTACTGTTTTCGGGGTGACCTCGCGGCATTTCGTCAATGTTTGGGCGAAGTCCTTCTCGATATCCGAAAGGCAGGGTGTGCCGTACATATAGAGGGCACATTCAAAATGGTGATAAAAGCTTCGATAGTCAAGGTTTATGGTTCCCACCATACCTTCCCTTCCGTCGGCTGACACTAACTTTGCATGAACAAAACCCGGAGTGTATTCATATATCCTCACTCCTGCGCCGAGAAGGGATATATAATGGGTCTTTGCAAGGGCAAAGGGTATCTTTTTATCGGGAATTCCCGGCAGGATAAGAACTACCTCCATTCCCCTTTCAGCGGCAAACTTCAGCGTATTTTCCATTTCCTCGTCAAGGATAAGATAGGGGCTCATAATATGGACGTAGCGCGTGGCGCGGTTTATGATATCCATATACACCCTCTCGCCCACCTTATCGGAATCAAGAGGACAGTCGCCGAAGGGGATAACGTAGCCCGTATGCTCTCCCGACGATGCGGTAACGTTCAGATAAGGCACGGTATCGATCTTCCGCTCTCCCGCAGTCCACATCTGGAGAAACATGAGAGTAAAGCTCGCAGCCGCCTCGCCCTTCACCATGACAGCGGTATCCTTCCAATGACCGAAGCGTATTTTTTCGTTTATATACTCGTCGGCAAGGTTTACTCCGCCCGTAAACGCTGTGTGTCCGTCTATAACGACTATTTTGCGGTGGTCACGGTAATTATAGTGAGTGGAAACGAAGGGTGTTATTTTTGAAAAGACCTTGCATTTTATGCCGAGAGCGCGGAGCTTTTCGGGATAGTCACGGGGAAGGAGGAAAAACTCGCAGGTGCCGTCGTACATAAGGCGCACCTCAACTCCCTCTCTCGCTTTCCTTGCAAGTATCTCAAGGACCTGTCCCCACATCGTTCCCTCTTCCACAATGAAATACTCCATAAATATGAAGTGCTCCGCTTTTTCAAGCTCCGAAAGAAGGCTTTTGAATTTATCCTCTCCAAGGGGGAAATAGGTGACCTCGCAGTTTTTATATATGGGCTGGCAACCTGTTCTGTTAAGGTATTTTGCAAGGGAAGCCGCGCCCTCGTTCTCTTTTTCAAGCTCAGAAAGTGTCTCTGTATTATCCTCAAGAATACTTTTTGTGCTCTCTATCTTTGAAGTCACCGCCCTTTTCAGCGCTCTGTGACCCGCGTCGCTTGCGGTATAGAGATAAAGGAGCGCCCCGAAAACGGGAAGCAAAGTGATTATCACCGTCCACGTCAGCTTTGCCGAAGCTCCGAGCTTACTGCTGAAAAGAAACAAAAGCATCACAACAGTCAACACAACGGAGCTTCCGAAATAATGTGGATAGAATTTACCGAACTCCCAGAAGCCGAGGACAAGGAGCCCGAACTGCACTATAAGGAGAATAGATATGAGCCCCACGCGGCTGAAAACAGCGCGAAGCAGCCCCTTTTTACTCTTCTTAAGAAGGCGCATTCCTTTGTTGTCGCTCATATTATTCTCCTTTCTTTTTTGTTGTTTTTATTCAGAGCACCTTGAGTATACAGTTTTTTGCTCAAATATACTTATAGGTTTATCAGAGCTCCGCGCAAAGTCTTTCCACAAGGAACTCGTAGAACTTCGCTTTTTCGTACCATCTTATAGCAACGTTCATAGCCTTTCCCTCTTTGAAGTTTATGAGGGTGAGAGACTCGTCCGTCGCTTTTATGGGAAGCATCTGATATTCCATGTTTTCATGGGTGAACGCCGCGTATACTCCTGCGGTATCAAAGAGGCAGGAACTCTGTCCGTAAAAGTTGAAGTTCGTATTCTTATACCACACCTCACAGCTCTCCATGAGGGCGGCAATAAGGGGGTCGCTGCGGCGTTTTTCTTCGATCTTTGAGTAGAGCTCGGGAGCAAGATAAAGATTTCCCGTAAGGTCAAGGGGCACCATTTCAGTTTCCCAGCCTTCCCTTTCCATTGTACGTCTGTAAGCATCAAGGTCAGCTCTGATATTCGCCTCGCTTCCGAGAACGTGATACCAGTTATACTCCGCGGAGGCACCGTTATAGATGTTTCCGCAAACGCCGAGTATCTTTGAATTTTCCATGATACGGGGCTCCTTCTCCACTGCCGCCGCCAAGGTCTTGAAGGGGCCGATGGCAAGGATCGTAACCTTTTCCTCGCTTGACATCACCGTATCTATTATCGCCTGAACTCCGTCCTCGATAACGTTGGGGTAAGATGCAAGGTCATAGTCCTCAACCCAGTCGGCAATATTTGAAACGTCCGCAAAGGTTGAAATTCCAAGTCCTACGGGAACGTCCTCGCGCCCTGCGGCGGAGAGCATTTTCGCGCATAGCTTTGCTTTATAAACAGCGTCCCCCTCTTCGGTGGTCACAAGCTTCAGATCAAGCTCGGGGCATTTGAGAAGAAGGGCAAGCGCCCAGGAATCGTCAAGGTCGCTTCCGATATCTGTATCGAGTATCACGGGTATTTTCTTTTCCATTTTTCTCTCTCCGTTTATTATGGTATCAGCCTTCGGCTTCAAAAATTCTGTTGAGATATGATATAAATTCACCGTCACAAGTCATATATTCCGCCGTTTCGAGCTTTCCTGCAAAAAAGTCTTCAAGTCTTCCGCTTTCAATAAGCTTTTCCTTCTTTTTTCTCGGGAGCTCTTTTATTCTGTATTCAAGGGCAGAGGCGGCGCTCTTTGAGTCCGTTTCAAACACCTTTTCCACCCTTTTCGGCGGATGGCTTCTCGTGTACCTCGCGCATTTATTACCGCCAGAAATATGCTCTCTTATGCGCCTTTCGGGGTCTGTGGTAATTCCCGTATAGAGAGTATCGTCCCCACACCGCAAAATATATACGTAATACAAAATCATATCCTCGTTTATTATATAACTGCTGTATTAATTGTACCATAAAGTGAGAAAAAACACAAGGGCAAATGGCTTTAAGCACAAAAAGACACGGCACCTTTCGATGCCGTGCATTTTATTCATTTCAGCTTATCAGAAGCTCATTGTGTTCTTTTTCTTTCTTACGAAAAGAACTGCTGCCGCGAGGACTGCAACTGCTGCGAGAGCTGCAACTGCGAGAACTACTGCGTTATCACCTGTCTGGTGAGCAGTGTTATTTCCTGCGCCGGGGGTATTCGTATTGTTGTTTGTGCCTGTTGCGGGAGAGCTTGTGGGGGAGTTTTCGGTAACGCCGCCCTTGCCGCCTTCATCTATGATCTCATCCTTGAAATCATCGTCATCTTTGGGACCGTCTTCAAGCTCGTTGCCTTCAAACGCTTCGCCTTCGATATACATACAAGCGAACATCCATCCGTCCTCGGGGTCAACGTCTTTAAGCCAACCGTCTTCCTTGAACCAACCGTGGTGACCTGCTATGTTCTTGATAATAACGATAAGGTCGTCTGTGAGAGGATAGAGAGCTGTTGCTGTTCCGTCAACTGTTACGTTTGAAACGCATGCCCAGTATTCATCGAATGCGGAGTTATAGTCAACCTTGTAAGCAACGGAGCCGTCGGGATTTTTAACGATAGCGGCAAGCTGACCGGGCTCTCTCATGCTGTAGAAGCTCATCATGGGGTCGTTAAGACTTACGAAAAGTCTGGGGCCGTTTGCATCGCCAAGGTGGTAATATCCGTCCTTACCGAGAGACGCTTTGTCCTTGCTACCGTCGAAAACGTCAACGTATTCAAGCTTTGATTCATCACCGTCAAAGGTAAATGCTGTGGGCTTTACCTTGTTTTCGTAGTGTCTTGTTTCCTGTGTGATGATTTCAATATGCTCTTTTTCAACGGAAATGCTTACTCCGCCGTCCTTGGAAAGCGCTGCTACCCAGATGCCCTGGCCCACAGAATTACATTCCCAGACGATGGAGCTTTCAGTTACTGTTGCAGCTGCAGGTTCAACAGTTGCCCACATGCCGTTATAGCTTACTATACCGAGAACGCTGTTTGAAGAGGTAATGGTATATTTACCTGTTTCAGCAGGCTCAAAGGTATAAACGGTATATTCAAGACCGCATACCTCGTATGTTTTCGTGCCGACTTCAAGCGCCGCGCCCACTTCATAGGTCACACCCTCTTCGGCAAAAACTGCCATGGGAGACGCTACGAGAACGAGAGCGATAACAAGAGTAAGCATTTTTGTCATAAAATTCTTCATAGTTTCCTCCGTTTATTATGTAGTAAAATATCTTTCTGATCATATTTTACCACACTGGATCGGTAATATCAATAGTTTTTGGTCATTCAGAGAAGGTTGCATTCCAGGTTATGTCAACTGCAGGGTATTTGCCGCGTTTGTTGGGGATAGCTGAAACGTTAATTCTGAGCTCATCGCCTTCTTCAACTTCAACCTCGATGAAAGGCTTACCTTCAGCATCGACCTTTTCCTCGTCCATTGCAAACTGGATAACTTCGCTTTCGTTTCTTACTCTGTCAACGGTCATACCTGCTTCAACACTTGAAGTCATGTAGAAACGGATGGTACCTGCCTGCGCCGCAAGGTAAACGTAGTTGTAGCCCTGAGTTGTTCCCTCGGGAATGCTTACCGTTACGTCGCCGTCGAGAGCTTCAACCTTTACGGGAGCGTCAAAGCTTCCGGGAACGGAAGAAAGCTCGATCTTAAAGGACTTTGCCGCGCTGCCGTTATTTCCTATCTGGAAAAGAACAGCCTCACTTGCAAGAGCTTCGGGAACCTTGAAGGTTACAACGCCATTTTCAGCGTTATAGGTAGTGCCGTCACAGATAACGTAAGCATCTGCGTCGTTAATTGTGAACACCTTTCCGCCGACGCGGTAGACAGCGTAAAACGCAGAACCGCCTGCGGGAATTTCCATTGTTGTTGCCGCCATATCAACGGGGGTCAGAAGGTAGGGATCGCTTTCGGTTCCCTGTCCGAATATCTCCTGCTCGAAGGTTTCGGCTTCTTCTGTCGTATCTTCTTCGCCAGTTACTTCTTCGAGGTTGGTTTCGGTGTCATCAGGTTCTTCGGGAGTTTCCGTCTTACCGCAGGAGGTAAGTGTAAACAGAAGAACTGAAGCAAGAACAAGAGAGAGAAGAAGTGTTATAAGACTGTTTTTCTTCATAGCTTTTTCCTCAACCTACCGATTACTCGGCTGCCTTTGTGATCTCGAGGGTGTACTCTGTAGCTCCGTCTTCAAGATAGATCTCTTCGTCGGAGAAGGTATAGCCTTCGGGAGCGCTCATTACGGAGAGCTTATGCTCGCTTGTGATCTCTGCGATAACGAAGGTTGCAACGCCGTCATCGCCTGTTCTTGCGGGGATGCAGGCATCCTTACAGATCTGAACCATAACGCCGGGAACAACGTTTCCGTCCTGGTCCTTGACAGTTACCTTGAATTCGGCAGGAGCTTCTGTTCCTGTATGGTTCTCGGTTTCCTTTTCAGTGTCCTTTGTGTCCTGAACGTCCTGTGTCTCGGGGTCCTTTGTTTCGTCACCGTTTCCGTCCTTTGCACATGCAAAGAGAGAGAATACCATTGTGAGAGCAAGAACAAGTACAAGAATTCTCATAATATTTTTCATGGTGATATCCTTTCTTTATATATTAATTTTCAATATCACTTAAACTACGGATTATTTTCTGTGTGTAATCGTCGGAAGTAAAATAAGCGAAGAGCTTTTCAAAAGTTTCGGCTTCGGGAATTGCGCCCTTTTCTACGAAGGCTATCATACCGTAGCGGTCAACGACCACCGTGGTAGGGTATGCCGTAAGCTCAAAAGCGGCGGCAAATTCCTCGCCGCACTTTGCCATGGGGAAGGTAAGTGCGTTATCCTTTGCAAAGTCTGCAACCTCGCTCTCTGTTCCGTCATAAGGGTTGAGAGCAAGAAGCTCTATTTTGTCGGAATACTTTTCATAAGCCGCTTGCATGTGAGGGAACTCGCTTCTGCAGGGGCCGCAGTTAAGAAACCAGAAGTTGAGAACGACTGCTTTCTTTTCTTCAAGAAGGCTTGATATCCTGTACTCCTTGCCGTCAACGGTCACGGCAAAATCGCGGATAATACTTCCCCGCTTGAAGACTGCTTCATCAATGCCGCCGTCTTTTATAACAGCCTTCAGAGCAATATTCGTATCCCCTGCTGAAACTGTATAGGGTTCTTCTGCGGCGTAGCCTTCGGGCGCGTCCTTGAAGGAAAGAAAGTATTCCGCCGCGGGTGCCGTGAAGGTCGCTTTTCCTTCCTTGTCGGTTTCTCCCGCCCATACAAGGTCTGTTTTTTCTTTGTCGCCGTGTACGTACAGCATAAGCTTTCCGAAGGGCATACCGCCTTCCGTCATAACGGTTACGCTGTACTCAACAGGCTCTGCATTCACAGGCTTTTTGTCACAGCCTGCAAATGAAAGCAGGAGTAGAACTGTCAGTACCAAAAGTACGGCACCGAGCATTCTCTTTAAATTATTCTTTTTAAACATAATTCAGTTAACCTTCGAGATAGCAGCACATGAGGAGCCATGCTATATCGGGATTGATGGTTGAAATGTTTACGTTGTTTTCGTCCTTGAAGATGTAGCCTGCGGACTCAACATCCCACCAGCCAACGTATTCGCCTCTCTGCTGAATGATGTGCTTAAGATCTTCAGTGAGGGGATAAACACCTTCCTTTTCGTCTACGTAATCAATATATTCAAGCAGACATTCGGAATAGCTAACCTTCTCTTCAAGAGTGCCGTCTTCCTTGAAGAAATATCTCGATACGCCTGAACGGTCAAGTATCGTCTTAAAGCATGCGATATAATCGCAATCCTCTGCAAGACGGACGAGAACGAGGGGGCCGTCTGCACTGTCAAGGTGATAGAAGCCGTCCTTTTCGTTCATAACGAACTTATACGCGTCTGTTGCCGCGGTAAGATCAAATTCACCTATCTTATAGCCTTCGGGAAGAACGTATTCCTTAAGCTCGACCGTCTTTTTATAGATAGTCCAGGGCTCGTCTTCGATGGTCTTGAGTGCATCGCCGATGCGTTCAATAACAACGACACAGCTTTCGCTCTCTGCCTTATCAAGACCGAGAACGAATACGGAGGTTCCGCCGCCGCCTGTACCTATCATGCTTGCGCTGATAGAAATCGTGAAGGCTCCGTCAACCGTTTCGGAAAGATTGTTTTCCTGAACAAAGTGGGGTGCGCCGTAGTAACCGATGGAAGCATCGCCTTCGATAACGGAGAACTTATAGTTACCTGCCGTCTTGGGGGTATAGAGAAGATAGCTTCTCTCGCCTTCAAGCTCTACGTAGGTACAGCCTTCACTGATGGCGTAAGCATCATGCTCCTCGCCCTTTGCGGTGAGAGCCTCAGCTTCGCCCGTTACTTTTTTTGCCATAATGACCTCGAGCTCAGGCTCCTTTGCGGAAACCGTCAGCTCTTCATTATAATGATATGCGGCTTCGGAGTCTGTAAAAGCAAGTTTAACACCGTATTCACCTGCAGGAAGAGTAATTAACGCTTCCCCGCTCTCGTTGCACGCCTGCATACCTGCCTTTTCGCCGTTCTTCATAAGCTGAACGACGATGCCGCTTCCGTAAGGTGTGCCCATTGCATCCTTAACTGTAATTTTATACTCCTTACTACCTCCTGCGCAGGAGGTCAGCACCGTGACTGCACACATGATCACACAGATCATAAGCGCAAAGAGTCTTAACTTTTTATTTTTCATTTTCACAACCTACCTTCCGATTTGAAATGATCTGCACCGCTCCGCGCGAAGCCTTGGCTTCGCACGGAGACGGACTTTCCTGTACTATTATACCGAAAATCAGTTGTTGGGACCGATCTGGTCGTAGTAGAAGCAGATCTTCAGCCAGGAATTTTCAACGTCTTCAAAGGTGTACTTGCTCATAAACTTCTGAAGGATCTCTGCAAGCTTTTCGTCAACGGGTACGCATCCGTCCTTTTCGGTGAGAGACTTATCTATCATAGGCAGATAAGCCTTGATAGCTTCAGTATAGTCTTCGCCCGTACCGTGGTAACGGCCTGCAAATATGTCTTCAAGCTGATAGTTTTCAGCATTCAGGTCGTACTCGTCGCCCCAGAGCTTCTTGAGATATTCGTTGGTCTTTTCTACGTCGTTATCATTCTGTCTGAGGTATGCGAGAATTTCGCCGTCTGTTTCAGACTTACTGAAGTCAAAGCCGCCCATTTCGATCATTTCTACGATGGACTGGCTGAATATAGCCGTTACACTTGTGAAGTCAGCGTAAATGATGCTGCCGTGGTCTTTATCGTGATAGTATCCGTCAGCACCGAGAACGGGAGTGATACCGCCTGTGATGATATCGTACATAGCATCGCCCGTTGCGTTTGTATCATAGGTGAAGTAACCGGGAGCTGCTGCACGGAAGAGGTCGATGGACTCACCCAGATATTCAACGTCGTAGTAGATAGTACCTGTCTGGTAAACGTCCCAGTAAGCCATATTGATGTAGTAGGGAGTACCTGCTTCCATGTAGTAAACAACGGAGCAGTTGATAAGGTCGGTGTGCATTCTCTCGCTATGCTCGTAGGTATAGATATTCTCACCTGCAGCATTGAAGATCCATGCTTCTATACCGTCCTGATAATCACTCTTGGAGGTGAAACGGTATACGCCGGTCTTTTCGGGAATAAATTCACTCATGAGACCGCGGGGAATGATAGCTCTGTCATAATAGAAATGGTTGGACTCAACGTCCTTGCCTTCTACCGTTGTGAATGCACAGAAGGGTGCAAGGCCCTTGATGGGGTCCTGAAGATGTGTACCGTTCGGTCCGTAAACCTCATAGTACTTACAGATCTTCATCCATTCGTTCTCTTCACCGAAGCCTGCAACCTCGCCTACCTGTTTCAGCATTTCAGCGAGCTCCTTGGTTACGGTGCAGACACCCTGAATTGTGGAGTTGGAGGCATAGGAGAAGTACTTGACCATTCCGAGGCCGCCTTCTTCAACCTTGTTATAAAGGCTTACACCGTCCTTATCCGCATCGCCTGAGTAAACGATATCCTGAACGGATCTTTCTTCATCAAAGGGAGTGAAGTTCATAAGGTCAGCAAGAAGGAGGGGGCCGTCTGCAGTGCCTACGTGGTAGTAACCGTCGTTTTCGTTATATACTATCGTTGCATATTCAAAGCCTTCGTCGGTTTCCTTTGCCGCATATCTGGGAAGATATGTGTCAACGTCGATCTCAGACGCATCAACAACTCTCATGTTGTCAACGTATACGGTATCGTCGCCTTCTGCGCCGTCACTGTCCTTGAGGAAGCAGAGAGCGATCTCATAAGTGCCGTCTTCTTCGGCAACAACGGGATAGCAGGTCTGCCACTTTTCGGGATCGGACGTACCGGAGATCTGGAAGATATCTTCATCATCTACGATAACGTAGAGCACGTCGCAAAGACGCTCTGTGGAGGTGAGGTAGTCAAAGCCGACTGCCTGGCCCTTCTTGAGCTCAACGTCTGCGTACATGATAGCATAGGAATCGTCAATTCCCTTGTTGGGAGCATACATACAGGACTGACCCAGCTTTTCACCGATGATGAAGGGCCAGATGTATTCTGCATTTTCGTCCTCTGTTTCGGGACGGTAGGTAACCTTGATGTCACCCTTATTGATAGTCTTGGCAATGTCTTCGCTTGAAGGCATTTCAACATTGGGCTTTATCTGTGTTACGAGGTCGCCGATGCCGCCTGCGCAGAGCTTCTGCTCATACTTCTCTGCCGTAAAGTGGTCGAATGCACATACCCAGGGACGCTTACTTGTGATAGCGCCTGCTTCAACGAGACAGATAACACCGTAACGGTCAACGAATACGGACGTGGGGTAACCTGTTACGCTGAAGGTGTTTGACCAGGAGGAAGGACAAGCTGTCAGCTCAAAATCATAATTGTACTGATTTTTAAAGCCCTTTACTACGGCATTGTCTTCGAGGGGGTTGAGAGCGATTATTTCAACGTTTTCATTATATTCCTTATAAAGCTCGTTCATAAGGGGGAACTCTTCCATACACCATGAGCACGTGGTGTACCAGAAGTTAAGAACAACAAGCTCCTTTTCCTTAAGGATATCGGAGAGCTTTATTTCCTTATCATCGGGAGTCATAAGAGTGAAGTCGTACATTACGTCACCGAGGCCAAGCTGTGCTGTGGAGAGGTCCTCGTCGGTAACGAGGGAGGAGGTGAGCACGATATTTGCGTTTGTTCCGTCAAATGCGTAGCTTTCTTCAACCGCATAACCCTTTGCAACGCTTGCGAGAACGATAGCGTAGCCTTCCTTTTCGGGGAGATTGAAGGTGACCTTACCTTCGCTGTTTGTCTTTGCAAGGTCCTTCATGTCGGCAAGAGTGTTATCGGCGTAAACGTATACGTCGATCTCGGAAAGAGCCATTCCGCCGATAGTTTCAATGCTTACGGAGTAAGTAACTTTTTCGCCGCCTTCGTTTGCTTCGCCGCCGAAGCCGCCTTCGCCGCCGAAGAGCTTACCGCCGAATACAGCGGCAAGAGCGCCGAGAACCACCAGAGCCGCAACTATGCAGGCAGTGATGATAAGGGGCTTCTTACTCTTTTTCTTTTCTTCTTTTTCCTCGGAAGCTTCTGTGTTTTCAGCTTCGTCGGAGCTCTTTTCTTCGGAGCCGGCTTCTTCTGCCGCTTCCGCCGCTTCTTCTACCTTTTCGGTTGCTTCTGCCGCTTCTGCTGCTTCTTCCTTTGCCGCATCCTTTGCTTCTTCATTTACAGCTTCGGCGGAAACTGTTTCTTTTGTTTCCTGTTCAGCTTCGGCTGCAATATTTTTCTTGTTCTTTTTCATGTCTTCTCCTACATATTTAAGAATAGTTAAAGGCTATTTTTGTAGTTAAACGAGTTCTTATCACAACAGCCAAAAGATGAGCGAAACGATAAGAAATGCCGCCGCTATAAATCCTATGACCACGAGCATGGGAAGAAACATCATTCTCACCGCGCTGAAATAGGTTCTGAGCACGTCCCTCACACGGGGAGCGGGACGGTATGCTGAACGCCCCGGCAGCTGCAGTCTGCCTGCACCCGTCACGTTCGACATATCGGCAATAGTTCTGCCGTCGTCAATATACACGACTTTTTCTTTTTTTCGTTTTTTTTCACTCATAGAAAGGCCTCTGCTTTATATTATTTGTTTTCAAGCAAGTGACAAGCGGCACAGTGTCCGTCGCCGTAGTCCTTATATTCGGGTGTCTTTTCCTTACAGATATCCGTTGCATGAGGACAGCGTGTATGGAAACGGCATCCCTTGGGGGGATTTGCGGGGGACGGAATGTCGCCCTTGAGGATAATTCTGTTCATCTTCACGTCGGGATCGGGCTGAGGAATTGCAGAGAACAGTGCCTGTGTATAGGGGTGAAGAGGATTTGCGAATATCTCTTCCTTTGTTCCGAATTCCACCATGGAGCCGAGGTACATAACGCCGATCTTATCGGAGATAAACTTTACAACTGACAGGTCATGGGAAATGAACACGTAAGTCAGGTTCATATCCTCCTGAAGCTGTTTGAGAAGGTTGATTATCTGCGCCTGAATGGAAACGTCGAGAGCCGATACGGGCTCGTCACAGATAACAAGCTTGGGATTTACCGAAAGAGCTCTGGCAATACAAATTCTCTGACGCTGACCGCCCGAAAATTCATGGGGATATCTCTCGTAGTAGTAATCACGGAGACCGCACTTTGCCATGAGGTCGAGCACGTATGCCTTTTCCTCGCTCTTGGGAACGATATGATGAACGCTTACGGGCTCGGAGAGGATACCGCCTACGGTACTTCTGGGAGGAAGTGACGAATAGGGGTCCTGGAAGATTATCTGCATCTTCTTTCGGATCTCTCTCATTTCAGCGGATTTATAATCGGTAATATCCTTACCTTCGAATATAATTCTGCCGCTTGTGGGCTGATGGAGCTTGAGGATAGCTCGTCCGAGAGTGGTCTTACCGCATCCGGATTCACCTACGATACCGAGAGTTTCGCCTGCCTTCAGCTTGAAGGAAACGTCGTCAACGGCAACCAGCTCCTGTGTCACCTTACCTGTAAAGGTCTTCTTTATGGGGAAGCATTTTCTGAGGTTTCTTACCTCAAGTATTGCCTCGGGGTCATAGTCTTCGACTGTGTTTACGATCTTTTCATCAGCCATTGTTCGTATCCCCCTCTCCGTAAAGGTGACATGCTACAAAGTGAGTGGGGCTGACCTGAACCATACAGGGGTAGTCGCCCGAGCATTTTTCGATACACCTTGAGCATCTTTCTTTAAAGTAACAGTAGTTCGGCATATTGACGGGGTTAGGTACGTTACCGGGGATATTGAAGAGAGTGTCACTGTCGGAATTCAGAGTAGGCTTTGACTTCTGAAGACCGATGGTGTAGGGGTGTCTGGGATCGTGGAAGATCTCCTGCACGGTTCCCTGCTCTATTACCTTGCCTGCGTACATAACTACTACGTAGTCAGCCATTTCCGCTATAACGCCCAGGTCATGGGTGATAAGCATGATGGAGCCGTCAATTTTTGTTTTAAGATCACGAAGCAGGTCGAGTATCTGTGCCTGGATGGTAACGTCAAGAGCTGTTGTGGGCTCGTCCGCGATAATGAGACGGGGACTGCTTGCAAGAGCCATTGATATCATTACTCTCTGGCGCATACCGCCCGAAAGCTCGTGAGGGAATGCGTTGTATACACGCTCGGGCATCGCGATACCTACGAGGTTGAGCATTTCGATGGACTTTTCCTTCGCCTGCTCCTTTGTTGCCTCGGGGTTATGGATGAAGGTGACCTCATCAAGCTGCTGACCGATGGTGAATACGGGGTTAAGGGAGGTCATGGGCTCCTGGAAGATCATGGCGATCTGGTCGCCGCGTATCTTATGTATATCGCCCATGGGCATCTTTGCTATATCAAAGACCTTTTCCTCGCCGTTTTTCTTTGCATTGAAGCGGATCTCGCCTGAGTATATCTGACCTGTGGGACCCTGAAGAAGTCTCATAACGGACATACTTGTTACGGACTTACCGCAACCGGATTCGCCTACAACGCCGACAGTTGAGTTCTTGGGAATATTGAAGGATACTCCGTTAACTGCCTTAACAACACCCTGCTCCGTGAAGAAGTAGGTGTGAAGCTCATCAATTTCAAGGATATTTTCGGGGTCCTTCATCTGTGTCAGATATTCGGACTCCTCGCATTTACGGTACTTCTCTGCCTCGAGGCGCTTCATCACCTTGGCATTTTCCTTGGCGATGGCGCGGACCTCTCTGCCCGAAAGGTAATTCTTATTCTTAGCCATTACAAATTACCTCCTTGCTTTGGGGTCGAGGGCGTCACGCAGGCCGTCACCGATAAAGTTAAATCCGAGAACGGCAATTACGATACATACGCCCGCAGGTACCCATACGTTCAGATGGTTCTGAAGGATATCCTGGTTTGTGGAAATAATGTTTATCATAGTACCCCATGCCGCATAGGGAGCCTTTACGCCCAGGTTAAGGTATGAAAGTGTAGCTTCGTACAGGATCATACTACCGAGGCTCAGACTCATGGAAACGATAAGCTGAGGCATTACGTTGGGAACGAGGTGCTTGAATATCTTTCTTGATACAGAGTAGCCCATAGCCTCTGCCGCTACCATATATTCCTGCTCACGGAGCGAAAGGATCTGACCTCTTACAAGTCTTGCCGTGCCGGGCCATGAAATGAAGGTGAGGTAGATCATGAGAAGATAGATACGGTACTTGGCATCGATCTCGGACGCATCAAGAATTGTACTGATGATAAGAAGGATCGGAATACCGGGGAGACAGATAAGTATATCGCACAGACGCATGATGATATTGTCAACGGCTCCGCCGAAGAAGCCTGCAATACCGCCCATGATAACGCCGAGGATAGTGATGAGGAATACGGCGATAAAGCTTACGATAAGAGAAATCCTTCCGCCGTACATAAGTCTTACGAATATGTCGTAGCCTTCGTTATCCGTTCCGAGGATGTGCTCGGAGGAGGGGGGAGCAAGGAAGTTGTCCTTGAGGGATTTTTCAGTCGTCTGACGGACTGTGTATTCCTTGCCGTCCACTGTGTACGAGGTCTCTGAAACAGAGTACTCTGTCTTACCGCTTTCGTCAAGCTCGATCTCACCCCATTCGGTGTAGATAAGGGGGCCTGCAAAGCTGAACAGGAAAAGTCCGACAACCATGATAAGGCCTACGATACTGAGCTTTGAACGGAAAAATCTGCGTACTACCATTCTTGTGGGAGACATGAGACGCACGTTTTTGTCAAGAGGCACTTCAGTGTCTTCTGCGCTCGCTTGAGGCGCGGACGCTTCAATTACTTCTTTTTCTGTAACGTTTTCCATTTTGAAGATACCTCCTTATTACCCAAGCTTAACTCTGGGGTCAACGAGGCCGTACATAAGGTCGGCAAGAAGGACCCCGATAACGCTCAGGAGCGCAAGGAACATGTTGTATCCCATAATGAAGGGGATATCACCTCTGTTCATGGCATCGAGAGCTATGTTACCGATACCGGGCAGGTCAAAGACCTGCTCGGTTATGATCGCACCTGAGAAGAGCGAAGGAAGAAGTCCTGCAAGAGAGGTTACAAGGGGAATAAGCGTATTGCGGAACGCGTGCTTATTGATTACAACGCTCTCCTTAAGGCCCTTCGCACGGGCGGTACGGATATAGTCGGAATTCATTACTTCAAGCATGTTAGTTCTTGTCATTCTCATTCTCGCACCGATACTGAGTATTACGATGGTGAGAATGGGGATGAACATGTGTCTTACATAGTCGAGAAGCAGTTCTGCGCCCGTAAAGGAGGCAGTCGCATTTACGAGACCCGATGCGGGGAACCAGCCCAGCTTCAGGGCAAGCACATCCTTCAGCATCTGTCCGAAGAAGAAGGAAGGAAGGGATATGCCTATCATTACGAGAACTGTTACAAGGTAGTCACGGAAGCTGTACTGATGTGTAGCCGCTGTGATACCGAGGGGGATCGCAATAAGAAATTCAAAAATTGTTGCAATAAGGGCAATTGCAAAGGATATGCCCATGTGTTCGAAGATGACCTGCGCTACGGGGATACCGTAAACGAAGCTTGTTCCAAGGTCAAAGGTCGCAAGGGCGCCGAGCCAGCTGAAATAACCCTTGAGAATGCCGAGAAAGCTGTCATCTCCCAGTCCGTACATTTCGTACATGGCATTTACCGTTTCTTCACTTACAGTCGCACCGCCCTGGTTTATAGCGTTGATCTTATCCTGGATAAAGTCAACGGGCATGAGTCTGATAAGGAAGTAGATTATCATGGAAACGCCCAGCAGAATAAGCACGGACATCAGAAGTCTTTTTAAGATATACTTAAACATTTGTTACTCCAGATATTATCAGTTAGCAAATTCGATTTCCCAAATTCTGTCGAGGGGTGAGGAGAAGGGATTCATTTCGTCCTCTGTGGGAAGGCTTTCAGCAGAGATCACCTTAGAGTTGAATGCGTAAAGCACGCTTCTCTGGTATACGGGAAGCTCGATAGCAAGGTCGAGGATCTCTTCCATTGCTTCCTTGTAGAGCTCGGAACGTTCTTCCTGGTCGTTTGTTTCACGAGCTTCGTCGATAAGCTCACTGAGGTCGTCGAGGATCTTGAGCTCTTCGGAGGTGCCGCTTGTCTTGAGGTAGTTGTAACCCCATGCAAGTGTACTTGTTGCTGTGGAATCCTTGTGATATACCTGGTAAAGGTCAGGGTCAAGTGCAGAAGACCATGCAGCCGCCCATACTTCGAGAGCACCTGTGTTGATCTTTGTGAGAGCCTGTGTATCGCAAACTACTTCAACGTCCCAACCGAGCTCGTTAAGAAGTGATGCCGCGTCTCTGAATACCTTGTAAGTGGGGTGGTCCTGAAGGCTGGAGCCTGCGATGGTGAACTTGACCTTGAGGTCGGAGTCGCCTGCGGAAACTCCTGCAGCCTGCATATACTTTTCAATGTTGTTTGTAGCAATTTCCTTGCTCCATGCGCCGAGAGGAGGATAGTCAAATCCGTTGTCCTTTTCGTCAGCTCCCGTGGGATGCGCCCAGCTTACCTTGGACATGGGCCAGAAGATCTGTTCTGCAGTACCTGCACGGTAGTAGTCGAGTGCGAGAGAGGTGTTCATCGCGCACATGATAGCCTTACGGAGGTTGATGTCGTTTACCTTAGCGGCGTTAACACCGATATAACCGTAACCGAGCTGGTCTTCAGTGAGAGTTACCATACCCTTTGCGGAGAGCCTTTCGAGCTTTTCGTAGTTATCAGTTGTGAGAGAAGGAGAAATATAGTGAACGTTTCCTTCTTCGAGAGCCGCGATAGCGTTAGCGGAGCTTACTACCTGGTAACGGATCTTTTCGATCTTTGCGTTTTCAATGCCTTCGCCTACCGTGTTGAAGTATTCGTTAGCCTTGAAGTATACAACGTTGTTTGTGTAGAAATCACTTTCAGTGGGTTCTTCGTTCTTTGTGTTTGTTGCCTTATAGGAGCCGGCTCCCATGGGGATCTTGATGTTTCTTGTGGACTGGATGATATCTGTCATGAAGTCGAAGCTTGCGAATTCAACGCCGAACTTGTTGTTTGCGATGTCAACGCCGACTGCACTTCCCTCGCCGTAGTAGTGCTGAGGAGCAATGGTGAGAGCGAAGTTCCAGATTGCCTTGGGGTCGATACCGTCGATTGTGATCTGAAGAACGTCGTATTCGCCTTCGGCCGCAACCGTACCGTCATCATTGTGAGCGGATGCGATCTTGTATTCAGTTCCGTTTACCGTGAGAGTTGTACCTGCAACCTCTGTGTGGCCGAGAGATACGATACCCTTGATGTTTTCAACTGCGAGGCTGCCGTCATCGGAAACGTTTTCGTGAAGGATAACTTCCTTAGCCTTTGCAGCGTATTCTGTTGAGAGTGTATTAGCTGTACCCCAGTAGAGGAGGATGATGTTGAGCTCGCGTGCGATCTTATCGTTGTAAACGTAGTCGATCGCAGCTTCCTTTGTTGTGATGGAGGAGGGGTATGCGGGTGTGAGTGTTTCGATAGTTGTGTGGTCGATCTTACCGTCTTCGCCTTCTGCGTACTTAACTTCAACGTAGCCTTCTGTGTACATGAAGCAGAAGATCTCGTCCTTGAATTCTTCATAGGACTTGTAGGGCTCGTCAACGTAGGATTCCTGAGCCGCAAGGTAGTCGTTTTCGAGTTCTTCCTTGAAGAGCTTGAGAGCGTAGTCGTAGTCAGCCTGGAGGTTTTCGCTTGTTACTTCGTCAGCGTTGTTGGAGATAGCAGACTTGTAACCGCTGCTTACGCTGTAGCCTGCGATCGCCTGCTTCATAGCTTCATAGCCTACTTCCTTTGTGGAGGAGGCCTTGATCTCGGAGTTGAAGAGGTTTACGAGCTCCATAACTCTCGCGTTTGCTCTGGATGCTGCCTGAGAAGTGATGAGAGAGTCGCTTTCGTCAGAGGAAGAGCCTACTGTCTGTGTTCTGTATTCTGCAAGACCGAGAATATCTGTGGAGTAAAGTGTGTTGGAGCCTGTGTATACGGGGTCGAGGTATACGTAGTAGTTGAAGAGAACGTCTTCCATTGTGAGGGGGTGACCGTCGGAGAACTTGATGCCGTTCTTGATAACGAAGTTGTAGGTTACTGTGTCGTCGTCGTTTTCAACGATCTCATAGTCCTTAACTACAACTGCTTCGTTGTCGCCGTATGCAACCTGAACCTCGCCGTTTACGTACTTGGAGGAGAGCATACCGATCTGAGTCATACCAACGATAGTTCCGTCGGGTGCGGACGTGTAGAAGAAGGGATTGAACAGACCGTCAAGCTGTTCTGTCATGATAACGAATGCGTCTGTGTTACTTCCTGTGCAGCCTGTGAGGCAAAAAGCGCTAAAGCACATTACAACGCACAGAACAAAAGATAAAATTCTTTTCATTTTTTCGCTCCTTATATAATAAATGAAATTTTTGTTACTCTGCAAACTCAACGGTTACTTCGTTTCCGTCTGCCGTTACTGTCAGCTTTTCGGGTTCGTCACCGCAAGCCGTAAGGGATATCTCAGCTGTGTCAACGACTGCAGCATCTCCCATGCCGCAAACGAGACCGATGGAATAATCGGAAGCGCCGAAATAACATGAAGAGTCAACCTGAAGTGTACTATCAAGGATATTTACACCGCTTATCTTTGCATCCTTTGAGATACTTCCTGCAAAAAGTCCGAAGCTGGCGCCCGTTACACGGGTACCTGCCTTCAACGTGAAGGTCACGTTTTCAAAAGTCAGATCTGTAATTTCAGCCGTTTCGGTAAGGTAACCGAAAAGACCTGCATTTACCTTGGAGTTGTTTGTCTGGGTCACTTCAACGTTTGATATCTTGTGGCCGCCTCCCTGCACTTTACCTGTGAAATTGCCGTACATAAATGCCGTAGGCCATATCTCATCGGTGAAATCAAGGTCAGCTCTGATATCGTAGCAACCGCTGAGGCTCGCGCACTCAACAAGCTGCTCTGCGTTATATATGTGATACCATTCGCCTTCTATCCATTCAACGTAGAGCTTCAGAACGGAGTTTTCGGCAGTGCCGTTTTCGTAGTTTACTGCACCGGGGTGCTTTACGGCTTCGGTATCAACGGGCTGTGTTTTATCTGCATCGTAGTATGCCTTGTCAAAGGTGTAACCTTCTCTTGCGGGGAACTGATGCATATCGATAGCTCCCGTTTCCTCGTCCCATGCGGGAACAAGGATCTCTTTGCTTGTTGTGGGGTCATAGCTCATGCTGTCAAGGACTTCCCCGTTATCTGCCGAGCAGAATTCAATTTCAAAAAGGGGTACCCATGCGGCATAGAGTGTGAGAACGGGTTCCTCGGAGGTGTATTCACCGCTCGGGTCGACCTCAAGAAGTCCGTTTTCGAAATCCCATTTACCTGCGTAGGTAAAGGTTCCGTCGGAGTTCTCCGTTCTTTCGGAATACCAGCCTGCAAGGAAGTATCCGCTGTTGATAGCTGTAAAAGCATCGTTTCCGCGGCTTGAAGCATCGGGGGAGAGCAAAGCTATTTCAGCTTTGCCCTCACCGTTTACGTCAAGGTCGGAAAGGTTATAGGAGTCAACGATAACGGATGTGTTCGTTGTGAAGGTACCGCCGTTTGCATCGTATTTGACGCTGACGTTGTATTCTTCCTTATCGTTAACTTCATAAGGTGTTGCTTCATTTGAACAACCTGTCATAAGGAGAACGGATGCAATAACAAGCAGAACCGTCAAAAGTGTTTTAATTCTCAGTTTCATTGTCTTCAGCACTCTCCTTCTCTTCTGTGTTTTCTTCTGTTTCTTCAGCTTCCGCCGCTTCGTTTTCAGTTTCTTCTGCGCTTTCCTTAGCGCCTGCCTTCTTATTCTTAATGAAAGCAAATACAAGAGCCGCCGCGCCTGCAAGAAGAACTGCAATTATAACGATAGCAACTACTGCGGAAACGTCATTGTTTGCCTTGGAGGAGGTATCTTCTGTCTTTTCCTCTTCAGCTTCGGGTGCTTCTTCCGTTGCACCTTCTTCTGTATTTACGTTTTCGTCAACGGCCGCATCAGCGTTTTCGGGGTCGAGAGCCTTGATACGCTGTTCAGCGGATACGAGATCTGCATAGTTTACAACAAGTGCCATCTGGTCGATGGTTGCGATCTTGCCGTAAGCCTCGCGAGCCGCTTCAACGATAGCCTTATCCTCGTAGGATACTCTTTCGGGAATTGCCTTTATCGCGCTTATAGCGTCGCAGGCGGACTTATCGGGAGCTGCAGGGCCGTCGATGGTAAGGTCGAAATACTGAGAGCAGATGAAGGAGTCATATCCTACACCGTTTACGGGTCTTACCATAACGAGCCTGTCTTCGACGTAGCCTACGTAATCAACGAAGTTCGCGCCGTAGAACACGTTGGAGTACATACCGCCCGTAGCGTTCCACATATAATAAGGAAGAATTCCCGTACCTGTTATCTCGATCTCGTTTCCGTCGTAGTCGGTGTAGGTGCCGTAGCTGCCGCTGCCGGGAATGTGATCGAAGGTCTCATAATACTTGGGGTCAAATTCTTCTTCGAAGTTAGGTGCATAATAGCTTCCGAAGGTTACCATTTCAAGCTTGTCGCAGTCGAAGAATGCCTTGTGACCGATAGCTGTCGTTGTAAAGGGCATCTTTACTCTTACAACGTCGCTTCCTGCAAATGCGAGAGTGGAAATTCTCACCGTGTCGTCTGCAACGGTAAAGTTATCTGCGCTTCTGCCTGTGTAGGTGATAAGCTCCATACCGCCCTCTGTCTTGCAGTAGAGGGTACCGTCGATTACGGTAAGGTTGTCACTGATCTCGAAATCGTAGGTCGTAACTTCCTTTTCGGTGCCCTTATTCTTTTCCGTTACCGTTGTGCTGAAGGGCTCTACCTTACAGTATGCGAAGGGGTTATCGCCCATCTTTTCAACCTTGTCACCGAAAGTTACTTTGAAGGGAGTAAGCTCAGTCTTCATAAATGCGTTCTTGCCTACTTCAACTGCGCTTGTAAGGTCAACTGACGTGAGTGCGGAATATGCAAAAGCATAATCGCCGATCTTTTCCGTGAAGGAGAGGTTTAAAACCTTTGCGAGAGCTTCACAGTAGGAGAAGGAGCCTTCGTCCATATCCGTTCCGTTTTCGCTGAACTTGACCTCAGAGAGTTCCTTGTTGGAAACGAATGCGTACTCGCCCACTGTTTCAGCGGCGGAGAGGTCGACCTTTTCGAGGCCGCCTTCCATGAATGCGTATTCGCCGATAGTTTCAACTGCTTCAAGGTTGATGCTCTTGAGAGATACACAGCCTGCGAAAGCATACTTGGGAATTTCTTTAAGTTCGGGATTAAGTTTTATTTCAACCATGTTTCTGCAGTAGGAGAATGCATATTCGCCGATGCTTTCTGCCATGGAGATGTCGATCTTCTCTACCAGGGGTCCGTGGTAGGTGTATCTGTAGAAGCCCTCGGAATTTACTGCCGCGATCGTCATGTTTTCATCGAGGCACGCGTAGTAAACGTCACCGGAGACAGCATAGTCACCGATCTTCTTCGCCTTGGAGAGGTCGATGCTCTTGAGGCTTGACGTGTTATAGAACGCCATCTTTTCAAGCTCAGCGTTTTCGCCGAGAGTTACGCTTTCAAGAGAAGCGGCATTGTTGAAGGCGTTTTCACCGATCACAGCGTTGTTACCGATGGTAAGAGAGGTAATAGGTGAGAAGAACACGTAACGGAAGAGCTTCTGTTCGCCTTCGTAGTAGGTCTCTACCTTGAAAGCGTTATCCTTGTTAAGACTGAAGGCATGCTTGCCTATCTTAACGTCATTTCCGATAGTTACACTTTCAAGCTTCAGACATTCGCTGTAGGTTCCCTCTTCGATAACTGCACCGTCGGGAATAGTAACAGACGTGAGGCTTGTGTGTGAGAATGCGTACTTGCCGATCTTTGTTTCGGCGGTGATTGCGGGCATTTCGGTAACGGAGGTCTCGAAGAAGCCGTAGTTACCTATCTTTGTAAGTGCACCAAGCTTAACTGTTGAAAGTGCAAGGTTATGAGCAAGGCCGTAGTCACCGACAACGGTTACCTTGTCGAGAACAACGGAGGTGATGTTCTTGTTGCCGGAGAATGCGCCCTTGGCGATCTCGGTAACCTCTGCGCCGCCGATGTTGTCCTTTGTGAATTCACCCTTGATAACGGAGGAAACTGCAACAAGCTTTGTTCCGTCGGATGAGAGAATATAGTCTGCGCTCTGTACCTTATAGGTCTTGTTTCCTTCCGCAACAGTGAACTTCGCAAGCTTTGTATCTCTGAATGCGAAGGGACCGATGTCGTTTACGTCGGGACCGATGGTTACGCTTTCCATCGCGTCACATTCGTGGAACATACCTTCGGGAAGAACGGAAGCGTTTACGTAGAAGTCCTTGAGGGACTCGCAGCCTGTGAAGGTGTAAGCGCCGTACTTTACCTTTGCCGCTTCGACCGTTACTTCACTGAGCTTCTTACATCCTGCAAAGGCATACTGACCTACGGAGAGAAGTGTTTCGGGAAGAACGACCTTTTCAAGCTTCTGGTTGCCTGCAAAGGCGTAATCGGAGATAACGCAGATGGAGGGAAGCTCAAGCGTTCCGCTGAGCGCACAGTTTTCAAATGCGTTCTGGCTTATGATCTTCAGGTTGTTTTCGCCGCTGAAGGTTATCTTCTTAAGAGCTGTACAACCGTAGAACGCGCCGTATTCAATGGATTCAAGTGTGGAAGGAAGCACTACCTCTTCAAGGGCTGTAAGATTTGCAAATGCGTAGCAGTTGATCTTTTCAATACCCTCGGGAAGAACTACCTTTGTAATTGTGTTGTCACCGATGAACCATGCCTTTGAGGTTTCTGCATCGTCAAATTCAAGCTCTTCGGGAGTTTTCATAATATAATTGAAGTTTGAGAAAGCAAACTGACCGACTTCCGTCAGAGAAAGTCTTGCGGGAACGTCAACGAGACCGCCGTTACCGTAGTAATGTGTAAGGCTGGGACCTGTTGTGATGTAGGGGTCCTTTACCTCAACGGAAACCGTTTCGGAGTAGTAGGTGCTTCTGTCATCCATCATTACCTTGACGGTTACGGAAGCAAATCCTTCTGCAACTGCCGTTACTGTACCCGTCGCGTCTATTTTTACGATTCCCTCGTTGCTTGATTCAAATTCAACCGTTGTGTCCTTGGGGAAGTAAGGAGCGATGGAGTAATTGAGACGGACGGACTCGGAGGGATACATCTTGAGGCTGTACTTGCCCTCAAAGTGGTTTACGTTACCTGTATCGCCGATATCCTTATCTTCGTTTTCAATTACGTAGTAAGCTTTCAGCGTTTCGTATCCGTCAAGTGTGAATACGTCGGATACGGGCTTGTCAAATCTCTCGGCGTTCTCATCGTCTTCCTTAAGAACGGTTACGTTGAAGGTAACGCTCTTGCTGTTATCGGAGTTCTGCGCCTTGATAACTGCAGTACCTGCGGAAACTGCAACAAGCTTGTTGTTTACAACTCTTACAACGCTGGGCTTGGAGGAGCTGTAAGAAAGCAGCTCTGCCCATTCCGTTGCAGGCTTTACAACGGGGTTCAGTGTGTAAACTTCGTTGGGACTGAGTGTGAGACCGTTTTCGAGACCTTCGAAATAGAATTCTTCAAAGTTGTCGGGAAGACGGATCTCGTAGCTTGCATAGTTGAGAGCGTAGTCGTATACGTTAAGAACGAAGCTGTTCTTCTTTGTTGCATTGTTCTTGATGTCGTAAATGTGGTCTGTAAGCTCGTAGGTCACCTTTGTTACGCTGTTCTTTTCGGAGTAGATGGGAGTCATGAACTGCTCGAATGCCTTCATGGCAGGGCCCATGTTTCCGTTTTCGTCGGCCTCTTCGGTAACGTAACCGAGCTGAGAGCTCATTGCGTAGTGGTTATCGTAAACGTAAACGTCTGCAAAGAGCTTATTCTTGTTAAGTGTCTTATCGTATTCGTAGTAATACTGAACGTCTGTGATGGTAGGTGCCTGGAAGTCTGCAACGAGGGGGAACTCGAACACGCGGTTCTTGTTGACCTCAACGCCGCCTTCGCCGTAGTCCATCGTAGCTTCAAGTCTTACGGTGTACTCACTGTTGTTGTCAAGGTTGTATTCGGTCATATCGAATTCGATCTTGACGTTTGCGGGATAGATCATTGCACCGCCGTCACTGTATGACTTACGGATGTCCTTTTCTTCCTTCTCGAAGATGACCTCGCCCGTCTTATCGTTTATAATGGAGATATCCATCTCTGCCGCGTTTCTGAGAAGACCTGC
This sequence comes from Oscillospiraceae bacterium, assembly GCA_015063695.1. Taxonomy (GTDB): domain Bacteria; phylum Bacillota; class Clostridia; order Oscillospirales; family CAG-272; genus RUG14199. The sequence continues at coordinate 44,221 of SVTQ01000015.1, forward strand.
CCAGACAAATCTGAGGGAGTGGATGGTGCCCTCCTGATTTGAGAGTGCCGCGTGCTCGGGAGTTGCGGATATCTTCATATCCTCGGGGTCCTGGAGGAAGTAGTAAGAACCGAGGTAGCTTACGTAGTCCTCGCTTACGCCGCCGACGGGACGTGTCGCATAAGCATCTGCCATTGTCTTGTCTTCGATATCTATACCGTCGTCAAGCTCGTCAGCGTTTGTATCGTAGTAGGTAAGGTCGAAGATGGGAGCAACTTCCCAGTCGCCGTAGAATGCAAGGTAAGGAACGTTAAGGTCAATATCTGTGCCGGACTTAGCTTCCAGAGTGATGAAGCCTTCAACGTACATGCCGTTTTCGAAGGACTGATCAAGGTAAGCTTTGTCTTCGTCGCTGAGGGTTATCTTGACCGTGACCTTAGCTTCTTCGCCTGCACCCACAACTACCTTGCCGAGAAGCTTCTTGCCGCCTTCAACGGAAACGATCTCCATTTCAGCGCCTTCAAGAACGTAGGACTCTTCGGTAACGGTGGTCTTACCTGCGTTTGTCTTTGTTTCGCTTACGCCTTCGGTGAGAACGTAAGAGCCGAGTTTATAGGAAACCTTCTTGTCGCCGAAGTTGGTGATAGCGAAGGTCATTTCGTATTCGCCCGTCTTTTCGGGGTCGTCGCCAAGCTCGAGCTTAGCCTTGTCCATTACCCCGCCCTCTGTATCGTAGGTCTTGATATAAGCGGGAGTTTCAATGGAAGCTGAAAGATTTGCAAGACCTGCGCCCTGCTTTCTTACCGCATAGGGCAGACCGTTCATACCGATGGCGATATCCGCTGTTGACATAAGCAGATTGTTTACCATCGCGTTTACCTTAACGTTGTCCTCTGCGATATCGGGGAAGTTTTCAACAACGTACTGTCTGAGAAGAACTACAACGCCTGCAAGGTTGGGGCATGCCATGGAGGTACCGGAAATTCTGTCGTAACCGCCGCCTGTGATGGAGGAGAGGATCTCGCCGCCGTGAGCCGTGATCTCGGGCTTGATGCCAAGCTCGGGAGTGGGACCCCAGGAGGAGAAGTCGGAAATGAAGGGACCGGAGGTCTGGCTGCGGGCGATCTTGAGCTTGCCGTTGCCGTTCTTTGCAAGGACCTCACCGTCGTCCTGAGAAATGGAGCAAGCCGCGAGAGTTGCATCTGCAACGTTCATCTTGATATCACCGGATACGTTGTTGTAAATGATGATACCTGCCGCGCCCTGTTCCTGAGCGATGATAGCTTTTTCCTCGAAGGTGTTCTGACCGCGTCGTACGAGAGCGATCTTGCCTTCAACGTCAAGACCCGTATAGTCAGCGGAACGGCCGACACCGGGGATAACTACGTATTCAATATTCATGGAATCCTTGTCGCCGAGGAGTGTATCGAAGAAGTTGTTTTCTTCGCCTGCGCCGTTGGAGGATTCCTTGTAGTAAATAATGGATTTGCCGAATTTGATATAGGGGGTTTCAACGCCGCTGATGGATGCAACGGACATTACGCCCTTGTATGTGGAGGGAGAACCTACCGTACCCGTATCGGGGTTGGATGTGAGACCGAGGTTACCGTTTGCTTCGGAGCCGTAAGCGGAGCTGAAGCTGTTGGAAGCCGCAACTACCATACTGATACCTGCGTTACGGATCTTTTCGTAGATACCTGCAGTCTGTTCTTCGTCAGACTCACGGCTGAAGCCGCAGGCTGTACCGATGGACATGTTGATAACGTCAACACCGAGAACGACACAGTCCTCGAGAGCCGCAAGGATCCATGCGCTTCTTGCAGTATCCATGATATCGGAGAAGATCTTCATGGAAACGAGCTGAGCGTTGGGAGCAACGCCACGGATAACGTCGTCGTTACCTGTGATAACACCGGATACGTGTGTACCGTGATTATTATGTGTGGAGTATGCGTCGGGGTCGCTGTCGGCATAGTCGAAGCCGAAGGGAACCTTTTCGTTTACGTAAACGTCGTCAACGGTGAGGCCTGTAAACTGCTCTGCCGCCTTTGTGTCGTCCACTACCTTCGCAACATCGTCATAAGTCAGGCCGAGCTTTTCGGAGGTGAAGTTCTCTACGGAGAAAGCGGTATGCTTTGCATCAAGACCCGTATCAAGAACGGCAACTACCATGCCGGAGCCGTCGTATGCACAGTCGGAGGAGTCGAAGATACCGGTATCAAAAACGTCTACCTCGTTTTCAACGAGCTGAGTTTCCGCCACCTTGTATTCTTCACCGACAATGACGTTCATGCCGCGGCCGAGAGACTTGCAAACGTCTTCAAAATCAGAAGCGGTAATAACAAGCTCGAAGCCGTTCAGGATAGCTGAGTACTCTTCGCCCGTTTCATAAGAGACCTTTTTCTCATCGAGCTTTGCAAGAAGAGCTGACTTCTCGCCTGCGATCTTTGCCTTGAGCTCTGCCGCTTCACTGCTCTGAGTTGCGTACTCGCCGAAGCTCATGATCTTGTCTGTGCCTTCGTAGGCATCAAGGAGCGTATCGCCGTCAACGGTAACGATAACGGAGATCTCCTGATCTTCGCCGATGGTATCGGGAAGCTTGAACATTACGGAGCTGTCAAGATACTTATCGTAATCGAGAGCAACGTTTTCGATCTTCTGAACGAAAGGGTTAACGTACTCGCCTCCGGCGGAAGCCGCCGCGGGGAATACCGCTGACCCTGCGATCATCGCAGTTGCCATGAGTGCCGAGAGAGCACCCTTCATGCCTTTTACAAGCCTTGTTTTTCTCATAGGTTTGTTTTTACCTCTCTATAATAATCTTAATTTTTTATTATATTATACGTGCGACAAACACACTCAGTATATACTACCGCATTTCCGTCTTTTTTTCAAGTCTTTTTTAATATATTTTTTAATGTTTTTAGTTTTTTTACATTTACAAACGACAAAAGTCGTGTTATACTATGTTGGTAATACTCTATCCGGAGGAAAAATTGATGTCAAAAAACACCCCTTCCCTCTTCAGACGGATATACGGAATTCTCCTTGCCCTCTCCGTCATCGCCTCGGGAATATGTCTTATAGCCGCATGCCTTTCCGTTTACTACGCAGGTGACGGTTACTCAGCCGAAGCGGTGAAGGCCGCCTTCGCTCCCATTTCCGTTCCCGTATACGTTTGTCTTGCCCTTACGGTGATCGGTTTTGTTCTTGCCGCGGTAAACGGCGCAAAGGAGAAAAGCAAGCCTCAAAAAAACTATGCCTATCTTCTCCGTGCAGTGAAGTCAAAAAAGGGATCTTGACAAGGCTGATGCCGAAGTAAAGAAAGCCGTTCTCCTTGAGAGAAAGAAGATACTTGTTGCCGCGCTTATTTCAGCGGCAGTGCTTGTTATCTCAGGCGCGGTATTTCTCATATACGCCCTTGACGGCTCCCACTTCCACACTTCCGAAATAAACTCTTCCATGATAAGCGCTATGCAAGTTATGGCTCCCTGTCTTGCAATTTGTTTAATTTCAGGTTTGATTTGTATTATATTCACAAACAGGAGCCTCAAATGTGAATTCGAGCTTTACAAGCAAATTCCTTCATTTATTATAAAAGAAACGGACTTTAGCGCATTAAATGAAGAAAATGCAAGTGACGGGCTTGCAAAAGCAAAGTCCTCTTGCAAAAAGAATAAATGTGAACAAAAAAATGCAATTTTGTCCATGGTAAAACTTGCAATTTTGATACTTGCCGCCGCTGCTCTTATATACGGAGCCATAGCGGGCGGAACTGCGGACGTGCTGACAAAGGCCGTCAATATCTGCACCGAATGTATCGGTCTCGGATAAGAAAGGAGGAAGCAAAATGAATAAAATAAAAGCATTTTTCGTTAAGCTCAAGCCATCGAAAAGAAAGCTCGCTCAGCTCTATTTTGCCCTTCTTTTCAACGCTAATTTAAAGGGATTTTCCACAGGTAATATATACCAGGGGAACACAAAAAAAGTATGCGTTCCGGGCATCAACTGCTACTCCTGCCCCGGTGCCGTGGGCGCCTGTCCCATAGGCTCTCTTCAGGGCTCCTTCAGCGCCGATAAAAGCACTATTTTCTACGTTGGCGGCATCCTTCTTCTCTATTGCATCTTATTCGGAAGACTTATCTGCGGATGGCTCTGTCCCTTCGGTCTTATTCAGGAGCTTCTTTATAAAATAAAGACACCAAAGCTTAAGAAGAGCCCCGTCACAAGAGCACTTTCCTTCTTTAAATACGTTGTGCTCGTTTTCTTCGTATTTATCGTTCCCATTACATACGCTTTCCGTGACACTCCCCTTCCCGCCTTCTGTAAATATATCTGCCCCGCAGGCACCTTTGAAGGCGGTATCATGCTCCTCTCCAACAAGGTGAACGAAAGCTATTTCGCAATGCTCGGCCCCCTCTTTACGTGAAATTCCTGCTTCTCATAAGC
>SVTQ01000016.1 GCA_015063695.1 Oscillospiraceae bacterium
GGTTTGCAGGGTCAACGTTCATCTCTTCAAAATAGAGATAGGTAAGGATATCCGCAACGGAGAGAGAGCCGCCGGGATGGCCTGATGATGCTGAATGTACCGCATCAATGATACCTACACGGATGTTTCTTGCGAGCTCTTTGAGCTCACACAGTCTTTTTTCGTCCATAAAAGCAACCTTTCTTTTCCGAGCCTTTGGTCGGGCAAGTAATATATATCGGAAAAATTAAATTTAATCGTTTTAATCGGCACATAATGCCACATATTATATTGTAATATATTTTTTCCATCTTGTCAATGACAAGAAAGCTATAAAAAAAGGGAGCCAAGCCTGTTTTTTCAGACTAAGCTCCCGCTTGAATATTATAATGCTAAAACTTTCCGCCGCCTCCGCCGTGGGAAGTACCCGAGGAGGAGAAGTGCGTTGAAGAACCGCCTCCGCCGCTTTCGTCGGATTTGGGTCTGGGACGGCACTTAAGATCTACGTAAAGGAAAATATCCTGTGATCTTGTTACGTCAAGGCTTCCCTCTTTCAGGTAGTCGTTTGCCTCATAGCTTGAACGTACAGTTTTCAACTTTCCTCTCATTACGCCTGTTGCGATCAATGCGATCACAAAGGCAATTACAAGTGAAATGATAAGGCTGATCCCGAATTCAAAGGGGGCTTTCGGAAGATTGTGAATATCGTAAGGATCTCCACTCTTCGCCTGAGCAATGAATTCATCGGAAAGCTCAACAAAGGTAATGAATGCGGTATAGAAGTCTCCCTCGCTCATGTAGGGAACAAACCGGTCGGACATGTGCTCAAGACCTGCATCGGTTATTGCCGTAATACCGTAACCCGTTGTGGACACGTGCCAGTCTGAATACTCGGTGCTGACGAGAAGAAGAATTCCGTCTTTTTTGTAACCGTTGTAATCGTAATAATCGTCTGCAAATTCCATGGCACTTTTATCGCCCAGAGAATACTCTGTGACGATTACGATATCCATGTCGTGTTTTGAGCTTACGTCTTCAAGCATTTCAAGTATCTCATCTTCTTCAAAGGAAGTGAGAAGGTCGTCGTTATCAACAAGAAGGACTGAATCTCTTGCGGCAAAGACCGTGCACACAGAGCTAAAACAAAAAACAAGAGCGAAAATCAAAGCAAAAATCTTATTCTTCATATCTCCACCTCCTCAAATCAGCCACAGCAGATACTGAATGACAAGAAGCGCCGCTCCGATTATGCCGGTAAGGGCAAACAGCCATTTTCTGTAAGCTTTTTTATCAAGGGGCAGATCTCCTACGAACTTGCCCGTTTGTCCGTTCATGGCGAAGGTATAAGTATTGCCGTTCCACGAGGTGTTCAGAAGCCAAACGGGATAGAGCGCGTACTTTGCATTTCCGTTTTTCAGCTGAACTGAAGAATACTCGGGAGTTGTTGTGGAATATCCCTCCACTGTGGAAGCAAGAACTTCCTCAGTACTTTTCTTTATTCTTTCGTTGGCGCGGTCAATGCTCTCGCCTGCATCCACGTCGTACTTATCCGCAAAATATCCTGCGAGATACGCTGTCTGAAAATCAACTGCCTCTGAAAAATCAAAGGGCTCAATGGACTCCATAAGGGCATCGTCTATCTTGGAAGAACCGTCAACGGGAACTTTTTCAAAAGAAAGGCTGCCTTCTCTTACTACGGAATAAAAGCTTGTTTCCGTATAGTCAAAATCCTCGGTGCTCCACATACGGACTCTTGTCGCTTTATATCGCACGCTTCCGTTGGCATCAGCATCAAATATCCAGAAGGGGACGTAAATTCCCTTTATCTCGTCGATATGGTTCTGATCCTTGAACACCTTCGGAAGAAGTCTTTTCCCAAGATAGTGCTTCCCCAGAGCTTCCTTCGCTGCTTTTTTGTCTATTTTAAAAGGAATAACGTAATCGGGCTTTAAGCTTCCCGAAAGCTTACCCATCATAACAACGGGATTTGAACAGTAAGGGCAGGAGGTTGCCGCTGTGTTTTCGTCACAGACTATCTCGCCGCCGCAGGACTTGCAGACGTAAGAAGCAAGTCCGTCCGCTTCGCCCTCATCCCATTCTCCGCCTGCTCCGTCTCCCCAGGACATATCGTCGGGGATCTCTTTCTTCAGCTCGGCATCATAAGACGCAAGGCTCTCCATTTCAAATTCCGTATCACAATAGGGACATTTCATTTTTTGTACCGCGCTGTCAAAAGCAATAGCGCCGCCGCAGCACGGACATTTATATTCTTGAAGTACTGCCATATATCCTCCTATGTATAGCTATAAATTGATCCGGTCGTGGCAATACCGAAGAGAGACAGCACGTTTTGCCATCTCCCTTCGATGCCAAAGCATTTATTTAATATCGTTTTCGTCAAAGAGGTCGCCGCATTCGGGGCAGAACTTAGGCGGATTCTTAGGATCCTCGGGTTCCCATCCGCACTTATCGCAACGGTAGAGGGGAGCTCCCACAGGTTTCTTAGCTCCGCATTCAGCGCAGAACTTGCCCTTATTTACCGCACCGCACGCACAAGCCCAGCCTTCTTCGGGCTTCTTTGCACCGCACTCAGGACAGAACTTACCGCTTGCAACTGTTCCGCAGGCACATTTCCAGGAACCTGCCGCTGCAGCTTCAGGCTTCTTAGCTCCGCATTCGGGACAGAATTTTCCTGATGCGGTAGCACCGCAGTAGCATTTCCAGCTGTCAGCGCTCTGAGTATTCTGAGGCGCCTGCTGACCCATGGCGAAAAGGCCCTGAGCATTTACGCCGCCCTGGTTCATAGCCATACCCATGCCCATAAAGCCCGTCATAGCTCCTGCTTCATTGGATGCCGCAGCCTTCATAGCATCTGCCTGAGCACCTACGAGAGTTGCCGCCGCCATTGTAGGATCGCGCATGATAGCTGTACGCTGAGCCTGCTTTATCATTTCCGCATCTTCTTCGGGAAGTGTTACGGAACCAAGGGCAATGCTCACCACCTTAAGACCGCGAAGCTCTCCCCATTTTGCGGAAAGGCTTGCATTCATTGCGGCTTCAAGATCTGCATTGTGAGTGACTATCTGATTGGGGCGCAGTTCAAGCTCTGAAAGCTTTCCGAAAGCAGGCTGAAGAGCGCTGATAAATTCTGTTTTGAGCTGATTTTCAATAAGGTCACGGGTATATTCAAAGTCCACGTTTCCGCAAACGTTGGTATAGAAAAGCAGCGGGTCTGCGATCATATAGGAATAAACGCCCGAACAACGAACGGATACGTCCACGTCAAGTCCGATCTTTGTATCTACCACACGGAAGGGTATGGGATTTGGAGTTCCGAACTTATTGTCAATAAGCTCCTTTGTATTGAAGTAATAAACTCTCTGATCCTTGCCTGTATCTCCGCCGTAGGTGAAACGCTTGCCTATAGCCTTGAAGGTCTCCTTAATACTCTCGCCCAGCTTTCCCGTGAAAATCGAGGGTTCTGTTGAAGAGTCGTATGTAAATTCGCCGGGCTCAGCGCAGACTTCAACTATCTTGCCTTGCTCTACGATTATCATGCACTGTCCGTCTGCAACGGCAATGCCCGATCCGTTTGAAATAATATTATCCTCGCCCTTGGTGTTGGAGGAACGTCCGCTTGTTTTCTTCTGTCCCTTTCTTACCATTACGTCTGCGGGAAGAGCATCACAATAGAAAAACTCCTTCCACTGATCGGCAAGTACACCGCCCAAAGCACCGATTCCTGCTTTAATAAGTCCCATAATATTTCTCCTTTGTATGTAATTTATTCTTTGTCACGGGATCATCTGCTTTTTTAACCTGTAAAACTTCCGTTTTTCGCAAAAAAGCAAAGAGCGAAAGGGCAAAATGCCCTTTCGCCCTAAAAAACGAAATATTTAAGTTAAAAATTAACTTTATCTATTTCTATTATATATCAATCAGTCCGATTTTTCAACAATAATTTTGAAAAATACAAAAAACTGAATATTTACACGGAAAGCTACGTTCCGAATAATGTTTAACCAAGAGTTGTGATCACTCCGCCGAGATACTTTCTTATCTTCAAAACGTCCTTAGTGGTAATCTTTCCATCTTTGTCAACGTCTGCCGCGGTCATATTGACCATGTCGGCCGAAACAACTCCGCCGAGATACTTTCTCAGAAGCAGAACGTCTTTGGTAGTTACCTTTCCGTCGCAATCTGCATCGCCGAGAAGGAAGTTTATTTCAACAAGGACCACGTTCCGAACCACAGAACTGCCTCCTATAACCACGGTATATTCACGGGTGAGGTGATTTTTCTTTGATGCCACCAGCTTATAGGTTCCCGCCTGTACGTCGGAGAAGGAATATTTTGCCGATGTGCCCGTAAGAACCGTGAAATGAGTGGCTGACTTTTCTCCTTCGGGAATAAGCTGAAGCATAGTGGTTTCACTTTCCTCGCCGAAGCTTGTGACTGTACCGCTGAGGGTAACGCCCGCGTTTTCCGGGAGGGTAAACTCAACTGTTATATTCAAATAATCACGCCATTTATTGTTGAATTCCGTTGTAAGGATATACGCGCTTTGGGGAACGCCCTCGACGTTCACCTTAAAGTCTGACAGATCAAGCGGGAAGTCGTATATACCTTCGTTTGTCATAGGAACGTTCAGTGCGACCTCGTAGCGGTAGGTCTCACCTGCCTCGAAGATCACTTCATCGCTGTAAGTAATATCGACGTCCTCTCCGTCCACCACGTGATACCACCTTGAATAGCCAAAGGTAAGCTTGTCACTTTCCCTGATACCATCACTGCGGTTGTAGTTATCATCATAAACGGAAACGAATTTCTCGCCTGCCACGGGACGAACAACGCCGTAGAGGTTTACCTCCGTTACCGCGGTGGTATAGAGAGGCGTGAGGACGATACCGCTGGGAGGCATAACTACATCGGTCTCGGGGCTTGTGACGTCGCCGAAATAGGGCATTCGGTAGGTTTCGTCTGTCAGCTCGTAGTCCCACATATAGAACTGCTTGCCCTCTACCTCGGGAGCGGTAATATAAATGTAATCATTTTCCTTTGCGTTGGAAATGAGTTTTGTATGGTCTTCGTCGGAATAAGCCTTGGCACCATCTTGCATTTCAACTGCATAGTAGCTCTCGAAAACGGCGGTTACGGTAACTTCCGCTGCCTTGGTGATCGTTACAGTATCACCGGGCTGATATTTGCCGTAGCCGGAAACGCTCCAGTACTCCATCTTCATTTGTCTCGGTAATTCTATACCGAAGCTCTTTAGTGTAGGTAATGTCAGAGTTTCGCCTTTATAGACCTTGGCTGTTCCGATCACGCCTGTACCGAAAACGTATTTGATTGCGGAATAATCACGGGTTTCAGCCGTTGCATTTATTTGAATATTGCCGCCTGCTTTCCACTTGACATTTGAAACAATATAGCGTCCATCGCCAACGGGCTTTACTTCCTCGCCGTCCACTTCAACCACAAGGGTAGCGGGGTCAAGCTCGTGGCAAGTCTTTTCCCTGATATAAAAGTAGAAGCCTTCGCCGTCCATCACGTAATCGGGGCCGTCGTAGGTAAGACCGGGGGTATAGGTCAGAATATCGACCTTTCGCCAAACGGAAACGGGAAGCTCTACGTTCTTGACAAGCTGTCCGTAGCCGGTATGGATAAGTGCTTTTGCCTGCAAGGTCACACCGCTTTTGTGCTGCTTTTCGGCAAAGCTGATCTCAAGACTATTGCCGGATTTAGAATAGGTCTCATAGCCGGGATCGGCAGGGTCCACCGTCCAGGTCACTGAAACGGGGAAGCTTCCGTCCAGCCAATCCGCCCATTCATAGTTTACCTTGAAGGTGACGTCTGTTCCTTCATTTACCCGATAAGACCCGTCCCCGTCGTTCGGAGTAATGACGGCGGACTTCAGTATTGTATCGGAAATGATCACAAGACGGGTATTTTCATGGAGATCCTTCCAGGTAAGCCCCGAAAGATCCATTTGCTCAGCGCCCGTCGCCTTGTTGTAATAGGTTCCCACGTATTTTTCGGGAAGCATAAGGGAAATGCTTCTTTCGTTCAGATAATCGTTGCCGTCGGAGCCGGTATAAGTAAAGCCGGTAAAGCCGAGCCTTCCGCTGAAGCTGCCTCCGCGAATGGCGGGATAATTTATATGGTAGTAGCTGTTTTCGGGCGCGGCTTTGTGCTCTATGGCGTAATCACAGCTCTGATTCTTGATGATATAATAAGAGGAATCAAAATGGTGAACTGCGTAGCCGCCGGTCATTGCGGTAAATCTACCGCCGTTAATAACGGTATGTCCCGTTTCGATATAGGGAGTCACAGCACCCTTGGATGCCGTTTCAAGATGGAGGCGGTGGTCGCTGATGACGGTAGCAAAGGCACTTGCCTCCCTCCCGTCCTCACCGCCCACTACCAGGTTAAAGAAGCCGTCGTTGATCTCTGCCTCCACGTGGTCGGCAATGAAAGTGCCGCGATAGAAGCTGCTACCGGACCGACTGCCTTTGGCGGCACGAGCCGCCTCGGTGGTCATGGAATATGTACCGCCGTTGACGATAAGCTTTGCAGGATAGGGATCGTTTCGGGAATCACGGGGGATATCACTCATGACACGAATGGCAGAAAAAGCACCGTCATCATCCTGAATCACGTTTACAGATACGCCGCCGCTTTTATCTCCCTCAAGGGTGAGGCTTGCATCCTTGCCCAGACGGAACAGCAGAAAATCCTCCAAAGAATACTTAACGTCTTCCTCGGGCAACTCTGAACCGCCTCCCTCAACGGCCATGCGCTGCTTAGCAGACTTGCTTCCCTCAGAGGCAACTCTTTCTCGAATGTCCAGATCACCGCTGATGGTATGATCCTGGAAATCAAATACCACGTCCAGCCCTGCGGGAACGTCCAATCTGATAAAGCTTGTATCTTCGGGAATTAAACCGTTCTCATTGATCTCAAGATCCTCGGTCAGTACTACGTTCAGCTTGCCGAATTGTTCGATGGCATCCTCTTTCAGGTCGGACATAACGTCCATGAGACCTTCCCAGTCGCTGACGTAACGGGTATAGCCTTCGCTGTCGATTACCTCCTCGTAATGAGGCGTTTCATGAACAACCGTCACGGGGAACCGAATTCTTAATAAACGCCAGTCTTTATCGTAAGAGTCGACTTTGGCATCGGTTCTAAGCTCACCGTCGATCCAGATCTCAATATTATCAAGATTTTTCCAATCGAAGGTATAGGGCGGAGATTTCATGTTCTCCTCATAGGGAATCGCATTGACGCATGCTTCCACATAGGTTGTAGTGCCTGCAGTAAGGTAATCGTCGTCTTCGAGCTCGACCGATTGACGGATCGTTGTGTAACGCAGATAATAACCTTTTTCGTCATAATTATATACTTTTTCAAAGGCAGCCTCCGCTTCCTCGTAGAGCATACCGTCATGTAGCCGCGGAACGCCCAGCTCAAGCTCCAGCTTGGTAATGATCTCCGTGGGCAAAATGTCACGCCAACGGGCGTAGAGGGTCATATCTTCATAGATCTGCGTGTTTTTAAAATCGAATTTGATTGTTTTTTCGGGATCCTCATACCAACCCTCAAACACCTTTCCCTCGCAGCTCATGTAATAAGGGTTGTAGACGTAACCGCCCTCCATTGCCGTATAGACCTTGTTTTCCCCCACGCCGCCGGTATCAAAGGTGACGGTGCACTCGGGTCCGTCGTATTCCGCTACATCATAGGGAATCTTAATTTTAACAAGCTCCGAGTATCCTATATCGACGTAGGCATCCTCTCTCTTGACGCCGTTGATCCAGATCTCCGTCTCCTCGGGGTGAAAGAGGTCGAAGGAGTAGTCGGCATCCCCGCCGGTTTTGACACTTCTCGGTTGTAAGGGAATTCCTACCAGCACGGGTTCACTCGACCACAGGAAATTGTCCCCGACGAAACCATAGTCATACCACAGTCCTACCTGCACGTCCTTTGGACAAAAATAGGGCTGGGAGGAGTCGTTGATCACACAACTGCTTATGATCCACCCTGCATCGTAGCCTCGGAGCTTATTATGAAGCCCGGGGTCCTCAATGGTCAGCTCCACCTTTTTGATGACGGTCTTTCCTGCCATATAGTCCTCCGCAAATCCTGCAAAGACCGTCAGGTCGAAGGCGGGAATAAACCCGATGAACATCACCGCAGCCAACAGCATACTTAAAATTCGTTTTGCTGTCTTATTTTTCATTTTCTGCCCCCTTGTATATAAATTAAAGCAGCTTCTCCATTCACCGTGTTTCTGCACGGTGAATGGAGAATGTATTTAAACTTTTAGTCAAGAGTACTTATAACACCGCCGAGATACTTTCTTATCTTCAAAATATCTTTGGTAGTTACCTTTCCGTCGCCGTCAACGTCTGCCGCAGTCATATTGACCTTATCAGCCGTAACAACGCCGCCGAGGTATTTTCTCAGAAGCAGAACGTCTTTGGTGGTCACCTTGCTGTCGCCGTCGCCGTCACCGGGAACGTACTTCTGCTCTTCAAGAGATACGTTGAAAACAGTGGAGTTTTTACTTACTGTCACGGCAAGTCGTGCTGTTTTATTTCCTTTTTTGAACACAGTGAGCGTATACTCGCCGGGCTCAACGTCTTTTATAACGTATGCCGCGCTGTTACCCGTAACAAAGGCTTCATAAGCCGCCTCCGACGTTCCGCTCGGGATAAGCTGAACCGTTACGGGGGCGGTACTGCTGCCGAAGCTCGTAACCGTACCGCTGACTGAAACGGCATTCATTGAAGAAGCTGCTCCCTTTTCGAAGGTGTAATAAATATATACTGCGTTTTTAGTTGTATAAACAGCATCCCAATCTCCGTTTTCAACTATCTGATTTCCGTTTATAAATCCCGAAACGGGAGACACAAACTGCGATGTGTTTACGCCGTTCAGAGTTGCGGGAACGATCTTTATCTCAACCTTGTAGATCTTGCCCTTTACGAAGGTATCCTCAGGCATCATCATAGCTCCGTCGCTGTCGTACCAAACAATGCCGCCTGTTCCTGCGTAATTGGGATCTAAACGATACCATTCAGGATAAGCCACATTTGCCGTATAATCGGGATGCTCGCCTGAGCGCGGAACACTAAGACCGTTCACCATCACAGTCGTAACCATTTTGCCTTCGCAAGTAAACGTACCCGATACAGTCTGCTGTATACGGCAGTCGCTATTATTGTTGACACCTGTGGCTACAAAGCCGTTCACCGAAGCGGTAAATTCAATATCAAGATATTTACTCAGCTTAAACTCATAGCCATCATCGGTTTTCAGATATACATTAACTTGATACTCGTGACCGGGGATAAAGGTCTCGTTTTCATAAACCCAGTCGCCCTTCGTCATATCAAACCAGCCGATACCGTTTTTGATGTAGTACCACTTTTCGGGAGGATTCTTCCAATAGGCATCGTAGTAAACATTTTTGTCCGTGTTAATATAATAGCCACTACCACGAACGGTTGCCGTATAGGTGGGCTTTTCACCGGCTATGGGAGTTGTTACATTGATAATCTCAATGTTTTCAATCACGCTGTCATTACAAATACCGAATTCATATTCAACAGTCACGTATTTGGCAGGATCTTTTCCGTAGGTCTTTTGCGGCATAACGTAATCGCCGTTCACCTTTGCCCAAAAGGTGGGAGCACCGTTGTACGACGGAAATTCATATTGAGACTTTGTTTGCATTTCAACCACAAACTTATAATATTTTCCGGCGACGAAAGGCGTGTTCTTATCGATCAGTTTCCAATTGTCCGTACCGTTATCTGACACGAACCAAAAACGATATTGTGTGTAATCGATATTTCCACCCATGGCAAAATAGGCAACGCTTTCCGTACCAACGGTATAGCTCGGCAACTGTCCTTCCTTCGGAACGGTGACGGTCAGCCCTATTTCCATAATATCCTTTTGCTTATCGCAAACGTCGCAGAAATAATCGTTATTTTCATCTACGTGCTGACGGAGTCTGGTAACCTTTCCACATCCTTCGCCAACGCACTGCAGAATATGTCCGCTGTATATTCTTTTTGCATACGGATATGGATTTTCGTGAGATTGATATTGCTTATAATATTGATAATTGTGCTTTGCCTGAAGTACGACGTCTACCGTTCTGGTTTCATTGCCTTCTTCGTCTGTAATGATACAAGCATACGTGTACTCGCCGGAGCAAGAATCTGTCGGAACCAAGAGGTCAAGATCAGGTCCGTCATAGTTTTCGCCCAATTGAGGATGGGTGAGCGGAACGTAGGTGAGCTTTCCACCGACATACTGTTTTCTGCACCAGGTATACGTAAGCTTGCTTTCGCCCTCAGCCTCAACGCTGAAATGAGCGATATTACTTTCGTCATAATCCTCATCGGCACTGCTCACATAGACATTTTTAACGTCTTTCGGCTGCTTTGTAATCAAAATCTTGCCGATCTCATAGTCACAGATGTCGCAATAACCGTCCCGATCTTCATCCTCGTGAGGACGCAGGTGGGTCACCTTTTCGCACCCCTCGCCCACACACTGCAAGATATGACCGTATTTACTTCTTTGCGCCAATTCGCAGGGACGCTGATTGCTGAGATACCACTCAAAATACTGGTAGTGATGACGTGCCTGCACCAATGCGTCTCGGGTGGTTATCTCGTTGCCGTAGATATCGCTGATGACACAACGGATGTACCAATCTTTGTAACAAGCATCGGTGGGGACCAGCCAGTAGATCTCGGATCCCTCAAAGCACTCTCCATCCACGGGGTCGGTCAGAGGGGTATACTTGATCGTGCCGAGCCCATGATGATAGTATCCCTCATACCAAGTGTAGGTCAATTCGCTCTTACCCGCCGCCTTTACGCTGAATCGGGCAATGTTTCGCTCATCATAGTCCTCATCCGCACTGGTCACAAGGGCAGCTTTGGAGTCGCTGGGCTGGACGAGAATCTGGATTTTCGCATCCTTCACGTAACGGCAAACGGTACAGATACCATTCCCGTCGAAGGTGTGCTTGCTACGGTTGGTGAGATGTACATCGTCATCACAGTAAACGCATTTGTGCCAGTGGTAAGTAGAATCCCAATCCCACGTGGGAGTGGGTCTGACAGCATGATCTGCCTGTTCGGCATCAGTATGCTCGCCGGCATAATGCTCTTCCCAATCGGTGCTTTCCACACAAACCCATTCGCCGCAGTCACAGCCGGCAAAGTTTGCAATATCCTCACAGCAAACCAAACAGAAATCGCAGTCATCACAGATACCCACGCACTCCGAGCAGTATTCCTCACAGTTGGGGCAGATGTCCGCGCATTCCTCGCAGGAACCGCAATCCTGGCAAATCAGAACACAATTTGAACACAAATTGCAGTTTTCGCAGAATGCCTCGGCACATTCCAGACAGCATTCTCCGCAACCCTCGCA
Organism: Oscillospiraceae bacterium; assembly: GCA_015063695.1. Taxonomy (GTDB): domain Bacteria; phylum Bacillota; class Clostridia; order Oscillospirales; family CAG-272; genus RUG14199. The sequence goes on from SVTQ01000016.1 coordinate 11,443, forward strand.
AAGAGGTACATCCCCAATGTAGCTTTCACAGCCGGGGCAATGATAGCCGGCGGCAATGGCACACTCGATACAAAGTTCTTCTGAGGGATTGATCTCGGCACAGTTGCCGCAAACACCACATTCCATGCAGAACTCTCCTCCACATTCACCGTAGCACTCCAAACAATCAGGACAGTGCATACCATTGTCGATGGCGCATTCAACACAAATGACTTGTCCTGCCTCCTCACAGCAGTACAAGCAGGCCGGAGAACAATCGTCACATTGACCGCATTCCTCACACCAGCCCGAAGATTTGAAATAGCACAGATCGCAGTTGGGGCAGTGATGACCGTAATCGATGGCACATTCCTCGCAAATCACCGCACCCACTTCACCCGAACAACCCTCGTCGAGCTCCACGCAATCGATGCACAGCATACACTCCTCGCACCAACCTTGCACGTCAAAATAACATTGTTGGCAATTAGGGCAATGGCTTCCATAGCCAACGGCACATTCTGAACAAAGATCGATTCCATGGGTCACAGAGCACTCCTCATCATAGTCTGAACAGTCGTTACACAGACCGCACTCCCCACAAAAATGTTCAACTTCGCCATAGCACACATCACAACCGGGGCAATGGGTATCCTTATCCGCGGCGCAATCAAAGCAAAGCGTCATTCCGTGGACGCTGGAGCACGCATTATCAATATCAGCGCAATCGCCGCACAATCCGCACTCCTCGCACCAGCCCGGAGCGCTTAAATAGCAGCCTTCACAGTCGGGACAGTGGGTGCCTCTGTCATACGCGCACTCCAAGCACATCTTGTCGCCGATCTCCTCGTCGGAGCAACCGTCACAAATCTCAGAGCCGGAACAATCGGTACACTTGCCGCACTCAATACACAAATCTACACACGCATCACACTTATAGCATTCTTCGCAATAAGGCGAGCCGTCGATCCAGTCGTTACAGTCGGGGCAAGTGTGCCCTGCAAATACCGTTATTACCGATGACGGTATCGCTCCGACAATCATAACAAGTGTAAGCAGAGCACTCAAAATTCTTTTTAAATTTTTGCTTTTCATTTTCTTTTCTCCTTTGTGTTTGTTTCCGCTCAAATTAATCTCTCGCTCAGCAAAAATAACCTTGATTAACGCCTTTTTACCTTGACTAAAAATATATACTATGTTATACTCTCTACATAGTACATATAAATGTCAAAATAATATGTTAAGAGATTTATCTAAGTTAAATTTTACTATATATAAAAGGCTTATTCCACACACTTTTTTCATAAAAAAGTGTGGGTTTTGCTGTTTTTTTCAAAAAAGTGTGGGAAAAAGTGTGGGATGGCCGTTTTTAACACCGTTTTTCAGCATATATTTATCCATCGCAAAACGGTCAAAGGAGCAATGATATGTCTTTAAAAAAGTTATTATATTTTTCTTCAATTTTCATATTCTCTCTGTTTTCGCTCTGCGGTTGTACAACTATCGGTGAGAAGAGTGCGGGTATATGGGTCATATACGGAACGACTGCAGTTCTGTCGTTTCTCATCCTTATAGGTTATTTTTGTATCAAAGATAAAAAAGAGCCTTGGTTTTTCGTTCTTTTCTCCTCTGTGCTGATAGTCAATGTGGGATATCTGTCCCTTTCAATTTCCAAGACCCTTGAGGAAGCTCTTCTTGCCAACAGGATCTCCTACCTCGGCTCGGTATTTCTGCCCCTTTCAATGCTGATGATAATTCTCGGCGTTGCGAAAATAAAATACAGAAAATGGCTCCCCGGCGCACTTATCGCTCTCGGAATCGTCATATTCTTTATTGCGGCAAGCCCCGGTTATCTCGACATATACTATAAAGAAGTGAGCCTGCAGACGGTAAACGGAGTTACGGTGCTTGAAAAAGTCTACGGCCCGTGGCATAAGATATACCTTTTCTATCTGCTTGGCTATTTCGGCTCCATGATCGGCATTGTAATATATGCTATCTCAAAAAAGAAAATGGAAACTCCTTTTTACGCGGTAATTCTTGCAGCGGCAGTATTCGTAAATATCGGCGTATGGCTCATTGAACAGCTTGTAAAAGTGGATTTTGAGATCCTCTCTATTTCTTATATAATAAGTGAGATCTTCCTTCTCAGCCTCCATCTTCTCATGAAGGAGAACATGAGACTTAAAGCCTTGGTTGCCGAAAACAACAGCTTATCCAATTCGCCCGAAGACGATAACCTCTCCGCGCTTTCACAGTCAGACGGCAAGGAGTTAAAGGAAAAGCTTCGCCGCTTCAATCACGGCCTCTCCCTTCTTACCCCGACGGAACATGCAATTTTTGATATGTACACCCACGGAAAGACCACGAAGGAAGTAATGGGTGCTTTGGAGATTACGGAAAATACTCTGAAATTCCACAATAAGAACCTCTACGGTAAGCTGGGAGTTTCCTCACGAAAACAGCTGAAAGAGCTTAACTCAATCATAAACACAAATATTCCTGAATGAAAAACAGTCCTGTGCTTCAAGACAAAGCGCAGGGCTGTTTTAATGGTTATTCTGTTAATAAAGCTCAAAGGAAAGAAGATCGGCGTGTCCCTTTCCGCGAAGGGTGAAACGAAGGGAATATACACCCTTCGGGAATACGTCCTCCGAGGTGAATTCAGCATAGTTTTTTGTGGGTGACACGTGAACCTTCAGCGATGGGAGTTCAGTTTTTTCCAAGGAAATTTCAAAGAATCCTTCAAAATCGCCCTTTACGGTTATTTTAATTCTTTCTCCTCCGAAAAATTCAAAATATCTGAAGGCGGCAAAAGAACCGTCGCCCATATTAGAGATATACTGAATAGCATTTTCGTCAAAAGGATCTTCACAGTCGGGAACGTTCTGGGTAATGCAGGGGGCATCATCTATTTTTCCCCATCCATAGTCGGAGGTGCCTCCCACAGAAGAAAGATTGCAGGCAATTCTCGCCTCAAAAAATCCCTTTCCCGAAAGCGGTCCTACGTTCAGACCGCAGCTTGTGGTCTCGGCTTGCATAAAAGTGCCGTCCTCTCTCATGCGTATCCTCTCGGCGCATGCCTGCCTTGAATACATAGTGCGGTTAGTATGGCGGTGATAAAAAATATAATAGTCGTCTCCTATCTTCTCAATGCTTCCGTGATTGTTTGCGGGATAGGCAAGAGGTTCTCTGTTTCCATCTATCCCAACGTCAACTGCGCTCACAAGAACTCCGCCGTAAGTAAAGGGCCCATCGGGCGCATCCCCCGCGGCGTAGCAAAGCTCATGATAACTCTGAGAAGAATAGATAAAGTAATATTTTTCTCCGAACCTGCGCATGGAAGGGGCTTCGAAAAAGCCGTGCTCTTCAAAGGAAGTTCCTTTAGAATAACGCATGCCGGGACAGACAAAAACAGGCTCGCTCTTTATGGTCAGCATATCTTCGTCAAGCTCAAAATGATAAGCGCCGTTTGTTTTCTGTTTTGTGGGAGGATCATCATCCGACACCATCTCCGCTGTATGAGAAAATCCCACGTAAAGGTGTATTCTTCCGTCTGTATCAACGAAAACCCCGGGGTCAAAGGGAATAACGTCCCCTTCTTCCGAGCCGTAAGCTCTTCCGTCCTTAGTTTTAACGTGACCGTAAAATTCATATTTGCCGAAGGGCTCGTCCGAGACCGCAACGCTTACGGCAGAGTTGCAGTTCAGTGCATAGTAAAGATAGTATCTTCCGTCAGCACCGCGGCAGACGTCGGGAGCATAGCCTGCCCATTTACCGTCATTGTTCAGAGGATCGGTCGTTACGTCGTAAATATATCCGTGAAACTGCCAGTCCGAGAGATCGTTTTCGGGTGCTGACCAGCAAACGTAGTTATTGAGGCAGAAGTCCTCTCCGCCGAAACGGTCATGGCTTCCGAAAAGGTAAACTCTGCCGTCAAAAAGGTGAGGCTCCCCATCGGGTATGTATTCTGCACTCGGCAAAAAAGGGTTAAAAACCTGTTTTTTCATAAAAAGCTCCGATCAACCTGAAGTTTTTATCAGTATATCATTTTAAAGAGAAAAACTCAACGTTTTGAATAAAAATAACGGAGAGAAACTTGAACGACAAGTGTTCTCTCCGTAAGAATACAATTACATAAAAGCACGAAGGTCTTTCATAAGACTGTCTTCAATATCAACAAGCTTTTTTGCATAGTCCATGGCGGTATTGTCGGCAGTTGGATACTGATTTATATATCCGCTTAAGGACTTGATTCCCATGGCGCAGCCGTCGTACATAAGATTGGCAATAGTGCCGTCGGTAGGCTTTTCGGCAAGCTTCCAGTTTATCTTCATCCATGACATGGCACGAGCCATGGGATTTGGGTCCTTGCCGGGAGCGTTGTTTTCATTAAGGGCGCGATGGATATCGTCGCCAAGCTCCTGATGGGTCTTTCTGCTGTCGTTCATTATGGAGCGAAGCTTTTCACTGTGAACGTTGTCAAGGACCTCGTCGATGGAATTGACCGCTGTCTTTACTCCCGCGTCACATTCCTTAAGCAGATTTACCGTATCGTTTTTCATTTTTACCTCCGTTTTTCGGGCATTTCCCTTTTATCTGTCCTTATTATCCGCCAAAGAGGAGAATTTATGCAATGTGGGGGGATTTATATTGACAAAAGCCCTCCCGCGGTGTAAACTGTCGTTACTTGTGAAAAAGGAGGTATAGATATGGCGCGCTTTTCTGCGTTTATTAAACGCCACAGACCTGCTCTCGTGCGCGGCTTCAGAGACGGAATTCCCATAGGGCTGGGCTATTTTGCTGTTTCCTTCTCTCTCGGCATTGCCGCAAGGAACGCAGGGCTCTCACCGCTTCAAGGCTTTTTCGCAAGCCTTTTCAACAACGCCTCCGCAGGTGAATACGCAGGCTTTACCCTTATCGGACAAAACGCCCTTTTCCTTGAAATTGCGCTTATCACCCTTATCACAAATCTAAGATATCTTCTTATGAGCTGTGCACTCAGCCAGAAGCTTGATCCGAAGATGCCTTTTTACCACCGTTTCCTTATCGGATTTGACGTTACCGACGAGCTTTTCGGCATTGGGATTGCCGAAAAAGGCTATATTGACCCATACTATATGTACGGAGCATTTGCCATTGCCCTTCCTTCCTGGTCGGTGGGCACGGCAATAGGCGTTATGGCGGGAAATCTTCTTCCCGAAAGAGTTGTCAGCGCCCTCAGTGTTGCCCTTTTCGGAATGTTCCTCGCCATAATAATTCCGCCCTCAAGAAAAAGCCGAGTTGTGGGTGCGTTTGTTCTTCTGAGCTTTGCCCTCAGCTTCATAACGTCAAAGCTGTCTGTATTCTCCTCCCTCTCCGAAGGAACGAGAACAATAATTCTCACGGTTTCCGTTTCCGCCGTAGCCGCCCTTCTCTTCCCCGTAAGGGACGAGCCCGATGACTCACAGGAGGTGGAAAGTGAATAACCGCATTTATATCTATATTGCCATCGCGGTCATGGCAGGAGTCTCCTACCTTATCCGCGTTTTGCCTCTTACCCTCATAAGAGGACAGATAAAGAGCCGGTTTCTCCGCTCCTTCCTCTATTACGTACCTTACGTCACCCTTGCGGTGATGACTTTTCCTGCAATTACCGAAGCTACGGGATCCCCCGTTTCGGGCTTTGCCGCCCTTGCGGTCGGTATTATTGCCGCATGGCTTGACGCAGGACTTTTCAAGGTCGCCGTCTCCTGCTGTGCAGTGGTATTTATTCTTGAACTGTTTATTATATAACTTAAAAAAGGGATGTAAAAAACTGATTTTTTTACATCCCTTTTTGTATTATTAAGATTTTTTAATACGAAAAACCGCACTTTCATCGGGAAGAAGGATCTCTGCTTCCGTTCTTTCGGTAAGCTCTTCTTTTTCTTCCGTTTTTGCTACGCAGAAAATTTCAGCGCCGCGGAAAGCGGATCTTATGCTTCTGACGGTAGTTATATCGGAATTGTCCTTATGGTTTCCCACAAGAACTTTAAGATTTTCCGCCTTTCCAAAACGAGAAGCGATACCGTTTAAATTATCGGCGCCGCCCTTTACATAGAGAAAGGACTCGTCCTCTCCCAAAGCGGAAAGATAAAAATCCCCTTCTTCATTTTGAGTTACCGTAAAAGGCAACAGCTGACTTCTTCCGCCTGCAAAGGAAATACTGAAGACTTCAACGTCCTTTTCTTTCAGATATTCCTCTATTTCATTTCTCATCATAATCTTTTCCGAATCTTCGGTGTAAGGCAGATATACCCGTTTCAGATATGTGCTTTCGCATAGCTTTTCCACAAGAGAAATATGGCCGTTGCTGTATTTTGTAAGAACGAGGACATCTATTTCGTCATAATGAAGCTCTGCGGCACGGTTCATAGCCCTTATAGCCTCGCTCTTCGAGCCGCTTGAAAAATCAACAAAATAAACGTCACCCTCAGAGACGGTAACAATTCCGTCGCCAAAGTTTCCGTTAACTCTGCTGAAGGTTATTCTATCGGCATACACTCCGTTATATGCAAGGACACAGACAGCGTACAGCAAAACGCAAGCGCAAATTCCGACACCTCCGCCGGAAGATGCCCTCTTCTTTCCGCAGACAAACATGACAACCGAAATAAACAACGCACAAATAATAAAGGGGGAGAAAAAATATTTCAAAGAAACGGTTAAGCCATCTATCATCGCAAACTTTTCAGAGAGATAAAGAACTGCATCTATCAGCTTTTCGCCGCAGAAAACAAGAAAAGAGCCAATATAGGGCACCGGCGAAAGAAACATTATTGCGATGCCAAAATACATTACAATGCTGAAAAGAGGAATAAACAGCAAATTGGAGATCGGTGCTAAAAGAGAAGCAGAATCATAGTACAGCCATGTTACGGGAAGAGTGAATGCGGTTGCAAGAAAAGTAACCAAAACTGAGGTGCAAAGCCGTCGTCTGAAAGTTGCCCATATACGCGAGAAAAAACCGCTTTTCACTTTTCGCACAACAGGTTTCTTCCCGCTTTCAGCAAGGTTTTCTTCTCTTTTGAGCTTTAATCTTTCAATCTCTTTAGCCGCCGCGAGACATCCGAGATATGCAGTAAAGGAAAGCTGCATTCCGATATCAAAGGCAAAATGAGGACAGACGGCGAGCATTACGGCTCCGCAAATTCCGAGAGCCGTTATTCCGTCGTGGCAAATGCCCCATATACCCGCAAGAGACACGAAGCATCCAAGAATCGCCGCTCTTACAACCGATGCGGAAAAACCCGTCATCCCCATATAAAACAGCATAATAAATACACACAGAAAGCTTCTCACTTTTCTGCTTATTCTCATTCGCTTTGTCAGAAAGTAAAAGGCCGTGGAAATATATGAAACGTGCATACCGCTTATTGCAATCAGATGAGATATTCCGATTTTGGAAAAATCTCTTTTTATCTCGGGAGCGAGATCCCCTTTATTGCCGAGAACAACGGCATTGGCAAGCTCTCCGCTCTCTCCCTCAAGATAATTTTCAATCCTATCCGAAAGCTTTTCGTTAATACCGTAGAAGAAATCGGAGAGAGTTTTTTCGGCTTTGCCGTAAGATCGTCCGTCTTCAAGCTCTCCTTTTATAACCATACCCTTTGACATGTAATACTGTTTTTCGTCAAAGGTATCTGACGTCTCAAAGTCAGAAAAAGTAACCTTTCCCGAAACCTCACTGCCCCGCTCATATTTTTCACCGCACTCAAGGGCGACATAAAAGTTTACGTCTTTAGCGCCAACCTGCCTTACCTTCGCTTTATAGCATAAATTCAATTCATTTTCCCAAAGGGTATCACAGATGACAAAATCGGTATATTCTTCCTTTCCCGCATAAAGCTTTTCCTCTTTGCCGGAGAAATTTATAAAAAGGAGCAGAAGGGCAAAAGAAAGTCCTGCAAGAATAAGAAACAGATACCTCAGCGCCACGGATATTTTCCGCGAAAAATTCGGGTGGTATGAAAAAAGCAGAAAAAGACCTGACGAAAGAACAAATGCCGGCGGAACAAAAAACGAAACTCTTATTCCCATATTGGCAAAAACGCAAAAGGAAAGGACCGCCGTTCCGGTGAGCACCGCAAGGGGTCTTTTTACAAAATCCATTTTTGATCTACTCCATGGTATAATTAAATCTGATAAAAGAAAAAGGGAGAAATGCTGACACTTCTCCCTAAAATTCATTATAACTTGAAAAACTCAATAAATAGGATACTTAGCGCAAAGCTTTGCAACCTCTTCGGTCACGTATTCCTTGGAGTTTTCAAAATCGGATGCTACCTTGTAAATAAGATCTGCTATAAGCTTCATGTCGTCTGTGTTAAAGCCTCTCGTGGTAACTGCGGGAGTACCGAGTCTTATTCCGCTTGTTACGAAGGGGCTTGCAGGATCGCCGGGGATAGTGTTCTTGTTAGCAGTGATATGAACTTCATCAAGACGCGCTTCAAGCTCTTTACCTGTAATATTGAAGTTACGAAGGTCAACGAGCATGAGATGGTTATCCGTACCGCCTGAAACTATTCTGAAGCCCTTTGCCGCAAGCTCTTCGGAAAGGACCTTTGCGTTTTCAACTACTCTTTTCTGATATTCCTTGAATTCATCGGTGAGAGCTTCTCCGAGAGCAACTGCCTTTGCCGCAACGATGTGCATGAGGGGACCGCCCTGAGTGCCGGGGAAGATAGCCTTATCTATCTGCTTGGCATACTGTTCCTTGCAGAGGATCATACCTCCTCTGGGCCCTCTGAGTGTCTTATGGGTCGTTGTTGTAACAACGTCAGCATAGGGCACGGGACTCGGATGAAGACCTGCAGCTACAAGACCCGCGATATGAGCCATATCCACCATAAGGACAGCTCCCACTTCGTCTGCTATCTCGCGGCATCTTGCGAAATCTATCGTTCTGGAGTATGCACTTGCACCGACAACGATAAGCTTGGGTTTTGCTTCGAGAGCGATAGCTCTCATCTTATCGTAGTCGATAACTTCTGTTTCGGGGTCAACACCGTAAGGAACGATATTGAAATACTTACCGGAAATATTAACGGGAGAACCGTGGGAAAGGTGACCGCCTTCAGAAAGGTTCATACCCATCACAGTATCACCGGGCTGAAGGAAAGCAAAAAATACTGCAAGGTTTGCGGAAGCGCCGCTATGGGGCTGAACGTTTGCGTGTTCTGCGCCGAAGAGCTTCTTTGCTCTTTCTCTTGCAATCTCTTCAACTACGTCAACGTACTGGCATCCGCCGTAATATCTCTTTGAAGGGAAGCCTTCTGCGTATTTGTTTGTAAGAACACCGCCTGCCGCAAGAAGGACAGCCTTCGAAACTATATTTTCAGAAGCGATAAGTTCAATGTTTCCTCTCTGACGGGAAAGCTCCTGCATACACGCAGCGTTTACTTCGGAATCGTATATTCCGAGTTCTTCAAAAAAGTTCATGGTTTTCCTCCCATTTTCTTTTAAAATCAAAAAATATAAAATCAAAGTTATTATACTACATTAGGTGGCATGTGTCAACGAAAAAGGACAAGTTTCTTTGTTTTAAGATAAAAAAGGCGCAAATACACGGTTTTCTCCCCTAACAGACAAACATAATATATTGGGCACGTATTGAACAAAAGTCGTTTTTTTGGTATACTGTTGTTATAATAATCTGAAGCGGGAGGATATGACGTGACAGTTTCTGAATTTTTGAAAAAAGAGGGCATCGGCGCTTTTTCCGCTTTGCCTCTTGATAAATGCAGAATAACGAAAGAACGGCTGATTTCGGATGCACCCGAAAACTGCTATGCCATAATTACGTATATTCCTTATCCCGTAACGACCGATAGGCTTTTTGCCGCATTTTCCGTGATTCCCGACTATCATATTTTCTTTTCACGGCTTGAAAAAAAGATTTCTGACCTTTTTGAAGAAAAATACGAAGGTGTATACATGAAGGTCTTCGCCGACCACTCCCCCATTGATGAAAGACTTGCCGCATGTAATGCAGGTCTCGGAGTGATGGGCGACAACGGTCTTTTCATATCCAATAACCACGGCTCCTTTGTATTTATCGGAGAAATAATATGCTCCCTCTCCGAAAAGGAACTTTTAGAAGAAGGAATTCCCCTCTCCTTTGTACCCGCCGAAGAATGTATTCACTGCGGAGCCTGCAAAAACGCCTGCCCCTCGGGCGCTGTAGGCAGAGAAAAAAACCTGTGTGTTTCTCATATTACCCAGAAAAAGGGTAATTTATCGGACACCGAAAGTGATATTATAAGGAAAAGCGGATACGTTTGGGGGTGCGACATGTGCGCTCTCGCCTGTCCCATGAACAAAAAAGCAGAGATCGCGACACATCACTCTTTCTTCACGGACGGAATTATTTCTCCGAAAACTTTTGCCGACATAGATGCCATGAGCGATGAAGAATACGCAAAATATCCCTTTTCATGGCGAAAGAAAGAACTGCTTAAAAGAAATTTTGAAATTCTCGGCAAATAAACGTTAAACTTTCAGAGGAGGACCTTATATGACAGAGCTTATATGCGGTGCGTCAGGAAGCGGAAAAGGCGCATACATAATAGAAAAAATAAAGGAAAAACTCGGAAGCGGAAAAAAGCTTTACCTCATCGTTCCCGAACAGCAGACTGTTATATGGGAGGCGAGGGTCTGCCGTGAGCTTCCTCCCTCAGCCGCCTTAGAGCTGGAGGTTGTGAACTTCCGCCGTCTTGCCAACACAGTTGCAAGGCAGGTGGGCGGGCTCGCCTACAACTATACGGGAGAAGGAAGAAAGATCCTTCTCATGTGGAGTGCCATTGCCTCCGTCAAGGACAATCTCCGAGTTTACATAAGCTCAAGAGGACGAGAGGACAAATACATCCCCCTCATGCTTGAGACCATTTCGGAAATGAGACGAAACCGAATAGTTCCGGAAATGCTTGAAAATGCGGCAACGGAGCTTTCAGGCAAGGAAAACGAAAGTCTGAAGAGCAGACTTTCCGACGTAGCTCTCATTTTCTCGGCCTACTCAGCCCTTTGCGAAAAAGACGGCACCGAGGACCCCGAAAATATTCTTGATACACTTGAGGTCTCCCTTCGCACAAGTGACTTTTTCAAAAACTCTGCGGTGTTCGTTGACTCCTTCTTCTCGCTGACACCCGTCGAAACGGAGATACTTTATCATATTATCCGAACCGCCGAGGACGTATACGTAACCTTCCACTTCCTGCCCGAAAGAGACGGTGTTCATTTCGCCCACGTAAAACGTTATTACAAGACGGTCAAACGCCTTGCGGATGCGGCAGGAAAAGAAGTTAAAACAGTAAAGCTTGAAGAGTGCAGAAGGACCTCGAAAGAGTCCCTTTTGTACCTTGAAAAGAATCTCTGGAATTTTTCCGCTCCGCCCATAAAATGCGAGGACGGCAGTGTTAAAATAATAGCCTGTGCCGACAGATACGAGGAAGCAAGAGCTGTGGGCGCAGAGATCGAAAGACTTATACACTGCGGTGCATCCTACTCCGACATCGCAGTTGTGGCAAGAGACATGAGCCTCGTTTCGGGTATTCTCGACTCAAGACTTGAGTCCCTGGGAATTCCTTTTCACACCGCAAAAAGAAAAGAAATTTCAAACTCTCCTGCAGTGAAATTCATAACAAGTCTTTTTGACACAGTAAGCGGCAGTTTCAGACGTGAAAATATTATAGAATGTATCAAGACGGGGCTTTGTCCCGTCAGCGCAAGGGAAAGCGCAAACTTTGAAGAATATACCGCAACCTGGAATTTAAGAGGCAGAAAGGCGTATCTTGACGGAGAGCTCTGGAGCATGAATCCCGCAGGGTACGTAAAGGACGTTTCTCCTTGGGGAAGGACCGTTCTTCTTGATGCCTGCCGTGTAAAAGAGATAATGGCGCGTCCCCTTTCAAAGCTTGACACTCTATTTGGCAGAAGCTCCGCTCCCGTTTCGGCTGTCTGCACGGTTCTTTACGATATACTTGTCGATTTCAATGTTTACGAAGCCCTTCTTATGCGCGCCGAGAGCCTTCGCGACGGCGGAAACGACAGAGAGGCAGAGGAAACGGAAAAACTGTTCTCCGTAATACTTGAAATTCTTGACACCATGGTTGACACCCTCGGGGACACCCTTATCGACGCGGGAAGATTTTCTTCTCTGTTTGCAGGAGTTGCAAGGACCTTTGACATCGGCTCTATTCCAGACGGAATTGATGCGGTCACCTTCGGCAGTGCCTTCAGCGTGAGAGTGGGGGAGATAAAGCACGTTATCATCCCGGGATGCATCGAGGGAGAATTCCCGATGCCCGTTAAGGACACGGGCTTTTTCAGCGATGCGGACAAGCTCACTCTTGAGGGCATCGGAATTAATATAGGCGACAACTCTGCAAAGCAGACGGGCGAAGAGCTTTTCCGTTTTTACAGAACCGTTACAATGGCATCCGAGTCCGTAACTCTTATTGTTCCCGCCTCAAACGGAAACACCAAGGCATCCCCCTCCATCGGCGCAAAGCAGGTGGGAAAGTTGCTTTCACTTACAAAGCTCCCCTTTTTCGAAATTGCAAAACGCGACCTTATATGGAGCGAAAAAAGTGCTTCCGATGCTCTTCCTTACCTTGCGGGAACTCCCGAGTACGACACGGTTCTCTCCTTTGGTGAAAAATACCCCTCCATACTGAAAAAACAGACTCTCTCAGGTGCGCTCAGTGCGGAAAACGACAGGGTTGCAGGAAGCGTTACAGACAAAATATGGGGAGAACGCCTCGGACTTACCCAAAGCAGAATAGACAGCTTTTCAAGCTGCCGCTTTGCCTACTACATGAACTACGTTCTGAAACTCAGTGCCAATGAACGCGCCGCGGTAAACGCAGTTGACGTCGGTAATCTCGTTCACCGAATTCTTGAACTTTTCTTCGAACAGACAAGAGGCAGAGATTTTCCTCTTGAAAGAGAAGAAACGGAAAAAATTGCAGACTCCATAATTGAAAAATACATATTTGAAATTACCTGCGGAGGCGCTACTTCCTCAAGGCAGGACTATCTCATTTCAAGACTTCGCCGAAACGTTCTTGTAATTCTCGATACGCTGATGATGGAATTTGCAAACAGCAGATTTGCCCCTTGGCGTTTTGAGCTTCCCATGAACGGCGGCGACGACTCATGTCCCATTCCCCTCTCCTTCAACGCGAAAGACGGCACGAAAGTCTCCCTTTACGGAGTTATCGACCGCGTTGACACCTACACCGAAGGAGACAACGTATACGTCAGAGTGGTGGACTACAAAACGGGTTATAAGACCTTCAGAAGAAGCGATATTCAGAAGGGCAAAAATCTTCAGCTTCTCATATATCTTTTCACCCTCTGGAAGGGCGAGGACTGCGCCTTCAGACGTATCCTTTCCGAAAACGGAAAAAATGTTGTGCCTGCGGGAATGCTCTATTTCAGCGCCCCGCCCGATGCAGGAAAAAGCGGCGTTTATATCACGGATAACTCGGGAGAAGAAATTGCAGGAAAGAGTATAATGAGGTCGGGACTTTTCCTGAACGACGAAAAGATCCTCGCGGCTATGGACAGCACTCCGGAAAGCAAATATCTGCCCTACAAAAACAGATGGGGCAAAGCCGACCCCGCAAAGGTTTGTACTCTTGAAGAATTTGACAGTCTCTTCGAGGAGACAAAAGAGGTTATAAGAAACATAGCAAACAGCATGAAAAGCGGAAAATGCGAGAGCGTTCCCTCGGAAAAGGGCACCAGTTCGCCTTGCCGATACTGTAAATTGAAGCCTGTTTGCAGACATATTGAAGGAAAGGAGGAGCGCTATGACGAATCCGATGAATGAAAAAGCAAAAAGCACACAAAGATGGACCGGGGCGCAAAATGCAGCCATTGAATTTTCCGGAAAAGGCCTTCTTTTATCGGCAGGTGCCGGAAGCGGTAAGACCGCAACTCTCACCGAAAAGGTCTGCCGCATGGTCTGCGACGAGGATTTTGGGACCCCTATATCCCGAATGATAATCGTAACCTTCACAAGAGCTGCCGCAGGCGAGCTCAGAGAAAGAATTGCAAACAAGCTTTCAAAAAGAATAGCCGAAGCACCCTCTCCTTTTCTTGTAAAACAGCTTATTGATCTCGAAAGCGCGGAAATATCAACTATTCACAGCTTCTTTATGCGCGCCGTTAAGCCTCACTTCTCTCTTCTCGGTCTGCCCCCTAACTTTAAAATTGCCGACGAATCGGCAATAAGAGTGCTGAAGCAGAGAATAATGGCTGACACAGTCGATTTCTTTTTCGACAGCCGCGATGAGGAGTTCGTCGCCCTTGCCGACACTCTCGGCTCCTCCCGAAGCGAGGACTGCATAAACGAAAAGCTTCTTGAAATTGCCGACAAAATGGCCGCCAAAGGACTTGGTTCAGACACCATGGCAAAATGGGCAAAGGACCTTGAGACCGACGGGGACAAAGACTTTTTCGCTTCTCCCCACGGAAAGCTTCTCTACACAGATACCCTTGAATTTGCAGAGCACTATCTCACAGTTTACGGTTACTACGAGGAAAAATTCTCAGCCGAGCCCGACACCGCAAAGGGTTACGGAGCTACTCTTGATTCCGATTTTTCCTTTATAAGAACTCTCCGCCGTCTTCTTAAAGAGGGCGCCTACGAAGATGTGCGCACTCACCTGTCAGACTACACTGCAGAAAGGCTCTCAAGAGTTAAAAATCCCACATCCGTTTCCCTGAATTTCAAGGAAATGAGAGACGATTTCAAGAAACAGCTTGGAAAAATCAGCGAAAAATACGTTTCCGACGAAGCTTCCATTTCCGAGGTTCAGAAAAAATCGGGAATGCTCTGCCGCGCCGCATCGAAAATTCTCGCCGAATATTTCGCATCCTTTGAAAACGAAAAGAGAGAACGCGGCATCGTTGACTACGGCGACCTTGAAATATACGCGGACAAAATATTTTGCGCCCCCGACGGAACTCCCACGGAAGCCGCCCTTGAATTTTCAAAACGGTTTGACTGCATCTTTATAGACGAATATCAGGACACCAACAGAATTCAGGACAGAGTTTTCGCCGCCCTTTCAAGCGGAATGAAGCGTTTTATGGTTGGTGACGTGAAGCAAAGTATTTACGCCTTCAGAGGCTCCGAGCCTTCGGTTTTCACTGCTTACCGCGAGATATGGCCCTCCCTTTCACCCGAGGTCGAAGAGTTCTCCGAGGACACGGAAGCCACCCTCTTCATGAATGAAAACTTTCGTTCCGACAGCACGATAACTGACTTTGTAAACCTTGTGTCATCATATATGTTCATCGGCAGCTCCACACCCTTTGAAGAAGGGGATAAGCTGAAATTTTCAAGAATTAGAAATTCCGAAGACTACAGGGAAACAAAGACGGAAGTCTGCCTTGTGGAAAAGCCTTCCAAAAAAGATGATGCCTCCGATGAAGAAGAGCCTTCCCCCGAAACGGAATGCCCCGAGGCTGAGTACGTTGCCGACAGGATCAGCGCAATGATAAACGGCGAAACGCTAGGCAGCGGAGAGCTCATAAGACCTTCCCATGTGACTGTCCTTCTCAGAAGCACCACCAATGCCCATAAATTTGTAAACGCATTAAAAAAGCGCGGTATTCCCGTAAAGGACACCGCAACAAGCGAGTTTTTTGAGCAGAGCGAAGTTCTTCTTGTTCTCTGCATACTCAACGCCATAGACAATCCTCTGAGAGACGTTTATCTTGCGGGAGCTATGAAAAGTCCCGTTTTTGGCTTTTCAATGACGGACATGGTAAAGCTCATTGAATTCAGAAATAAGAACACCGCCGCTCCCCTCTGGTACTGCATTGAAGAGTACCTTGAAAAAGGCAGCGACAGAGACCTTCTTGAACGGTGCGCCCGCTTCTGCGACTTTATAAGCAAGTTCAGACTTAAAGCGCCCGGAATGAGCGCATCCCGCCTTCTTTCCGAGCTTTACGACTCCCTCTCCCTCTATTCCATGACCGACGGAAACAATGCCGTCGAAACGGTTTCGCGCAGAATACGCACAAATCTCACCCGTCTTTACGAATACGCAAGACAGTTTGACGATGGAGCTTACGGAGGACTTCACGGCTTTATTCTCTATCTTTGTGAACTGATGGAAGGAACTGTTACTGCGGAAGATACAGGAAATGACGGCGATGCGGTAACCGTAATGAACATCCACAAATCAAAGGGTCTTCAGTTCCCCGTTTGCTTCCTCTGTGAGTGCGCAAAAAAATTCAACACCAAGGACACCGCTGCAGACGTGCTCTTTGATCCCGAGATCGGACTTGCCATGAAGCTTCAAGATCCCTCGGGGCTCGTAAAATGCGAAACTCCCCTCAGAGGAGCTCTTGCGGAGAAGATAAAGAGTGATAACGTATACGAGGAAATGAGAGTTCTCTACGTTGCCATGACCCGAGCCGAGGAGCGACTTATCGTCACAATGAGCTTTACGGACTGCGAAAAGCAGATTGAAAAAGCAATTGAAAAGGGCCGCTTCCCCTCTGTATACGGGAAGAAAAAGGCAACCTCTTACGCCGATTTCATTCTGCCCGCAGTAATGAGCGCTGAAGCAGACGAAAACTATTTCGTTATGAAAACGGTGACGGCTGACTGTAGCGAAGCAGACAAGATAATTGAGAACGGTATTTCTTCAGACACAGAAAAAAACTGCACGGAGCTTTCGGAAATTTTATCCGAGAGGCTCTCTTTCAGGTATAAAAAGAGCCATCTTTCAAAAATTCCCGCGAAGGTAACCGTTTCAAAGCTTCGCCCCTCTCTGCTTGATGAGGAAGAACCTCTTTACGATATTGACAGCTTTATTTTCACAAATGATACGGCAGAAAAAGAAAATGACACGTGGACTTACGCCATTATGGGAAACCTTGAAGAGAGCGATGAAAACGTTTCCGCAATCTCCCCTACAGTCACCGAAAAGCTTTCGGCAGGAACCCCCTGCCCTGCTTTCCTGTCGGGACGAAAAAAAGCCGCAGCCACCGATATCGGCACGGCAACTCACGTTTTCCTTCAGTTTGCCGATTTTGAAGCTTTAAGAACAAAGGGAGCCGAGGCAGAGCTTGAAAGGCTCAGAGAAAAACGCTTTATAACTGATGATATGGCATCCCTTGTGGACCTCGGTCAGATAAACGCCTTCTTAGACAGCTCTCTCTTTGAAGAGCTTGAAAAAAGCAGTGACCTCCTCCGTGAATTCCGCTTCAACGTTGCTCTTCCGGCATCGGATTTCACCAAAAACGATGAACTTTCCGCCCTTCTTGAAAGGGACGGCATAAACCTTACGGTTCAAGGTGTCGTTGACCTTGTTTTCGTAAGCGAAAAGGGTGAAATTATCCTTGTGGACTACAAAACGGACCGACTGACCGCAGAGGAAATAAACGACAAAGCGCTTGCGGAAGAAAAACTGAGAGAGCGCCACACGGCACAGCTTACATATTACAAGCTTGCCCTTGAAAAGATGTACGGAAGACCTGTTTCAAAGGTGGCGGTCTATTCCCTCCCCCTCGGTGACACGGTTGATATCCTCTAAGGGAGCCCAAACGGGAGGAGCAAGCCCCTCCCCTACCGCGAGGATCCCTTGTCTAAGGGATCCCCTTGTCAAAGAGAACCCCAAGCCGTCTTGTGACAGCTTGAGGACCCCTTTTCAAACAAAAAAGAGAAGGTTCAAAACGGGCCTTCTCTTTTCCTATATTGTAAATGTTATTTTCCTGCCGCCGCAGGTTCTTTTTCCTGTTCTTCTGCCTTGTCGGCTTCCTCGGGTCCGGCATTTTCTTTCATGCTTTCTTCATGAGCTTCCGCATTTGCAGTTTCCTCTTCGGCAGCCTTTTTTGCCGCGCCGTAAGGAATAACTTTGAATTTAACAAGAAGCGCATCGGCAAGGGCAATAAGGAGAAATATTCCGAGAAGAACTATTTCCCATCTGAACGCATTATCCGAAGCAAAACGGGACGTTAATTCTTCGTCATAAAAATGATTTTCATCGACAGTGCAGACTGTACGCATGTTTCCGCTTGTAAATGCGGTTGCGCGCTTGGTACAAACAGGTTCCTCCCATTTGTGGCCTGCGGGGGGAATGGGCTCCTTTGACACCTCATCGCAAACTGAGCAGGTGCTCAGAACGTAGCCTTCACCGTCACAAGTGGGAGCTACCTCTTCGGTAACTTCGTATTTATGGGAGGCAAGAGCCTTTATATCTGTCTTTTCCTCTCCGCAGAGATTACATTTGGAAACCGTTTTTCCGTCCACCGTACAGGAGACTTCCGTATCAAGAATTACTTCAAATTCATGAGACGGCTTTTCTATTTCCTCTGTATACTCGGTCTGACATCTGTTGCAGAAGCATTTATCATAGCCCTGAACGGAACAGGTGGAGTCCACGTGCTCGAGAACGTATCTGAGGTGGCCGAGTGCGGCGATCTCCCTCTCCGTTTCTTTTTCGCAGGTGGAGCACCTTACCTTTTCAAGTCCTGCCTCAAGGCAGGTTGCGTCCTTTATAAGCTCTGTCCTTACGTAGCTGTGTCCGAAGGCGGGTATCTTTTCACTGTACTCTTCCTGACATTCGGGACAAATATACGTAACTGCTCCGTTTGCCTCGCATGTGGCGGGAGAAGTGTGCTTCATGACCCAGGTATGCCCCTCTGCCGCCACCGTTTCCGTATAGTTTGAAGCGCAGTTGGTGCAGGAGTATCTCGTTATGCCGTCAACGGCGTGGGCAACCTCCTGATGGAAGGTTACAACGTAGTTGTGGTCAGTCTTTGGCTTCAATACGTCCACCAGAACGTGCTCCTCACAGTAAAGCTCCTTTTCAATGAAGTTTTCGCTTATACGGCATTTATAGGAAACGCTCTCCTCGGTGTCGCAGGAGACCTTGTGAGAAACTATTGCATCACTGTAATAATAGTGATTGTCGGGGTCTGCTGGAAGGGTCGTTACGTTCTTTCTGTGACGGCATATTGTACACTTTGAAGAGCTTTTACCCTGAATTGCACAGTTTGAGGGGAAGTCCACAGAGACTGCACCGTATGTATGAGTGTGACCCGTATAATAGGAAATAAGGGCACCCGCCTCAGCTTCTGCCATTCTGTCAAGAGTTCCTTCGCTGAGTATGTGATTTACATCTCTGCTGTTAGAAAGATATCCGTGTTCGACGATAATTGCAGGGAAGCCGAACTTGCACCCCCAGGAAATTGCGCCGTAGTAATCGGCATGAATTCCCACCGAAGGGTCATATATATCCCACTGCTTGTTGGAATTCCAATAACAGTCGGGGTCTGCATTCTGCTTCACTCCGTTATTGGCAAAGCCCACCGATGAAAGATTTGAGGCAATGGATGCCGCCAGAGCATTCGGCGAAAATTCGGGAACCACCGAGGTGTAAACCGTAACGCCGTTCACCGCAGGATTATTGTTTCCGTCAAAGTGGATGCTGATAAGAAAATCCGTGTTGTAATCGTTTGCTATCTTCAGACGCTGAGCCTTTGTCAGCGCAGTATCGCCCGTTCTTGTAAGATACACTGTAAAATTCCCGTTTGCTTCAAGAATGGCTTTTATCTTCTGTGCAAGAGTGAGAGTGAGCGTCTTTTCCGCAGTCTGACCGTGGCAGGCACCGGGGTCCTTGGGACCGCCGTGACCCGGGTCAAGAGTAATTACAACTTTATCCCCTGCCGCCTTTACGTCACTCGGTAAAGCAAGAGCTCCGAAAACGAAGACACATATTAGAAGAAGTGATACTATTTTTCTAAAAACTGTCATACAGTAAACCTTTTTTCAAAAATTACGGCAAATATGCCACACACAAGTATAACAGTTTTCCGCATCTATTGCAACAAAAAAATCGAAAAAGCGACAAAAAAGAAGGAAACCGACATTGATTTCCTTCTTTATTATTTATTCCACCGCTTTATAAAGCGCCTCTGCAATTTTTGCCATGGTTTTGCGGCTGACCTTACAGAACTTTCTGTCATAGGTGAAAAGACCATTTGTCTCGTCCTCAACGTCGGACACCTGAGTGTATACGGAAGCGCAAAGACCTTTCCTTGCAGCAGGAATTATCTCCTCGTTATAAAGCTTTTCAAGAGCATTTTCAAACCTTTCTCTGTCGGAGAAAAATCTGTAACCGTAGGTATCCTCGGTGTTGAACACGTGCCCCTCTTCTTTATAGGAGTAACCGCCGAATTCCGAGAGGATCACGGGCTTTTCTTCCGCCTTTGGCATCTTGAACTTTTTAAAATAAACGTGCTCGCTCACAACGTCGCTGTTTTTACATCTGAACCAGCCCGAGGCGGTATCGATAAAACGTGTTTCGTCCAAAGCGCGGAGCTTTTCGTACATCTCATCGCCGCAGAACTGCCCCCAGCCCTCGTTAAATATCGTCCACATACAGATACAGGGATGGCAAGAAAGAAGCTTTACCGTCTTTTCCATAGACTCTTCAAAAATCCTTCTGCCTTCGGGGTCTTTATTCAGCTTTTTATCGTTTAACCTTTTAAGTCCAACTGTGGGAAGCGCCGTATCGCGGATAAAGGAATATGCGCCGCTATTGACCATATCCTGAATTACCGCCATTCCATACCTGTCACACATGGAATAGAAGATCTGAGGCTCTATTTTTATATGCTTGCGAAGGGTATTGAAGCCAAGCGCCTTTGTTTCTTCAATATCAAATCGGAAGCCTCTCTCCGACGCGGGAAGAAAAATCCCGTCGCTGAAATACCCTTGGTCAAGAAGGGCATGGAAAAAGTAAGGCTTTCCGTTAAGACACAGACGATGCACTCCGTTTACCTTTTTTGTTTCGAGAGCTCTGAAGGCAAAATAGGACTCCACTCTGTCCTCGCCCACGGAAAGGGAGAAGTCATAAAGATAGGGACTTTCGGGAGACCAGAACTCAGGGTCTTCAACGGCAAAATGCGCCTTGCCTTCTTCAAGAGGATAATCAAAATTTCCCTTCGGGGTCTTAACCGTGAGAGTACCCTCGGCGCCTCCCTTATTTGTTTCAGCGTATACTGTTACAAGGTTGCCCTCAGTCTTTGCAGACATTTCGGTAACGTAGCACTCGGGAACGCTTTCAAGCCACACCGTCTGCCATATTCCCGAAACGGGAGTATACCACATTCCGCCTCTATTAAGGCACTGCTTACCGTAAGGATAAAGTCGGTCAAGGGCATCAAAGGCGCTCACCTCAAGAACGTTCTTTTCGGAAAGATATTCCGTAATATCAACGGAGAAGGGGAAGTAACCGCCCTTGTGAGAAAACACCTCGCTACCGTTTACAAACACCGTACATTCACGGTCAACAGCTCCGAAATTAAGTATAATTCTGCCTTTGTTAAAACTTTCGGGAAGAGCAAATTCTCGTCTGTAAAAAAGATAGCTTTTATCGGGAACATCCTCGCACACTCCCGAGAGAAGAGATTGGGGAGCAAAGGGTACAACTATGCTATTTTCATAGCTTTTCGGAAGCTTTTTGTCAAAGGACACCGCGAAATCCCATTTGCCGTTGAGGTTAAGAAATGAATTTCTCTTCAGCAGAGGACGGGGATATGTGTCGAAAACGGGAGTATTTTCATCCCTTGAAAGAAGCTCCATAAGCTTTTCACCCTCTTCGGTATAAAGAAGGGTGGGGGAAGTTTTTTTCGCCGTGCGTGATTTAAGAATAAGTATGAAAATCCACACCAAAAGGGAGACGGCGAATGCCGCCGCAAAGATATTTTCATTTGGAATAAAGGACTCCGTTCCGTCGTCACCCTTTACGGTCAATGCGTTTCTCAATACGTATGCACCCACAGCAGGGCCGATGATACCCGGAACAAGCACCTGCCCCACAATGCGGAGCCCCTGGAAGCCTCCCGCTTTATTTTCGGGGGTATAGTCTCTTATGACTGCACCGAAAGCGGCACTGGCGGAAAGATAACCGCACATCATAAGAAGGGAGCCTGCAAAAACAAGAGGCACGGATTTAAAGGCATAGAGCAGAATATATCCTGCCATCAGCATAAGAAGTGCAAGGGATACGGAGAGCGTGAAGCCCCGTTTATCATAAAGTCTGCCCCAAAAAACGGTCACGACCGCCGCAATTATTATGGCGGGAGCCATTATGAAAACGTAATTTTCAAGACCCAGAGAAACACTGTAATAAAGTATAAGATAGGGCATGAATATCTGAATTGATATTCCGAATACCGCAAAGGCGGCAAGAGCGATATAAAGAGTGCCGTTCTTCTTTACAACGGAGGGACGGAAGCCGTAGATAATATTCTTTATACAGCTTTTGTTCTCCGACGTATCTGTCTTGGAGCTTTCTTTAATAAGAAAAATACCGAGTACGCCAATGATTATTACAACTGCGCCGATTACGGTAAATATGGTCACCCAGCTCTCGGGACGGTCAAGGTCAAAGGACATAAATCCTCCGAACACCGCAAGGATAGCAACGAGGGGCATCATGGCGTTTATTCCTTCGGCGGCGCCTCTGTTGGTGCTGTCGGTGGAATCCGTGAGCCACGCGTTGAAGGCGGCATCATTGGCGCTTGAGCCGAAAAAGGTCATGACGCAGTCCATGATTATTACAAGCGTCACGCCAACTGCGGCACCTGAAGCTGCCATGGGGAAAAGTCCGCTTATAACGTCTTCCCTGATAAAGGCAAAGCTCCATATTGATATACCCCAAAGGATATAGCCGCCGCAGATAAAGAGCTTTCTCTTGCCTATCTTATCGGAAAGTGCACCAATAAAAACGGTCGTGAGAGTTGCCGCCGCGGCGCTTGCCGCCACCATGAGGGAAATATCCGAGGCGCTTGCCCCGAACATTTTATAGATAAACACGTTGAAATACATATTTTCAACGACCCACGCAATTTGTCCCGTGAGACTGAATATTATAAGTGCCGAAAGAAACCTTCCGGTCAATTTTTTAGTATTCATTATCATTCTCCGAAAATATTCCGCCCTTGCTAAACAAAAAAGCAAAGGCTTTTCTATATTATAAATTACAACTGAAATAAAATCAAGACACGAAAAAGAAAAGGCTCTGTATACGGTACAAAAAACATGCGCCGCACATAGCCTTTTCCTTATATTAAAGTCTGTCTGCCAGAGTCAGTATGAGCTTTTCGGTCTTTTCCCAGCCAAGGCATGGGTCTGTTATGGACTTTCCGTAGATATGCTCGCCTATCTTCTGAGCTCCATCCTCAAGATAGCTTTCTATCATGAGTCCCTTGACCAGCTTTTTGATGGTCTCGTTCTTGTTTCTGCTGTGAACAACGTCATCTGCAATTCTTGACTGTTCAAGATGCTTCTTGCCCGAGTTTGCGTGATTTGTGTCTACGATCACCGCAGGATTTACAAGTCCCCACTTATCGTAGAGCTCAGCAACCTGAATCAGGTCTTCATAGTGATAATTGGAGATATTTCTTCCCGAATAATCGACCCAGCCGCGCATGATGGCATGGGCAAGGTCATTACCGTTACTATGCACTTCCCAGCCCCTGTAAAGGAAGGTATGTCCGCTCTGAGCGGCAGTTATTGAGTTCATCATAATGGAGAGGTCTCCCCCCGTGGGGTTCTTCATTCCTACGGGTACGTCCATACCGCTGGAGGTAAGTCTGTGCTGCTGATTTTCAACGGAACGCGCACCTACCGCGATATAGGAAAGAAGGTCGGAAAGATATCTGTGATTTTCGGGATAGAGCATTTCGTCTGCGCAGGAGAAGCCGTAGTCACGGAGGGCCGAAAGATGAAGATCGCGGATCGCAACTATGCCCTTGAGCATGTCGGGACGGTTGTCGGGATTGGGCTGATGAAGCATTCCTTTATAGCCTGCACCCGTGGTACGGGGCTTGTTTGTATAGATACGGGGAATTATAAGTATCTTCTCTGCGACCTTATCCTGAACGTCGCGGAGCTTTCCGATATATTCAAGAACGGGCTCCTTCGCGTCTGCAGAGCAAGGGCCGATAATAAGAATAAACTTATCGCTCTCGCCTCTGAAAACACGTGCTATCTCAGCATCGCGTTCTTCCTTTATCTTTGCCATTTCCTCGCTTACAGGATACATTTTCTTTACTTCCTGGGGTATGGGAAGCTTTCTTGCAAATTCAAGATTCATTTAATAACACCTCTTTTGGTTACCGCCGTCGCGGATATAATATTTGTGATGCCGTAATTTACGGCAGATTGTATAGATTTATTTATCAAACTCAGAACGTCTTTTTGTGGAGAGACGCATCATTTCTCTCATGGTCTCACTGTCGCCGTTTTCAAGAGAATTCCTGAGCTTTGTAAACGTATCAACAAACAGATCCATCTGAGAAAGAAGCTTTTCTCTGTTGGCAAGGAAAAGCTCGCTCCACATCTCGTCGTTTATTCTTGCAATACGGGTAAGGTCTCGGAAGGAGTCACCCGTGTAGTTCTTTATGGTAGGGTCGTCATTTGTGCACATAAGCGCCACCGCAATGCAGTGGGTAAGCTGAGAGAGAAAAGCTATCATCTCGTCATGCTTCTCGGGAGAGAGCACCGATATATTGGCAAAACCGAGAGTCTCTCCGAGGGCTCGGCATATCTCAATCGCCCTCTCGGTATTCTTCCCTGTGGGAACAACGATGTAGTTTGCAACTCTGAAAATTGAGTCGTCGCTGTATCTCACTCCGCTTCTCTCCTTGCCTGCCATGGGGTGGGCGGCAATAAACTCAACGTCCTCTCGGAGCATTCCCTGCACCGTTTCCACGATACTTCCTTTTACACCCGTTACGTCAGTAAGCACTGCACCGGATTTGAACAAATGCTGATTGTCTCTTATCCATTCGATAAGAGTGTGGGGATAGAGAGCAAAGACTACAAGGTCAGCTTCTTTAACAAGCCCCTCATCTACTCTGAAAGCGCCCTCGTCGATCATTCCCTTTTCAAGTCCGTAAACAACGGAGTCAGCCTCTTTCGTTATGGCAGTCACTCTGTAGCCCTGCTTTTTAAGAGACATAGCATAAGAGCCGCCTATCATACCAAGACCCACAATAAGTATCTTCGTGTCCTTGCCGAGTATATATTTTTTATCAAGCGTCAACTTCCTTCACCTCTATTCCGAGCTTTTTTATAACGTCAAAGAAGTCGGGAAAGCTTTTTGAAACCGCTTCAGCGCCTTCGATCTCCCCGCCGAAAAGGGTGAGAAGAAGAGCATTTGCCATTACTATTCTGTGGTCATTATGACCGTAAATTTTTTCTTTGGGAGCAGAGAGGCCTTCGGAACCGACGACAACGGTATTTTCATCAGCCGCAAGGCTTACTCCGAACTTTTCAAGCTCGCTTTTCATTGCTGAAATTCTGTCGCTCTCTTTAAGCCTGAGCCTTGCAGTGCCCGTAAAGCTTCCGCCGCCGAAATATGCGGCAAGGGCAAAGAGAACGGGAGCAAGGTCGGGGCAGTCTGTAAGGTCAACTTCCTCTTTCTTCTTCACTTTTTCAAAAAGCAAAGGATAAACGCTGTCCCCCTGAAGGGTATTTTCGGAAAGACCCGTCACGCTCACCTCGTAGCCGAGATAATTCAGCCCGTCGAGAAAAGCGGCGTTGGAAAAATCACCCTCCACAGTATAGCTCTGAGCTTTAAAGGTGCCGCCCGAAATTACGTAAACTCCATCGTTTTCCGTAATTTCAATTCCGAAATCCTTTAAGATCTCTACGGTAAGCGCAACGTAGGAAAGACTTTCCGCCTTGCCTTCAATCTTGACGGTACTCTCACCGTCAAGAGTGGAAAGGGCAAACAGAAGTCCCGTCATAAACTGACTGCTCTCGCCGAGAGATAAAACGTAGTCTCCGCTTTTAAGCACGCCCTTTAAGGTAACAGAGTTTTTTTCTTTTGTGAAAGAAAAACCAAGTTCCCCGCAGAGCTTTTCATATTCCGTAAGAGGACGGCTCATAAGCTTTTCGCTTCCCGTAAGCTTTATCTCCTCACCCGACAAAAGGCAGAGAGGAATAAGAAAACGGAGAGTACTTCCGCTTTCACCGCAAAAAGCACTGCATTTTTTTATTTTCTTCGGGTCAAGACCGCCTATTCTCACAGTATCTCCCGTCTTTTCCACAAATGCTCCGAGAGAACGAAGTGCCGAAAGGGTCGCCTCCATATCGCGTGAATCTGATATTCCCTTTATAACGGAACCGCTACCGAGAGCACCGCAGATAAGAGCGCGGTGAGCGGCGCTTTTGGAGGGAGGCGCGGACACTGTACCGACAGCTCTGCTTTTTTCTATTCTGACTGTCATTTCGCGTCTCCCGAAAGAATATCCATAGCTTCAAGATATCCGTCTGTACCGTGACCTGCGATCGTTGCAACGCAGGCGGCACGGACAAAGCTTATCTGCCTAAAATCCTCTCTCTTTGAAACGTCAGAGATATGAACTTCAACTGCAGGAATTCCAACTGCCTTAATCGCATCAAGAATTGCCACACTTGTGTGGGTATAAGCCGCAGGATTTATGACGATTCCGTCAAAAACGCCGTAAGCCTCTTGTATAACGTCCACAAGGTCGCCCTCGTGATTGGACTGGAACAGTTCTACCTCACAGTCGATCTTGTCGGCATGCTTTTTTATTTTTTCACAAAGAGAAGCGTAGTCCTCTTTTCCGTATATGTCGGGCTCCCGAAGCCCCAGAAGATTGAGGTTCGGCCCGTTTATTACAAGTATTTTCATTTTACAATCCTTAATTCTTCAAGAACCTTTTCTGCGGTTTCTTCCACAGTGCCGTCTCCGTCTATAATTACGTCTGCAGTACTGCGGTAAATATCGATTCTTTCCGCATATCTCGTCTCAAGGCTTTTTCTGTCACTTGAAAGAGGACGGTCGTCAGTAGTTATAAGCTTTGAGAGCGGTCTGTCAAGAAAATATATCCTGCCGCTGCGCTTAAGAGCATTTACGTTTTCGGCGCGAAGGATAGCTCCGCCTCCCGTGGCAATAACTGCTCCCGTCTTTTCCGAAAGCACCTTCACCGCACGGCTTTCCGCATCTCTGAAATATGTTTCGCCGAATCTTTCGAATATCTCGGGAATTTCCATTCCTTCCATCTCACAGATAAGAGCATCCGTATCAAAGAATTCTCTTTCAAGCTTTTCGGCAAGAAGCTTCCCGACACTTGTCTTACCTGAGGACGGCATCCCCGAAAGGACGATATTCTCTTTTTCTTCCTTCAGCTTCTTATATATCTCTTCAATTGTCTCGGCGGGGACTTCTTTTTCGGTAAAGATCTCAGAAGCGTGAGCCGCCTGGGAAACAAGCATATAAAGACCTCCCGCGGCGGGAATATTTCTGCTCTCAGCCGTCAGCACAAGGTTTGTTCTCAGCGGATTGAACACCGCATCGAAAACGCCCGAAAGGTTTTCAAAAGCCGAAATATCAATGGGACAACCGTCGACGTCGGGGTACATCCCCGAGGGCGTTGTGTTTATTATGATGTCGGCATCCGAGTGGTCTCTCACTGCATCCTCATAGGTTATATATCTTTCTCTTGCTTTTCTTGAAACACAGAAAACGGAAGATGCGCCCATGGCCCCCGCCACGTACTTTGCGGTCTTTGACGTGCCGCCGCTACCGAGAATAAGCACCTTTTTATCTTTAGCATCAATTCCGACGCGGAGCATTGCATCTCTCATGCCGAGAAAATCGGTGTTGTATCCAAAAAGAAATCCGTCGCGGACCACAACAGTGTTGACGGCGCCTATTGCCATTGCCGCTTCGTCTATTCCGTCGAGGTGACCGATAACAGTTTCCTTATAGGGAATCGTTACGTTAAGTCCCGCAAACTGCTTTTCATAAAAGAATTCGTCTATATCGTCTCTCGGAACTTCAATAAGCTCGTATTTATAGTCCCCGAGACGAGCGTGTATTTCGGGCGAAAAGCTGTGTCCAAGCTTTTCTCCCACAAGTCCGTATTCTATCACGGCTTCAGCCACTCCTCTCCGTATCTGCAGGTGAGCATATCGCAAAGCACAAGAGCGGAAAGATTATTTATAACCGCCGCCGCTCTGTGAACGATGCAGGGGTCATGTCTGCCCTTTGCTTTTATAACTGTATTTTCCCCGATTTCAAGATCAATGGTACTTTGCTCCTTGAAAATGGTGGGGGTGGGCTTTACGGCTACGCGATAAAGGAGGGGCGCGCCCGTTGTGATACCGCCGAGAATTCCGCCGCAGTTGTTTGTTTCGGTTATTATTCTTTCACCGTCATTTACAAAAGCATCGTTTGCCTCGCTTCCTCTCATCTTCGAAAGGGCAAAGCCCTTACCGAATTCCACGCCCTTTACGGCAGGAACGGAGAAGAGTGCGTGGGCGAGAATACCCTCAACAGTGTCAAACCAAGGCTCTCCGAGGCCTGCGGGAAGTCCGAAAACGGCAGTTTCAAGTACGCCGCCCACACTGTCACCGTCATTTGCAGCTTCAAGTATCTTGTTTTTCATTCTCTCTTCCGCGCTCTCGTCAAGAACGGGAAAAGCCATTTCGGAAAGAGCGGAAATATCCGCTCCGATATCACCGAAAGCTCTGTCGGAAACATCTGCGATTTCAGCAATGTGTGTTCCGATAAAAATTCCTTTTTTCTCAAGGGCACCTCTCACAACGGCACCTGCCGCAACGAGAGCCGCAGTAAGTCTTCCGCTGAAATGTCCGCCTCCGCGAAAGTCCTCAAAGCCGCCGTATTTTACGTGAGCGGTAAAGTCCGCATGACCGGGGCGGGCAAGGCGGCTCGCCTTTTCCATCGAAAAATCATAATCTGCGCTTTTTGTATCGCTGTTTGGAATAAGTATGCAAAGAGGGGTTCCGCAGGTAAAGCCGCCGAAAACTCCGCTTTCAATTATAAATTCATCCTTTTCGCGTCTTCCCGTGGAAATATTTCCCGAAGGACGGCGAAGGAAGAGCTCAAGAGCTATTCTGTCCGCGTCAACGGGAACTCCTGCAGGAAGCCCGTCAATAACGGCACCGATGGCAGGCCCGTGACTCTCACCGAACAGAGTTACGGAAACCGTTTTTCCGAATGTATTCTTCATTAAAGCTCCGCCTTTCCCACTTTATCGCAAAAATCCTTTGCGGAAAGTGTTTTCATTTCATAGCTTCCTATCTCAGGGCAGGTGATAAAGGTGAGAGTTTTCCCCGACATTTTTTTGTCATGGGTAACCGCCTCGCCGAGCGCTTCAATATTGCAAGGGATCTCTGTGGGAAGTCCTGCCTTTTGAAGGACCTTTACAAGTCTTTCCTTTGCACTCCGCGAACACATGGGAACCATTCCCATTGCAACACATTCTCCGTGATAATACTCATCGAAGGAATATATGCTCTCAAGGGCATGAGCGAGAGTGTGTCCGAAGTTGAGCACCTTGCGCAGTCCTCCTTCTCTCTCATCCTCTTCTACGACCCTTATCTTTATCTGCACCGCACGGGTGATTATTTCTTCTATATTCTCATATATACCATTTTCTTCCATAAAGGAAAACAGCTCTGCGTCGAAGGTTGCCGCCATTTTCACAGCCTCCGAAAGTCCGTTTGAGACCTGACGGGGCTCAAGGGTCAAAAGCGTTTCGCAGTCGATCATAACTCCCTTCGGCTGCCAGAAAGCTCCGACGATATTTTTATATCCGCCGAAGTCAACGGCAGTTTTTCCGCCTACAGAGGAGTCTACCTGAGAGAGGACGGTTGTGGGAACGTTGTAAAAATCGATCCCTCTCATATAAGTTGCGGAGGCAAATCCCGAAAGATCGCCGACAACTCCTCCGCCTACCGCAATAACGGCATCCGTGCGGGTCATGTTCTCCTTTGCCATTCTCTGCCAGAGATAAATAAGATTTTCCGTGTTCTTTGTAGCCTCCCCCTGAGGCAGAGTTACGATAAAACCGTCTTTACACTGAGAGAGAACCTTTTTTGCATATTCGGCGGGCACTCCGTCGTCAGTCACCACCATTATTTTCCTGTCAAGATGCCATATTTCGGAAAGAGCTGAAATACCCCCTCTTGAGACAGTTACGTTATATGAACCGCCCGCCGTGTTCACGGGCAGATTTTTTATACGGGTCATATAAGACTCTCCTTTTCAAAGCTTCCGAGCACCTTTACGTTGTTACAGCAAAGCTCAAGCTCGCGAAGCATCTGTTTTCCGTCAGCACTGTTTATATCTCCCTCACCCTCGGCAAAGAAGTAATACTCCCAGCTGAGCTCCTTTGTGGGGCGGCTCTTCAGCGCACGAAGGTTGAAGCCGTTATAACCGATTACGGAAACCGCGCGTCCGAGGGAGCCTGCCTCGTTGTTTACGGTGAATGCCATTACGAAACGGCTGTCCGAAGAGGACGGTGCCTTTGCCGCAGGAGCAAAAACTGCAAAACGGGTGGTGTTACTGCGGCTCTCTTCGATATGTCCTTCAAGCTTTTCGAGACCGTATTCGCCTGCCGCTTCCTCGCTTCCTATTGCCGCAAGGTCGCGCCTTCCGCTTTCAGCAACGGTCTTCGCCGCCACCGCCGTGTTCACTGCCTTTGTTTCCTTAAAGCCGTGACGGGCAATATAGCCTCGGCACTGCCCCAGCGCCTGAGGATGGGAAATAACCTCTTTTATTTCATCGATTTTAACACCGGGAAGAGCCAAAAGGTTCTGAGCTACCTCGGCATCATATATCCCGTTTATATGAAGGGAACCAAAAAAGGCAAGGTCCATAACTTGTCCAACGTCGCCGTTGAAGCTGTTTTCAATGGGAAGAAGGGCACAGTCGCACTCTCCGTTTTCAACCGCCTTGTAGGCTGCGGAAAAATCGGGATAGGAGACTGCCTCAGCCTGAGGAAAGACCTTCTTTGCCGCAAGATGGGCAAAGGCTCCGGGAACTCCGCTGTAAGCAACTCTCATTCCCTCAAGAAGTCTTTTCTGATATGCCTTTGAAATATCCATAACTCCGCGCTGATAGCTTGCATAGTAAGGACGTACCTCGGCGCTCTCAACGTGCTTTAGGTTTTCCTCAAGAAGCTCCGCTTCCCTTGCAGGGTCAAAGATCTGAAGGCCGTGTTTTTGCTTATAGTCGGCAACTACCTTTACCGCCGCCATTCTGCGCTCAAAAAGACTTGCCATCTCGCAGTCTATTTCTTTTATTTTATTTCTTGCATTTTCAAGTTCACTCATAATATTCACTCTTTGCTTTTTTATTCTTGTAAAGAGAACCCCAAGCCGTCTTGCGACAGTTTGAAGACCCCTTGTCCAACAAAAAACCCGCCTTCCTCTGTAAAAAACAAAGCGAAAAGCGGGCTGTATGCACTTCCGATAAATCAAAAATACAGGCAGTCCGTGTTTATAAAGTAAAAGTATGTATTAACAAAAAACATGACCTGTATTTCCTTTCCTAAGATAAACAGAGTTTACTCCCATTTTTCCGCATTGTCAAGGCTATAAATATATTTTTGTAACAAACATCAAAAAACGCCCGCTTATATTGCACAAATATTACAAAAAGAAAGGTTTATTTCTTACACCTTGCAGTGATATACCACCTGTGAGCATCATCGGCCGCAGGCTCAAAATCGTATCTTGAGCTAAAGGAAACTATTTCAAAGCCGCATTTTTTAAGCGCTCTCTTAAGATATGCGGCAGAATAGCATCTCTCTCTCTGAACACTGTCCTCACGGATATATCTTCCGTCTTCATCCTCGGTGAAAACGCTTATGTAAAAATCGCAGATGCGGCGCTTTTCATTATAGTCGTTCTGCCACGCAAGAAGAACGCCGTCGTCCTCAAGGATGTAGTCTCGGTTTCCGTAGACCTCTTCGAACTTCTTCGGAGTGTTCACGTCAAAAATGAAAAGTCCGTCCGGCACAAGGTAGTTGTGCACAAGGGAGAAGCACTTTTCAAGCTGTCCGCTTCCACTGAGATGATTTATGCCGTCAAGACAGCAAACAGCCGCATCAACGGTACCGTAAAGCTCAAACTCCGTCATATCCTGACAAAGCCAGAGAATATCATCAATTCCCTTTTCTGCGGCAATATCCGCCGCCTCCGCAAGCATTTCGGGAGACAGGTCAACACCCGTCATATCATAGCCTCTTGAATGAAGCTCAAAGGTCATTTTTCCCGTTCCGCACCCAAGATCAAGCATCAGCTTTACGGGAACGGCGGAATGTTTTTCAATAATTTCTTCAATATAGTCCGCCCATTCCGAATAATCCACTTGGTCGTTGAGTATATCGTAAACCTTAGATAAAATACTGTATAATCCGTCAGTCATCCTTTTCCTTCTTTCTTTTTACTCCTCTGGGAAGATAAGCACCGAGAGTTCTTCTGCCGTCGCGCCGAATATATATTCCCCGATATCTCGCTCTGCGCCTTCAAGCCGAGCCGAAAGGCTCTCTCTGTCAAAGGGAGTGCCCACAAGATATTCCGCAAGAAGCTCCACGTCCTCTCCGAAGAAATCACCGCTGAATTTTATCTTCTCAATTCTGCCCTTTCGGCAGTTAATATAAGCTGTTACCGTACCAAAGGGATATCTTCCCTCCCTCACCGTTTCAAAGGAAGGATTTTCTCCGAAATTCCATTCCCACGTTCTGTACTTTTTGTCGGCGAGATCGGATATTTCCGTAAATTCCTCAGATGTGAGACCTTCGGGCGCGCCGCCGCAGAGCTCAAAAAGCTTTTTTATAAACTCTTCGGGGTCAGAGGGACCTCTATACGTCTCAAACTCGGAAATATTTTTAACTCTTGAAGAAACGCTCTTTATTCCCTTTGACTCAAGCTTCAGTTTATTAGGTTTAAGTACGGCGGCAAGCCTTGAAAGCTCCGCACCGAGAAGAAGGGTTCCGTGGTGGAGTGTGACAAATCCCTTTTCCGTGTTAACTCTGCACTGAGCATTTCCCGATATTTTAAAACCGTCTGCAAGAATATCGTTTCTACCTCCGAGGCACGCGGAAAGTCCCATTTTCTCAAGGGAAGATACAATGGGAGAGACAAATCTTTCGAAATCTATGCCGCCCTCGCTTTTTGTGATAAAGGTGTAATTCACGTTCCCCAGATCGTGAAAGACGGCTCCTCCGCCCGTAATACGGCGAATAACGGGAATGTTCTCGCATTTTGCATACTCAAGATCGACCTCGGCAAGCCCGTTCTGATTTTTTCCTATTATCACAGCGGGAGAGTTGCGCCACAGCATGAAAACGTCGCTTTTGTAATTGTTTGCAAGATACTCTTCTGCCGCAAGATTAAAGTGCGGATCTGTCGAAGAATTGTATATACACCTCACGGCGGCGCCTCCCTTCGTATTATATATTTATATAATACAACACATAAGAGAAGATGTAAAGTTCTTTAGAAAAGAAAACCTATGCCCTTCGAGATATAATTTATAAGAATACAGAGAATTACACCGAAAAGAGTTGGGTAAATCGCGGAGAATAAAGTCCATGCGGCACTTCCCGTCTCTTTTTTTACCGTCATAAGAGTCGTGGCGCAGGGCCAGTGAAAAAGTGAAAATACCACGGTACAAATAGCAGTCGTCAAAGTCCATCCGTTTGCGAAAAGCACCTCGGAAACAAAAAGCAGAGAGTCGGTTTCGGGAAGAGAGCCGCCCGAAAGATATCCCATTATTATAATGGGAAGAACTGTCTCATTGGCAGGAAGACCTAAAATGAAGGCGCAGAGTATCATGCCGTCAAGCCCCATTATTCGGCCCAAGGGATCGAGAAAAGCGCTTACGTGGTAAAGAATGGAACCGTCACCTACGTTAATATTGGCAAGAAGCCATATAAGCGCACCTGCAGGTATTGCCGCAGTTACGGCTCTGCCGAGAACAAATACCGTCCTGTCAAAAAGAGAGCGCACAAGAGTTTCCCAAACCTTCGGAGCCCTGAAGGGAGGAAGCTCAAGAGCAAAGGAAGAGGATTTCCCCTTCAAAACCGTTACCGACAAAAGCTTCGATGCAACAAGAGTCACCGAAACGGATAACACCAGCACAAGAAAAAGCACAAGCGCAGACACGAGGCTTCCGCCGAAGGAAGCAGCTCCTCCCGCAGTAAAGAAAACAGCAGCCAGAGTAAGTATAGCGGGAAATCGCCCGTTACAGGGAACCATACTGTTTGTAAGAATAGAAATAAGCCGTTCCCTCGGCGAGTCGATTATGCGGCATCCCGTAACTCCCACCGCATTACAACCGAGCCCCATGCACATGCAGAGAGACTGCTTTCCGCACCCTCCGCATTTTTTGAAGCATCTGTCAAGATTGAATGCCACACGGGGCAGGTATCCGAAATCTTCAAGAAGTGTAAATAACGGAAAGAATATTGCCATGGGCGGAAGCATTACGGAAACTATCCAGGTGCACACTCTGTACACTCCGTCGCATAAAAAAGAGATGACCCCGTACGATACGCCTATATTCCGGAGAAATGAAGACAAGTGTCCGCCTAAGAAGGAGAAAAAGTCCCAAAGCATAGCCGACGGATAATTCGCCCCCTTTACCGTGAGCCAGAAAATAAATATGAGAAGACAGCTCATTACCGGAAAAGCAGTATATTTGCCCGTAAAAATGCGGTCAAGAAAAGTGTCGCGCGAGGTACGGAAAGAACCTTTTCTTTTTACCGTCTCAAGGCATATCCCGTCACAGGCTTTTATAAATGCCGAAGCCATCATATCTCTTGTTTTTTCGGGATCAAGCCCGAATTTTTCGGGTGCCTCGTATACCGCGCAGGCAGCTCTGTATCTTTTTTCTCCGCCGTCTTCAAGACTTTTTACCGCATTTTCCGTTTCTTCGGGATAAACCGTTTTGAAAACAGCCCCCCTGTGAGCCTTGTCAAACTCCTCAGACGTTTTTTTGCATAAAGCTTCAAGGGCAAGAATGTCCCCTTTGTTCTTTGCCGTTCCCGAAAGAACGGGCACGCCGAGAAGCTTTTCAATCTTTGAAACGTTGACGGTGACCCCCGAGCGTTTTGCCTCGTCAAGGAGATTGAAAAAGATCACTACCCTGTCCGTTACCTCAAGTATCTGAAGGGCAAGGGGCAGACTTCTCTCGGGACAAACGGCATCGCATACCACAAGAGTTAAGTCACTTCCGCCCTCAGCGATAAAAGTCTTTGCCACTTCCTCCTCGGCGGAATGGGCATAAAGAGAGTATGTTCCGGGAAGATCGGTTACCGCAAACGCAGTACCGTCGTAAACAAAGGTGCCTTCGGCACATTCAACAGTCTTTCCCGTCCAGTTGCCCGTGTGCTGTTTCATTCCCGTCAGAGCATTGAAAACCGTGCTTTTTCCAACGTTTGGAACACCCGCAAGGGCAATTTTGATCGTTCTGTCAGCTTCGACAGCTTTTGCCGTTTTCATTTTTCCACCATAACCGCTTTTGCATCATCCAAGCGGAGCGCAACAAGCATCCCTCTCACAAGATAGGCAGACGGGTCCCCGAGAGGACTTTTCATAACACAACTGACTGAAGTGCCCCCGAGAAAGCCCAGATCGAGAAGCCTTCTGCGCATCGGCTGAGGGGCGGTGACCTCTTTCACAGTCACCGTATCACCCTCTTTTATTTTATCAAGAGTAAATATATCTGTATATGTAAGGGCACAGCGCTCGAAAACAACGTCCCTCCCACCTTCACGGCTCACGTATCTCTCCATTATTTTATTTTTCCTTTCTTCTGTTTAAAAAATGATCTTCTGTTTTATATTTTTCCGCATAAATATTTTACGGAAAAGCGGAACACAGTCCGACTCTACTTTCATTATATGAAGAAAAAGGTGCGCCGTTACAGCAGCAAGAGGCACGCAAAAGGCCTGAAAAGATGTGGCAAAAATCTCCGAACAAAAAAATCAAAAAAATTAAAAAAAGCTATTGACAAAATGAAAAAGTCATGATATACTAACGGAGCTTTGACGGAAGCATAGCTCAGTTGGGAGAGCACCTGCCTTACAAGCAGGGGGTCATAGGTTCGAGCCCTATTGTTTCCACCAAAATTGGCCCGGTAGTTCAGTTGGTTAGAACGC
>SVTQ01000017.1:0-37259 GCA_015063695.1 Oscillospiraceae bacterium
CCATAAATCGTCGTAAACTCCGATTTCCCGGGGGCCCCAAGGGACGAAGGGGACCACGTGCTGGGGTCCTCAAAAGTCCTTGCGACTTTTGGGGTTCTCGCGGAGTGGTGGATGAGGAGTAGCTTTGATGTTATGGGACACCTCATCCGTCAGACTTCGTCTGCCACCTTCTCCCACTGGAGAAGGCTAATGTTGGTCGTTTTTTGGGGCGGTTGCGAGGACATCGACACCTACGGAAGAGCGGTGTAGGTTTTCCGTTTTGGGATTTTTTTGATTTTTACAGGTGTATATGAAAAAAGATTTTTTTGAAGATGCGGATATTATATCCGATGAAACAGAGCTTCCCGAGGATATTGACGGGGAAGAGGACGTGGAGGACGAAGAGTTTACAGCTCCCGTCGGCAAGAAGGTCATCCATGAAACAGACGTGAAGGGCGAGAAGAAGGGTATTCTTGTCAGCGTTTACTCAAAGAGTGAAGAGGCTGATGCGATGGCTTCCTTTGAGGAGCTTGAACGTCTTTTTGACACTGCCGAGGGTACTACTGTCGGAAAAGTCACTCAGATGAGGGACAAGCCCGAGGGCAAGACCTGCATCGGCAAGGGTAAGCTTTCCGAGCTTTCCGAGCTTTGCAAGAACACTGAGTGCGAGCTTGTTATTTTTGACACGGAGCTTTCTCCCGTTCAGATAAAAGAAATAGAAAATGCCATTGATGCAGAGGTTTCGGTCATTGACCGAAGCATGCTCATTCTTGATATATTTGCCACCCACGCCACAAGTGCAGAGGGCCGTCTTCAGGTCGAGCTGGCTCAGCTTAAGTATACGGCTCCCCGTCTTATGGGTAAGGGCCGTGCCATGTCGAGGCTTGGCGGCGGTATCGGTACCCGCGGCCCCGGCGAAACGAAGCTTGAAATTGACAGACGTAGGCTTAAGACGAGGGTTCAGAGCCTTGAGGCTGAGATAAAGAGACTTGAGGCGGTGAAGCTGACGCAGCGCTGCTCAAGAGACCGAGGGGGAGTTCCCAAGTGTGCCATCGTGGGCTACACAAACGCAGGGAAGTCAACTCTCCTTAATCTTCTGACCGATGCGGGAATTCTTGCAGAAGACAAGCTTTTTGCGACGCTTGACCCTACGACACGTCAGTTTATTCTGCCTTCGGGCGGCAAGGTGCTTCTTACCGACACCGTAGGCTTTATACGCAGACTGCCCCACCATCTTATAAAGGCGTTCAAGAGCACTCTTGACGAGGCTGTCTATGCGGACGTGCTTCTTATCGTAGCGGATGCGTCTGAGCCCGATCTTGCCGCTCAGATGGAGGTTACCCACCGCACTCTTGAAGAGCTTGGGGCACTCGGAAAGCCCACTCTTATTGCCTTTAACAAGTGCGACAGGGTAGAGGACGAAAATACACTTATGGGGCTTCGCACCATGGCATCGGATGCCGATGAGAGATGCGTTTTCGTTTCCGCGCTTACGGGTGAGGGAATTGCAGGTCTTGAAATAGCTCTTGAGGAGCTTCTCGGCGACGGCAAGAAGACTGTGGAGATGCTTATTCCTCACAGTGACGGGGGAGCCGTAAATACGGTTTACCGCATCTGCGAAAACGTTGAGGTGGATTATACGGCGGAAGGCACTGTTATTACCGCCCTTTGCGATGCCAAGGCGGCGGGGCAGTTATCTAAATATATTAAGGGTTACGATAAGTTGTTTCCGAGGATCGAAGATTGACGGCGGACGAGCGATGCTCGCCCCTACAAGGGAGCGAAGAAGGTATCGTAAATTAATGACCAACGGATAATTCGTAGGGGCGGATATTATCCGCCCGTGAAATGTTTGCAAAGCAAACGTGATATGCAAAGCGTGATATGTTGCCCGATGGCAACGTGATATGTTTTCCGCGCGGCGGAAAACGTTTATTTGGAGAAAACCATGAGTGATGTAAGAATAACTCTTGCGAAAAGGGCGAGAGCGGAAATTGAAGAAAAAAAGTCGGTATTTATCGGAACGGCGGCTCCCGTTACCACCGAGGAGGAGGCACGCGCCTTCATTGAAGAGGTGAAGAAGGAGTATTACGATGCGAGGCACAACGTTTTTGCGTACCTTCTGACCGAGGGGCAGATCTCCCGTTTCACTGACGACGGTGAGCCCAAGGGCAGTGCAGGTATTCCCACGCTGAACGTTCTCAAGATGTCGGGTGCCGTTGACCTTGCGGTGGTAGTTACCCGTTATTTCGGCGGAATTCTCCTTGGCACGGGGGGGCTTGTCCGCGCTTATTCTGCGGCGGCAAAGGCGGCTCTTGATGCGGCAGGCTTTGCGGTCATGAAGATGTACGCCGTTATGGAGATAAAGTGCTCCTACTCCGAGTATCAGAACATTTCCGCCAAGCTTTCAAAGGCAGGAGCAAAGGAAGAATATTCGGATTTCGGGGCTGACGTTGTAATGACCGTTTCTGCACTTAAGGAAAACGAGGAGGCCCTTTCCTTCCTTGTTACTCAGCTTACAAACGGCAAGGTGCAGGCACGGATCGTAAGGTACGAGGAAAGACCTTATTCGGAAGAAGAGAGATAATAATATATTTGTAGGGGCGGATTCCATATCCGCCCGTTTTTATATGGATATTATGGATGATGGCGGGCGGATATTGAGGGGTCCTCAAAAATCCTTGCGATTTTTGGGGTTCTCGAATGGAATCCGCCCCTACGGTTTGGGTGAGCCGTTTGATGCATTGCGAAAAGAAATTCGGCAATTTTCAAACAAATTTTGATGAAAAAAAGTAAAAAAGTATTTTTTTGCGTATATTATATATAAAACATTAAATTGTTAATTTACACCGCAAGGTGCGAAAAACGGGGAGGAATTACGTTTTGACAGTAAACGAGGTCTTTTGTGAAAGAGAAAAAACTTTTTTGTCACCCTATGCTTTTCTGACTTCAAACACTAAAGGCAGGGAACATCCTTACGACCCTTGCCCCAACAGAACGGAGTTTCAGAGAGACCGTGACAAGATACTTCACTCCAAGAGCTTCCGCCGTCTTATGCACAAGACACAGGTTTTCCTTTTTCCCGTTGACGAGCATTACAGAACGAGAATGACACACACTCTTGAGGTAACTCAGATAGCGCGAATTATCTGCCGTGCTCTGAGGCTCAACGAAGACCTTTGCGAGGCGGCGGCTCTCGGTCACGACATCGGTCACACACCCTTCGGTCACGCGGGGGAGCTTGTGATGCAGGAGGTCTTTGACCCGGAATTTACCCATTACAGGCAGAGCGTGCGCGTTGTTGAGAAGCTTGAAAACGACGGTGCAGGGCTTAACCTTACCTGGGAAGTCCGCGACGGTATTCTCAATCACACGGGAGACAACATGGCATCCACCCTTGAGGGTGTTATCGTCAAGTTTGCCGACCGTATTGCTTACATAAATCACGATATTGACGATGCCTGCAGAGCAGGTATCATGAAGCCCGAGGACATTCCCCTTGAAATAAGAAAAGTTCTCGGCGAGAGCCACGGCGTGAGAATTAACGCTATGGTGGCATCTGTTATTGAGGCAAGTACCGACAGAAATGAGATAGTTATGACCCCTGAGGTGGGCGAGGCGACGGCGGCACTTCGGAAATTCCTTTTCGAGGCGGTATACCACAACCCCATCGCCAAGGGCGAGGAGTCAAAGGCGAGGGAGATGCTTGCGAGAATGTATGAGTATTTCGTAGGTCATCCCGAAAAGATGCCCACTCTTTATTATTCGAACATTGAGTGCGACGGTGTTGAGAGATGCGTTTGCGACTACATCTCCAGCATGACTGACCGCTCGGCTATTGATACTTATAAGAGCTTGTTTATTCCTGCGGTCTGGACGACGCCGGGGAATAATATTGATTTTTGATTGTTGGCGGGAGGAGTACCCCAAGGGCATTTCCTCGGATTTCGAAAGAAATCCTCGCGGCACAGCCCCTCCCCTACCGGAAAACGAACAGAGATAAAGTGCACGGAAGACGTTTGATTGGTAGGGGCGGATCCCATTCGAGAACCCCAAAAATCGCAAGGATTTTTGAGGACCCCTCAATATCCGCCCGTGATATGTTGCCTGCGGGCAACGTGATATGCGCCGTGGCGCGTGATATGTTTTCCGCGATGCGGAAAACGCCCACTTCGCTGAAAGGAGGAGAGAAAACTGATAAGTAAGAACATAATTGACGATATTAAGTTCAGAAATCCTATTGATGAGGTTATATCGTCCTACGTTACCCTGTCGCGGACGGGGGCAAACTTGAAGGGGCTCTGTCCTTTTCACAGTGAGAAAACTCCTTCCTTTACGGTGTTCTCTCAGTCCTCGAATTTCTACTGCTTCGGCTGCGGAGCGGGGGGCGACGTTATAACCTTTATCATGAAGGCGGAAAACCTTGACTACCCCGGTGCTCTTGAGTTCCTTGCCAAGCGTGCGGGCATCGTAATTCCCGACGGCGAGGACGACAAGTTCTGGAACAAGGGTGTTTCGAGAACGAGAGTGATAGAAATGAACACCTGCGCCGCGAGATTTTTCCGCGACATGCTTTTCGATGAGAAGACAGGAGCGCCTGCAAGGGCTTACATTGCAAAGAGACAGCTCTCACTTCCCATTGTCAAGCGCTTCGGCCTCGGATATGCCCCCGATTCCTTCAATGCTCTGCGCGACCATCTCCGCAAAAACGGCTTTACCGACGAGGAGATGACCGTAGGTTTTCTGTGCGGAGTAAGCAAAAAAAACGGAACGCTTTACGATTATTTCAGACACAGGCTGATGTTTCCCCTTATTGACGTGGCAGGGAACATCGTAGCCTTCGGCGGACGAGCTCTTGACGAGAAGGCGGAGGCGGGAAGGAAGTATATCAACACCTCCGACACTCCCGCATTCAAGAAGAGCAAGATGCTTTTCGGGTTGAATTACGCCAAGAACAACAGCTCCGAGAGAATTATCCTCTGCGAGGGTAATATTGACGTTATCTCCCTCCACGAGGCAGGCTTTGAAAATGCGGTGGCGACACTGGGTACTGCCATAACTCCCGACCACGCAAGGCTTCTTAAGAGGTACACCGAGAGAGTTGCCATAGCCTACGACGGCGACGCGGCAGGGCAGAGGGCAACACAGAAGGCGGTAAAAATTCTTGACGAAGCGGGAATCGACACCAAGATAATTAAGATAACGGGAGCGAAAGACCCCGACGAATACATAAAAAAATTCGGAAGGGAAGCTTTCAGAAAGCTCATTGAGGGAAGCCGCTCCAAGATCGACTACGTTATTGAGACCGTCCTTTCAAAGTACGACTTGACGAGTGCTCAGGACAAGGTGAAGGCAGCGAGAGAATTATGCGAATATGCGGCGACTCTTTACTACAAGGTGGAAGAGGATCTGTTCGTCATGAAGGCGGCAAAGGCTCTCGAAGTCGATGCAAGGAGCCTCGGAAACGACGTTTCCATCATAAAGAACAGAAACAGAAAGACCGGTGCGAAAAAGCTTCATGACGAGGTTGTTCGTACCACGTCGGGAATATCCGACAGGGTCAACCGCGATTTTGCCAAAAATCCCAAGGCGGCTCGTCTTGAAGAGATCGTTCTCGGAATGATGCTCCACTGCCCCGAATTTATCGGCAAGGCGGTGGGGACAGGGAAGCTGACTGCTTCCGATTTCGTAACAGATTATGGACAAAGGCTCTTTGAGGTGCTTGAAGAGGGTGCCGAAGGAGAGTTCGATCTGTCTGTTCTCAATGAAAAAATGACTCCCGACGAGGTGTCGCGAGCCATGAAGCTCTCCGTTTCGAGAATGAATTTACAGAACACGGACACCATTTTCTTTGAGACCGTTGAAGCTCTTAAGCGCGAGACGGGAAAAACGGGCAGCGGGGAAGAGGACGGCTTTGACGATATCACTGCGCGTATTATGAAGAAGCGTGAGGAAGAATAAACTGATGAGATTAGGCAAAGATTTTGCTCTCCTCATCCACCGCAAGGCGTGAACCCCAAACAGACAAGTCTGTTTGAGGACCCCGCCGCGGTCCCCTTCGTCCCTTGGGGCCCCCGGGAAATCGGAGTTTACGACGATTTATGGGGAATGGGCACTCAGGAGAAGGCTATGAGGACGGCTTTGGCGATATCACTGCGCGTATTATGAAGAAGCGCGAGGATAATTAAGTAAACAAACAATGTTTAAGATAGAGGAATCAGAATTATGAAAGAAAACGCAACCGAAAGGAAAGATATTAT
Source organism: Oscillospiraceae bacterium (assembly GCA_015063695.1). GTDB lineage: Bacteria > Bacillota > Clostridia > Oscillospirales > CAG-272 > RUG14199. The sequence continues at coordinate 6,240 of SVTQ01000017.1, forward strand.
GGAAAACGAAAAGACTTTTGACATAAGTGAGCTTGTGGAAAAAGGCAAAGCCAAAGGCTCCCTTACAAGTGAAGAGATAGGCGCCGCTCTTGAGATGGCTGACCTTGACATCGACCAGATCGAGAAGATCTACGAAAGCCTTGAGGCTCAGGGTATTGAGATAGTCAACTACGCTGACGACGATTCCAAGGAGATCGAGGAAGAGGTTGAAAAGCTCTCCTCTCCCGAGGCTATGGAAAACGTTCTCAAGAAGGAGGGCCTCACTGTTGACGACCCCGTAAGAATGTATCTCAAGGAGATCGGCAAGGTGCCCCTTCTCACCGCTGAGCAGGAATTCGAGCTTGCAAAGAAGATGGAAGAGGGCGATGAAAATGCGAAGAATGCTCTCGTTGAAGCTAACCTTCGTCTCGTTGTAAGTATCGCAAAGAAGTACGTCGGACGCGGCATGTTCCTTCTCGACCTTATACAGGAGGGCAACCTGGGTCTTATGAAGGCTGTTGACAAGTTCGACTACTCCAAGGGCTACAAGTTCTCCACCTATGCTACCTGGTGGATCAAGCAGGCGATAACCCGTGCCATCGCTGACCAGGCGAGAACTATTCGTATCCCTGTTCACATGGTTGAAACTATTCACCGCTATTCCAAGATATCCCGTCAGCTTCTCCAGGAAAACGGCAGAGAAGCTACTCCCGAGGAGATCGCAAAGAGAGCGGGTACAACTCCCGAAAAGGTAAGAGAGATCATGAAGATCGCTCAGGAGCCCGTTTCCCTTGAAACGCCTATCGGCGAAGAGGAAGACAGCCATCTCGGCGACTTCATTCCCGACACAGACTCTCCCGCACCCTCCGACGCCGCTTCCTACTCCATGCTGAAGGAACAGCTTGCAGAGGTTCTCAGCACCCTCAGTGACAGAGAGGCTCACGTTCTCAGACTTCGCTACGGTCTCGGTGACGGACATCCCAGAACTCTTGAAGAGGTGGGCAAGGAATTCGATATCACCCGTGAGAGAATCCGTCAGATCGAGGCTAAGGCGCTGAGAAAGCTCCGCCATCCTTCACGCTCCAAGAAGCTTAAAGATTATCTCGACTAAAAAAGCAAAGGGTTTTAGGCTATTTTATACAAAAATCGCCCTTTCCTTTGAAAAACACAAAATCTATTGACAATACGCGGTAAATATTTTATAATATATTGTGTATATTTACGCATTAGTTCCAACGGAGGTCTCTCAATGAAAAAGAGAATTATCAGTGCGCTTCTCGCTATCCTTATGCTGGTGAGCTGTTTCGGTCTCACAGGCTGTAATCAGGATAAAGAAGAAACAACCGAAGAAGAAGCAGCAGATCTGATCGGTCAGAGAGTTTCTATGACTCTTACCATGTGGCTCCCTGCCGCTGAAGGTACGAAGGTCGACGATGAATCTGTCGCTCAGGTTGAAAAGGCTATAAATGAAATTACTCAGGCTAAGTTCAGCACAGCCATCAAATTCAAGGTTTTTGAATCTGACGCATACGACAAGGCTGTTGAAGACCAGCTTGCAGAATGTAAACGCAGAGTAGAACAGGCAGAGGAAGAAGCTGCCAAGAAGAGAGAAGAAGAACGCGAAGCAGCGGCTAAGGGCGAAAAGCCTGCAGAAAATGCTCCTGCCGACACAACTGCTGTGGCTGATACAAAGCCCGTAGAAAAGGAAAACGAATTCGCTGCAATGAATGCGGCTCTCTTCGCTTCCTATCCCGCAGTTGAGCCTGCTCAGTTCGATATCTTCGTTGTTCGCGGTGCAGACAATTTCGTTAAGTACAGAGACGGCTATATGCTCGCTCCTCTTACCGAAAACCTCGGCGACGACAGCAAGATCCTCTATTCTTACATCTACCCCACGTTCTTCCAGAGCGCTATGTATCAGGGTGACATTTATGCGGTTCCCAACAACCACGGCGTAGGCAAGTATGAGATCATGCTCGTTAACAAGAGAATTGCGGAAGCTCTTTACTATGACGTAAAGGAACTTAATTCCGTTCAGAAGTTCTTTACATACGATAACTCCGGCATCTCCTTCATTGAAGATGCTATGGCAAACTATCCCGACGTAACTCCCGTTGCAGGTACGTACACAGCTCCCTACGTTAAGTATTGGAATTCAAAGGATGACGGCAAGTTCTCCATTCTTTCCTCTCTTGTAGGCGGCGGTGCAAACTCTCTCGCTGACGTTACTGTAGGAAGCACTCTCAAGAATGCAAACTACGTTAACTACGTAACATATTCCAAGAGACTTTCCGAGATCGCGGCACCCGCAAAGTTCGATCCCGACAAGGAATGCATCGTAGGTTTCACTACCGCAACTGCTGAAGAGATCGCGGCGTACTCCGAAAAGTACGAGGTAACAGTTCTTCAGAATCCTCAGCCCACTCAGGTTGAAGCTCTTGAGAACTCCTTCGCTGTAAGCGTTTACTCCAAGAACGTTGACCGTTCCATGGAAATTATCACTCTTCTCAACACAGACGAAGAGCTCCGTTCCATTCTTCAGTACGGTGTTGAAGGCATCCACTGGAAGAAGGACGTTGACGATAACAGCATCATGCACGTTATCAGTGATAAGTACAAGATGGACATTAACGAAACAGGTAACGTTTATATGACTTATCCTGCTGACGGTGTTCCCATGAGCGCTTGGGACTATGCTAAGCAGCAGAATCTTGACTCCGTTTATTCCATCACTTCCGGCTTCAATTACACGGATCCCGCTCTCTATGAAAAGCTCGGTCCCGTTCTTGAAGAGCTTGACGGTTATTCCAAGGACATCGGTGCTCGCATCGAGGCTATGACCTATGCGGAATTCACTTCAAATCTTGAGGCTCTCAGAAAAGAAATTGACGACCTCAAGTGCTTCCAGAAGCTGACTTACATGCCTACTGACGACGAAGAAACGCTTGCTTTCGACGTTGATGAGTCCCTCGCATTTGCATGGTTCAACTTCATTAACGAAGAATAATCAGTTATATACAAAACCCCAAATCGCTGACACGATTTGGGGTTTTTAACGTTCGCGGCGCGAGCATATCGCGTCCGCCGTGGCGGACATATCGCACGCTTTTTGCGTATATCGCGTTTGCAGATAGCAAACATATCGCGGGGACCATTGGTCGCCCCTACGAATTGTGGGTGAATTATACATCGGTCGTTTTTTGTATAAAATATCCCCGTGTTTCCACGGGGATCATGGTATTATTCTTCTGTTTCTTCCGGTTCAACAGGCTTTACTTCAAGCTTTTCGGGGATATCGTCGGTCTTTCCGATGAGAACGTCTTCCGTTTTGAAGTTGATCTTCGGAGGGTCGCTTCGGTAAAAGTCCGTGTCATCGGGAAGGGCTTTCTTTTTAAGCCTGCTTTCGGCAAACTGCTTTGTGAGCGTGTAGATAACTGCGAAGGTGGGAACTCCGAGAACCATGCCCGTAAGTCCGAAAAAGCCGCCTGCAATTATAATGGAGACCATTACCCACATTGCTCCGATGCCCACCTTGTCGCCGAGGATCTTGGGGCCGATGACGTTACCGTCAAGCTGTTGGATTATGATAATAAGAAGGATAAAGAGGAATACCTTTCTCGGTTCGGCTATAAGCACGATGAATGCCGTGGGAATAGCTCCGATGAAGGGACCGAAAATGGGGATCACGTTGGTTACTCCCACAACGAGTGAGAGAAGAGGGAAGAAGGGCATTTTGAATATGCCTGTGAGAATGAAGGTCAGAATTCCGATGATGAGTGAGTCGAGTATCTTTCCGATAATGAAGCCGCCGAATGCCTCGTGGGTGTATCTTGAAAGATTTACGACGTTGAGATAAGCTTTTCTTGAAAAAATTGCCGCCGTGAGCTTTTTGAGCTGTGCCGAAAGTCTTTCTTTATAAAAGAGAAGGTAGACTGCAAAGAAGATACCGATGATAAGGTTCTTTATTTCTATTACAAACTTGCCCGCGTAGCTTATTATGTAGTTTGACGCGGTCTCTATATATTTGTAAGAATTTGAAATGATGGATCTGATATCCGCGGAAATTTCGTTTACGTCAAGGAATTCGCCGAGATTTTCGTACTGTCCGTTGAAAAGAGGGAAGTGTCTTACGAAATCGTCCGCCCAGCTCTGCGCCGTTGCTATGTACTGCCCCACGTGACCCGTAAGGTCGTTATAGCTGTTCACTATCTGAGGAACCAGAATTACGATGAACGCCGTGATGCAAAGGATAAGCACGATATATGCAACGGTTATGGAGAGAACTCTTTTCAGTATCTTTCTCTCTTTTTTTGATTTTCTGAAACGGAAGACCTTTCTTTCAAAGAGGTTTACAAGGGGGGTGCACAGATAAGCTATGACAAAGCCGTAGGTGAGGGGTGAGAGTACTTCGAAAAACCGTTTCACTCCCGACATCAGCGCCCCGAAATTAATAAGCCCCAAGGTGAACAGGGCAGCACCGCCTATGCTGATAAAGGCATAGAAGGCAATGGATGCGTATTTTTCATTCTTTTTGAATTTCATTTTTTATCCCTTTGTTTTATATGAGTTTTGATTTCATACCTATGTATATTTTAATCCAAATGACCCGTTTGGTCAATAGAATTTTTTCTTTTGTTTATTATTTTCAAAAATAAGTAAATCTTATGGGTAAAATGTGATAATCTTGCAAGTTATGGGGCGAAATTCACGTCTTCTCTATTGACAATATTCCGTTTTCATTATATAATAAAATAGTTAAATGGCAAGGTGTGTCTAAAATACGCCTTTGTCTGAAATATTAATCAGGAGGAAGGTACTGCACAACAGTACCGGGTATTCAGATTTTGGAAGCTATTTGGGAATATTTATCAAGAAATCTGAAGATTGCATGGAAGAGTGTTTTCTTCAACTGGAAACAGTATATCTGCTTTTTCCTGGCAATATTCATTGTTCAGATGTTCTACGGCATCATGGCTATCTCCACGGAAAACAACAAGACTGTCGAAAGGTCTCACGTTGAAGCGGAGTATGACTATGACATGGTTCTTACGAACCTCAACGAATATCAGCACAACATTGTTGTAAACTACAACGGCAGCGTTATCTATCAGGCTGCTGCTGAGTCTTTCTATCTCGTTAAGGAAGACGTTACATACTACAGTGTTATTGAAGAGGCAAACAAGTACGACGTTTACCTCACCTTCAGTGAGTATGAAACACATGAGGCACGCGACAAGTTCATGAAGGAATTTGTTAACGGTACTCTCAAGGCATACGGTGACGTGAACTACGTGGAGACCGACCTTATCAGCTTTGATAAGAACATCGCGGCAAACAACGTAACCTTTGCGGCGATAAGCGGCGTTCTTCTGGCGGTATCCATTTTCCTTCTGATTGCTCTTTATAACATCAGAATCAATCAGTACAAGTTCACCTACGGTGTATATATGACCGTCGGTGCCTCCTTCGGAAGTCTCTTCGGCACTGCCTTCTGGGAACTGTTCCTTATCTCTCTGGTAACTTACATCCCTGCTATGGCGGCTTCTACCGTAACCGTTTGGCTTATCTATAAGTCCTCGGGATTTGCGTTCAAGTTCTTCGTGCCCGGCATGTGGCTCCTCGTTGGTCTGTTCAGCCTTGTAGTTGTTACTATCTCCGTAATTTCTCCCATGAGAATTATGTCTCTGAGAACTCCTATGAGCCTCATCAGAACAGAAGACAACTCCAACCTGGTTTCATCCCCCAGACGTTCCTTCAACATTCTCGGCAAGAGCTTCCCCGCTCATTACGAGATCTACTCCATCTGGCGTTTCAGAAAGTACAATATCCAGCTTCTCACATCTGCTATTGCTTTCTGTGCTCTGTTTATCGTAGGTCTTTACCTCGGTAACATTTACGATACTTCAATTGAGTTCTCGAAGCCTCAGTACACTGTTGACCTTTCCGACTCCCTGTTCTACTACAACGCAGGCGCAGGCAAAGCAGGCGACAAGCTTGCTGTCAACGCTGAGGACATCAGAAATATCGAAGGCGTTACATACGTTGAACAGACAGGTGATGAAAAGGGTAACTTCACAGGTGAGATCGTAGGCTTCACATCTCCTCAGACTGAAGCTGAGTACATCTCCTCTCATACCCTCTTCCCCACAAACCGCGCAGGACTTCTTACAAACTTCCTCAACCATAACGGCTGGAAGGCAACTAATGAAGTTATTTACCGTGCGACCGACTGGGAACAGATCATGTATCTCGAACAGTTTGAATATACAGGCGACCTTTCCAAGGTTCTTGACACAAGCTCCGGCGTTAAGTACTGTATCGTTGGTGACTCCATCTCCAACATGAAGAAGTTCAACATCAAGCCCGGCGACAAGATCCAGATAGGTACAAAGACAGGTCAGATGAAGGATGTTGACTCCAACGCATCCGGCAGAAACCTTCTCAAGCAGCAGCTCAAGTACTTCTACTACGACTACGTAGAATTCGAAGTTGCGGCAGTTCTTCACGACATTCCTTCCGGAAGCCTTCCCATCTACATTCTCGGCGAAGACTATAAGACCTGCACAGGCATCAGCCCCAACGCTGAGCTTCTCAACGTTTACACAGACCCCACTCTCACTCAGGAAAGAGTTCTTGAGATCATGGACGAGATCAAGGTCAAGTTCGGTTTCGAAAAGATCGGTACCGTTCACGTAAACAACAACAGACGTATCAGCCTTCAGAGCATTGCTGCTGACAAGCACAACTCCGAGCTTTACGTTGTAATCTCCGCACTTATTCTTGTTATCTCTCCTCTGGTTTGGTTCTTCAATCAGATTCTCTACTACCGTAAGAGAGAAAAGGAATTCAATATTATTCAGTCCATGGGTGCAAAGGAATCCGACATCAGAGTTATTTACCTCCTGGGCGGTCTGAGTATGGCAGTTATGTCACTGGTAGTATCCATTATTCTCAGTTACATCGCAAGCTACGTTGTTTACTACTTCGTAAACGCGATACTTCCCAACCTCAGCCACGATATCATCAGATACGAGTTCTATCTGCCTTGGTACGCTCTCGTTATCAGTGCAGTTGTATCTGTTGCCTGCGGATTCTTCTCCGTATACGTTCCTTACAAGAGCTACTTCAAGAACCGCTTCTCCCTTGAAAACGGTGGCAGCGGCATGAAGGATGACGAATAATTAAGTCACACCCAACACTTTATATTATCTTAATTTACTGAAAAGGAAGAAAAACTATGAGTGAATATATGCTTCAAACAGAAAGTGTTATTAAGACGTACAGACAGTATGACTCAGTAATCACTGCGGTAAACCGCGTAAGTATCAAGGTTGAAAAGGGTGAATTTATCGCTATCATCGGTACATCCGGTTCCGGTAAGTCCACATTCCTTCACATCTGCGCAGGTCTTGACAAGGCTAACGCAGGTCACGTAATCATTGACGGCACTGATATCACAAAGCTCACACCCGACCAGCTCGGTAAGTTCAGAGGCGAAAAGATGGGCTTTATCTATCAGAGACATAACCTTATCCCTCAGTTCACAGCTCTTGAAAACATTCTGCTTCCCACAGTTATGTGTAACAAGCCCGACATGAGCTATCAGGAATCTCTCCGTAAGCTCGTTGAGTCCCTCAACCTTACCGAAAGACTTCACCACCTGCCCTCCGAGCTTTCCGGTGGTCAGGCACAGAGAGTTGCTATTGCCCGTGCTCTTATCAACAACCCTCAGATCCTGTTTGCCGATGAACCTACAGGTAACCTCGACCGTGCAAATGCGGACGAAGTTCTTGAGCTTCTCTTCAAGATCAGACAGGACCTCGGTCAGACCCTCGTAATGGTTACTCACGACCTTGCTATCGCTGACCAGGCAGACCGTATCTTCCGTATGGAAAACGGTCACCTCACTCTCGAAAGAGACTATATCAAGGGTAATAAGAAGACTATTGATACTTATTAATTCAGTGTTAATACAAAAAGGGAACCGAAAGGTTCCTTTTTTGTTTGGCGGCGGGCGGATATAGAATCCGCCCCTACGGTGAATGGGGATATTTATTTGTAGGGGCGGATTCTATATCCGCCCGTTTTTTATATTGTATAAATTATGTGAGGGATAACGCAACGTGAAAAAACCACCTTGCGGTGGCTTTTTAAGTTATGAGTTATGAGTTATGAGTTATGAGTTTGCTTCGCAAACGTTATGATATGACAGCCTGCGGCTGTCATAGTTGTTTACAGCAGAGCTGTAAACAGGGGATAGAGGGCGATGGGGATAAAGACGGCAGGGAGCATATTTGCTATCTTTGTTTTTGTTACTCCGATAAGGTTGAGGCCGAGGGCGAATATCATGATTGAGCCGCAGACGGTCATGTTATCAATAACTGCCGTTGAGAGCACGGGGGCAATCACGTTTGCAAGAAGGACTATGCCGCCCTGAATGATAATTACCGTGAAGGCGGAGAGGATAACTCCAAATCCGAGGGTCGAAGCGAAGAGCATGGACGAGATAAAGTCGAGAACTGCTTTGGTATAGAGAAGGCTGTTATCGCCGTTCAGTCCTGCCTGCAGGGAGCCTACCACTGTCATTGCTCCTACGCAGAAGAGAAGAGATGCAGAGACGAAGCCTTCGGCGATGGAGTGCTCTCCGTCTGCTGCCTTTTTGAATTTTGAGCCTATCTTTTCGGCTCCGACGTTCAGCCATTTATCGATGTTTATGAGTATGCCGATAAGTGTGCCTATTACCATGGAGAGGATGATTACGAGGGCGTGGGCGTTGTCGCTTATCATTCCCGAAATGCCTACGTAGGCAGAGCAGAAGCCAAGGCATTTCATCATTGCCGCCGCAACGTTTGCTGGTATTCCTTTATTAAATATAAGTCCGAGTATACTGCCCGCTATGACAGTAGCTACGTTTGCAAGTACGCCAAGCATTTTTTGTGTTTTCTCCTGTGTGTTTATCGCGTTTGCGCAAGGCGCAAACATATCGCGCCCGAAGGGGTATATCGTATTTTCGCATCGCGAAAATATATCGCGTTTGCCGTATGGCAAACATATCGCGCCCGAAGGGCATATCGAATCCCCTTGGGGGATATATCGCGTTCGCGGAGCGAACACAGTTCGCCTACCGGGTCTTACGTTGGCTGGGTGTTTACAGCGTTTTTCGAAGAAAAACATACGCGGGAGCACCAAGGCACTCCCCTACCGGGTTTGATGTTGGTCGGTTGTTTATCGGTTATTCTTCAGGTTTTGTATCTTTGGTTATATAGTAGTTTGAAATTTCTTTGGTTATGCCGTCAAGGTTATCGCGCAGGGCGTTATAGCTGTAAAAGATGCTTCCGCTGTAATTTGAAAGCTCCTCTGTGAGGGTGAGCTGGTTTGTCATTTCTTTTTTGGAAGCGTCGAAGGTTCCGTCGTATTTATAGGCGGCGTGGGCTATCATAAGCTCTACGTCTGTGTCAAGCACTGCCGCATCCCACCATTTGGAGAGGACTTTATAGCTTGCGGACAGGCTGTCGCACGCCCAGTATATCTGAGGAGCAACGTAGTCGACGTAGCCGCCTTCTATCCATGCGAGAGTATCACAGAATATCTCACTGTAGCTTTCGTAGCCTTTTGTATAAGAGCCGCCGTTCTCACCGTCGGAGTTCTTCCATATACCGAAGGGGGAAACGCCGAATTTACATTTTTCGTCTGTGGCTTTAACGGTTTCGTATGCGCTTTTTATAAGCTTATTGATATTATCGCGGCGGAAGTCGCCTATTTCCTCGTAATCTGCGCCGAAAGCCGCGTAGGTGGCTTCGTCCGCGAACACGAGTGCGGTCTTTACCCCGTTTTCGTCAGCTTCGTAGGCGGTATAGGGGTAGAAGTAGTCGTCGAAAACGATGCCGTCGAGGACGTAGTTTTCGCAGAGCTCCTTTACACCCTTGCAGATAAGCTCACGTGCTGCAGGGTCACCGGGGTCGAGGTATAGCTTGCCGCCGTAGGAAACAACTCCGTTTGCGAGGTTCTTTGCGGGGCTTTCGTCGGAAAGCTCATCGACGGTCATATTGCCCGTTGAAACGCGCAGGGGATTTACCCATGCGTGTATCGCCATGCCCTCTGCGTGGCATTTTTCGGTAAGATATGCGAGACAGTCGAGAGGAAGCTCTCCGTCCGTGGCAAGAACTGAGGAAACGGGGAAGGTCTCCGATCTATAGAGGGCATCGCAGGAGGGGCGCACCTGAAAGAAGATGCTGTTAAGTCCTGCCGATCTTGTCACTCTCACTATTTCGTCAAGCTCCGCTTTAAGCTCGCTTTCGGTAAGGTCTGCCCTTGATGGGAAGCTCAGGTTATAGACCGTGGGAACAAAGACCCCTCTCGTCTCCGTTATCTCAGGACGGGGGTCAACCGTTTCGGGTGTGTCGGGAGCATCCTCGGGGCTTTTAAAAGCCTGCATTATAAGAAATGCTCCGAATGTGAAGATAATTGCCGCCGCAAGGAGGCCCATAAGAACAAAGGGAAGGGACTCTTTTCTGCGGTGACGGCGTGATTTGTATTTGTAGTTCATATATTCTCCGTTATGTGGGGCTTCGCGCCCCACACCCCCGCGCCCTTCCCCATGAACCCCAAACATTCCTTCGGAATATTTGAGGACCCCGGGTGAAAAAGGGCGGCGAAAACTTTTGTACGGGGGTGCATTATCATGCACCCGACGGTTTATGGATAAATATTGGTTGATTGTCAGCGTTTTTCGAAGAAAAACATTTAGCTTTCCTCCGACTAGAATAATGTATAAGATTTGTTTAATAATTAAAGTCGGCGGAAAAGCCCGTGGGTGTTTGTCCGCACATTTTGATGGCTGTATAAGCGAGGACCTCAAGGGAGTCAACGAAAAGCTGGTCGCCGCCAAGCTGTTTATTGATTACTGAGAGCTCGGTGCAGCCGAGTATCAGCGTATCACAGCCTTTTTCCGTAAGCTCTTTTACTACCTTATAGAACTTTTCGCGGTCTGCGGGAATTCCGCATTTAACGCAGTCGTAGATAAGCTCCATAAGAATTTTTTGATTTTCGGGTGAGGGAATTTCCCATTCTATGCCCTGTTCGTCAAGCTCCATCTGATATGTATTGGTTGAAACGGTGCCCTCGGTGGCGAGGATACCCGCCTTCTTTTTACCCGACAGCTTTACGTGGTGGACCGTTTCGGTGATGATGCTTGGCATGGGGATAGCGACACTGCGGCGGAGCTCCTCGATAAAGTAGTGCGCCGTGTTGCAGGGGATAACTATTGCCGAAACGTGGCAGCTCTCAAGGTATCTTGCGTCCTCTATCATGACGGGAAGGGGGCTGACGTCGCTTCTTCCCATTATAAAGTCCGTTCTGTCGGGGGTGGAGGCGCGGGAGCTCAGAAGGATGTCGATATGGTCCTGGTCGCGCTCCGCTTTGGTATGGGCGGTTATCATTTCATAAAAATATGCGCTTGCCATGGGGCCAAGTCCCCCGAGGATGCCTAGTTTAAGTGCGCTGTTCAAAGTTATCACTCCTTGATTTATAGTCGTGTTTTTTGATTACCTTTTATTTTATCATATTATAAGGAGAAAATAAAGGGGTTTTTGTGAATTTCGGAATACTGCCCTTATTATCGGGGGAAAATCTTACCGAAAGGCGGTGTTTATATGAACGAAAACGTTATACGTGAAAAATTTTCTCCCTTTTGGTTATTTATCAAGTATGCGGGGATATTTATAATCGGTGCGGTTGGCTACGGTGCTCTCGAGGTGCTTTGGCGCGGCTACACTCATTATTCAATGCTTATTGCAGGAGGTCTTGTGCTGACGGGCGCTTACTTTATTAACGACTTTCACAGAGGTGCGTCTCTGCTTTTAAGGTGGGCGGCGGTCTCTTTACTTATTCTGACCGTGGAGCTCGTTTTCGGTTTGATTTTTAATATGGCGCTCGGCATGGCTGTTTGGGATTATTCCGACAGAGCTCTAAATTTTTACGGGCAGATTTGTCCTCTCTACGGGGGATTGTGGGTTTTGATCTCGGCTCTCGTTTGTGTCGGACTTGAGGTGTTCAGGCGGAGGGAAAATGTAAAATGATATAATATGCGGCGGGAGCTTGCTCCCGCCGTTGATAGTGTCTTTATTTTGCCGTGTATTCTGTAATTTCCGCTGTAATGCCGTCTTCTTCTATAGTTTGGAGGACGCTTTTTTCGTAGCTTTCTGCGTTTAAGGCAGGGAAGAATACCTCTGCATCTTCGCATTCTGCATTTATATGGGTGAGATAAAGCTTGTCGGCGTGGGGCAGGAACAGTTTATATATTTCACCGCCGCCGATAACGAAGCATTCCTCTTCGGCATTTTTATATTTTTCAAGAATTGATTCTACGGTGTGATGAACTTCCGTGCCTTCAAAGGAAAATCCTTTATTTGCCGTAAGAATTACGTGGTGGCGTTTCGGAAGAAGTCCTCCGAGGGATTCAAAAGTTTTTCTGCCCATTATTATTGTGTGTCCTGCGGTGGTGCTTCTGAAAAACTTCATATCGTCTTTGAGATGCCAGATAAGGTCGTTTCCTTTTCCGAGCTCGTTGTTTTTGCCGATGGCGGCTATCATTGATATCATATTTGGTTACCTCTTTATTCAGCGTTCGCATAGCGAACATATCGAGTTTGCCTTTGGCAAACATATCGAATTTTCCGCGAGGAAAATATATCGCGTCCGCGTAGCGGACATATCGCGGGCGACCAATGGTCGCCTACCCCAAGAGTACTTCCTCGCTCTGCTCGGGGCGCCTACGGGTTTTATGTTGGTCGAGTGTTTTTATATTTGGGATGGAGTTGATTGTTGTTGTACCGCAACGCCTCATCCGTCACCTTTGGTGACACCTTCGGCTCTTGGGGTCCCCGAGAAATCTGAGCATCGCGAAGATTTATGGGGAATGGGCGCCGGAGAAGGCTATTGTTGGTCGGTTATTTATAGCGTTTTTCGAAGAAAAACATTTAGCTTTTCCGAAGGAAATATTTAGCTGTGCAAGGCACAATTTAGCTGCGTGAAACGCAATTTAGCTGTTTTCCTGTTGCGCTTATTGCGCGATAGGAAAACTAATCTTACCCATGTGCTCGTAGCCTTCGATCTTGATGTCAGAAAGCTCTCTTGAGTTATCGAGAGCGAAGAAGTCGGTTACTTCCGGATTTATCCAGAGGGTAGGTGCAGGAAGGTCGCCCTTTGTGTCAAATCTTTCAATCTGCTCCTTAATGCCATCTATCTGGTTTACGTAGATATGGGCATCCTTGATGCTCCAGTTGAGCGTACCCGGTTCAAGGCCCGTGCAGTGGGCGATAAGGCTGAGAAGAACTGCGTACTGGGTCACGTTGAAGGGAAGACCCAGGGGCACGTCACAGCTTCTCTGATGCACCCAAAGGTTAATTTTTCCGTCGGTAACGTCCCATTCGCTGCTCCAAACGCAGGAGGGAAGAACGGCGGTGGGAACGTAGTCGTCCTGCCAGAGGCTCATTACCATTCTGCGGTCGTTCGGGTTATTCTTAATGGTATTTATAAGTCTTTCGGTGAGGCCGAATTTCTTTACAATATAGCCGTAGGCGGTGCCGATGGTGTGCGCCCACTCTTTGCCGAAGTCCTTTGCCACTTCCGTTTTAACGAGGTTCCCGTTTTCGTCGGGAAGCATCTGTGTCGCACGCCACACGCCGTCCTCGGCTATCTCCCATTCGTCCCAGATCTTAACGCCGCGCTCCTGAAGCCAGCGCACGTCGTTTGACATCTCCTGATATATCCAGAGCATCTCGATTATCGCCGCCTTGAAGAAGAGCTGCTTTGTGGTTAGCACGGGGAATTCTTCGCCAACGTTAAGTGAAAAGTGGTATGCGGGTATCTTTACTGTATTAATGCCCGTTCTGTTTGCTACTTCCGTGCCCTCTGAAAGTATCTTCTTACAGAGAGCTATATATTCTTTATCCCACTGTGACATTACGGTTGTCTCCTTTTGGGTTGTTTTTTATATATAATAATCATAACACAGCGGGGCTGTAAAGTCAACATTTGGGAGTTTTTTATGTTGTCTCAGGTCTTTCTTCTACAAAGGCAAGGATTATCTTCTTAAAAAAATCAGTGGGTCTTCACAAAATTTTCACTCAACGTTTAGAAAAATAAATCGCGGCGGTGCTATAATAGTGGCAGAAAGGATGGAGATCATGAAAAGATTTGGATTTGTTTCATTATTACTTGCCGCTTTGGTGCTTTTTACATCCTGCGGCATTATGGGAGATTTGAAGGACGACGGCGTTTTCGATATCGTTCTTGACGATAGCCGCATTACCGTTGACGGTAAAAAAATTACCGAGGACACGGAAACGCCCGTGTTTGCGGCACACGATATAATTTATTATGAAGAGGGGAAGGACTTCACCTACGGCGAGGGCGGCGAAAAAGACGGTCACTCCAAGGCGGAAGCCGATTCCCACACTGTAGTTCACATCGGGAAGGCAGGTGTTTACCGCCTCAGCGGTACTCTTTCCAAGGGGCAGATCTTCGTTGACCTCGGAGAGGGGGCAGAGGTTGACCCCGAGGCTGTGGTTACTCTGATTTTTGACGGGGCAAGCGTAACCTGCGACGTTGCTCCTGCAGTTCTTTTTTACAACGTTTACGAGTGCGGCTCCTCTGATGCGGAAACGGCAACGAAGGACGTTGATACCTCGGCGGCAGGCGCAAACGTTATAATTGCTGACGGCTCTTCAAATTACATTGACGGTTCATACGTTGAAAAGATATATGATCCCGATACCGTAGTTCTAAGCGAGGACGGCACCGAGGTGGCTGATGCCGAAAAACTGCACAAATATGACGGGGCCTTCTATTCAAGGATGTCCATGAACGTTTTCGGCGGTGAAGTCGGCGACGGTATTCTGAATATTACGGCTGAAAACGAGGGTCTTGACAGCGAGCTTCATCTGACACTGAACGGCGGCATTGTAAACATCGTCTCGGGCAATGACGGTATAAACACCAACGAGGACGGTGTTTCCGTAACAACTATTAACGGCGGCTCCCTTGAGATCGCAGTTACGGGCGAGACGGGTGAAGGTGACGGAATCGACTCCAACGGATGGCTCGTTATAAACGGCGGTGAGGTGACGGCCTTTGCATGCTCAAAGAGTGCCGATGCAGGTATTGATTCCGACATGGGAATTCATATTACGGGCGGCACCGTTACGGCAGGCGGTTCAATGCTTGACCGTATTGAGGAGGGAGGGCAGAATTTTGCAGTGTTCTCCTTTTACGAGGCGCGAAAAGCGGGAGAGCTTATTTCCATAAAGGATGAGAGCGAAAAAACGGTAGCTGAGATCTCGCCTTTGAACGACTGCTCAAACATTATTTACAGCAGTCCCGACCTTACTGCCGGCACCTACACTCTTTGGGTAGAGGACGAACTCTTTGGCGGCTGTAAAGGCGGCATGATGGGGCAGGGAGGCTTTAAGCCCGATGGCGTACAGGGCGAAACTCTCCCCGAAGCTCCCGAAGGGGAAGGCACGGTTCGTCCCGATTTTGAAAGACCCGAAAACGGGGAAGCCCCCGAGGGTGGGGGCAGGAGACCTTTCGGCGAAGAGCCGCCCGAAGGCTTTGAGAATATGACGCCACCCGAGGAATCTGAAGACAGAACACCTCCCGAAGGCTTTGAAGGAAAAGAGTTTCCCGAAGGTTCTGAGAATATGACACCTCCCGAAGGCTTTGAAAATATGACACCTCCCGAAGGCTTTGACGGAAATATGATGCAGGGAAGACCTGACGGAAATTTTGACAGCACAGCGATGTTCGACAAAGATTTTGTTATCACCGACGGCGGAAATTATTTCACCGACGTTCAGATCTGGACGGTTTATGAATAGTATAATTAAACTCCCGCTTCGGCGGGAGTTTCAGAGTGTAGACAAAGTCTACACTCTGACCCAGACTGAGAGAAACGCAGGTAGATTTAGAGCTTTTTTCCTCGTAGGCGCAAGGGGTCCTCAAACATTCATCGAATGTTTGGGGTTCACGCCGTAGTTGCCTATGGTAGAGGGAAAAACTCTCTAAAAGCAGATGTGGCGGGCTTTCGCCCGCCTTTTCAATATCAGATGATTTCATCAAGAAATATTTGCTTTATGCAAATTCTTCTGCTCACTTCTGCGTTATACCAAGTTTGTCTTCGGTCTGAAACTCCCGCTTCGGCGGGGGTTTTCTATTTTGATGATTATAATCCTTTTTCTGTGGCAACAATTCTTACGGGATGGCAAAAGGTTTTTTTGCTCCTTTGCATATTAATGAATGTTTTGGTAAAAAATACATGCAAAAGATATACCCAAGGGAGGTTATTTTATGGAAATGAAAAAGAAAAAGGATCAAAATCAGAGCATTTACGTAACTCTCATCGTCATTCTTGTGGCTCTTGCCGTTGCGGTGGGAATTACATCAGTGGTAGGAAGGAAGATAGGTGAGCCCGAAGCGCACGAAGTGCTTCAGTCGGGTGATGAGGAGAAAAAGGTTGATGCGTCTCTTGACGGTGCGACGGAGGATGCGGGCGGCGCTCCTGTATTTGAAGACAAGACGGAAGCTGAAAAGAATGGTTCGGAAGCTGAAAAAAATGACACTGAAGATGCTGTGAACACCGAAAAGCCCGAGGACACGGAAAAGACGGAGCCTGCAGAGAGCACTCAGGATGCGGCGGCCGAGCAGGGGGAATTCTTCGCCAACGTTAAGTGAAAAATGGTATGCAGGTATCTTTACTGTATTAATGCCCGTTCTGTTTGCTACTTCCGTGCCCTCTGAAAGTATCTTCTTACAGAGAGTTATATATTCTTTATCCCACTGTGACATTACGGTTGTCTCCTTTTGGGTTGTTTTTTTATATATAATAATCATAACACAGCGGGGCAAAGTCAACATTTGGGAGTTTTTATATATTGTTCTTATTGACTTTGTGAAAAACATTATGGTATAATATTCATAGAGAGTTAGATATCTGTTAACAGTTTAATAATTTTTAAGATTGAACTATTTGATTTTGGAGGACTTTTTAACTATGAGAAGATTTTTGAGTATTATTCTTGCTTTGCTGATGGTTATCGGGATGGTTCCCGTAGCTGTTTCGGCAGAGGCGGGAGTTACCGACGACGGATTTTCTTACACTTCTAACGGCACTAACGTTTACATTACGGGCTACGAAGGTAAGGAGACGGAGCTTGTTTTTCCTTCCGAGATTGGCGGCGTTCCCGTTGTGTACATAAGTCAGAAGGCCTTTTACGGCAACACTGATATTACGAAGGTAATTCTTCCCGAAGGTGTAAAAAATATTATGGCAACTGCGTTTTACGGTTGCAGTTCTATTGCGGAGATGCATCTTCCCGAGAGTATTAGTATCGTCGGAAACGAAGCTTTCAGAGGATGTACAGGGCTTAAGAGGGTTTATTACGCGGGAAGCGAGGAACAATGGAACAAGGTTATAATCGCTGACGGTAATGATCATCTTCTTCAGGCAACCATTGATTTTGCAGGCGGAGAATTGCCGGATTATGAGCCTGTTCCCGAGGGGCTTGGCTACTGGGTCGGAGAAGACGGCGTAACTATACAGTCTTACAGAGGTACGGCAAATGAGCTTGTTATTCCTTCAACCATTGAAGGAAAGCCCGTTGTTGAGATCCAAGGATATGCTTTCAGAGAGTGTAACTCTTTAACTTCGGTAACCGTTCCCGAAACGGTGAAGCTTATTGGTACCTCTGCTTTCCATGACTGCGAAAACATTATTTACGTCCATCTTTCCGAGGGTCTTGAAACTATTGAATTATATGCTTTTTCGGGATGCCGCAGTCTTGTTTCGATCGATATCCCTTCCACGGTTACAAAGCTTGGCGCTATCGCTTTTGGCGGCTGTGAGAGCCTTACCCGTGTGAATATAAAGGGAAGCATCAAAAAGCTTGAAGGCGCGACCTTTGAAAACTGCGTAAGCCTTACCGATATTACTCTTCCCGAAGGGCTTGAGGAGATAGCCAATGATTTTACCGGCTGTGCATCTCTTGGCAGCATTACTCTCCCCGACAGTCTTAAGGCGATCGGTTATAGTGTATTTTCAGGATGCACGTCTCTTTCGAGCATCAATATTCCCGAGGGTATTACAAAAATTCCCGATGGCGCCTTTATGGGTTGTTCTTCTCTTCAGTACATAGAGCTTCCTTCGGGCGTTACTCAGTTCGGATATGATTGCTTTGCAGGCTCGGGTCTTGCCTCGATCACGCTCCCTCTCGGTACGACGGTCGTTCCTCAAAGGATGTTCAAAGACTGCGAAAGCCTCGCCTTTGTATCTCTTCCGGACAGTATAACAACGATCGAGAGCTGGGCTTTTGAAAACTGTACCTCTCTTGCTTCAATAAAGCTTCCCGTTCGTGTAAAGAGCATCGACAGCAATGCTTTCAACGGCTCGGGGCTTAGTTCCATAAGCTATTACAACACCTTGGGTTGTTTTTTGCCCGATGACTATGAATGTCAATATTTTAATAGCATAACCTACTACGGAAGCAGGGAGGACTGGATCGACAGCGAAGACCTTCTCGCTTCCCGCGGCATAAGCCTCAACTGCACGGGTAGTTATAACTATGTTGAGAGAGAGTTCCCCGAAGGGCTTGAATTCAGAGTGGAAAACAGAGAGGTCGTACTTACGGGTTATAGTGGGGATAAGACATCGATCGTTATTCCCGATACGATCTACGGCTTCCCCGTAACGGTCGTGGAGGGGTTAGGAGGATACAGATCTCAGCTCACGAGCATCACTCTCCCCGACTCTGTAAGGGAGATCGGAGACAGTGCTTTGCTTCTCACAAATCTTGAGTACGTAAATATTCCTTCAAGCCTTAAACGTATAGGAGACGAGGCTTTCCGTGACACTGATATTAAGAGCCTTATTCTTCCCGAGGGGCTTGAAGCTATCGGGGCTGCCGCATTTAACGGCATGTCTTATCTTGAAGAGCTTAGTATTCCTTCGACTGCGACTGAGATAGGCGGCGGCATTACCACGGGATGTGCGAGCCTTACGAGCATTACTGTTGCAGAGGGCAACTCCCGTTACCACAGCAGCGGAAACTGCGTAATTGAAACTGCAGAGCAGACTGTTATTGCGGGATGCGCGGTATCCTCTATCCCCGCAGACGGCAGTGTTCGCACTATTGCAGACAACGCCTTCTATTGCGTTGGCACTATTGACGAGCTGTATATTCCCATTTCCGTTTCCACCATCTGGTCTCGGGCGTTTTGGGATACTCCGGTAACCAAGGTCATATATCAGGGAAGCGAAGCGCAGTGGGCGGCTCTGAACTACACAAACGTTGGCGGACTTGCCGGTGCCAAGGTCGTTTTCATGAACGAAACTGTCGAAGCAGATCCTCTCGATAATCTTTCCTATACGATTGAAAACGGCGAGGTCACTATTACGGGATATTCGGGTATTATCTCGGATTACGTTATCCCTTCAGAAATCGAGGGCTGTCCCGTAACCGTTATCGGATCAAGAGCTTTCCAGAACAACACCCTTCTGACAAGCATTGTTATTCCCGAGGGTGTAACGACTATTGAGACCTATGCTTTCTCAGGATGCGCTTCTCTTACAAAGATCAGACTTCCCGAAACGCTGACTGCCGTAAAGTCAAGAGCCTTCGGAAACGCAGGTCTTGTAACCGTTGAATATGCGGGTACTGAGGATGAATGGGGCGATGTCGGCATCGCAAGCGGAAACAATCCTCTCAAAAATGCAGAGTTTGTCTTTAATGCTCAGCCTGAGGCGGATATCCTTTCCGGTGACGTCAACGGTGACGGTGAAATAGATGCGAAGGATATGCTTCTTCTGAAAAAGTATATTGCTGAAGTAACAGATAATATTAACGTGGATAATTCCGATATGAACGGTGACGACGAAATTAACGCAAAAGATATGATGCTTCTTAAGAAATATATTAAAGGCTTATGATCTTAATATGCTTTCCCCTGCGGTGAATAACCGCGGGGGATTTTTTCTTTTTTGATTAAATGATAATTTTTACGGATATAATCTCTCTGAGGTATCTTGGATATTATCAAATTCTGTATATTGTTCCGACTTTCGGAAAAAATATAGTAAAAGATATCTTAGGAGGATATTTTATGGAAATGAAAAAGAAAAAAGACCAGAATCAGAGCATTTATGTAACTCTCATCGTCATTCTTGTGGCTCTTGCCGTTGCGGTGGGAATTACATCAGTGGTAGGAAGGAAGATAGGTGAGCCCGAAGCGCACGAAGTGCTTCAGTCGGGTGATGAGGAGGAAAAGGTTGATGCGTCTCTTGACGGTGCGACGGAGGATACGGGCGGCGCTCCTGTATTTGAAGACAAGACGGAAGCTGAAAAGAATGGTTCGGAAGCTGAAAAGAATGACACTGAAGATGCTGTGAACACCGAAAAGCCCGAGGACACGGAAAAGACGGAGCGTGCAGAGAGCACTCAGGATGCGGCGGCCGAGCAGGGGGAAGCGGAAGATGTTCTTCCCGAGTTTGCAAGTCCCGTGAGCGGTTATCTTATTAACGGTCACAGCGATACGGTTCCCGTTTTCTCCGTGACTATGAACGATTACCGCACTCACATAGGAGTTGATATTTTTGCCGAGCCCGGTGAGGCGGTGCGCGCTGCGGCTGACGGTGTTATCGGCGCTATATGGGAGGACCCCATGATGGGTACTTGTATGACCGTCGTTCATTCGGGCGGTGCGGTGAGCACTTACAAGGGCATATATTCCACCATTCCCGACGGCATCGTTCAGGGCGTGGCGGTGACTAAGGGACAGCCCATTGCCGCCGTTGGTGACACAGCTCTCGCCGAGGTCGAGGAGGAGAGCCACGTTCACTACGAGCTTGCCATTGACGGTGTCAACGTTGATCCCTGCCTGTATATGGAATTTAATGAGGAAGTTTACGAGAACTGAGAAGGAAAGGCTTTTGCGTGATGCAAAAGCCTTTCTTTCAATTAAATCCACCTTGCGGTGGATGAAATCGCTTCGCGATGAAATCCTCACTGCGTTCGGATGAAATCGCTGTGGCGGTGTTAGGTGGATTTGACTTCATCTGAGGCGAAGCCGAAGACTTCATCTGCGAAGCAGACTTCATCCTTGCTTTGGCAAGGACATCATTTTTTCGAATTCGTATTTTTTTGCATATTTTGTAGGAACAGTGTATTTTTTAGCAACAAAATGAATATTTTGTGTTTGCATTGGTAAATATTGGTAAAACATACAACGGGGAGGGCGGTTTTTTGTGCAGTATTTTATCGTGTTTTCACTTGAAATAGATGCCAAAATATGGTAATATATGGTAACAGAAAAACCAATTTATGGAAATTACAAGCTATTAAGGAGAACATAATGAACAAGCAGACAAAAATACTTATTGCCGATGAAAACAGCGAAACAAGGCGCCTTGCCAAAGATGCTCTGATGCGTTACGGTTACAGATACGTTGACGAGTGCTCCAACGGCGAGGACGCCCTTTCCATGATAACGAGAAATAAATATGACGTTGTAATTGCTGACGTGTGGCTTTCGCGTATTGACGGTATCGGGCTTATTCGTCAAACGGCGACTGTGAATTTTGCCCCTGAGATGGCTCCTGCCTTTATTATCACGTCCCTTGTGGTAAATCAGAACATTTTCGTTGAGGCGACGAAGGCGGGCGCTGCCATGTGTCTCCCGAGGCCCATTGATTACGAGTGTCTCGGTGACCACGTCAAGGCGACCTACGAGAGCAGGCAGAACGGAAGCCTCGGCGGCGAGACTTTATCAGGTCCCGACATGGAGACACAGGTCACAAAGATCATTCATCAGATAGGTGTTCCCGCTCACATAAAGGGTTATCAGTATCTCAGAAGCGCAATCCTTATGACCATTCAGGACAACGACATTATAAATTCCGTGACAAAGGTTCTTTATCCTTCCGTTGCCAAGAAGTATTCCACAACGACCTCACGCGTTGAGAGAGCTATCCGTCACGCCATTGAGGTTGCCTGGGACCGCGGTGACATTGACACTCTCAATTCCTACTTTGGATACACTGTTCAGAACTCAAGAGGTAAGCCCACCAACAGCGAGTTTATCGCTATGATCGCGGACAATCTGAGGTTGAAATATAAGATCAGATAAGCAACGGGAGGAACTTTTTAGAAAAAGTTCCCCCCGTCCCCCCCTCAAAAACTTTTGAACGGGGCGGGGAGAGCATTTTCACTACTCGTGATTGCGTTTACTATAATTTTAAAGTTTTAATAATACAAGTTGTTGATGATAAGGATCTAAAGCTTCTTTTCGCAAATTTTGCCCATCAGGAACTTTGTTCCGTGAACAAAGTTCAGTTATGATCGCCCTTGGCGAGTTTTGAGTTATGATACGCTTCGCGTAGTTATGATGCCCTACGGGCAGTTTGTGGTTACATCTGCGATCATATCATAACGTTTGCCGAAGGCAAATTCATAACTCATAACTGATAACTATTAATGATAAGGATCTAAAGCTTCTTTTCGCAAATTTTGCCCATCAGATTCCTTTCCATAAAAAGACAGAGGGGAGACGTTGCCTTTTTGGGGTGCGTTTTCCCTCTGTCGATCTTTATAGAGTAAACATAATTCGATGGTGAGCATATAATGATTTTAGGTACAAAAAGGGAAGTACCTTCAAAGGAGGTAATTATGAAGATAGATAAACGAACCATAGATAATATTTGCAGAATGAGCGACGATAAATTATGGGGGGCGGTGCGCCTTTTTGCGTCCTCGTCGGGTGTGAATTTATCGCCCCGTTGTCCCTCTCCGGGTGAGATGCAGAAGCTGAGGCGCACTCTTTCCTCGCTTACCGACAGCGATATTTCCCGTGCGACTGAGATACTTAAGACCT
Organism: Oscillospiraceae bacterium; assembly: GCA_015063695.1. Taxonomy (GTDB): domain Bacteria; phylum Bacillota; class Clostridia; order Oscillospirales; family CAG-272; genus RUG14199. The sequence goes on from SVTQ01000017.1 coordinate 29,139, forward strand.
ACAAGGGGAAATGACATGGCAGAAGATTTAGGAAGCATGATTGAAAAGGCTATGGCTGACCCTCGCTTCGGTGAGATATTCGGGATGCTGAAAAGCAAGGCGGACAGCGGAGAGCTTGACGTTTCAAAGATGGGCGAGCTTCTCGGCGGCTCGGGCGGAGAAGCTGAAAAAGACACGTCTGAGAAAGGCGGCTCCGGGCCCGATATTTCGTCTCTTCTCGGCGGTTTGCCCGGCAAGGGGAAGAAGAGTGATTTTGCAAAGCACGAGAGGCTTCTTCGCGCTCTGAAGCCTTATCTATCCGACAACAAGAAAAATGCCGTTGACACTGTGGTAAAGGCGGCGCATATCGGCGACATTTTGGAGACTTTTGGCGGTATGGTGCCCCCTGCGAATAAGGGGTGAGGTGCACGGACGACCAACGAAAGACTTCACCTTTTTTGTCATTCTGAGCGAGCAAGGCGAGTCGAAGAATCTTCGCACGTAAAGTATTCGGGGCGGTATTACAGCGTAAGACATTCATGCAAAGATCCTTCGATTCCGCTACGCTGCACTCAGGATGACAGGGCGGTGAGGTGAGCGAAGAGAGATGATGTGCGCGAAAGACGGGCGTGGCGGGCGATTCGTGAATCGCCCCTACGGATAGGGGGGTGTCCGCTTCGCGGCGAGATGAAAGGGGAGAAGGTATGTATTCAAAGGCGTATTCCGACAGGCGGTATGCGGTGGGCTCAGAGAATGAAAATATTTCGGTGCCCCCGAGGTACGGCGGTGTGCGTTTCGTAAAGACGAAGCGCAGTGACGGCAGGGAGAGTGTTTTCGAGAGGAACGCTGTTCCCATGGCGAAAATAAATGCTGAGGAAATTCCCGAAGAAATTGAGGATGCGCCGGTATCGGCTGAAATCACGGATGCGTCGGAAGCAGAGGCTCCCGAAGCGGCGGTGCCTGCAGCGGAGACCGTGCCCGAAAGAAAAACAAGAAGCCCCTTTGCGGAGCTTCTGAAAAACGTGGGCGAGGATGATATCCTCATTATTGCGCTGATACTTATTATTGCCGCTGAAAAGGGGGAAGGCGGCAGGGAGATCATTCTTCTTCTGGCGCTGCTTCTTTGTTTCAGGTAATACGTTGCGGCGGGGGCTTGCTCCCGCCGTTTGCTGTGAATAGATTTATTATACCTTATAAGCTATTCTGAAATAGTCGAGGTATTGTTTGAATTTATCCTGTGCGCTGAGGATAGTATCTGTAAGGTAGCCTTTTTCGCGACTCCATTCCTTAAGTCCGCGATAGTAGAACATTTTTATACCATCCTCGATAATGAAGGGGACGATACGGTGCTTCAGACATTCCTTCAGCATTATAAGCCTGCCTACGCGTCCGTTACCGTCCTGGAAGGGGTGTATGCGTTCAAACTGCACGTGGAATTCGATAATATCTTCAAGGGTAATATCCTTCTTTGCGTTATAGTCCTCAAGGAGCTTTCTCATTTCCTTTGACACATTTTCGGGAAGGGTGGTTTCGATGCCGCCCGCTTCATTTGGAAGCTTTTTATAATCCCCGACGGCAAACCAGTCTTTTCCGCTGTCGCTCGTCCCGTTTTTGAGAATGAAATGCAGGTTTTTGATGAATTTTTCGCTGAGGGGGGCTTCTGCCTTTTCGATGACCTCGTCGATACAGCGGAAGTGAGCTGTGATTTCGATAATGTCGTCAACGCGCACGCCCTCATCGCTCATTCCCAAGGTATTTGTTTCGAAGATATAGCGGGTCTGGTCACGGGTGAGGCGGCTGCCTTCCATATGGTTTGAGTTATAGGTCAGTTCAATTTGTATTTTATGGTAAATGCCGCCGTGGATGTTGCTTCGTTTTTCTTCCCTGAGGATATCAAGCAGAGTTCGGGGGCGCGGTCTGCTTTTGTTTAGCCTTTCGGGTTTTTCGGCATTTTCGGGAATGTTCCACGTCTTACCTGTAAGAAAGGCTCCGGGAACACGCCCTGCGGCGCAGTAGTTTCGCACTGTACGCTCGGACGTGTTCCACAAAAGAGCTACCTCTTTAACGGATAAATATTTCATAGCGTAGCCTCCCTTCTTTACATTATAAGTATACCATATTATCGGCAAAAAGTCAACGTTTGGGGAAGGGTTTTAAAGGATATTATTGCCGATATCGGCAATAATGTGGCGAAAATAGGGTCGATTTGGGGTTTATCGGCAAAAAACGGAGCTTATCGGCAAAAAAACAGGCTCCCTCTCGTAGGGTGCCTGTTTTTTTGTTTTATTGTGCTTCGAGAACGGTTGAAGCTTCCAGCATTTCAGCTCTTTCCTCGACGAGGATATTAAACTGTCCTTCGGTGCAGGAGGTGATAAGAGAGGAGAAGTTTGCCTTGAGGTAGTCTGTGTCGGGTTCAAGTCTTTTTATTACCACGTAGCCTTCGGCGGTGGCAACGGGCTCGCTTATCTCGCCGATATCAAGGGCGAATGCGGCTTTTTCGTAAGAGAGATCCTGGTTACCCTTGAAGACGTATGCGCCGTCGGTATTTCCGCCCATGGTAACGTCCTCGCCGTACTTTGCGATAACGTCGTCAAACTCCGCGCCGCCTGCGGCTTCCGCGTATGCTTTATCGGCGGTATTCTTTGCGGAGAGAACACCTTCTGCGCTGTCGGAAATAACGTTCTTATAGGAGGGCTCGAACTTCACAAGCACGTGCTTTACTCTTGCGATATTTTCGCCGAAGTCGGGGTTCTCGCCGTCACCCGTGAGGGCTTCCGCGTCGATGGTATTCTTATATATCATTTCGTCATAGAGGGCGTTTTCAAGGGCGCCGTGCTCCATGAGCATAAGGAATACTTCGTATGTCATGCCGCTTTCCTTAAGGAGCGCATAAAGCTCGTCCTCAGAACCGCTGCAGTTATTTACAATGAATTCCTCCTCGGCAAGCTTTTTTGCGGCCACGATGTCCTTGTTTTCCGTAGTGATGCCGTATTCTGCCGCGAGGGAATAGACTGCGAAGAACTTTTTGAGGGAGCTTTTTGTATCCTCCGTTATTTTTTCTTCGAGGGCTTCCGCGTCTTCCTCGGCGACCGTTTCTTTTTCGCCTACGTACTGAGAGCGGTAGCCGTTCGCAAAATAATTATAAAGGTCGCGCGTTACGTTATATTCGCCCACCTTCATGACGATCTTTCCGTCTTCCTTGGTTCTCGATGCGGGATTGCCGCAGGAGCAAAGGGGAAGGGCAAAAATGATGATGGCGAGGATAATTGAGATTATTCTTTTCATTGAAGTTTTCCTTTCATATAACGTTTGCCAAGCGGCAAACATATCGCGTCTGCGAAGCAGACATATCGCATCTCAAAAGAGATATATCACGCGCCATTGGCGCATATCGCGGGCGAACACAGTTCGCCCCTACGAGTACATTTTTATAATTATATCATATAAAAATTAACGTTTTATGAACGGCGGGAACATTTTTGAGGGCGCAAAATAGATTAAAATATGGTTGAAATATAATTATATATGTGTTATAATTATTATGTATAATTATGTATATCAAAACGGGCCTCAAGCTGGCGGGAGGAGCAAGCCCCTCCCTTACCGAGTGGGGCTCGAAAAGAAGCGGCATGCCGCGGAAAAGTGAGGACAAAATGGAAAAGCTCAGCGTAAGTCTTGAGAAGATAGTTAATGAGATGAAGCTGAAGGTCGTTTACACGCCTGATGAAATTTCAAAAATTCTTATTCACCGTTCCGACATCAACAGACCTGCACTTCCTTTGTGCGGATTTTACGGTTGCTTTGAGCCCGACAGAATTCAGATAATCGGCAACACGGAGTGCGAATATCTTGCGGAGCAGCCTGACGGAATGGTTGCCGAAAAGCTTGAGGCTCTTTTTTCAAAGCAGCCCGTTGCGGTTATTTACACCCACAGTGCAACGGTTCATCCCGTTTCCATTGCCTTTGCGGAAAAGTACAAGGTGCCCCTTCTTTCTGCCGACTGGTCAACGGCTGAGTTCATTGCGGCGATAATCGCGTTCCTGAATTTAAACCTTGCTCCGCGTATCACAAGACACGGCGTTCTTGTTGAAGTCTACGGCGAGGGTGTTCTTATCCTCGGTGACAGCGGTATCGGTAAGAGTGAGACTGCCGTTGAGCTTATAAAAAGAGGTCACCGACTTGTTGCCGACGATGCAGTTGAGATCAAAAGAGTTTCCGCCGTGACTCTTGTCGGCTCGGCTCCCGAGACTATCCGCCACTATATGGAGCTTCGCGGTATCGGTATTATCGACGTGAGACGGCTTTTCGGTATGGGCTCCGTCAAGAACACCGAAAAAATTGACATGATAATCGAGCTTGAGCAGTGGGAGAGCGGAAAGATGTACGACCGTTGGGGTATGGACGAAAAGTACACCGACATTATGGGCATCAAGATCCCCACGACCCTCATTCCCGTCCGTCCCGGACGTAACCTTGCGGTCATTATTGAGATCGCGGCTATGAACTCCCGTCAGAAGAAGATGGGCTACAACACCGCAGTTGAGTTCAACAAGAAGCTTATGGCTTCCATGGGCATTGACCCCGAGGCAGAACAGTGATTACCGTAAGACCTTCGGAGCCCCGCGACATTGACCGCATGATGGAGGTCTTTGACGATGCGAGAAAACAGATCAAGACCTTCGGCATCGACCAGTGGCAGGATGGATATCCGAACAGGGAAATAGTTGAAGAGGACGTTGAAAAAAAACGTTCATGGGTGATCGTCAAGGACGGCGTTATCGAGGGAACCCTCGTTATGATGCTTGAGAAGGAGCCTGCCTACGACAAGATATACGAGGGAGACTGGCTCACAAATCCCAGTTACGTTCCCACTCTCGTTATCCACAGAATTGCTCTCACCGATGCGCTTCGAGGTACGGGGGCGGCATCCTTCGCCATAAGGAAGGCTCTTGCCCTTGCCTGGTTCAACTACCGCGTTTCCATAAGAGTTGACACCCACGAGGGCAACATCGCCATGCGAAAGATGCTTGAGCGCAACGGCTTTCATTACTGCGGTATCATTTACCTTGACCCGTCGATGGAGCCGAAATACAGAAGAGTTGCCTACGAGAGATTTATTTCCTGCTCCAGAAAGCTTAAGTACGACAAAAGTCAGCTGACCGTTGACACCGCTCATTTCCTTGAGGTTAAATTTGACCCCGAGACACTTGAGCGTATTAAGAAAATGAAAAAATAAAACACACAGAGGAATTGCCATGTTACAGAAGAAAATCGACAGGATCATTGAAGAAATAAAGGCTATGGGTGAGTGTCCCGCAGCCGACGTGACCCTCCCTCAGGAGACCTTTTATCTGAGTGATGAAAAGATACTTGCCCTTCCCAGAAAGGGCGGCGAGAGCCGCTTCCCCTACGATGCGGACGGATTTGTTGTCTGGGCTTATCAGACGGGCTACATCACTGCCTGCGACAGTATTTTTACCATACTCCGCTCCTCCAACTACGGCGAGGACCCCGTTGCTTGCTTCTTTGCAGGCGTTGAAAAGGAAAACGGCGAATTTTTCCCCATCTCCATTACGGGAGCCTGCCGTCAGCTTGACGAGCCCGCAGACGTGAAGCGTTACGTCGTTTTCTCCCTCAGATGCGTTTACTACATTGTAGATACGGACGAGTTTACCTTCGGCTGCCGCATGAACGTTACACGCGACAAGCACATACATTTCTCCGTAACCGCAAAGAACAAGGCTGCGGGTGAGAGAAAAATTTATATTGCATCCTTCCTTGAAGCGCTTCTCCGCTTTGACGAGAGTGAGGGCTTCTGGGACAGAATGAGCAAGTACGGTATTTACAAGGACGGCTCTTACCTCCTCTGGAGCCTTAACGGCAGGGAAGACTGCCTTGCAGTAAATCCCAAGATCGTTGAGGGTGAGGTAACTGCGAAGTACGTAACCTCCGCACGCGGCGTTTTCCTCGGCTACAAGGGCAGAACCCTTGCAACTGCCGAGAGCCTTAAGACGGGTAAAATGGAGAAGGAGGTCTACTACGCAAACACAACGGAGCTTCCCGCCTGCTGTGAGATAAACCACTTTGACCTCGGTGCAGGGGAGACGGCAAGAATTGACTTTGACCTTGTGGTCCGCCACGGTCTTGAAGAGGGCAAGGCGGAAATGGGTAAAGACTTTGACGTTTGCGCCATTGAAAATGAGATCGAAGAATGGGAAAACGAGGACAAGGGCCTCTTTGACAATATGCAGGTGAAGTTTGAAGACTGGGACACCGATGCGGTAAATCCCACAGTTTTCAACAAATTCATAAGAAACGTTCAGAAGCAGATAAGTTTCTGCGCCCTCGGTAAGAACTACGCAGGCCCCCATATCGGTATCCGCGACGTATTCCAGCAGCTTGAAGGCTCCCTTATGTGGGACCCTGCAAAGAGCCGCGAAAAGATACTCGTTGCCATGAACTATATAATGAATAACGGCAGAGCGCCCCGTCAGTTCTCAATTCCCAACGACCCGAAGTCCGTTCCCGATTTCGACCTTCGTATGTATATCGACCAGGGCGTTTGGGTAATTTCTACTATATACACTTATATTGCTCACACCGATGACTGGTCTATCCTTGACGAGGAGTGCGGCTACTACCGCCTCGACGAAAACGGATACGCCGCTATGTGCGACGAGAGGGACAGCGTCCTCTCTCACCTTGTCAGAATTTGCGACTTCCTCGCTTCCAATATCGACGGAAAGACAGGCTGTATGAGAGCTCTCTACGGCGACTGGAACGATGCCCTTGACGGCCTCGGCAGAACCAAGGATGAAGGAAAAGACTACGGCGACGGCGTTTCCGTTATGACCTCCCTTCAGTACTATATGAACCTTGGCGAAATGGACGATATGATACGCCGCCACGGCGGTTTTGAAGATAAGCTTGAGGGATATGCGACCCTTCGCGAAAACCTTAAGGAAGGTCTCTTCAAATTCGCAGTTGAAAAGGACGAAAAGGGCCGCCGCCGCGTAATTCACGGCTGGGGCGACAAGATGTCCTATAAGGTGGGCTCACTCTGTGACTTTGACGGCAAGGCAAGATACAGTCTTACGGCTAACTCCTTCTGGGCTATCTCCGGTATGCTGCAGAATGACCCCACAATGAAGGAAGCTATCTCGGGCTGTGCCGATGCAGTCAAGTCAAAGTACGGACTTAAGACCTTTGACGAGCCCTTCTGTCTCGCCGACAGACCCTATATCGGACGACTTGCTACCATCACAAAGGGTACTTATGAAAACTCCTGCGCTTACGTTCACGCTTCCATGTTCGGCATTATGGCTCTGTTCATGGTAGGCGAGGCCGAAAGAGCATGGAGAGAGATGGAAAAATCCATCGTTATCACTCACGATAACTGCACGATGACCTCCTTCGTTATGCCCAATTCTTACTGCCATAACGAGGAGCTTTACATAGACGGCGTTTCCATGGGCGACTGGTACACGGGAAGCGGCACGATGCTCGTTAAGGAGCTTATCCGCTTCGGCTTCGGTATCGAGCCCTCCCTGGACGGTCTCTATATTCAGACACCTTCCTTTATGCCTACCGCAAAGGCAACTCTTGATATGAAGATCAAGGGCAAATCCGTTTCCTTCGAGTACAGAAAGGACGGCGGCGAGAGAAAGTATTTTGTGAACGGCGCGGAAGTGAAGGGCGAATATTCCGAGCTTATGGGTACGTACAGAGTGTTTGTTCCTACGGAGGAAATAAAAGAAGGTATGAAGATCGAGGTCGTTGATTAATTAACGACCGACAGCCCGTAGGGAAGTTTGGTCGAGCTTTTCAAAGCTCGCGGGGACTTGGGGCGGCGCCCCAAGGCGCTTCCGCAGAAGCGCAATACCTTAGCCTTCCCGGTTTCCAAAGGCGTAGCTTTTGGTCGACCCCACAGGGTCGAAACACCCCTTACCCACATAAAGCAAGCTTTTGAACGGGCGATTAATAATCGCCCCTACGGGTGTGCGAATAGAGGTAAGGTGCGCGAAAGGCGGCGTGGCGGATGAGGAGTAACATAAGAGTTAGGAGACACCTCATCCACCGCTAACGCGGTCCCCCTTCCCCCACTGGGGAAGGCTAATAAAAAGAAACCGTGATAAATGAAAG
>SVTQ01000017.1:37269-47289 GCA_015063695.1 Oscillospiraceae bacterium
GGTGATAAAAATGAAAAAGATCAAAGTAATGTCCGTATTCGGGACAAGACCCGAGACGATAAAGATGGCTCCCCTTGTTAAGGAGCTTGAGTCAAGAGAAGAGATAGAGAGCATCGTTTGCGTAACGGCTCAGCACCGTCAGATGCTCGACATGGTTCTTGATGCCTTCGACATTAAGCCCGACTATGACCTGAACATCATGAAGCAGGGACAGACCCTCTCCGACATCACCACAAGGGCGCTTCTGGGCGTTTCCGAGGTAATAGCGGAGGTGAAACCCGACATCGTTCTCGTTCACGGTGACACAACGACCGCTTTTGCATCAGCTCTTGCGGCTTTCTACAATCAGACCGACATCGGCCACGTTGAGGCAGGGCTTCGCACCAACAACAAGTACTCCCCCTATCCCGAGGAGGCAAACAGACAGTTCATCGGCGTTGTTGCCGATATGAACTTCTCACCCACCGAGGGAGCTGCGGAAAACCTCAGAAAAGAAGGGAAGGACCCCTCCACCATTCTCGTGACCGGCAACACGGCGATAGATGCGCTGAAGCTCACCGTTCGTGAGGACTATTCCGACGAGATAACCGAGTTTGCGAAGGGATCCCGTCTTATCGTGCTCACGGCTCACAGACGTGAAAATCTCGGCGAGCCTATGCACCACATGTTCCGCGCCATCCGCAGAATTACCGAAAAATATGACGACGTAAAGGTCGTTTACCCCGTACATCTGAACCCCATCGTTCAGAAGATAGCCGACGAGGAGCTCGGAAATTCCGACAAGATAAGACTTATAGCTCCCCTTGAGGTAGTTGAGTTCCACAATCTTCTTGCAAAGAGCTACCTTATCCTCACCGACAGCGGCGGTATCCAGGAGGAGGCTCCCTCTCTCGGAAAGCCCGTCCTCGTTATGAGAGACACCACCGAGCGTCCCGAGGGTGTGTGGGCAGGAACTCTGAAGCTTGCAGGCACCGACGAGGAAACTATCTTCAGTCTCGTTGACGAGCTTCTCACCGACAAGGCTGAATACGACCGCATGGCAAGCGCAAAGAACCCCTACGGTGACGGTCTTGCTTCCAAGAGGATTGCCGATGCGATAATCGCAAAGTACGGCGAAAAGTGATATGACAAAGAAAAAAAGAGCCTTTCCCGTATGGACTCTCGTTATGTTCGCCCTTGCGGCGGCATCGGGTATAATATACCTTGTGTTCAGACAGAGCGAGGCCTTTGCAGAGTTTTATAACACCACCGTTTCCGCATTTTTGCGTTTCGTTTTCGCTAAAGTCAGCGGTGTGGCAAACTTCTCCCTTGCGGAGATGCTCATCTTTATGGCTCCCGTAATTATCGTCTATGCCGCTCTTGCCATGACAAGGGCTGTAAAGCGCGGAAACGTTTACGTTATCCGAATTTTTGCCTCGGTCCTTGCCTGCGGATGCTTTGTGTGGGTCTGCTTTGTGAACCTTTACGCCGCAGGCTACAGCGCCGTTTCCGTTGCCGACAAAATGGAGCTTGACACCGAGGATATAGGTGCCGACGAGCTGGCGCTGACCATGCTCTTTGTAACTCAGAAGATAAACACCCTTGTGGCGGAAAACGATTTTTCCGTGGACGAAAAGGGAGCGACGGTCATGCCGTACACCTTGAATGAGGTCTGCTATAAGATCACGGCAGGCTTTGCGGCGGTGAATGAGGGGGAAGACAGTCCCCTTGTTCAGGAGATGAAAACGAGGGTCAAGCCTGTAATTCTCAGCCGACCCATGACCTACACCCACATTTCGGGTGTGTACTCCTATTTTACGGGTGAGGCTAACGTCAATACAAACTATCCCGACTATCTCGTGGTGTCAACTGCGGCTCACGAGATGTCCCATCAGAGGGGTATCGCCCCCGAGGATGAGGCGAGCTTCACGGGCTATCTTGCTCTTATAAACAGCGGCGACCCCTATCTTGAATACTGCGGCTACATGGATATTTATTCCTATCTTTCAAACGCGCTTTACAAGTCCGGCTCGACCCTTTGGAGCAAGTACAGAAGTATGCTGTGCTCAGAGGCTTCCGCCGAGCTTCGCGCTTACTCGGATTTCTTTGAAGAATACCGCGAAAACGTCGCTGAGAAGGTTGCCGAAAGTGTTAACGACACCTTCCTCAAGTCTCAGGGCACGGAGGGCACGATTGCCTATGACCTTGTGACGGAACTCGTTGTTGCGCATACGGTGAGGTGAGAGCTTTGTTCTGAGAACAAAGCTCAGTTATGATGAGGGCGGATATAGAATCCGCCCGTATGATAATCATATGGTGGGTGGTTGTATGGAAAATAATTTGCCCGAAAGAAAAAGAAATCGTCTTAAGGATTTTGATTACAGCACGTCGGGTGCGTATTTTATTACGATTTGTACCCATGAGAGAAAGAAAATGTTGTCCAATATCGTAGGGGGCGACGTCCTCGACGCCCCGAAAAAAGTTGATTTACTGCCGTATGGGGCAATTGCGGAAAAATATATAATTAAAATGTCCGATTTTTATGATGAAATAAAAGTCGATAAATACGTGATTATGCCCAATCATATTCATATGATTATATTTGTGTCTGAAAGCGGGGCGTCGAGGACGTCGCCCCCTACAAAACAACATTCGTCAATATCACAATTTGTATCAACGTTCAAAAGATTTTGTAATAAAGAATTCGGAAAAAATGTTTGGCAAAGATCCTTTTACGACCACGTTATACGAGATCGCGAGGATTACGAGGAAATTGCGAAATACATTCGCGACAATCCTGCACGTTGGTTTTATGACAAACTCTACGTTGAAGATTAAAGGCTCCGATATCAGGAGCTTTTTTTGTGGCATTTTCTGTTTTTTCTATATATAATAAATTATATAGGGGTGAAAATATTATTTAAAATGTGCTCTATTTGTGCATAATAGTCAGTGCGCCATGTTTATTTTTGTGAAAAATGTGAAAGTATGTAAACTTGATGAAAATGTCGGTAAAAAACTCTTCCATTTTTGAACGAAATATGTTATACTAACTTGAATTAATATTGGCTCATTATGTCATTTTTGCATTATATATATTATAGGTGAGTCTTCAAAAAGCAATTTTCAAACCTGTTTGTTTACATATAATGAATTTTACTGCCGTCATTTTGGCGGTGTGGAGGAGAAAATGGAAAAAATCGTGGTGAGAGGCGGTGCGCCCCTGAGCGGCAGCGTCACCGTAAGCGGTATGAAAAATGCCGCGCTTCCCATACTTTACGCATGTGTTCTTGTCGGAAGCAAGTGTACCATAGAAAACGTGCCCGATGTTCGTGACGTCAGAATGTCCCTCGATATTCTTGCTGAAATGGGCGCTGAGATAAACCGTATTGCCGATGAGACTTATGAAATAGATTGCACGAACTTCAATCCCGGTATTTCCTGTTCCGAAAAGGTCAAGAAGCTGAGAGCTTCCTATTACCTTATGGGCGCAGAGCTTGGCAGATTCGGTAAAGCGAAGGTTGCTTTCCCCGGCGGATGCAACTTCGGCACACGCCCCATCGACCAGCACATCAAGGGCTTTGAAACTCTCGGTGCAACAGTCACTACCGACTGCGAGTTCATTACCATGACTACCGAAAGCGGTACGGTTGCCGACGACGTTTATTTCGATACCATCACCGTCGGCGGTACGATAAACATTATCCTTGCGGCTGTTATGGCAAAGGGCAACACCATCATTGAAAATGCGGCAAGGGAGCCTCATATCGTTGACCTTGCAAACTTCCTCAACTCCTGCGGCGCGAGAATTTCCGGAGCAGGTACGGACGTTATTAAGATCAGAGGCGTAAAGAGCCTCCATGGAAGCACTTACGCCATAATCCCCGACATGATCGAAGCAGGAACCTATATGGCGGCTGCTGCGGCAACGGGCGGATGCGTCAGAATTGAAAACGTTATCCCCAAGCACCTTGAGGCTATCACAGGTAAGCTTGAGGACGTAAACGTTATCGTTGAGGAGCTTGACGATGCGGTCATCGTAACGGGCAAGGGCCTCATTACAAGCACAAGAATAAAGACGAGACCTTATCCCGGATTTCCCACGGATATGCACCCTCAGATGTCAGCTCTTCTGACTATCGCTCACGGAACGAGTATCATCACCGAAGGCGTTTACGAAACGCGCTTCAGATACACCGAGGAGCTCCGCAAGATGGGTGCCGATATTGAAGTCAAGGGTCACACGGCGGTAATTTCCGGTGTTGACAAGCTCCACGGGGCAAAGGTTCAGGCAGTTGACCTTCGCGCAGGTGTTGCTATGGTTATCGCAGGACTTGTGGCAGAGGGTGAAACGAAAATTTACGATATCCACCTTATTGAGAGAGGCTATGACGATATCGTAGGAAAACTTCGTGCACTCGGTGCGAATATTGAAAAGGTTGTTGAAGAAGAATAAACAGGGATGACGTGAGCGAATGACCAACGGAAGACCTGTAGGGGCGGATTCTATACGAGAACCCCAAAAGTCACAAGGACTTTTGAGGACCCCTCAATATCCGCCTGTAAAGATAATAAAAGCTTAAGGAGATATAATTATGGAAATCACAAAACAGACACTTATCGGCGATATTCTTGATTACGATATTGACGCGGCAAAGTACTTTTTTGAGATAGGCATGCACTGCCTCGGTTGCCCCCACTCCAGAGGTGAGTCCATCGAGCAGGCTTGCGAGGTTCACGGTACGGATGCGGATGCTCTCGTTGAAAAGCTGAAGGCTCACCTTGCATCCGTCGGAAAGTAATTAAAGACTATACGGACGATTGAAGAGGTCCTCAAACAGATTGTCTGTTTGAGGACTTTTCTGTTGGACAATGGGTCCTCTTTTGCGGGCGATTCGTGAATCGTCCGTCATTGAGGTGAAAAGGAACTGTTGTTATATTATTTAAAGTTTTAGTGAGGTTTATCACGGGGCAGAGAAAAAGCCCTTAAACCCGTTCAAAGGTTTTTGAAGGGGTTTGGGGGGACTTTTTCTAAAAAGTCCCCCCAAAAAAACATGGAACTTGGAAAAAGACTTGAGCGCGTGCTGTCAATGGTGAGGGCAGGCTCGGTAATATACGATATAGGAAGCGACCACGGGTATCTGCCCATGGAGCTTGTAAAAAGGGGTATTTGTACCCGTGCAGTTGTAACTGACGTTAATAAGGGTCCCCTTGAGCGAGGAAAGCTCACCTTTCGGGAGAACGGTCTTACGGGTAAGGCGCAGTTTTTTCTGACCGACGGGCTTTCGGGACTTTACTTCAGCGACGTGCCGTGTGACGTAACGATATGCGGTATGGGCGGTGAACTGATCGCTGCTATCCTTGACGCGCGGCACGATATATGGGAAAAGGACGTTCGCTTTATCCTTCAGCCCATGACAAAGAGCGAGCACCTTCGCGCCTATCTTTGGGAAAACGGCTTTGAGATAAGAGAAGAAAGTGCCGTTTCCGAGGGCGACAAGAGCTACATAATTCTGAGCGCGCTTTATAAAGGTGAAAAGAAACCTTACACCGAGGTTGAGGCGTACCTTGGAAAAGCGTCGGCGTGTGAAAACAGCTATGATGCCGACGTGCTTTACGGGAAGATAGTCGCGTCCTTTGAAAAGAAATGCGGCGGCATGAAAAAGGCGGGTCAGGACGTGTCACAGCTTGAAGCTTTTATCGCTGCACTGAAAAACGAAGCAGAAACGAGGAAAGATAGATGAATATAAAAGAGTTTTATGAAAAAACAGAAGAGCTCTATCCAAGGAGCCTTTCCTGCGCTTGGGACAACGACGGGCTGATGTGCTCCCCCGGTGCAGTTTACGAGGTTGAAAGAGTGCTTGTGTGCCTCGATGCTACCGAGGATGCGGTGCAGTACGCGGCGGAGAACGGCTTTGACACCATCCTCTGCCATCACCCCATGATATTCTCGGGACTTAAGAGCGTAACTCCCGAAAACAGCGTGGGCAGAAAGGTCATCTGTGCTCTTATGAACAACATTTCCGTAATTTCTCTCCACACCCGTCTTGATGCGGGCGAGGGGGGAGTAAACGATGCGCTGGCATCGGCTCTCGGCCTTGAGAACGTCAGAAAGTTCGGAGATGCCGAGAGCCCCGAGCTCGGAAGGATCGGGGAGATAAAAGAGGAGATGACACTTTTAGAGCTTGCCTCCCACGTAAAGGCGGCACTTAATGCTCCGAGAGTTGAGCTCTCATGCGCCGACAGCGATGATAAGGTAAAGACCGTTGCGGTCGTGGGCGGCTCGGGCAAGGAATTCGTTTTCCCTGCAAAGGCGGCAGGTGCTGACGTTATCGTTATCGGAGAGGGCTCCTACAACTTTATTCTTGATGCGGCGCAGGACGAAATGAATGTTATCACCGCAGGTCATTTCTACACCGAGGACGTGGTCTGTAAGAAGCTTGCAGTCTTGGCAAAGGAAATAGCAGGCGCAGAGGTTGAGATCTATAATTCTAATATGATAATTACTCTGTAACGGACGGCAAACGGGCGGATATTGAGGGGTCCTCAAAAATCCATCGGGATTTTTGGGGTTCTCGAATAGAATCCGCCCCTACGAAGAAACCGAACAGAGATGACGTGAACGAAAGATGGGCGTGGCGGGCGATTCATGAATCGCCCCTACGAAGGATTTTAACGTTCAACGTTTGCAGTATAATAACGGGAGATTTTATCGTTATTTGTAGGGGCGAACTGTGTTCGCCCGCGATATGCGCTAAAGGCGCGCGATATATTTGCCCCGTTAGGGCAAATTCGATATGTTGCCCGTTGGGCAACCCGATATATTTTCCGCGAGGCGGAAAATGCTATGTAAAGGAGGAACCGTTCATGGAAAAGCAGATGAGTTTTTCCGATATTGAATACGCGGCAAGGCGTAAAAAGACCAAGAGGGACAAGTTCCTAAAGCGCATGGATGATATTATCCCTTGGGACGAGCTTTCGGAAATCGTCCGTGAGAACTATTACAAGGGCAGGCGCGGCAGAAAGCCACAGAACATTGAAAGAATGATAAGAATGTTCCTTCTGCGCCAGTGGTTCGGACTTTCCGACAGTGCCATTGAGGACGCCGCCTTCGACAGCTACGCCATGAAGGAATTTCTCGGCGTTTCCTTCTCCGCAGGTGAGCAGGTGCCCGATGCGGCGACGCTTTACCGCTTCAGAAAGATACTTATGAAGAACGGCCTTGACAAGATGATACTTGAAAGAGTGAAAGAAGTTCTTCTGAAAAAGGGCAAAACTCTCCGTCGCGGCTCCATGAGCGAGCCCATGTTCGTAAAGGCGGCAAAGAAGAAATGAAAAACGGGAGATACCGTTGGGGTATCTCCTTTACTTTTGCGTTGAAATATTTTGTAGGGGAGGGGTCTCCCCTCCCCTACGGTAAAAAGGTATGTTATTACGTCTATTTATGCACCGCATAGAAGGTGAGGTCCCAACAAGGGATGCACCAAGGGCGGCGAAGGTGGAACGTATAATCCTCGGGGCCTTCAAGCATTTCGTACACCGTGAGGGGGAGCTCAAAGAGGTCGTCTGTCTTATGGTAGAGGGACACCGAGAGGGAAGGGCGGCAGCGTTTTATGGTCTCTGCCGAGCCGCGAAGGGCGGCGGCTTCGTCTCCTTCAACGTCGTATTTGATGAAGTCTACCGCCTCAAGGTTCAAATGATCGAGGGTGTTCTGCTTTACGGTGGTTTCCTTGGCACGGTGGTTCTTTCCTTGTACTCCTGCGCCGCGGGAAGCCGAGCCCGAGTAAGTTATCTCGCCTTCATGGTCGGAGGCGGCAAAGTTCAGGGGACGGATGATTTGGCGGGAGGATATGGCGGACGAGCAATGCTCGCCCCTGCCGGTCTTATGTGGGTTGGTTGTATACGTGATCTCTGTTTGTTCGCTCGTAGGGGCGACCATTGGTCGTCCGTATTCCTCTGCAAACGCACATAATTTCATAAACGTTTTCGGGTCGGGCTCGACGGCGTATATTGTCTCAGAGTTCTTGAAGGTGTCGAAAAAGAGCTTTGCCGTGTCGCCCTTATATGCGCCGAGATCTGCTGTGATGCGAATATTTTCTGTGTCAAGGAGGGTCTCAAGGCTCTCTTTCGGCGCTTCTGCCACCTTAAGGTATTTATATTTTCCCGAAAGGCGGAAGTTGACGGCGGTATCGAAATATTCCTTCGAGGTCTCGTCCGAGAGCAGCTCGCGCACGCGCATCAGCTTCCCGTAGTTTCTCTCAAAGTAGGAAAGGTCGAATATCTCACCGCCGTAGAGGGGCACGTCGGGAATTCTGAGGGTGTGCCTTTTGTCAAGCTCTTCGATAAAGGTGACGACCTCCTCCCGGTCTGTGCCGAAGCAGAGAAGCACCACGATATCGTCACCGTATTTTTCGCGGACGGCGGAGTAGGAGACTACCTCGTAACCGCGGAAGACACGGCTTCTGACAAAGCCGTCGCTTGCGAAAATTCCCTCGGGGGTAACTCCGAGGGCGAGAAGTGCATCAAGTATTTTGTCCGCGCCGTTGCCCGTGCCGTAAAGGAATATGGGGCGAGTTTCGGTTTTCAGGTTTTGCCATATATCGTTTTTTTCGTATACGGGTGCTCTTTCCACGGTATCACCTCTTTTTTTGCTTGATTTTCTTTTATCTTTGGTGTAAAATAATAATGTAATTATTTAATTCCAAAGGTGGTATATTATGGATTGTTTATTCTGCAAAATAGTTTCGGGGGACATTCCTTCAACTAAGGTCTATGAGGACGACATGGTTCTCGCTTTCAGAGATATTGCCCCTCAGGCTCCCGTTCACGTGCTCGTTATTCCTAAAATTCACATCGACTCCGCTCAGGACGTGACTTTCGAAAATTCCGATTACGTAAAGCGTATTTTCGAGGTCATACCTAAGATCGCTGACAGCGAGGGGCTCGAAAACGGTTACCGCGTTATCACTAACATCGGTCACGACGGCGCACAGTCCGTTCATCACATGCATTTCCACATTCTCGGCGGCAAGGCTATGCTTGAACGCATGGCGTGAGGATTATGGGGCTACCCGCCCCACGCCCCGGCAAACTTCCCCATGAACCCCAAACAGACGAGTCTGTTTGAGGACCCCGGGTAAAAAAGTTTGATCAAAACTTTTAAACTGAGACCAACTCATTATGAGTTGGTCTCGGTTTTTTGTATATGTTTAAGGGATTGAAACACTATTACCGTTTGTTTTCGGGAGGCTCCCTCAGTCACCGTTCGGTGACAGCTCCCGTCCCATTGGGGCCCCCGAGAAATCGGAGTCTGCCGACGATTTATGGGGAATGGGCGCGGAGGGAGCCTTTTTTTAAGTTATAGTGCATTTTATCTCGAGGTAGAAAATGTTCCTCTAAAGCCCTTTCAAAAGTTTTGAAAGGGGTTTGGGGGAAACTTTTCTAAAAGTTTCCCCCAAAAATCACCCAACAAACTCATTATATATAGCCTTAATAGCTTTTTCGAAGTCTTCTTCCATAACGCCGATGATGATGTTAAGCTCGCTGGAGCCCTGGTCGATCATACGGATATTGATATCGTTATCGGCGCAGGCTTTGAAGATACGCGCCGCTGTACCCTTGGACTTGATCATACCGCGTCCGACGACAGCGATGATAGCAAAGCCTTCCTCGAAGGTCATAGTGTCGGGGTTAACTGTAGTTTCAAGTCTGTTAAGAAGGCTTTCCTTCTTCTTTTCGTCGATATCGCCTGAGATAACGACAGAGATAGTGTCGATACCTGAGGGCAGGTGTTCGGTTATCATATTTTCCTTTTCAACGGCTTCGAGAATTCTTCTGCCGATACCGCGCTCGTTATGGAGCATATCCTTTTCGATATTGATGGTAGAGAAGCCCTTCTTACCGGAGATACCTGTAATAATTCTGTCCTTATTGAAGCTGTCGGCGGTGGGAACGATGAATGTGCCTGTGTCCTCGGGTGCGTTGGTGTTCTTGATATTGATGGGAATACCTGCGATGCGCACGGGGAAAACTGCGTCCTCG
>SVTQ01000018.1 GCA_015063695.1 Oscillospiraceae bacterium
AAGCAATGGTATATCATCACGCGGCACGCGTGTATCTCATCACCGAAGGTGTATATCATCAGCCGTAGGCTGTATTGTGCTTTCGCAATGATGATATACAATTCCTGCGGAATTGATGATATGCAAGACTACGTCTTGATGATATACACGGCTTCGCCGTGATTTATGTGAGAGTTCGAATTCATACGCAAAACAAGCAAAATATCTTTTTTGTAGCCCATAGACAAAATAGCGGAACTCCTTTGGGGTTCCGCTATTTTGATATGGAAGGACTTGAACCTTAAGAAGGCACAAAAGAGCCGCCGTGGGCACGGCGGCTGTTGTTTTGAATAATTAAAAATGGTTTAAAGCTTCCTTTGATGGATCATTGAACTTTTTCGCAGGTGCGGGGGATGCCGTTTTCATCGGTGATGACAAGGTTTTCGCCCACGAATTCATAGGTGAGATAACGGGTCACTGCCTCACCGGTTGTCGGATTTGTTACCCATGCGGTGATGCGGTTTCCGTCTACTTCATAGGTACCCTCGAAAGAGGAGCCGAGGACGCACATCCAATATGAGCCGAAGATATACTCAAATTCGGTCTCGTCGGTCTCCATAAACTCATTATGAGAAAATGAGCATCCGTAATCAAAACTGTTGAAGAAGTATGACCATTTCTGAAGCTCATTTTCGCCCGTATACATATTTGTTACCATATCGTAGCAGACCCACGTGCCGTCAAGGATATCAAGGGGAGTTGCTTCGGGAGCGTATTCGTCGGTATCTTCGGGGATAAATACATCCTCTGTTATGTATTCCGTTCCCTCGGTGATGCCGTACTTATCGTTGAGCCATTTTTCCGCTTCGGCGGTCGTGCCTTCCCTTACTTCAAGGCTGTGACCGGTTAAAAAATAACCGTCTGTTTCATCAGATTTTGTGTGAATTTCGATATACCACGGTGCATAATCGGAAGAATAGCTAACCTCGGTTATTCCCTCTCCGGGTCTTATGGCCTGTGTGCGCCAACCGTCTTCACCCCTGAGATACACGTAATTTTCATATTCTTTTAAGGCGAACTGAATATAGAGAATACCCTTTTCATTATCAAAGATGACTTCATCGTCAATAACGTAGGTAAGGTCGTTACCGTGAGCATCAAATATAGTATACTCCGTACCGTTTATGTTTTCTGCATCCACCGTTTCAACGTAGGCAAGCTCAGTGTTTTCTACACTTGCAGGTGTTTTGGCATCCATATTGAAGAGGAAAAGTCCGCACACTACTGCGGCAATTCCGCCCACAAGCACAAGTCCGCCGAGAATCGCAAGTATTACGACGAGGGCGCTGCTCTTTGAAGGTACAGCCGTGCTCTCAGCGAGGTTCAGCGCGATCTGCTTTACAAGCTTTTCGTACTCTGCCTCGGAGCTTACGGCTTCGGGAGTGCCCCATTCCATGGCGATCTTATGCCAATAAGCCTGTTCAACAAGGTTTCCTGCTTTTTTATGTTCCTCTGCAAGGAGGAAGGACGCTTCTGCGCTTCCCTGCTTTGCGGCTTCGGTGAGAAGGAGGAGCCTTCTGTCGGGACTCTGCTTTGCAAGGTCAAGAAGGGCTTTATGGTATTTTCCCTCTGCCGCTTTTTCAAGAAGCTCAAGGGCTCGTCCCTCGTATACTTCACTTTCACCTTTTTCAAGCTTTGCAAGGGCATAGAGGGCAAATGAGTTGTTTTCCGCCGCCATTTTTTCGAGGGTCTCGCGGTCTTCCTTACCTGTATATCCGCTCTTCATTGCGGCAATTTCGCTGTCGTTTGCAGCGATGCGGAACTTTGCGAAATCCTGAACGGCTGTTATTTCGTGTGCTCTCGCTTTTGCCTGAATTTCGGGGGTCTGATATACTGCTTCGGTGTTCTTTGTCTGCCACTTCATAAGCTTTACGGGGAAGAAGATGGCATAGATACCGAGGGTAATGGGGGTGAGAAGTCCGAGGACAAGGTATTTAACGAAGAGCTGTCCGCCCGTACCGACAAAAACAAGGGGGCTTCCGCCGATATGGGTATGCTTTGCTTCCCATCTGAGAACCATGGTCTCTGCCCACGCTGCACCGATACCGAGGGTGACGGAGGTGAGGAGAGCCGCGAGGATATGTATTCCGAGATATCCGCCTGCCTTGCCCGAGAAGAAGCTTTCCGCGGGGGTATCTTCATCGGCATAGACGGTATGCTTTACTATCCACTTTTTAACGCCGAGACCGAACCAAATACTGTAGATACCAAGGGTGATTATAGTCAGAAAAGACCAGAGGATATATCTGCCGATAAGCTGATGGCCCCTGCCCGTAAACTTCAGACGGCGGCCGTTTATTACCGTATGCTTGGTCTGCCATCTCTGCATCATACAGAGCATCCAAGGGAATGCGATGCCGAGGGTTATTGTTGTTACGAGAAATGCGAGAAGAATTCGTCCTATAAGTTGGAGCGTGTTCCCGTCAAAACGGGAGTCTTCTCTTACTGTTGTTCTTGTTAAAGAGTCCATATCGTTTCTCACTTTCATTTTCTTAAGAAGATTTTACCATATATCGCATAAAAAATAAAGTGCTTTTTAATTTTATTTTAAGTTTACCGTCTTTTTCCGTCAAGGTCTGTACTTTTTTGTCGGTTTGTGATATAGTATGTTACGGTAATTATTATTGCAGTTACCGAGTACATTATATTATTAAAAAGTTTCCGGAGATGCTTATGAAAGAATTTTTCGGTTTCGGCGGTTACAGCCGTCCTGCGGAAGGATATATGTCCTGGCAGCACCTTTTATTCGTGACACTTCTTATGTTCGTGATGGTGGCTTTTGCCGTTATTCTCGGCAGAAAGTACAGAGACCGCGAGGCGCATGAGAAAAACAAGGTTATTATAGCTTCCGCTATTCTTATTGACGCTTTTGAGCTTTTCAAGATAGTTCTTTTGTGCTTCCGCTCGGGCGACCCTATGGACTGGGTAAACAATCTGCCCCTTTTCCTTTGCAGTATTCAGCTTATCGCCCTCCCTCTCGCCGCCTTTTCCAGGGGCAGAGTTAAGGAGGCTTCCCTTGATTTCGTTCTGATATTCGGTATTTTAGGTGCCGTTATGGGTACTTATTTTGCAGGTAACAATTACGCGGCTTACCCCGTTCTCTCCTTTGACAACGTGGTTTCCGGCATCACTCATTCCATTTCGGGCTTTGCTTCCCTTTACCTTATGATATCAAGGGGCGCAAGCATGAAGCGTTCCAACATCGTTGCCTCGTCCACCATTCTCACGGGTTTCTGTATTGCCGCTTATATTGCAAATATCTTTACGGACTGCAACTATATGTTCCTCACAAGAGGTGACGGAACACCCTACGACATTCTTTACAATATCTTTGAGGGCAACCGTATCCTTTATCCCCTCTCCGTTATCGCTCTGTTCTTTATCTACATAGCCGCTTTCTATCAGGTCTACTATATGGTTCAGAAGCACAGAGAAAAGGCATTGTTACCCGAAGGGCACAATGCCGCTATATAATCCCATAGGGAATAAGTGCGGACGAGCAGTGCTCGCCCCTACGGGAATTCGCTACACTATCGCAAACATAATTTTTTAAATACCCCCTTGATTTTTTGAAAAAAGGGGTGTATAATCATATCGAAATAAATGCAGGGGACGTAGAGCTTTGTTCCGTGAACCAAGTTCAGTTATGATCGCCCTTGGGCTGTAGGGGCGAGCATTGCTCGTCCGCTGAGTTATGAGATGCTTTGCATCGTTATGATTCGCTTCGCGAAGTTTAATTAAATACAGGGGAGCTTGTATGGGCAGG
Organism: Oscillospiraceae bacterium; assembly: GCA_015063695.1. Lineage (GTDB taxonomy): Bacteria > Bacillota > Clostridia > Oscillospirales > CAG-272 > RUG14199. The sequence goes on from SVTQ01000018.1 coordinate 3,806, forward strand.
CTGAGAGGAAGTAATCCAACTTCGACCCTTTAACCTGATGCGGATAATGCCGCCGTAGGAAGTCATAAGCTTAGATTTTTTACAGGAGGCACCCGTTTTGGGCGGTCTCCTGTTTTTGTTTGACAAGGGGTCCTCAAGTTGTCGCAAGACGACTTGGGGTTCTCTTTTAAATTTTATTTTTGGAGGTAAAAATTATGAAAGCAAGTATTGCAGTACAGGTCCTTCCTGAAGCAAAAAACGAAGAGGAGCTTATCCGCATTGTGGACGAGGTCATCGCTTACATTAAGAGCAGCGGTCTTCACTGCCACGTGGGTCCCTTTGAGACCACCGTTGAGGGTGACGACTACGACCGGCTTATGGACATTGTAAAAGAGTGTCAGCATGTGGCGATAAGAGCGGGAGCCGAGAAGGTGGCGGCTTACGTCAAGGTCGTTTACCGTCCCGAGGGTGAGATACTCACCATTGACAAAAAGATAACAAAGCATGCTGAGGCGTAAAATTCCGTCCGCAGCGGCGGTACTTGCCCTTCTTCTGTTATGGCAGGGCTTCTCTATGACGGGGCTTGTTCCCTCCTACATGCTTCCCTCTCCCGTTCAGGTGATAAAGGCTTTTTTTGAGGATATTCCGCTTCTTATTGAAAACTCAATTATCACTCTGAAAGAGGCTTTTATAGGGCTTGCTTTAGGTGTGGGTGTAGGCTTTGCGGCGGCTGTACTTATGGACGCCTTTGAGATACTTTACAAGGCATTTTATCCCCTTTTGATCATCACTCAGACAATTCCCTCCGTTGCCATAGCGCCTCTGCTTGTGCTGTGGTTCGGTTACGAGATGACCCCGAAGATAGTTCTTATCGTTATCTCAACCTTCTTTCCCGTTACGGTAGGGCTTCTTGAGGGACTTCGGGGAGCTGACAAGGATGCCGTGGGACTTATGCGCTCCATGGGGGCGACGCGGCTTCAGATATTCCGCTACGTCAAATTCCCCTCGTCCCTTCCTCAGCTATTTTCGGGGCTTCGCATCGCCGCGGCATACAGCGTTGTCGGAGCCGTTATAAGCGAATGGCTTGGAGGCTTCGGCGGCCTTGGCGTTTACATGACGAGGGTCAAAAAGGCCTTTGCCTTTGACAAGATGTTTGCCGTTATTTTTCTTATCTCAGCAATTTCTCTCTGCCTTATGGCTTTGGTGGAATTTTCGGAGAAAAAATGTATGCCGTACAGATTTATTAATGAAAAAAACGTGGGTTCCGGAGCGGGAGGAGCAAGCCCCTCCCCTACCACCGATAGGCTTCGTTGAATACGCGGAGAAAAAATGTATGCCCCACAGATTTATTAATGAAAAAAACGTGGGTTCCGGAGCGGGAGGAGCAAGCCCCTCCCCTACCACCGATAGACTTCGTTTAATACGCGGAGAAAAAATGTATGCCGTACAGATTTATTGATAAAAAGAAATAGGAGTTAATCATGAAAAAAATTTTTGCTTTAATTATTGCTTTTGTCCTTGTTTTCTCTCTTACGGGCTGCAACAAGCCGAATGACAGCACAGGCGCAGAAACCGTAACAGTTGTACTTGACTGGACACCCAACACAAACCACACGGGAATTTACGTTGCCGAGGCTCTCGGTTATTTTGAAGAGGCGGGACTTGAGGTCGAGGTTGTTCAGTCTCCCGAGAACTCAGCCGAGACCCTCGTTGCTTCGGGAAAGGCACAATTCGGTGTTTCCTTCCAGGACTCCCTTGCTCCCGCTTTTGCAGGTGATGAAAAGCTTCCCGTCACTGCAGTTGCCGCAGTTATTCAGCACAACACCTCGGGTATCGTTTCCCGCAAGGGTGAGGGCATGGACACACCGAAGGGTCTTGAAGGAAAGAAGTATGCTACGTGGGACCTTGACGTCGAAAAGGAGACCATCCGTGACGTTATGGCGAAGGACGGCGGAGATTTCGACCTTGTAGAGCTTATTCCTTCCACCGTTACCGACGAGGTCTCAGCTCTTCAGAGCCGCTCCGTTGATGCTATATGGATATTCTACGGCTGGGCAGGCGTTGCCTGCGAGGTGGCAGGACTTGAGACGGACTACTTTGAATTTGCAGACATTGACCCTGTATTCGACTACTACACTCCCGTTATCATAGGTAATGATGGGTGGCTTGAGGAAAAACCCGAGTGCGCGAAGGCGTTTGTTGAGGCTCTTTCAAAAGGATACAGCTACGCTGTTGAAAACCCGAGAGAAGCTGCCGACATTCTGATGGAGGCGGCTCCCGAGCTGAAATCCAACAGCGAGCTCGTATATGCAAGTCAGGAGTATCTTGCGGCGGAATATATATCCGATGCTTCAAGATGGGGCGAGTTTGACGGCGAGCGCTGGGCGGCCTTCTTCCGTTGGCTGAACGAAAACAGTCTTGTTGAAGGCGAGCTTGAGCCCGACTTCGGCTTTACAAACGAATATCTGCCCGAAAAATGAAAAAGCTTGAAGTTAAGAATATAAGCAAAAGCTTTGACGGCAAGGCGGTTCTGAGGGACGTTTCCCTTGAGCTTGAAAGCGGTGAGATAGTAAGTCTTCTCGGTGTCAGCGGAGGGGGAAAGACCACTCTTTTCAACGTGATATCGGGGCTTCTTGCGCCCGATAGCGGAAGGGTGTTTCTTGACGGGAAGGATATTACCGAGAGCCCCGGACACATCGGCTACATGCTTCAGAAGGATCTGCTTCTGCCTTTTCGGACTATTGAGGACAACGTCTCGCTCCCCCTCACCCTTAGGGGGACAAAGAAAAAGGAGGCACGCGCGGCGGTGTCTCCTTACTTTGCCGAATTCGGTCTTGAGGGTACACAGAAAAAGTTTCCCTCTCAGCTCTCGGGCGGTATGCGCCAGAGGGCGGCACTCCTTCGGACTTACATGTTCTCGGGGGACGCGTGTCTCCTTGACGAGCCCTTCTCCGCCCTTGACACGCTGACAAAAAGCGCCATGCACGGCTGGTATCTTGACGTGATGGAGAAAATAAAGCTTTCAACGCTCTTTATCACCCACGATATTGACGAGGCAATTCTCCTTTCCGACCGCATTTATATTCTGTCGGGCTCCCCCGGTGAGATAAAGGGAGAGATAGTTATAAAAGAAGCAAAGCCGAGGCGTGATGATTTTTCTCTTACTCCCGAATTTTTGGAGTATAAGAAAATAATAATGAATTTATTATAAAAAGCGGGCGGATATGAAATCCGCCCCTACTTTTATGGGTTCATTATTTCTTTACTCTGTCAAAGAGTCTGAAGGTCAGCGGCCAGAGGATACCTGCGAAGACGGTCATAAGAAAGTAGCGGATGCCGTCTGCAAGGTAGGTGTTTTCCATAAGGGCATGGAGGGGAGCTTTCAGTCCCGATTTGATGCCGACAAGAATACCGAAGCCAAGGGCGACCTTTATTATCTGACCCCACCAGGGTGCTTCAGTTTTGAAGTTTATATATCTTGTTTCGACCTCGAAGGTGAGCCAAAGAGCCGAGATACAGCCGAGCATCGTATAGGCGTTTTTCATGCCGCTTTCAAAGTTATGGGGGTCGATGTCCGCGGGGAAATTAAAGAGGTTTACAAATAACAGATAGCCGACGGAAATAGCAAGCATAATTCCGAAGAGAATTCTCATATAGTTATGATTTTCCGTTGATCTTCTAACAAAGGGGTACATTCCGAAGACGAGGGCGAGGGCGACAATGATGGAAACGATAACGTCGGCAGGGGTATGAACGCCGAGATACATACGGGAGACGGGAACGAGAACGCACAGGACGATGCAGATAATGCGTATTACCTTTTCCTTGTGCCATCTTGCCACCGCGCCGAAGCTGCCCACCGCCGTCTGAGTATGACCGCTGGGGAAGCTGTAGCCCGTTGCTTCCGCTCTTGCGCTTTCAACTATTGTAAAATCGGGGTCGCGCACCCAAGGGCGCGGGACTCTGAAAAGGAGCTTTAGAAACTGATTAATAACCGTTCCCATAAGACCCACAGAGAGAAGGTAGTAGCCTTCTTTTTTATTTATGCACCAGAAAAAGAGGATACCGATAAGTATAAACAGCGTTTCCTCGCCAAGCCTTGTGACAAGGAAGAAAAAGGTATCGAGTACGGGATTTCGTATTGCTTCAAAAAGACGGAGTATTTCCATATTATTCTCCTTTCGGAAGTTGTCTTTCTCATATTTTACCATATTTTTTTACGGTTTGCATAAAAATACGAAAATTTTTTGTTTCCGTTTACAGAAGGGGCGTTTTATGGTAAAATTGATTTATGGAAATCAAGAAAAAACTTATAACGAGAAGCGGTTGGCTGAGAATTCTTGAGCGCCGCTTTGCCTTATCGGAATTTAAATATCCTTCCCTTTCGGGTGTCGCCGCTCTTATGGAGCTTAAAAAGGTCAGAGAGCCTCTAATTGCCGAGTTCAGGGGCGAAACTCTCAAAATAGTTGACGACGGCTATTTCTGGCTTCAGATCGCGCCGAGAGGCGAAAACTTCTGGATAACCGTTATGCTTGACGAGGGCGGAAATATCCTTCAGTATTACTTTGACATAACTGAAAAGAACGTTATAGACGGGGAGAGCTCCCATTTTTACGATCTCTTTCTCGACCTTGTGACAATGCCCGACGTCAGGCTTATCACCCTTGACGGGGACGAGCTTGAGGAGGCACTTTCCGAGGGTGTCATAAACGAAGCGCAGTACAATAAGGCGTGGAGGGTTCTCAGTGAGCTGAAAGAAGCTATTCCCTCTCGATCAAAAGAGCTTGAAGTGTTCTGCAAGGGGTTGTTTGAGAGACTGAAAGAAAAAATGAACACAGACTGATAATATACAATAACGAAGAAGACTACAGAAGCACCTCAAAGTTATTCTGCCAAGAGCATCGACTTTTCTAAATATACCGATATGTGTCATAATTTGTCTCCTTTTATATTTGCCTGTTAGACAAAGTGTTCTGCTATACGTCTATATTACACTAAGCTAAATAACATATTTTGTCGTTTTTAGTCGTCAAAAAGAAAAAATAAGTCGACATATTATGACAAAAGCCGGCCCGTAAGAAGGTCGGCTTTATTATTCAATCCAAGCTTTTGATGTAAGTATCAATAAGTGCGGCAACACTAAGTCTTTGTTTCGGTGTCAGCGCATCAAGCTTTCTTGTGATATCACTATAGACGATATTTTTACCTGCTTCGATCTCTCCACTGAGAATAAAATCCGCAGATGCGTTCAACGTATCAATCATTTTGATAAACAAACTAAGACTGGGAAATTTTGCTCCCCGTTCAATATCGGAAATATAAGTTGTTCCAACGTCAAGCTTCTCTGCAAGTAATTCTTGAGTCAGCTTTGCCGCAAGTCTCGCTTCACGCAGACGGGCACCGATCTCTACTCTGTCCATATTATAGCCTCCTTCACAAATAGCAGAATAATTATATGAATAGTATAAGTTTATTCGTGCTTTTGTGTAATAAGCTATAAGTAGAATAGTTCGTCTATTTGTAGATATCAGAACAAAGATTTTATAAATATCGGAGGATTTCGGCCTACCCCAAGGGAACTACTTCGCTTCGCTCAGTGGGCCTGCGGGGACGGATGTTATAAACCGCTCGTTTTTAGGGGTGTTTCGCTCCTGTAGGAGCGACCAAAGGTACCCTTTGGAAACCTTGAACGCATAGGTCTTTCGACCTCTATGGAGGTCGACTCGGGGCGCTGCCCCAAGACCCCGCAAGCTTCCCCATGCACCCCAAACATTCAGAGAATGTTTGAGGACCTCGGGTGAAAAACTTGACTAAAACTTTTATAAGGAGTTACACCATTTAACGCTTTCTTCCGTCCACGTCATGACGTCGGGGTGGAGTAAGCTTCCCTTCTCGTCGGTATAGTCGGCAAGGGCAAGTCCGTGGTCGCCCTTCGGGAACACGTGAAGCTCGAAGGGAATGCCGCAGTCTGCCATGGCATGGGCAAGAAGGAGGCTGTTCTGTACGGGGACCGTTGTATCGTCGGCAGTTGTCCAGATATAGGCAGGGACGGTCCTTTCGGACACGTGGAGGTAGGGTGAGAAGGCGCGGCGCTTCTCCTCCGTCGCCTCTCCCTGACAGACGGCAACCGTACATTCCTCGTGGTTATAGGGGCGCACAAGAGACACCCAGGGGTATGCAAGTATCATGCCGAAGGGCTTATTTGCGCCCTCCTTCATATCATTATAGGGTTTTGCCTCCTCGGTGTGCCACATAGTTCCAAGCGCGCACGCAAGGTGGCCGCCTGCGGAAAAGCCGCAGAGGAATATTCTGTCTGCATCAACGCCGTATTTTGCGGCGTTTTCTTTTATATGGATAACTGCGAGGGAGGCTTCCTTCAAGGGCTCGGGAAAATATCCGTCGGGCATGATGGTATAATTCAGAACAAAGCACTTGAAGCCGTCCTTCGCGTATCTTTCGGCGATGGGGGCTTTTTCGCGGTCGGAAAGGAACCAATATGCTCCGCCGGGCATGATAAGCATGGCGGGGGCGTTGTCCTTTGTTTCATTTTCAAAAGAATGTACCTCAAGGGTAACCTTTTCGTTTTCCGGTTTTAAATAAATGGTTTCTGTTATCATTTTTCTTCCTCAATTAAATAAATTTTATCCCGCCGAAGTCGGTGAGCTTTCCTTCAAAGAGGGGACAAAGGGTGATATTCTTTTTCCGAAGGAGCGCTTTAAGCTCGCCGAAGCCTTGAAGCTCTCCGAAGGTATAGAGAACTCCGTCAAGATAGGCCGTAGCACCTCCGATAAAGCCCGTGTCGTAGGGCTCGAGTACAACTGAGCCTGCTTCGACTTCAAGGGCAGGAAGGCGGCCCTTTGCGGCTTCTAAAATTCCGCGGTCGGCGGTGACTGCGGTGTCAGAGAGAAGAAGTGTGGAGCAGGCGGTATACCCCTGCTTTACGTTTACCGCTTCAAGTCCTATCTCCTTTGCCGCCGCAAGTACCTCGGGGGCTGTATATTTTAAGTTCCCGAAAATATACCTGTCGGTGACAAGGACGTTGAAGCCCGTATCATGGGGATACTTCTCACCTCTCGGGGCTTCGGACAGAACCGCTTCAAGGCCGAGGCGGTCACACATTTCCTTCATAAAATATATATTCTCTCTATAGTAGTCCCCGTCGCAGATAAGCTTATTACCGATTACCGTCAGTATCATATCGGGATGATGGCAGACGGGGTCGGCAAGCTTTTTGTCGGGAGGGAGAAGATATACCTTGAAGGTTTCTTCAAGTTTTTTTATGCCCTCGGGGGGGAGTTTTTCCGAACAGAGGGCGATGGTTTGTTTGGTCATTTTCATTCCTTTGATTGGGCGATATATTTGCCATAGGCAAATGCGATATGCTCTACGAGCGCGATATGTCCCTTCGGGACGCGATATGTTTTCTGCGAAGCAGAAAACGCAGAGTGTAGACAAAGTCTACACTCTGACCCAGACTGAGAGAAACGCAGGTAGATTTGGCGATTTTTTCCTCGTCAGCGTAGTAATCTACGGTAGAGGGAAAAACTCGCCGAAAGCAGATGTGGTGGGCTTTTGCCCACCTTTTCAATGTCAAATGATTTTATCAAGAAAGATTTGCTTCATTCAAGGTTTTCTGCTCACATCTGCGTTATACCAAGTTTGTCTTCGGTCTGTGTTTTCTGCGAAGCAGAAAACGCTGAAAGAGCAGGTACTAAAAGTCCTGCTCTTTCAACTATTCAGTTAACCCAAAAAGTAAATCGCAAATTATGCGCGTTCTACCTTGCCGGATCTGAGGCAACGGGAACATACAGACACTGTTGTGTGTGTACCGTTAACAACTGCCTTTACCTTTCTGATGTTGGGTTTCCATGCTCTGTTTGTTCTACGATGTGAGTGAGAAACATTCTGACCGAATGTAACGCCCTTACCGCAAATGCAACACTTTGCCATCTCAAGCCACCTCCGTTTTTATATAGTTATTTATTATTTTTCAAATCAACATTTTAGAGTATACCACAACAAAACACAAAAATCAATACCTTTTTTCATTTTGTCTGAATTTTTTTCTGAATGTCCGAAAGGGACAATCCGTACTTGTTTGCGATGTCTGCGGCGTAGCTCTTTCCGTCGGGGGATGCACGTCTCACCTTGAAGCTTCTCTCCCCTTCCGTGATGTCCGCAACGAGGCTGTCAACGGGCACTCCGCCTGCGTTTTTGCAGGATGCGTTTATCTCATCAAGGCGAGATGCCAGGTCATGAAGATGGGTTGAGAACAGGGCGCGGCAACCGACGATGGAGAAGCCCTGAAGGACTTCCGATGCAATATAGGAGGCTTCATAGGAGCCCGTTGAGGAAAGAGACTCGTCAAGAAGCACGAGGCTGTCCTTTGTGACAAAAGAAAATATCTCCGAGAGACGGGCACATTCCTCGCCCAGCCTGCCCATGTTCACCGTTTCGTCGCTTCCTGCAGGGAAATGGCAGAAGACGTTATCGCACAGTGTCATCTCAAGCTCCTCGGCGCAAACGGGAAGCCCGAGGGCGCACATCACCGCCGCAAGGCCGGCAGCGCAGGTGATAACGCTCTTACCGCCTCTGTTGGGACCTGTGATAATATATATTCCCGCATTTTCGTCAAACTCAAGATCATTGGGAACCATCTCTCCCTCTGTTTTAAGGGCGATAACGGGGTTTGTCAGCCCTTTCGCTCTGAAAACGGGGTTGTCGGAATTTGATATTACGGGGTAAGTGAGGGTAAGTCCTCTTTTTTCAAGGCGGTCTATAAGACTCTGCGCCTTAGTTACGAACTCTATCTCGGGGAGAAGGCGGAGCAGAAAATCCGTATTTTCGAGAACGTAGGAGCAGACTGCCTTCTTCCATGCCTTCATATTGCTCTTGAAGACGTGGGAAATGGCGCCGTTCATGGCTATCGCCATGGCGCTCTGCTCGTTATCGCTCATGGTCTTATTAAAGGGGATAAGGGGAGCGATGCAGGACGTTTCGCTCTTATCGAAATCAAGGCGGAGTATCTTTTCAAGAGTTTTGCCCGAGGAGAATTTCTCATTATTTATGGAGAGAACTCCCGCGCTTTCGGGGCGCAGTGTCCCGTCAAGGTTAACTCCCACCGTCACGCTCTTTATCTCGCGCACTCTGTCTGTCATGGCGGAGAGCTTTTTATTTATTTCCTTATAGTATTCGCTCTCGTAAAGCTCTGATACTCTTTCGGCAAAGGCTTTGAATGCCGCGCCCTCGAATTTTTCTTTGAGGGGAAGAAGCTCCTCTCCCAGTATCTCAAGCAGGGACAGATAGAGCTCTACCTCGGTTATGCTGTAGAGGTAGCTGTCTGTCGTTCCCTCAGAGGAAGAACCGAGCTTCCTGAGGGACGCTATATCCTGAAGGATGGGCACGCATTTCTTAAGAGTTGCCACGGCTTCGGGGCATTTTGTAACGTCGCGCACGGTCTCCTGTCTGTAAAGAACGGTTTCTCTGTCATTTGAAAGAAAGTCCGAAAGACGGGCGCTTCTCAGCTCAAAGAGGGTGTCTGCCTCCAGTGCTTCCACTGCTGAAGCTGACAGGCTCATTTCGCCGTCCCATTCCTTTCCCGAGGGATAAAGAAGGCTGAGGTCAGTTAAGCCTTTGTTCTCTGTCATGGCCTTTTCTCTCCTTAAAATTTTACTTGCAAGTTATATTTTAACATAAAGTATGGCTACCTTCAAGATTGTTTCGGAAATTTTCATATAAAATAATATATGTGGTTGTAAAGAAGGGGGAATTGTGGTAGAATTTTAAGAGATGGCGGACGACTGCAAGGGGTCCTCAAACATTCTGCATGAATGTTTGGGGTTCTCGGAGTGGTCGCCCATACGGGTATCACGTTGGTCGTTCATTTGTAGGGGCGATTTACCCCAAGGGTACTCCTTCTGCAAACTACAACAAATCACTCGACCAACACCGTAGGGGAGGGGTTCCCCCTTCCGCCAAAAAACGTGCCTCCGAGGAGACACGTTTTTGTACTCATAACGATGCGAAGCATCTTATAGGCGGGCGGATAGGCGCCCTGAGCGAAGCGAGGAAGTACCCTTGGGGTAATTCCGCCCCTACAGATAAAGGAAATCATAACTCATCTATGACGCCACCGAGGAACTTTCTGAGAAACAAAACGTCCTTGGTCGTGATCTTGCCGTCAAAGTCGGCATCAGCCGCAGAAACGTTGACCTTGTCACTGCCTACCGCGCCGCCGAGATATTTTCTTATCATAAGAACGTCTTTAGTTGTTATCTTGCCATCGCCGTCAGTATCTCCGAGAACTTCGGGTATTTCATACTCAAAAATTATTTCCGCGTTTAAAAGAGGATCGTTATTCTCTCCGATTTCAATGCCTTCCCACTGCTCGAATGTTCCGCCGAAATAAACAGTTTCAAATGATGAGCAGTAATTGAACGCATACTCTCCGATGCTTGTAACGCCGTCGGGAATGGTTATGCTTTTAAGGGAGTCGCAGTAAGCGAACATAAAGGCTCCAATGCTTGTGATGCCCTTGGGGATGGTTATACTTTCAAGGGATTCGCAGCTGTGGAACATAGAGTCTCCGATGCTTGTAACACTCTCGGGAATGATTATGCTTTTAAGGGAAGTGCAGGAAGCGAACGCATAGGCCCCAACGCTTGTAACGCTTTCGGGGATGGTTATGCTTTCAAGGTCTGTGCAGTAATAGAATGCATGGTCTTCAATACTTGTAACGCTGTCGGAAATGGTTATGCTTTCAAGGGATAAGCACATAAAGAACGCCAATTGTCCAATGCTTATAACACTCTCCGGAACGATCACACTTTCGAGAGAGTGACAGCCGGAGAATGCAGAACCGGCAATACATTTGGTTCCTTCGCGAATAGAATACTCTCCTGAGATTGAAGGATCAGCTTTTATAAGATAATCTAATAAATATAATGCACCGTTTTCCCATTTTGCATTGTTATCAAAATATACAGTTCCGTTGAACGCAGAGTCTCCAATACTTATAACGCTGTCAGGGATCGTTATGCTTATAAGATTGCCGCAATCCTCGAACGCAGAGTCTCCAATGCTTATAACGCCCACAGGGATAGTTATACTTTCAAAGGAAGAGCAGCTTCTGAACGCATAGTCTCCAATGCTTGTAACGCCCGCAGGGATAGTTATGCTTTCAAGGGAGGAGCAGTCATTGAACACATAGTTTCCAATGCTTGTTACAGCCTCCGGAATATTTATGTTTTCAAGGGAGGTGCAGCCATCAAACGCATGGTCTCCAATACTTGTTACACTCTCGGGAATAGTTATACTTTTAAGGAATTCACAGCTATAGAACGCATAGTTTCCAATGCTTGTAACGCCTTCGGGTATAACTATATCCGTTACAACCTCCCCGTTCAGATAGAGCTTCTTTGCATAAAACAAAGGATTAGAACGAAAATTTTCGAAGTCAATATTACACCACGCCGCAATATCGGCAATATAAACGGCTTCAAGGGAATTGCATCTGTGGAACGCATCGTATTCAATGCTTGTAATTCCTTCGGGAATGGTTATACTTTCAAAGGAACACTCCGTGAACGCATAGCTTCCAATGCTTGTTACGCTTTCAGGGATAGTTATGCTTTCAAGAGAGCGACAGTAAGAGAACGAACATTTTCCAATGCTTGTTACACCGTCTTCAATAACAACGTTTTTAATGGAGCTTGTGTAGCTGTTCCAAGGTGAACTGCCCGTATGAGGGTAGTCAGTCATACTGCCTGTGCCGCTGACGGTAAGGGTTCCTTCATCATCAAGAGTCCACGTAAGGTTATCGCCGCAGGTGCCGGAAGTTGCCGCCGCTACGGGTAACACCGTAAAGGGAACGGATGAGATAAGGAGCATGATGATCAAGATTATTGACAAGATGCGCTTTTTCATTTTTACCTCCGAGTTGTAATAATAAAATGAAATTCGTGAAGGTTTCCTTTTTCAAATGGCTCAAAGCCACGGGAAGCCGTGTATTATACATATCTTATATTATTATTATAGTATACTTGGAATTTTTAGTCAATTAGTGAAGATGATGTATTATCACCTTGAATATTGAATATATTGACGAAAAATTAGGGGCTTTTTTGAGGTGGCGGTGGTGTTGTTTGTAGGGGCGGACGTCCCCGACCGCCCGTGTGGTTTGATGTTGGACGGTTGTTTGTGGGGGTGGGTTTGAAACGGGTAATATGGCGGGAACGGCGGGAGCAAGCCCCCGCCCTACGAAAGATTGATGAAGTTTTCAGGTTTAACGTTCGGGGATGCGTGAAATTTTTTATATTATGTTGTAATGACGGGGGAATTGTGGTAGAATTTTATGGGTGAGGTGAAGATTAATATTGGTATGACACCTCATCCGTCAGCCTGTGGCTGCCACCTTCTCCCACCGGAGAAGGCTAATTAAAGAGGTGAAGTTATATGAACAATAAAATATATCTTTCAACGGGGGCTCTCGTTGAGAGGCGAAACGGTTACAATTTTCATATAGTCTCAGACCTTGTTCCCCGTCTTATGGACGAGGGGTTCGTTTCCGGCGCTGAGTTTATGATGATAAAGCTATACTATGAAAAGAGAGCGGAGGTCGTGAGTGAATTTCTCTCGGCGGGAGTGAAGTTCCCCGTTATTCACAGCGACAAGGACATCGGCGCTTATCTTTCCGAGGCGGGAGTTATTCTCTCCGAGGGGGGCGACAAAGCTGAAGCCGAAAAGAAAAAAAGAGAGGCTCTTGACATGCTCCGTTTCAGTCTTGAGACGGGAGGCATGGTGGGAGCCGAGCGCCTCGTTCTCCATCTATGGGGCGGGCTCTGCTCCGACAAAGCTGTTGACTATAATGCTGAATGGCTCGCGGAGCTTATTGAGATCGCAAGACCTTACGGAATAAAGATACTAATTGAGAACGTGCCCTCGTCGGCAACTGACCCTCTCACCAACTGGAAGAAGCTTGAAGGGTATCTTGACGAGGTGGGGCTCATTTTCGACACCCGATTTGCCACCTGCCACCGTCAGCCGAGGGAGACTCTCACCGCCCCTGTTGCAAAAAAGATAGAGCACGTTCACGTAAGCGACTACCGCGGAGGTCTCAAGGAGTTTTCCTGCCTTCGTCCCGTATGGCATCCCGGCGAGGGGATAGCAGATTTTGACCTTATGTTCGGACTTCTGAAGGAGCTTGATTATAAGGGTACCTTTACCCTTGAATCTCCCGGCATTATCTCCGGCAGTGAGATAGACGAGGACAGGATAAGAAAGTCTCTGGCGTTTATCAGAGAGAATTTTGGGTGAGAACGGGAGGACCAAGGCCCTCCCCTACCAATTTAATGGGCATTATCTCCGGCAGTGAGATAGACGAGGACAGATTGAGAAGATCTCTTGCTTTTATAAGGGAGAATTTTGGGTGAGAGCGGGCGGATATTGAGGGGTCCTCAAAAATCCTTGTGATTTTTGGGGTTCTCGAATAGAATCCGCCCCTACGGGTATCACGTTGGTCGTTCATTTGTAGGGGCGAACCGTGTTCACCCGTTTACGTTCATGAAAATTTCGTTTGATTATTTCGCTTTATAAAATGTTCAAAATAAATTAAATAAAAAAGGTATGGAAAAACCGAAAAAAACGTGCTATTATATAGTTAGATAATTATTTTTTTAAGGATAATGCTATGAAAGAAAAGATAAAAGCTTTAATAAGCAAGATAAAAGAGCTTTTCCGCCGTTTCATTGACGGGGTAAAGGCAAAACAGAAGGCGCACATCGCTCTCCTTGTAAGCATGTGTCTTGTGCTTATCTTCGGGCTCGGCGCTCTCGGTTCTTTTGCCCTTCCCGGAAAAGAGGAAGCTCCTCCCGAGCCCGAAACGGAAGAGGTTCAAGAGTCTGACAGCGAGAGCGAGAGCGAAAGCGAAAGTGAAAGTGAATCCGAATCCGAGAGCGAAAGCGAATCCGAAAGCGAAACCGAAACGGAGACGGAAGAGACTACCGAAGAAACAACTGCTGAGACTACTACAGCGGCTCCCGACACAACGGCGGCTGTCACTCAGGGAAACTCCTCTTCCAGCGTTGACATTGACCTCGGCTGGGGTGACGTCAGCGGAAGCGGCGGCAGTTCATCCGGTTCATCCGGTTCATCCGGTTCGTCGGGTTCTTCCGGCAGCAGTAACGAGCTTGGCTCCGACGAGACGGGCGGCAGAGTTCACACCTACATAAACGCTCCCATTAACGAATACGAGGACAATTCGACCACTCTTGAATTTGAGCCTCTACGTCAGGAGGGCGCAACGGAAAAGTACGGCTCCTACAACGTTCCCAAGATAAAGGCTGAGCACATGGCTCCCGGCGTTTTCCTCAAGGGGGATGCGGACTATTCCTCGACCCTTATCGGTTACGACGGATTCCTTTTCTGTCAGGACTCCTTCCAGGACTACGACGGCACTTCCCTGTTTAATCAGAACAGACTTGACGTTTTAGTTGATAACATGGTTACCCGTAACGACTGGGTCGAGAGCCTTACTTCCACCAAGTCCGTTGACGGAAAGAAGCACATGTACGTTGTGATAATCCCAAACAAAAACTCTGTTTACCACGACTACATGCCCGAAAGCTACACTATGGGCTCCTACAGACGTATCGACCAGATAATCGGTGCACTGCGGGATGCGGGAATCACCGTAATTGACGGACGCGACAGCCTTTTTGCAGCTAAGGCGGCAAATCCTCAGAGAAGCCTTTACTACAAAACCGACACTCACTGGAACAACCACGGCGGCTTCTTCGTTTATCAGCAGATGATGAATGAAATTAAGAAGGACTTCCCCGGCGTTGTTATTCACAACAGAAGCGACTATCAGATAAACTACTGCGAGACCTTCATGAAGGACCAGGCTTACTATCTGGGTTACTATGATGCAACCAGTGAGCTGGGAGCTGTCTACACTCTGAAAAACGGCAGGAGTGCTTATTTTATAAACAGTCAGAATAAGGAAAGATGGGGTCAGTTTGCATTCTGCTATCAGTGGGCGAACGGTTATTCCGACCACCTTTACTGGTATCAGTGGAGAAACGATGACAATAAGAATGCGCCTAATATGTACATGCTCCGCGACTCCTATTCCATCGCTCTCAACGGCTTCCTCAAGGACAGCTTCTACAAGTCCACCTACAACTGGACCTACAACTTCAGAAAGAAAGACATTACAAGCTCCGGAGCTGACGTTGTTATCGTTGAGGTCGTTGAAAAGTACATAACCAAGTTTGCAAATCAGATGCCGTTCAGTAATTAAATACGTCGCGTGGCGGGCGGATATTGAGGGGTCGTCAAAAATCCTTATGATTTTTGGGGTTCTCGAATAGAATCCGCCCGATCTAAAATTAAAGGAGATATAATTATGAAAAGACTTATTTCTATCGTTCTTTGTCTTATTATGTGCGCGGCTCTTGTTTCCTGCGCAGGCGACAAGGGTAACCTTTTTGAAGGTGATATTTACGCGGTGACAGACGAGATCGCATCAAGCTATGATTTTGACGATGCCGTGTTCTACAAGGACTCCGACGAATATGCCAAGGATACTCTTATGTTCATGTACGGCATTGAGGACGAGGCGGTGCTTGAAGCTATCGAAAAGTTCACCTTCTCCACTCCCGGCACCAACAGCGCAAAGACCTTTGCCATGCTTCTTTTCAAAGAAGGAACAACTGCTGAGACTATCGATGCCGCTGAAAAGGCTGTCCGCGACGTTTACCTTGCCAACCTCATTACAACTACCGCGGTTTACGACATGACTCAGAGCGAAATAGCTGACAAGGCGACCTTCGTGAAGTACGACAATGCTCTCGCCGTTATTGCTTACGATGCAACCGGTAATGCAGATATCGTTGCGGCTATAAATGAATAAGATTAAAAAGAGAGACCGATTTGAGATCGGTCTCTCTTTTTATACGGACAGTCGGGGACGCCTGTCCCTACAATAAAAGGTGAAGATATTTGTTGTTATAGTATCCCGAATATGAAACGCGAAACAAAACCGTAGGGACAGCCGTCCCCGACTGTCCGCGCATATTATAATTTCAAATCAACGAAATACGCGGAGAGAACAAGTGCGACATCGAGCCCTATAAGGACTGTAAGTATCATCTGGAAGGTGGGTCTGAGGGGGGCATAGAGTGCCGCCGCCACGCAGAACACAAGGGACACAAGTCTGAAGACTGTAATCTGACGTTTGAACTTTTTCATCTTTATCTGCGTGCTTTCGGTATCGTCCATTGAGGCAAATACTTCAAGGGCGCAACGTCTCACAAGGACTGAGGCGAAAAGAAGGAGCGCAAACATCAGCGCCGCCTGAACGGCGGAAACGATGCAGAGAGGTCTGTAAAGCTCCATGGCGCCTTCAAGCCATGCGGCGTTACCTTCAACGTACTCCGAAAAGTATGCTCCCGATGCGGCATAATAGAGCAGCGAGGAAACTGCAAGGGCACCGCAGACTGAAAAGCCGATAATTTTCTCACGAAGGTTCCGTCCGAAGTATCCGATAAGCACTGCGAATGCCGCCGCTGCGAGGACCTTCGGTATCATATCCTTATTATCCGCATAGAAGCAGATGCAGGATGCCGCGGCTATCATAAACATTACGTATGCCTTCTTAAGGAGCGTTCTCTTATGACGGGTGGGAAAATCCGCTTTATCCTTGAGGAATGCTTCATGGAAGGCTTCAAGCATTATTTTATCCTTGCCGTAGAGTCTCACCGTTCTGACGGTGCGGATAACGGCAAAGATCATGAAGATACAAACGATAGGGAGAATAAGACCGTAGAGAAGGCCTCGGAACTCCGAGAGAGCCGCAATTCCTGTTTCCTCCGAGGAGGGCTTTGAGATACGAAGCTCCGTTGCCTCGGGAAGAAAGCACATCACAAGGCGGAAGACCGTATATACACACAGGGGAGTTTTGAAATTCGAGATGTCGAATTTTTCCTCGGGAGTACGGCGGCGCTTCTTCCCTTCCGCGGGTTCTGCAAAAATAGTTCCGTAGCGGATCTTGAGCGCTTCCATACCGCTTGCCACCGGGCTTATAATATTAAGCAGGAGAAGTCCCTCTCCAACAGCAAAGGCAAAGGCAAGGAACACTCTCGTTGAACCGCCCATACCTCCCGACACAAAGGCGAGCATGGTCTTTACTACGCTCACCGCGAAGAGGCCCCAGAGCTTTGGGGTGGCATTCTCTATCTTCTCCGAGAGAAAATGCACCTCGCGCAGTGCCAAAAGGAGCAGAAGGGCTCCGATAAAGTCGGGAAGGATATCTATTATCCCGACGGTGGGATTAAGAAAGAATAAAAGTCCGAAAAGGAGAGCCAAAGTATTCATACAAACCTCTTACTGACCGCAGCACTTTTTATATTTTTTACCCGAGCCGCAGGGGCAAAGGTCGTTTCTGCCGACCTTGTCCTCTTTTTTATTTACGACGGGCTTCTTCTTGAGGGTTCCGTCACCGCCCGTTGAGGCTATCTTATACTGCTGCTTTCTCTTTTCAACGTCTGCACGGGGCACGACGGAGAGAACTGTTCTCACCGTATCGTCGCGGATACTGTCTACCATCTCCTGGAACAGGTCACCGCTGAGCACTCTGTACTCGGAAATGGGGTTACGCTGAGCGTACGCCTGAAGGTAAACGCTCTCGCGCAGATCGTCCATTGCTTCAAGGTGGTCTATCCACTTAAGGTCTACCTGACTGAGAAGAACGCTTCTTTCAACCTCGCGCATCTGTCCGTCGGGGAAGGAAACGGTCTCCTTGTTTTCATAGAGCTTAATAGCTCTTGAAAGGAGCGTTTCTCTTATCTCCTCACGAAGAGCGGAAGCCTTTTTGCCTTCGGTCTCTTCAAAGTCGCCGTCAAAGATAAGAAGGTTCTTATACTTAGCCTTCAGGGCATCGAGGTCCCACATTTCAACACTGTCCTCATGGAGACATGCTTCGACAGCATCATTAAGAGTTGCCTTTATCATGGAGAGTATCTTTTCGCGGAGATCCATGCCCGAGAGAACTTCGTTTCTCTGAGAATAGATGAGCTTTCTCTGCTCGTTCATGATATCGTCGTACTGGAGGACGTTCTTTCTTGCGTTGAAGTGACGGCTTTCGATGCTCTTCTGAGCAGACTCGATACCGCCCGAGAGAAGCTTACTGTCGAGATACTGACCCTCTTCCATGGGAATACGGTCAACCATCATCTGCATTCTCTCACCGCCGAAGAGACGGATAAGGTCGTCCTCGAGGGATATGAAAAATCTTGACTCACCGGGGTCACCCTGTCGTCCCGAACGGCCGCGGAGCTGGTTATCTATACGGCGGCTGTCGTGTCTTTCGGTGCCGAGAACGAAGAGACCGCCTGCCTCGCAGACCTTTTCTGCCTCGGGGCGTATCACGTCCTGATACTTTCTGTAGAGGTCGCGGAAGACTTTTCGTGCTTCCATAATTTCCTCAGAAACGGACTGAGAGGAGCCCGTTGCAAGCATGATGGTCTCTTCATCATACTCCATTTTCCTCATTTCCTGCTTTGCAAGGAACTCAGCGTTACCGCCGAGAAGAATGTCCGTACCACGGCCTGCCATATTGGTGGAGATGGTGACGGCACCCGGCTTACCTGCCTGAGCAACTATCTCCGCTTCCCTCTCGTGATACTTTGCGTTGAGGACAACGTGAGAAATGCCTGCCGCGCGGAGCTTCTTTGAGAGTGCCTCGGACTTTTCGATGGAAACGGTACCGACGAGGACGGGCTGACCCTTCTCGTGGCACTCTTTTATCTGTCTGATAATGGCTTCATCCTTTTCCTTTGCGGTCTTGAAGACGCGGTCGGGATGGTCCATTCTTATCATGGGCTTATTGGTGGGAATTTCAACTACGTCAAGAGAATATATTTCGCGGAATTCCTCTTCCTCGGAAACGGCTGTACCCGTCATACCCGAGAGCTTTCCGTACATTCTGAAATAGTTCTGAAGGGTAATTGTCGCGATAGTTTTGTTTTCGCGCTGAATGTCAACGTTTTCCTTGGCTTCTATCGCCTGATGGAGGCCGTCGGAATAACGTCTGCCGGGCATAACACGGCCCGTGTTGGTATCAACGATAAGAACCTCGTTATCTCTTACAAGGTAGTGGATATCGCGGTGCATGATACCGTGAGCCTTAAGTGCCTGGTAAACGTGGTGGGATATCTTTGCATTTTCAACGGCGGTGAAGTTTTCAATGCCGAAGTATTCCTCTGCCTTGCGGACACCCGATGCGGTGAGGACTGTTGTTCTTTCCTTTTCGTCAACGATATAGTCCTTGTCGATGTCGGTATAGTCGGTCTTTGTGTCCATCTCCTTGATAACGTATTTGGAGAGACTTCTTACAAAGGCATCGGCGCGGCTGTAGGTGTCGTCGACCTTGTCGCCGTGGCCCGAGATGATAAGGGGAGTTCTTGACTCGTCGATAAGAATGGAGTCGACCTCGTCAACGATGGCAAAGTTGAACCCTCTCTGACAGACCTGCTCCTTGTAAACCGCCATGTTGTCACGCAGGTAGTCGAAGCCCATTTCGTTGTTTGTACCGTAGGTGATGTCGCAGTTGTACGCCGCCTTCTTCTCTTCCCTTGACTGACCCGAAACAACAAGTCCCGTGGTAAGGCCGAGGAATTCGTGAACTCGTCCCATCTCCTCACAGCCTACCTTTGCAAGGTACTCGTTGACCGTTACGATATGGACACCCTTGCCTTCAAGGGCGTTGAGGTATGCAGGGAGAACTGCAACGAGGGTCTTACCTTCACCCGTTTTCATTTCCGCAATTCGTCCCTGATGAAGAACGATACCGCAGAGGAGCTGTACCATGAAGGGGCGCTTGCCGAGAACTCTGTCCGCAGCCTCGCGGACAAGAGCATACGCCTCGGGGAGAATGTCGTCAAGGGTCTCGCCTGCCGCAAGACGCTGTTTGAACTTAACTGTCATCTCTGCCATTTCGGCATCGGTCAGCTTCTCCATTTCGGGCGCAAGCGCTTCTATTTTCTTAACGGTGGGCATCAGCTTCTTTATCTGATGGTCACTGTAGGTTCCGAAGATTTTTGTAAAAAGATTTGCCATATATACTCCTTGAACATAAGTCCGATAATTTACATTATTAAAGGGTATACCCCTACAAATTTATATTGTAACATATATTATTTAAAAATGCTATAGTTTTGATGAAAATATATTATAGCATTGATTTTTACGGGATTTGATGTATAATGATAGATGATGATACACCTCATCCTTCTATAGCCTTCTCCTGAGGGAGAAGGCTACTGTTGGGCGATTTATGAAATTACAGATGAAGTTATCTTTTGTCATATCGCCACCAAAATATAAATCACCCAAAGGAAAATACCATGTCAAAGATAAACGTAGTTTTACACGAGCCCGAGATACCTCAGAACACGGGAAATATTGCAAGGACCTGCGCCGCAACGGGCGCGGCTCTCCATCTTATCCGTCCTCTCGGCTTTGAGATATCCGACAGGACACTGAAAAGAGCCGGTCTTGACTACTGGGACAAGCTCTCGGTTACTTATTACGACAGTCTTCCCGATTTCTTCGAGAAAAATCCCGAGGCAAAATGCTTTTTCTATACCACAAAAGCCCCGAGGGCACACACCGAGGTAACGTATCCCGAAAACTGCTATCTCTTTTTCGGAAAAGAAAGCAAGGGTCTTCCCGAGGACCTGCTGAAGGAAAATCTCGAAAGGTGCGTGCGTATCCCCATGCGCCCCACCCTTCGCAGTCTGAACCTTTCAAACTCCGCCGCCATCGCGGTCTACGAGGTCCTTCGTCAGTGGAACTACGAGGGTCTTGAGGAAGGGTCGGGGTATTTCTGCTAACATTTTCCGCTTTGCGGAAAATATATCGAGTTTGCAAAGCAAACATATCGCGGGCGGATATAGAATCCGCCCCTACGGATTTGATGTTGGTCTTCAGTTCGTTCCTCGTAGGGGCGGATTCCATATCCGCCCGTTTATCATCTACCCTTTACCCCATCTTAACCGATCCTGTTATACTATTAACTATACGAAAGGAGGGTTTTCGCGTGAAAAAAATAAGAGACGTGATATTTACTTTAATATGCCTTGTCTGCGCTTTCGGGCTCAGTGTGCTTTTTCAATACAAATTTGACGTAGAGGAGCACATCACCACGGTATTCGTATTTGCAGTCTTTATGATATCCCTTATGACCGAAGGCTGCTTCTACGGTGTTGTGAGCGCATTTATCGGTGCTGTTGCGGTAAACTACGCTTTCACCTTCCCCTATTTTGCCTTCGACTTTGTAACTCCCGTAAATCTTATTTCGGGTATTATAATGATCGCTATTGCGGTACTCACAAGCGCTCTCACCACAAAGCTGAAGAGACACAAGGCGATGAACGCTGAGAGCGAAAAGGAGCGAATGAGAGCAAATCTCCTTCGTGCCGTCTCCCATGACCTTAGAACTCCCCTTACCACCATCTACGGCTCCTCCACCACCCTTCTTGAAAACGGAGACACCCTTGGCAAGGAGCAGAAGAAAGCTATCCTTTGCGGCATCAAGGAAGATGCAGAATGGCTTGTGCGAATGGTTGAAAACCTTCTCTCCATTACTAAAATTGACAGCGGACAGGTGAAGATCATCAAGACACCCACCGTTCTCTACGAGCTTCTCGACACGGTGATGCTCAAATTCAAAAAGCGTTATCCCGACGAGGCGGTTGAGCTTGAAATTCCCGACGACGTTGTTATCATTCCCATGGATGCCATTCTCATTGAGCAGGTCATCGTCAATATTCTTGAGAATGCAGTTCAGCACGCCGAGGGAATGACCCGCCTGACCCTTCGCGTTTTCACCGTCGGGGACAAGGCAGTCTTCGAGATAGAGGACGACGGATGCGGAATTGCTCCGAAAAAATTAGACACCCTCTTTACGGGCTACAGCACGGAGGGGGACGAGGTTGCCGACGGTCAGAAGAAAAACGCAGGCATCGGGCTCTCCGTTTGCGCCACCATCATCAAGGCCCACGGCGGAAGCATCGAAGCTGAAAACTTAAAGACGGGAGGCTCCCTTTTCCGATTTGCACTTACTACGGAGAAAATAAGCAATGATACAGAATAAATACAAGATACTTATTGTGGAGGACGAGGCAAACATCCGAAATTTAGTTGCCACAGTTCTTGACACCGCAGGATATCAGACCATTCTTGCAGACTGTTGTTCGGATGGAGAAACTATGTTCGTCTCCCACATACCCGACCTTGTGATACTTGACCTCGGGCTTCCCGACAGGGACGGCATGACCCTTCTCGACATTATAAGAAAGAATTCTCTGTGCCCCGTTATAGTTCTCTCTGCACGCACGGATGAAAGCGACAAAATTGAAGCTCTTGACCGCGGTGCCAACGACTACGTCACAAAGCCCTTCGGCTCGGGTGAGCTTCTTGCCAGAGTCCGCGCCGCCCTTCGCAACAACCGCCATAGCGCAGAGGAAGGAAGGCTTCCCGGAGGAAAATTCCGCCTGAGAGATATGGAGATAGACTACGATGCCCGTCTCGTTTTTATTAAGGGCGCAGTTATCCGCCTTACTCAGACCGAGTACAACATTGTCGCTCTCCTTTCGGAAAACTGCGGTAAGATGATGACCTATGCCGCCATAATCAAGGCGATATGGGGCGAGAGCGCAAGAGAGAGCACCATTAAAAAGCTTCAGGTAAACATGGCGAATATAAGGAGGAAATTCGGAGATAAGCCCGGTGAGGCGAATTATATCGCCAACGAGCTCGGGGTTGGTTATAGGTTAAACCAACTATGATCGCCAAAGGCGAGTTCAGAGTTATGATACGCTTCGCGTAGTTATGATGCCCTTCGGGCAGTTTAAAGTTACACCTGCGATCATATCATAACGTTTGCCGAAGGCAAACTCATAACTCATAACGTTTGCCGAAGGCAAATATATCACGCCCCAAGGGCATATCACGCGGCATAGCAGCATATAACTGCGCATACCGTCATTTCCGCGTCCGCGAAGCGGACATATCGCGTTTGCCAAAGGCAAACATATCGAATTTTCCGCGAGGAAAATATATCGAGTTTGCAAAGCAAACATATCGCGGGCGAACGCAGTTCGCCTACCCCAAGAGTACTTCCTCGCTCTGCTCGGGGCCCCTACGGGTTTCACGTTGGTCTTTCGTGCACGTTATCTCTGTTTGTATACCGTAGGGGCGGATTCCATATCCGCCCGCCTCGTTGGTCCCTTATTTAGATTTACTCTTTACCCTCTCTTTACCGAAAATATGTTACAATTCTCCAAAATGGGGTAAAATGGCGTTGCAGCCTTAAATCCCCTTGAAAGGAGAATTTTTTATGGCAAATATTATGGAGCTTTTCGGAAGTCTTATCTGGCTCCTTGCAGGTGTCGGCGTATTTATTGTCGGCATGAACTTTATGAGCGAAGCTCTTGAAAAAAGCGCGGGCGAAGGCATGAAGCGCCTTCTCGGCAAAATCAGTAACAACCGCTTCTCGGGTGTCGGTATCGGCGCAGGTGTCACCGCTATCATTCAGAGCTCCTCTGCAACCTCGGTCATGGTCATCGGTCTTGTTAACGCAGGGGTAATGACCCTTATGCAGGCAACTCCCATCATCATGGGTGCCAATATCGGTACCACCATTACGGGTATCCTCGTCGCTCTCAAAAACGATTACTTCAACATGCTCATGTACCTTTCCGCCTTTGCAGGCGTTATGATGGGCTTCTTCAAGCATGAAAAAATAAAGCTGGCAGGTCTTCTCTGCAGCGGTCTCGGTCTCATTTTCGTTGGCCTTAACGTTATGAGCAGTGAAGAAGCCTTCGGAAGCCCCATGGTTGAAGAAATGTTCCTTGACATCTTCGCTCTAATCGACTTCCCTCTTCTTCTCATCTTTGTCGGCGTTATCTTTACCGCCCTCATTCAGAGCTCCTCCGCCGCAACTGGTGTCGTTATCACCATGGTGGGAACTGGCATCCTTCCCCTTGACCTTGCGCTTTTCATTATTCTCGGCGCAAACATCGGTACCTGTGTTACGGCTCTTCTCGCCTCCGTCGGTGCAAACGCTAACTCCAAGAGAGTTGCCCTTATCCACTTCACCTTCAACGTTATCGGCACCGCTATCTTCACTGCAATAGTCTGGATATTCAAAGAGCCGATAATAAACCTTCTCGTCTCCTTCTTCCCCGGCGACGACCCCATGTCACTCCAGATGAGAGTTTCCGCTTTCCACGTTATCTTCAACGTGACCACGACTATCGTTCTTCTTCCCTTCGTAAAACAGCTCGTAAAATACTCCTGCGCTGTCATCAAGGACAAGAAAAAGAGCGAGGACGAGCTCACTCTCAAATTCGTGGACGAGAGACTTATCACAACGCCTCCCGTTGCTCTTATGCAGGTCAAAAAGGAGATGGACTACATGTTCGCTCTTGTTGAGAAGAACATCACCCTCTCCGTTGAGGCTATCGAAAAGGGTGACCTCTCCAAAGGCGCAGGTCTTGCGGCTAACGAAGCAGTTATCGACTTTACGAACAGCGCCCTCACACGCTTCCTCATAAGCCTCTCAGCGGCAATTGACGGCAGCGACGAGACCGTTATCGGCTCCTATTTCCACGTTCTCAACGACCTTGAGCGCGTTGGCGACCATGCCGAAAACTTCTATGAGATAGCGGAAGAAATGGCTCAGAAGAAGATATCCTTCTCCGAAAACGGCAAAGAAGATATTAAGAGAATGAGCGCAAAAATTCTTGAAATGCTGACCATCTCCAAGGATGCCTTTGACAACCTCAACAAGGACGGGCTTCCGAGACTTGCAAGTCTTGAAGAGGAGATTGACGAAATGAAGAAGAAGCTTCTTGCAAGCCACTACGTAAGACTTGCCGAAGGCAGCTGTAACGCTTCCGTCAGCCCCTACTACTCCTCTGCTGTTGCAGGACTTGAGCGTGTTGCCGACCACCTCGTTAACGTCGGTTACAGTATCGTCAGCCCCATCGGCTCCGACAAGGAATAAGGGAGGCAATCTGCACTAACGACCAATGTGGCAGGCGACCACAGGTCGCCCCTACGGGTTTGATGTTGGTCTTTCATTCGCGTTATCTCTATTGGTCCTCGTAGGGACGAACTGTGTTCGTCCGCCCGTTAATACAGGAGAACCCCGTGAACTCCAAACAGCCTTGAAGATGAAAAGAGACCGATTTTGAAAGATCGGTCTCTTTTTTTATCCAAATAATCCCCGTTATCGTGAATAACGCCACTGTAACTTTGAAAATGCCCCGACCAAAAGTTTTGGTCGAGCTTTTTCAAAAGGGCGCCGGGGTGCAGGGGCGGGGAGCCCCGCACACTCCTTACTTTAAGAACCCTTTAATAATATGCTCTTCGGCTTCGGCTTCGGTAAGGCCGAGGGTCATGAGCTTTGTGAGCTGTTCGCCTGCGATCTTGCCGATAGCCGCCTCGTGGATAAGGGAGGCATCAACGTGAGCCGCTTCAAGCTTGGGCACTGCCACGACGCGGGCATCATCCATAATGATGGCATCACATTCGGTGTGGCCCGTACAGCGGTTGTTACCCTTTATCTCGGAGACGAACTCCTGAAAGGACTTGTCCTTTGCAACGGAACGGGAAACGACGTTTGCACTGCAGTTCTCGCCGTCAAGATCCACTACGAAATCGGTCTTTGCGAACTGAGTTCCGTTTGTCATTATCTTTTCGTGGACCTCAAGAACTGCGCCGTCCTTCAGCACCGCCGAAGTCTTTCTGTCGGTGGAGGTAATACCCTTTATCTGAACAGTCTCCATTTCAAGGTAGCTGTCCTCTTCCATATAGATAACGGTGGTGGGGTTCATAACGTTGTCTCCGCTGCCCACGCCGTCGCCGTAGTGCTTCTCAACGTACTTGACCCTTGAATTCTTTCCCACGTGGAAGGTGTGGATACCGTCGTGCTCGCTCTTTTCGTCGCCCGTGTTGTGGATACCGCAGCCTGCAACGATAACAACGTCGCAGTTTTCACCTACGTAGAAATCATTGTAAACAAGGTCGGAAACGCCCGTCTCGGAAATGATAACGGGAATGTGAAGGCTCTCCTTCTTCGTTCCGTCCTTGATGTAGATATCGATACCGGGCCCCGCCTCCTTGGTAACGATATTGATATTTTCAGTTACCGCTCTTCCTCCGAGCTTTCCGTTTTCGCGGATGTTGTAGGCACCCTGAGGCACCTCGTGGAGGTCGGCAACCTTCATAAGCAGATCTTTTTTAATAGCATCCATTGTCCCTGCCTCCTCAGTTAAATTTGTTCTCAAGTGTGGAGCAAACGCTGCTGCCGCCGAGAAGATAAGGCATAATTTCATCCTTTGTGCCCTCTGCGGTAACCTCGCCTGCAGACACTACGATAATTCTGTCAGCGATAGCAAGAATTCTCTCCTGGTGTGAGATTATCATAATGGAGCCGCCGAGCTTCTCGTGCATGTTCTCAAACACTCTGATAAGGTTGTTGAAGCTCCAGAGGTCAATACCTGCCTCGGGCTCGTCGAATATGGAGAGCTTCGTCTGTCTCGCCATAACCGTTGCAATTTCAATTCTCTTGAGCTCACCGCCCGAAAGGCTTGCATTTATCTCACGGTCTATATATTCCTTGGCGCAGAGACCTACCTCGGAGAGGTAAGCGCACGCCTGAGACACGGATATGTCACCGCCTGCGGCGATGGAGATAAGGTCGCGCACGGTAATACCCTTGAAGCGCACGGGCTGCTGGAAAGCGAAGCTGATGCCTGCCTTTGCGCGCTCGGTGACGGACATGTCCGTAATGTCAACACCGTCGAGATAGATCTTACCCGAGGTGGGAGTGATGATACCTGCGATTATCCTTGCGAGAGTTGACTTACCGCCGCCGTTGGGGCCTGTAATTGCAACAAAACGCTCGTCTATCTCAAGATTTATATTTTTCAGAATTCCTTTGCTTTCGCCGTCAACATCGACTTCGTAGCAAACGTTTTCGAGTTTTAACATATTTTCACCTCCGAATGGTTTAGGTTCAATAGCTATATTAACCATAGCTATTAGAATATTATACAAGATAATGAAAAAAAAGTCAATCGGAAAAAATTGAGTTTTTCTCTTGAAATGGAGGTAAAAATCTGTTATTATATTGTTTGTTATGTTGCTAATGGGTGCGAGGGTGTTTCGCTCCTGCGGGAGCGACCAAAAGCTCCGCCATAGGACATGAACCCCAAACAGACAAGTCTGTTTGAGGACCCCCGTCGGAAACCCTTAAGCCTAAGGATTCCGCGCTCTGTGGAGCGCGTCTCAGGGCTTTGCCCTGATAACCCACAAGCTTTTAAAAAAGCTTGACCAAAACTTTCATTCGGCTGCCCGTCGTTCGTTTACACAATGATCAAAATATCTCAAAAGAAAGGAGAAAGCCGTGAAATATATTGTTTTTGACATGGAGTGGAACCAGACCCGCGGTCCCGAATACAGACTTTCGGACGGCAGACTCCTTACAGGTGAGATAATCGAGATAGGCGCAGTTAAGCTGAACGAGAGCTTCAAGCCTGTGGGCACCTTCAAGACCTACGTGAAGCCCCATTATTACAAAAAGATGCACTCGCGCATCAGAGATCTTACGGGTATCACCAACGACCTTTTAAAGGACGCGCCCGACTTCCCTACCGCTTTTGAAAGCTTCATGGAATTCTGCGGTCCCGATTTCGCAACTATCACCTGGGGCGAGAGCGACATCCCCGTCATGAAGGAAAATCTTTCCGCTCATCAGATGGAAAAATGGACGAGACAGAACTATGACCTGCAGACTGTTTTTCTGAAGCAGACGGGTAGTGATGCCCACAATATTGCCCTTGAAAGCGCGGCATTGGAGTTCGAGATAGAATTCACCGAACAGCTTCACGATGCCCTCATCGATGCGGCGATAACTGCCATGATAGCAGGCAAGCTTGATATGAAGCGCGGCATCGAAGAGTACGTATTCAAGCCTAAGGACCTGTCCGAGCTTGACCACCTCTCCTTTGAGGCGATAAGAAGAATAGACAACCTACAGAAGCTGAGGGGCGACCCCCGTATCAAATACACCCTCTGCCCCCACTGCAGAAAGCCCATGGCGGCTCCGAGAATTATAACTCAGAACGGCTCCAAGAAGCTGGCGCGTGTCGGCTGCTCCGAGCACGGAGAATTTCTGCTTTCCATCAGAGTCCACAAGAACCCCGACGGAACCTTCTCCGCAACGAAGTTCCTCTACGACTGGACTCCCGAAACTGAGGAATTCTATAACGCAAGGCTTGAAATTGCAGATAAAAAGAGAGATAAGTTCCTTAGTAAGATAAGAACAAAGGGTAAGGAAAAAGTTAAAAGTGATGCACAATAAACGCACGGCACGCCGTGCGTTTTTATTTGCCTTCTCCTGCGAGAGAAGGGGGACCGCGTGCTGGGGTCCTCAAAAGTCCTTGCGACTTTTGGGGTTCTCGCGTGGCGGTGGATGAGGAGTAACATTGAAGCTCTGAGACACCTCATCCGTCGCCTTCGGCGACACCTTCCCCCACTGGGGAAGGCTACTGAAGGTCGTTTATATCAACCGCTCCTGTTACTGCTCCCGTTTTCTGTGTCGACACAACGACCCTGTCGCCGTTTATTTCGCGGACAAAGAGCTTTGCATTGTAGACCCAAGGTGCAAAGGTTTTATCCGTTCCGTAAACCTTTGCGCCCGACTTCAGCTTAACCACATCGCCGACTTTAATGCTTGCCGCTTTGATCTCTTCCTTTGTTCCGTTAAGCCCTTTCACCCTGATAAGAGACGGAAAATCGCGAAAAGAATAATTCTGATCGCAGACGACCCCTGCAACCTTGTTTCCTCTTATAAGATTTGTCTCTCCCCCGAACTGCCAAAGCTGACAGTCGGCGAGGGGCTCCTTTGTCCAAGAAGCAAGCCACAGAGAATAGCGCTTTGCAAGCTCCTCTCCCGAGCAGTTGTTTTTGTAAAAATCGAAGTTACAGTAAAAGCCTGCCCAATAGCCTGCCTTCTCAAGGGTGTCGCAGAAGGCTTTTATTATTTCGTCAACTGTCTTTTTAGGCAGAGCCTTAAGAATTTCATCTTCTGCATCTGCAAAAAACGGAAATTCAAAGGTTTTTCCCGCAAGACAGTTCTTTATCAGATACTCCGCATCGCGTACTGCCTGCTCCTTGGAGGTTGCCGTCAGATAATGATATGCACCCGTCAAAAGTCCTGCACTTCTTGCATTTTTATAGTGTTTTTCAAACTCCGGATCGGAGAAGGAGCTCTCGCTTGCCTTGATTATGGCAAAGCGCACACCCTCGTCTGCCGCTCTCTTAAAATCAAAGCCCCTCTGCCACTTTGAAACGTCAATTCCGAAGGTCTTCATCACTTCCCGCCCCCTTCAATAAACTGCTTGAACATCTGATGCATACCCGTTGATGCAAGACCCGAGGCGAGCCCTCCGAGAAGTATCCCGGGAGTGAACGCAAAGGAATTCATCCACACGTTGAGAAAGACACCGAGTACCGCCATAATGAGGGGTATAAATCTGTCAACTTTCCCCGAGGGGACAAGGTGCTTTATTACGTATCCGACGGAAAGGCAGATAAGCATGACCGCCGCCACAAGATAGTTTTCAAGATTTCCCATACACTTTCCTCCTTAAGTAATTACTTCGCGCTCCATGACCTCTTCATAGATCTTATCTATAAAGCTGTTGCCCCGAAGCGCCTTATACGCCTTATAGAGAAGCACGAAATTTTCAAGCTCAAACTGGCGTATCTTCTCCGTGTCCTTACCGTGGTAATAGGTTCTGAGCATCTCGCTTCTGAGAAGACATTTCATACCGCCTATAAGGCAGACTATCACCACCGCCACGGGGAGAAGAGCCCCCGCGACGATACCGAATTCGGTTATAAGAGCTGCCGCATTACTCATCCTGCACCTCCTCCCATCCCGAAACGCCCGGTTCCCAAACGTTGACGTCTGCAGTTGATATCCACTTTTTGCCGTTATGGGAGACCTTCGCTCCTTTTTCGTAGGCATCATGGGCACCCGCAGGGCGCACCCACTCGGGGTACTCCGCCATAGGGTCTGCCACCTTCACAAAGAGGCTCGGCGCCATTTGAGGCTCCCAGTCGCTCTGAGATACATGGGTCATGATGCACTTGTAAAGCTCGCCGTTATGGCAAACTCTGTTTCCCACATCATACCCCTCGCCCGACCTCCATCTCGGAAAAAGCAGAGGGGCTTCAGAGGCATCTGCATCCCCGAGGGCAGCGGATGCCTTTTCTATCAGTTTTCTTATCTTCAAAGCTTCACTTCTTGTCATACAGCACCTCCGAGAATTATTCCGAGGACTTCTCCGTCGGTCAGCTCTCTCTCCACAGCCGCCGCCTCTCTGAGCTCCCAGGTAAGCGAGCTTGTGAGAACGTATTCAAAGCCCTCCTCCGCCCTCGGGCGGTTTTTAATGACCGCCATTATTTTCGAGTATTCTTCTTCGGTAATTTCAATGTTGCCCGCACCTTTGCCTATGGCAACAATACAATCATCTTCAATAACCTTGTAACGTCTCATACTTCCACCTCATCCCACAGCTTGTACGCTTCCCAATAATAAGTATTGGGGTATAGCGGGTTATCATCGAAGCCGCATACACGCGCAACGGCACTATCCGTAATCCTTGCCTGGCTGTCCGTGTGATAGGTCACGTATTGCGCTGAGCCTTCTCCCCTTTCGATCACCATATTGATATTAGTCTCACTTGCCCCTTTTTCTATATCAAGGTGATCTATCGGTTTTACGTTCAGACAAACAGCGCCTACGGTCGAACCCAACAGCTCATTTATTATTTCTTCATCTTCATTTTCAAGATAAAAAACAAACAGATCGGGAATTTGTGACAGTTGAATTTTCACCGCACGCGCCTCTGTGGTCACTTCCCTCGTTGTTGTGATCTCACCGCTTTCAAGAAGCTTTGCTCCTCCCGACAGAGCTGCTATTTTCTCCGCAAGCTCTCCTGCTTTTATACCGTCCGACCTTCCGCTTGCCGTTCTGTAAGCATCGGCGCAGGCACAGATCAGACTGTCCTTAGTAATAACGCTCACAGTATCACCTCGCTGTCTATGGAAAGTTTGCCTTCCACATACTCTGCCACTGCCTTCATGGAAGGCGCATCAATGGAATTTTCATCAAAAACCACGGCAGGAGCGGCAGATGTCACCTTTCCTACGTCCTTTTTCTCCCCATCGGTGAGAATGAAAACAAGGTGACCTTCATCCGTCAGCTCAACGCTCCGTATTCCGCGGTTTACGTAGCCTTTTATCACGGCTTCAATATTTACAGTTTCACTCAAAACGCCGCCTCCTTTTATCATATAACTACGGCGACGTTATCGTTTGCCACCGTTTTGCGATTTCCCTCTGTGTCTGTAATGCAGACATCCCAAAGGTACCTTCCTTTGTCAAATGCAGAAGACGTCTCTTTGTCGAATTCAAGTGTTATACAGTTGCAGTTATTTACAACTGCAGAAAATACCTTGACTTCAAAATCGCTCCTGTCTCTGAAGGAAACCTCGACCTCGCTTCCCTCGGGAAGGTCATATTTTTCGCCCATTGCATAAAGCTCAAGTGTCAGATGAAGGGTGAAGGTATCCGAGCGGCACCACGTCAGAACGCCGTCGCAAAGGTTGGGAGAAAGAATTTCTCCCGGAATCTTTTCAGCCATTTGCTCCTCCTTATCTTGCCATATTATAGATATAGTTGTATTCCTCGCTCGTTATCTTTTTGCTTGTTTTTGCTTCTCTCAGAAGCTCAATATATTTGAGCTTAAGGTGTCCGCCGGCATCGAAGATATCGTTGTTGCTGAGGATCTTTATGATCCTTCTCGCCTCTGCTCCGCAGTCGTAATAGTTGAAATCCTTTTCTTCTTTCTTTTTCGTAAGGTAGGCTCTTCCCTCGCCGTCCACCGCCCACCAGGAAACGTCGAAGGGCTTGCCGTAGCCGAAGTCGTAGGAGCGGTATACAGGCCAATGGGAGGGCACCTCAAAGGGCTCGATAACGTGAGTGAAAAGTCTGTCCTTATAATGGGACGGGTCGTCGCGGAACTCCTCGAAGAACTGCCCCTCAAAGATGTTCCAGTCACCGTCAAGCCACGCCTTTTTCAGTTTGGGGGGCAGCACCTCAAGCTGTCTTACGTAGTCGGGGTCTGCCGCAAGAAGCGCCTTGTTATCGGTGACGAGGCTTTTTATAAAGCTGTAATCCTCCCCCCTTTCACCCGTGTTATACCGTCTGTCAACAAAGAGCCTTTTGACCCACCCGTGACCCTCGCCGCCGGGGTTACAGGTAAGATAGACCCTTTTGGGAAAGGCGTTCACCCCTCGCACACAGGCAGAGATCATATGGAACATACTTTCTGAAAACTGAGTTGCCTCGTCGATGAAGATAACGTCGTACTCGGTGCCCTGAAACTTTCGCATATCGGCCTCGTTCTGACAGTACCTGCAGAATATCCTTGAGCCGTTTTTAAAGACGAATTCCTTCTTGCCCTCAATGTACCGCGCAACTCCGTTCAGCTCAAGGCGCAGCGTGTCAATGTGGTTAGCTCTCAGCTCGGGATAGGTCCTTCTGACTATGCAAAGGCGTATCCCCGCGTGCCTCACCGCAAGAAGCCTTGCCTTAGTCCTCACCGCCCAGCTCTTACCGCCGCCTCGTGCTCCCCCGAAAGCGACGTATTTGTGCTTGTCCCTCAAAAAAAGCTCCTGCTTCTCATTTGGTTTTTGAATTATAAGCTGCACCTGAGCTCCTCCTCTGAAAAATTGTCCCCGTAGCTTCTTTTCAGTGCCGCCAGAAAGAAGTCGTCCGTATCAAAGCTGCCCTGCTTCTCCTTCTTATCTCTGAAATTGCCTTCAAGTATCTTCAGAGCGTTATCGGCTTTGATTATCCAGTCAAAGGTTGCCTTCCAGCCGTTTTTATTCTTACCGCAGAGAAAGCCTGAATTTTTCACCTCCTCAAAAAGCTTCTCAAAGCCTCCACGGTCTTTAACGTAAGGATAGGTTTCCGAAATTGCAGTTTTCCGTCTGCCCGACATAGCCTGAACAGGAGTGAGAGAGATGCAGATACGGTTAAAGCTCTCACCTACCTTATCGAAATCGATTTTCTCTTTCTCTTTTTCAGCGGTTGTGCCGCAGGCACTCTCACAGAAAGCCGACTTGTCGGCCGCAGCGTCGGCAGACGCATCTTTCATCTCCTCTCCTTTCATTTCTTCTCCTTTCCTTTCATTTCTTTTCCTTTGTTCGTTTTTGCCGTCATTTTCCTCTGAAATTCCGGAATTTTTCTCATTTTTGCCGGAATTTTTGCTTTTTTGTCTTTTTTCAACGATTACGTAATCATCAATGACGTTTAAGCTTTTTCTCTTTCTGGTTGCTTCAAAGAAGGTGGACTGAATTTCTTCCGATGAAAGGATCTGATGCTTTTCGTAGAGCGTTTTTGAGAATATCCCTCTTGAGATAGCATCCGCAACAACGTCAGAAACAAAGTCGGCCTTTACCCCGTAATATCTGGAAAAGAGAAATACTCTGTCCTCATCCCATCTGCAGAAATAACCTTCATCATCGTAAATTTTGTGTATTATCAGATTTATTATTGCATATCCTTCAAGACCGTACTTCGATATGATCACCTCATTATCCATTCCTATCGAAGATTGAGTCGGAAAATATTTAATACCGTTTTTCATTTTGAGCTCCTTTAGTGCAACAATTTTCCCCAAGCATTACACTGGGGGATTTGGGAACCCGAACATTTGTTCGTTCGTTGTCAAAAAATTAACGCCTTCCCGGCTCGTCGTACTTTTTAAGAAGCGCCTTGCAAAGCTCGCATTTTCCGAAGGCAAAGGTATCACAATAAGCGTTTCTGTGTCTTTTGAGGGCATTTTTCCTTCCGAAATTGGTTGTTGAATTAGTGCCCGGAATAAGTCCCTCGCAGTCTATAACGCTACCGTGAAGACCTTTAAAGAAAGGGCAGATAACCTTGTAAAAATCGTTCTCCTGTTCAGTTGTTATAGTCTTGTTCAACTAAGTCACGTCTCCTTTATAAATTAAGTTGTTTTTGAATTTTGGTATGAGAAAAGACGGAACTTGAAAAAATTTCTTTCAAAATGCCGTCTGTTTCTTATTCGGTTGTGGTTGTTCGGGCTCGCTCATCGTCAGTTCTCAATAAACCCAACGAATGTCGCCGCGCGGAAGACAATATATGCGGGAAGCATCAGAACGAGAAGAGCGCCGCGAAGAACGGCTGATGCCACTTTCCGTGCCTTAAGAAGCTTTTCGCCAAGTGCCTCGCTCTCGCAGATAACGCCGCCAAGGGCAAGAATTACCGTTATACCGATAAATGCAAGAATATATGCCAAAACGTTCATTTTAAAATCTCCTTTTATGCTTAAATAACGTTCTTAAAATCTGCGGCGTAGGTCTTCACCGCTTCGCTTTTCCATTCCTCGTAGATGTTTGTTATTTCATTTCTTATTCTGGCGTGCTTTGCCTGCATTCCGCCGTGAATGGCGACGGAGATCTCAGGCTCTTTGATCTTCATACCTCTGTCGCGCAGGATGTAAGCAAGCTCCTTGAAGGTTATGTCCATAAGTCCGACGCGCGCCTTGTAAATATTAGGTCTTCCCACTTCTCTACCTCCTTGTTTAACGAGGGCGCCCTTATCTCTTTCACACCGTTTTAAGATAATGAACGCTTGTTCGTTTGATGTTTTAAGATAACCTCGGATACCTTCATATCCGAGGGGGTTATCGGGAAACTGTAATTTTCGGGGGAGCTTTGAACGCCTGTGCCGCTATTCAAATATGAAAAATGGAATAAAAAACAATTGCGGCTTGTAAACGTTTGTTCGTTTTTGCTTTTAAAGCAAAGGAGGCTTGAACACTTGTTCGCAACTCCCCGGAAATTTAATGAACCTCGGCTCGAAAAATCCGAACACCCGTTCATCGTGACTATATCTTACCACAAAAAAACGCTCTTGTCAAGTAAAAAACGGCCTTTTTTGAAAAAAGTGCTAAATCTTTTATGTAAAACGGCTGTGAAAAGCGAATTTCACACCCGACCTGCCCAAAGTACAATCCAAAGTGCAATTAACAGCTTTCCGCTGCACTTTGGTGTCACTTTGGAAGTAATGCTTCCTTTCAATTTAAATACTTATAATACCGCCTCATAGGGTTCTCATAAATATACCTTCTCCGCGTTTCATTGTCTTCCCTGTCGCGGATGATGTGGTCGGCATAAGAACGCTGAAAGATCTGTTCAATGCCAAATCGTTGCTTACAAATTCTTGAGGTGAACGACTTAAACGCACAAACTACATCATTCAAGGTAGGGGAGGGGCTTGCTCCTCCCGTTTCTTCATCACGTTGCAAAAATATAATCGCATGAATGTGGTCAGGCATTATTACGTAATCTTCGACGGTCACCGTTTTAAACCTCGTTTCAATTAAAGATAATTGTTCTTTAACGATTTCGCCGCAAGGTTTAAAATGTGTTTTGTATTCTGAATAGGCGGGAGGAGCAAGCCCCTCCCCTACCGAATTATCTGTCGGTCGGTTGTTTTCAAAAATATTTCGTTCCGATGTTGTTATTTCATCATTTGTTTTTACGATTTGGGACAATACACACATCATGCCCCGTGTGCAGATCGTTATAAAATAAGCACCCGAGTTTCCGTAATCAAAATCCTTCAGCCTTGTATTTTTTCTTTTCGGTAATTCATTTTCCATACTATAATTATAAAGCTAAACTGCATCTCATCCCAAGGTGGAAACGTTCCTCCACTGCCCTTTCAAAAGGTTTTGAAAGGGGCGTGGGGGGACTTTTTCGAAAAAGTCCCCCCACATAACCCTCACTGTTTGATTCTTCTTACTTCCAAATAATATCTCTTGCTTGACGCGTCGCCCATGGAGAAGGTCTTGCGGGGGAGCGGCCCAACATTTGCAACGTAGGGAAAAAGCTCCGCCTTGTCCATACCGTCAAAGAGGAAGCCGACACTTTCACCGTCAGCAGTTGCAAGACGGCGCAGAACGTCCTCGTCATGAATATAATCGCACTCGCCTGCGTTTTCCTTAAGATACCCGTCAAGGAGATCCTGAAGCACACCGACGGTAAGTGCACCCTCAGGCACCTTCAGCATGATATCGCGCTCAAAGTCCGCCGTTACTATCTTAACGGGAGCGCTGCCGCCGCCCATAGCCTCAACAGCCGCCACGAGAGCCGAAACGTCACAGCCCTTGATAACTCTGTAAATGGGCTCGAAAACAATAGTCTCATCGTAAACGGACACCATCTCGACCGCCGCATATCTCGCCTTGGTCGCCGCCGCTGTGCTGTCCGCCGCCTTAAGCTTTTCATAGCAAGCCTTTGCCGTTGCAAGGGAGTGGTTGCCGTCGCCCATGCCGTAAATAAGCTCACCGCTCTCTCTGCCCCACTCTTCAAGAGCATAGATACGCTCAAGGGTTTCCTCAAGAAGAGCTTCGCTGAGAAGATAACCTGCAATATGACCGCCGCCCAGCATCAGATCAAAATCGTAAAGACATTCCATCTCTGACTTGCGCTCGGAAAGGGAGTCAATTATTCTGTCCTTTTCGTCATTCATAAACACCATAACGTGGGGAGCCTCAAAGACCGCTTTTTCTCTCACCGCAACGCGAGGCGGAATTCTCTCGGCAACGGTGCCCTCGGTGGGACGAACCGCAGAGGTGGTGTCGGCGCTGTAATCGTAATGCTCCAGATCAAGCTTACCGAAAAGACCCTTTCTGACACCGCCCGTGGCAAGAGTTCTTTCAATATATATCATCGCGTGCTTGTGACGGGTCAGCCAGCCTGCATCGAGGGTCTTCATGGTGCGGTCAATACGCGCCTTCTGGTCGCCCTCCTTTTCCCTTCCGAGATACGCCTCGGGAAGAATGAGCCCGAAGGTAGAGGGCGTGCCTTCAACGGTCTTTTCGACCTCGTCCCAGTACCCCACGTCGCTGGTGTGCTGGTCGCAGGCGATGACCGCCCACTTCTGCCACGCCGCATCATTTGCCCCGTAAGGAGGAAGAAGAATATCGCAAGGCGCAAATATAAGTTTATCTCTGTTTACCATAAGTATTTCCTTTTAATAAAATTTATAATATAAGTATACAATAAAGCTCTAATTATGTCAAATGTTTATAATAAATTGTTGTTGAAATATAGATAAAATTATTATATAATAAAGAATGATATAATGTGAGAAATATATTTATAAGGAGGTCATGCTATGTTTGGCCCACCCGGACGCGGTCCGAATTACGATAAATTAAAACCGAAAAAGCCGAAAAACCTCCGCGACGTTCCGAGATACGTAAAAGAGATAACGAAGGGCTTTACGTCCCGCCTTTTCTACATAATAAAGCTTGTCTGGGAAGCAAAGCCGTGGATACTGCTTGTGATGCTGCTTTACACCGTCATAAACGGTTTTCTTCCTGTAATAAGCGCCCTTATCTCAAAGGAGCTTATCAACTCCCTTGTGCATATCGTCACGGGCGAGGCGGAAAGCTTCGGCACCGTCTTCAAATTTCTTATCTTCCAGTTCGGCTTTATATTCCTCTCGTCCTTCATCGGAACCCTCTATAATATGATGATCCGTATTTCGGGCGAGGTGGTCACAAACCATATAAAACTCAAGATACTTAGCAAAACAAAAGAGGTCGATATCGCAAGCTTCGACATGCCCGATTTCTACGAAAAGCTTGAAAACGCCAGCCGCGAGGCGGGGTTCAGACCTATCCATATCCTGCAGGCGGTCTTCAGTATCATAAGCTCCGTAATAAGCCTCGTTTCCTTCGTTATCATCCTTGCGGCAGTCTCTCCCTTTGCCCCCGCGGCAATAATCCTCTTCTCTATCCCCACGGCAATAATCTCCTTCGTATACAGAAGAAAGAACTTTGAGTATATGCGCCGCCGCTCCAAGGACAGACGGCAGATGCAGTACTATAACGACCTTATGATAAATAAGGATATCGCCAAGGAAGTCCGCATGTTCGGTCTCTCCGATACCTTTATAGACTGCTATAAGGAGACCTTCGGAAGATACTTCAAGGGTATAAAAAAGCTTATCTACGCGGAAAACGGCTGGAGCATGGGTATCTCACTTGTCTCCTCCGCAGTCAACTGCACGCTGTTCCTGTTTATCGCAAAGCAGGTATACGAAGGGCTTATCCAGGTGGGTGACTACACCCTCTATACGGGAGCGCTTCAGTCCATCGCAGGCGGTGTCGGCGGCCTTATCTCCACCTTCGCCATGATATATGAGGGCACCCTCTTTATCGATAACATGATAGCCTTCATGAGCGAAAAGAGCACCGTCGTTCCCATAATCGACGCCCCCCTCAAGGTAAAGCGCGGAGTTCCCCATACCATCGAAATGAAAAACGTTTCCTTCCGCTATCCCGGATGCGAAAATTACGTTATTAAAAATATAAGCCTCACCCTCGAGAAGGGCGAGACCGCAGTGCTTGTGGGCCTCAACGGCGCAGGCAAAACTACACTTATCAAGCTCCTCACCCGTCTCTATGACCCCACCGAGGGCACTATCCTCCTTGACGGCGAGGACATCAGAAAATACGACACCAAAGAGCTCTACGATATGTTCGGCATCATCTTCCAGGACTTCGGAAAATATGCCTTCACCGCAGGCGAGAACATCATGTTCGGTCAGGTGGATAAGGGCTACGACTTCGAGGATATAAAGGAAGCGGCAGTCAAAGCAAATGCCGACGGCTTTATTTCTGAACTTGAAAACGGATACGATACGAGCCTTATGAGATACTTTGAGGATAACGGCATCGAGCTCTCCATCGGTCAGTGGCAGAAGCTCTCCATCGCAAGAGCCTTCTACGGCGAGAGCGACTTCCTTATCCTCGACGAGCCTACGGCCTCCCTCGATGCCATAGCCGAGCAGGAGATATTCACTCAGTTTGAAAAGCTGCGCGAGGGTAAAACGACTATCTTCGTTTCCCACCGCCTCTCAAGCGCAACCACCGCCTCAAAGATAATCGTAATCGAGCACGGAGAGCTTGTTGAAATGGGCACCCACCGCGAGCTTATGGACAAGAAGGGCAAATATTACGAGCTCTTCTCTACCCAGGCAAAGAGATACGTGGAGAATTAACGGAGGGGACTTTTTAGAAAAAGTCCCCCCCGAACCCCCTTCAATACGCGAACCCCAAGTCGCCGAAGGCAACTTGAGGACCCCTAAAAACTTTTGAACGGGCTTCCGTGAGAACATTCTCAAACAGAGATATTCTTCACTGAAAAGTTATAGCAAAACATCAGAA
Organism: Oscillospiraceae bacterium; assembly: GCA_015063695.1. Classification (GTDB taxonomy): domain Bacteria; phylum Bacillota; class Clostridia; order Oscillospirales; family CAG-272; genus RUG14199. The sequence continues at coordinate 43,200 of SVTQ01000018.1, forward strand.
TTCATTATAAAATATAATAGCACCCGAGACCGATTTTTTTGAAATCGGGCTCAGTATAAAAGTTTGATCGAACTTTTCAAAGTTCGCGGGGTGCAGGGGCAGAGCCCCACATAAAGGAGAAAAATATGAACGCAAACAAACCCAAGGTAGTAAAATTCGGCGGCAGCTCTCTCGCAGATGCAGGCCAGCTGAGAAAAGTATACGACATCATCATGGCAGAGCCCGACAGACGTTACGTTGTTGCCTCTGCGCCCGGCAAAAGATTTCGCGATGACATAAAGGTCACCGACCTTCTCTATAAATGCTTCGAGCTTTCGGAAAACGACGAGCCCATCGACGAGGTTTTCGGCGTAATCTGTGACCGCTTCAACGGCATCATCGAGGGCCTCGGACTTGACCTTGACATCTCAGATAAGCTCTCAAGCATCAAAAACGCCATTGAGAACCACGCAGGCCGTGACTACGCGGCAAGCCGCGGCGAGTACCTCAACAGCATCATCCTCGCAAAGCTCCTGGGCTACCACTTCATCGATGCCGCAAGAGTGATAAAGTTCCGCGACGACGGCACCTTCGACCCCGACACAACACAGGAGCTCCTCTCAAAGAAGCTCTCGGAGCATAAGAGAGCCCTCGTCCCCGGCTTCTACGGCTCCATGCCCAACGGTACCATCAAGACCTTCTCCCGCGGCGGAAGCGACGTTACGGGCTCCCTCGTTGCAAGAGCGGCAGATGCTTACATCTATGAAAACTGGACGGACGTTTCAGGCTTTATGATGGCCGACCCCCGTATCGTTGAGAACCCTCAGCCCATCG
>SVTQ01000019.1 GCA_015063695.1 Oscillospiraceae bacterium
ACTCAGAGAGGCTCTTTTCACCTTTCCGATACTCGTCTGACCGATGATTCTTTGAATTTTTTCTACATTAATATATAGGGAAACGCAGGTGCAATACTTTACACCTGCATTTTTCTTTGTCAATACATTTTGCAAACTTAAATTATTTTTGGTTATTCACACGAAATATCGGCAAAAAGTTTGTGCAGAATGATATCTTTTACAATTTATTTACATTTAAACTTTTGGTAAACTATCTGTAAACTCCAAGTAAATATATAGCGTTTTTGGCAAAAAAAGTAATTTTTATATTATAAGTACTTGACAAGAGGCAGGAAGGAGTGTATGATAATATACTGCGTTACAATCGCTTTATAATATGTAAATTTATTTCAAAAAGTCTTATTTTATACCCGCGGTATATAAAGAAGTGCCGCAAAAAAGAACGCTCCCCGTAAAGTTGCGGGACTTTCAGGGCACGTTTTCAAGAGGTATAGCAGACTTGTTTGAATGGAACGGAGTGTAAACAGAATGGTAAAACCCCATATTCTTGGAAAAAACAAGAGAATGAGTTTCTCCAAAATCAATGAGCCCATTGACATGCCCAATCTCCTTGAGATCCAGAAGGACTCTTACGATTGGTTTGTAAAGAAGGGTCTCGCAGAAGTGTTGGAGGATGTTTCTCCCATCACCGACTATTCCGGAAAGCTCGCTATCGACTTCATCGATTACTCCCTTGATGCAAAGGCAAAGTATCCCGTTGAAGAATGCAAGGAACGCGACGCCAACTACGCGGCGCCCCTCAAGATCGTCGCAAGACTTACCAACAAGGAAACAGGCGAAGTCAAGCAGAGCGAGATCTTTGCAGGCGAATTCCCCATCATGACCGAAACAGGTACCTTCGTTATCAACGGTGCCGAAAGAGTCATCGTTTCCCAGATAGTACGTTCACCCAGCATCTACTACGATTCAACCATCGACAAGACGGCAAAGCATCTTTATACCGCCACAGTTATCCCCTACAGAGGCGCATGGCTTGAATACGAAACAGACGTGAACGACGTTTTCTACGTCCGTATAGACAAAAACCATAAGCTCCCCATCACAATGCTTATCCGCGCTATGGGTATCGAATCCGTTGCCGACATCGAAGCGAAGTTCGGAAGCGAGCCCATGCTCCGCGCAACACTTGAGAAGGACAAGTGCGACAGCCAGGCTATCGCAGAAAACACATCCGCACGCGATGAGTCCCTCAAGGAAATATATAAGAAACTGCGTCCCGGCGAACCCGCTATCGTTGAAAGCGCAGAAATACTTCTCAACAACATGTTCTTCGACGCAAAGCGTTACGACCTTGCTCCCGTCGGAAGATACAAGTACGACAAGAAGCTTGCCCTCGGCTACAGAATTCAGGGCTTCGTTCTTGCACAGCCTGTTGTCAACCCCGTTACAGGCGAAGTTCTCGATATCGAACCCGGCACAGTCCTCACAAGCGAGCATGCCGCTCTTATCGAAAAGAACTGCGTAAACGAGATCGTTATCTACGACAAGAACGACGTTGAAGTAAAGGTATTCTCCAACAACGCCGTATATGCAAAGGACGTTCTCGGCTACGGTCTCGAAGACATCGAAGCAAGCGAAAAGGTTCAGCTTCCCGTTCTTCTCGAGATCATGGAAGCAGCAGGCAAAGACGAAAAAGAAGTTAAGAGACTCTGCAAGGCCCGCATGGCAGAGCTTTGTCCCAAGCATATCATCAAAGAAGATATTCTCTCCTCCATCAACTATCTCCTTTGTCTGTCCCATGACATCGGTAATAAGGACGATATCGACCACCTCGGCAACAGAAGACTCCGCTGCGTAGGCGAGCTTCTCCAGAACCAGGTCCGCATCGGCTTCTCCCGTATGGACAAGATCATCAAGGAAAGAATGACAACGGCTGATATGGAGAACCTCACTCCTCAGGGACTTATCAATACAAGACCTCTTACAACAGCTATCCGTGAGTTCTTCGGTTCATCTCCTCTGTCCCAGTTTATGGACCAGAACAACCCCCTCGCAGAACTCACACACAAGAGACGTCTTTCCGCTCTCGGTCCCGGCGGTCTCTCCCGTGACAGAGCATCCTTCGACGTTCGAGACGTACACTACACCCACTACGGCAGAATGTGTCCTATCGAAACACCTGAAGGACCCAACATCGGTCTTATCTCTTACCTTTCCACATACGCCAAGATCTCCAAGTACGGATTTATCGAAGCTCCTTACAGAAAGGTTGACCGTGAAACAGGCGTTGTAACAAACGAGATCGTTTACATGACCGCTGATGTTGAAGACAACTACGTTATCGCTCAGGCAAACGAGCCCCTCGATGAAAATAACCGTTTTGTAAACCGTAAGGTTATTGCAAGAGATAAAGCGGAGATCATTGAGATCGATGCCACCAAGGTCGATTTCATGGACGTATCTCCCAAGATGGTGGTATCCGTTGCCACCGCAAGTATTCCCTTCCTTGAAAACGACGACAACTCCCGTGCGCTCATGGGTTCAAACATGCAGAAGCAGGCTGTACCTCTTATGATCACGGACTCTCCCATCGTCGGCACAGGTATGGAATACAAAGCAGCCGTTGACTCCGGCGTTTGTGTTGTTTCCGGTGTTTCGGGTTACGTTGAAAGCGTTTCCTCCGAACAGGTTACCATCCGCACAGACGAAGGCGAAAAGGTTGTTTACCACCTCATCAAGTTCAAGCGTTCCAACCAGGGAACTTGCGTAAACCAGAAGCCCATCGTTTCCTTCGGCGAAAGAATTGAAAAGGGTCAGGTCATCGCCGACGGTCCCGCAACCAGCGGCGGCGAGATAGCTCTCGGTAAGAATGCCCTTATCGGCTTTATGACATGGGAAGGCTACAACTATGAAGATGCCGTTCTCCTCAACGAAAAGCTGGTACGCGACGACGTTTATACGTCTATCCATATTGAAGAACATACCCACGAGGCAAGAGATACAAAGCTCGGCCCGGAAGAGATCACAAGAGACATCCCCAATGCAAGTGAAGATGCTCTCAGAAACCTCGATGCTGAAGGTATCGTAAGAATAGGTACGGAAGTCCGCTCAGGCGACATTCTCGTAGGTAAGGTTACACCCAAGGGTGAAACAGAGCTTACGGCAGAAGAAAGACTCCTCCGCGCCATCTTCGGTGAAAAAGCAAGAGAAGTCCGTGATACCTCCCTCAGAGTTCCCCACGGTGAATCCGGTGTCGTAGTTGACGTTAAGGTATTCTCCCGCGAACACGGCGACGATTCTCTCTCCGCAGGTATCAACAAAATAGTAAGAGTTTATATTGCACAGAAGAGAAAGATCTCTGTCGGCGACAAGATGGCGGGCCGTCACGGTAATAAGGGTGTCGTATCCCGTATCCTTCCTCCCGAAGACATGCCCTTCCTCCCCGACGGTACTCCTCTGGACATCGTGCTTAACCCTCTGGGCGTTCCTTCCCGAATGAACATCGGTCAGGTGCTTGAAGTGCACCTCGGTATCGCAGCCAAGAAGCTCGGCTGGAAGGTAATGACTCCCGTATTCGACGGCGCAAACGAAAAGGACATTACAGAATGTCTGCGTATGGCAGGTATCGGCCGTGACGTTCTTCCCCTCGAAAACGTTGACGGCAAGGAGCTCTTCGAAGAAGTTATCGACGAAGAAACACATAAGATCGACCTCCGCCGTCTCTCCGCTGAGGAAAGAGCAAACGAAGAATATATGGCAGAGCTCAAGGCAGCAAAGAAGCTTAAGGTCGTTGACGGTAAGACAATTCTTTACGACGGCCGTACGGGCGAACCCTTTGACAACCCCGTAACCGTAGGTATCATGTACTACCTCAAGCTCCACCACCTCGTTGACGATAAGATCCACGCACGTGCTACAGGTCCCTACTCTCTCGTTACACAGCAGCCCCTCGGCGGTAAAGCGCAGTTCGGCGGCCAGCGTTTCGGTGAAATGGAAGTTTGGGCTCTCGAAGCATACGGCGCAGCATACACACTTCAGGAGATACTCACCGTTAAGAGTGACGATGTTACAGGACGTGTTAAGACCTACGAAGCGATCGTCAAGGGTCAGAACATCCCCACTCCCGGCGTTCCCGAATCCTTCAAGGTTCTTGTTAAGGAACTCCAGTCCCTCGCTCTCGACGTCCGCGTTCTCGACCGAGATGGCAACGAGATCGAACTTGCAAAGCTCGGTGAAGACGAAGAAGCCTTAGCAGGCAGACCTCGCAAGTCCACCATCACAGCTGAGGACCTCGGTCCCACAGTTGCTACAGGCGAAGAAATTCACGGCAGCAGCATCGTATACGATGACGGCGACCCCAGCGTAGCTGAAGCATACAATCAAAGCGGACAGTAATATTTATTACAAGTCACAGTACCGAAAAGACAAAAGAGTAAAAGCTCTGCTTCCCCGTGCCGCACGCGGAAAATATCTCCCGCGGCAGGGGTAAAGCCGAAAATACTCCGATGTCACCAAAAAATCTAAATTAAAGAAGGTAATTGCCGATGGAACGCAATACATTTGATTCTATAAAAATCGGTCTCGCGTCACCTGAAATGATCAGATCATGGTCTTACGGCGAAGTAACAAAGCCCGAAACCATCAACTACAGATCACTCAAGGCAGAACGCGACGGTCTGTTCTGTGAACGCATCTTCGGTCCCACAAAGGACTGGGAATGCTCTTGCGGAAAGTACAAGAGAATCAGACATAAGAATAAAGTCTGTGAAAAGTGCGGTGTTGAAGTTACCCAGAAGAAGGTCCGCCGTGAAAGAATGGGTCACATTGAGCTTGCGGCTCCCGTTTCCCATATCTGGTACTTCAAAGCTGTTCCCTCCAGAATTTCTACACTTCTGGACATCTCCCCCAAGGCACTTGACGGAGTTCTCTACTTCTCCAGCTACATCGTAACAGATCCCGGTAACACTCCCCTCATCAAGGGTCAGATCCTTAACGACGACGAATACCGCGCATACCGCGAAAAGTTTGAAGGCGACTTCAAAGCGGGCATGGGCGCTGAAGCTATCAAGTCCCTCCTTAAGGATATCAAAATAGACGAGCTCTCCGCAGAGCTCAAGACCGAGCTGGAAACAGCTTCCGGTCAGAAAAAGCTCAAGCTCATCAAGAGACTTGAAGTTGTTGAGGCATTCCGCAAGTCAGGTAATAAGCCCGAATGGATGATCCTCGACGTTATCCCCGTTATCCCCCCCGAGATCAGACCTATGGTACAGCTGGACGGCGGCAGATTTGCTTCCTCCGACCTTAACGACCTGTACCGCAGAGTTATAAACAGAAACAACCGTCTCAAGAAGCTCATTGAGCTCCATGCCCCCGAAATCATCATCAGAAACGAAAAGCGTATGCTTCAGGAAGCTGTTGATGCTCTTATCGACAACGGCAGACACGGTAAGTCTGTAACAGGCCCCAACAACCGTGCCCTCAAGTCCCTCTCCGAAATGCTCAGAGGTAAGCAGGGGCGTTTCCGTCAGAACCTCCTCGGTAAGCGTGTTGACTACTCCGGACGTTCCGTTATCGTTGTAGGTCCTACACTTAAGATCTACCAGTGCGGTCTTCCCAAGGAAATGGCACTCGAGCTCTTCAAGCCCTTCGTTATGAAGCGCCTCGTTGAAACTCAGAAGGCTATCAACATCAAGAACGCAAAGCAGAAGGTTGAAAAGGTCGAGCCCGAAGTATGGGACGCACTTGAAAACGTAATCAAGGAACACCCCGTTCTTCTGAACCGTGCTCCTACACTTCACCGTCTTTCCATCCAGGCATTCGAGCCCGTACTCGTTGAAGGACGCGCTATCAAGCTCCATCCTCTGGTATGTAAAGCGTTCAACGCCGACTTCGACGGTGACCAGATGCCTATCCACGTACCCCTTTCCGCAGAAGCTCAGGCAGAAGCCAGATTCCTCATGCTCTCCGCCAATAACCTTCTGAAGCCTGTTGACGGACGCGCTATCGCAGTTCCCTCTCAGGATATGGTCCTCGGTTCCTTCTACCTCACTCTCGACAGAGCGGGTGAACCCGGCGAAGGCAAGGTATTCCGTGATTTCAACGAAGCAATGATGGCTTACGAAAACAAGGTCATCGGTCTCCATGCTCCCATCAAGGTAAAGGTTACAAAGGAAATCGACGGCGAAGTCAAGTCCAAGTTCATTGACGCAACAATGGGTCTTCTTATCTTCAACCGCCACATTCCTCAGGACCTCGGCTACGTAGACAGAACAGACCCCGACAAGCAGTTTGACCTTGAGATCACAAAGGTTACAACAGCTAAGGAGCTCGGCAACATCATCGACCGTTGTATCAAGAAGCACGGCTTCGAGGTTACGGCACAGATGCTTGACGAGATCAAGTCCATGGGTTATAAGTACTCCACACAGGCGGCTATCTCCATCTCCGTTGCGGATATGACCATTCCTCCCAAGAAGTACGAGCTCGTTGCAAATGCAGAAAAAACAGTTGAAGAGATTACAATGCGCTACCACATGGGTGAACTTACGGAAGAAGAACGCTACCGCAGCGTTATCAAAAACTGGGAAGACACCACAAATAAGGTTGTAGCAGCTCTTCAGGAAAACTTCAACAGATATAACCCCATTAAGATGATGTCAGACTCCGGTGCCCGCGGTAACATCACTCAGATGCGTCAGCTGGCAGGTATGCGTGGTCTTATGTTCGCGGCAGGCGGCCGAGTAATGGAAATTCCCATCAAGTCCAACTTCCGTGAAGGTCTTAATATCCTCGAGTACTTCGTTGCGGCGCGTGGTGCGCGTAAGTCCCTTTCCGATACAGCTCTTAAGACAGCTGACTCCGGTTACCTTACACGTCGTCTCGTTGACGTTTCTCAGGAAGTTATCATCCGCGAAACAGACTGCGGCTCCACAAAGGGTATGATCGTATCCGACATCAAGGACGGAAACGAAGTTATCGAACCTCTCAAGGACAGAATTCTCGGCAGATACGTTATCGGCGACATCGTTCACCCCGTAACAGGTGAAGTTATCGTTGAAGATAACCACATGATCTCCGAAGAAAAGGCCGCTGAGATCGTTAAAGCAGGCATCACAGAAGTAAACATCCGTACAGTCCTCCAGTGTAAGGCTCCTCACGGTGTCTGTGCACACTGCTACGGTGCCGACCTTGCAAAGAGCGCTGCGGAAGTAAACATCGGTGAAAGTGTTGGTATCATCGCTGCTCAGTCTATCGGTGAACCCGGTACACAGCTTACCATGAGAACCTTCCATACCGGCGGTGTTGCGGGCGCCGACATTACCCAGGGTCTTCCCAGAGTTGAAGAGCTCTTCGAAGCAAGAAAGCCCAAGAAGTCCGCTATCGTTGCAGAAGCTCCCGGCGTTATCTCCATTCAGGACGTAACAAAGAAGCAGCGTCACATCATGCTCAAGACTGACCTCGGCGACGAGATCATCTATCAGATCCCCTACGGCACAAGAATTACCGTTGACGACGGTCAGAGAGTTGCGGCAGGCGACGAAATGACCGAAGGTTATAAGAACCCTGCGGATATCCTCCGCATCAACGGAATTGATGCAGTTTACGACTACATCACCCGCGAAGTACAGAGAGTTTACCGTTCTCAGTCCATCAACATCAACGACAAGCACATCGAGGTTATCACACGTCAGATGACTCGCCGCGTCAAGGTTGAAGACCCCGGTGACACAAAGCTTCTCGGCGGTACTGTTGTAGATAAGACGGAATTCAACGCAGAAAACGCTGAAGTTGAAAGCCGCATAAACGCAGGCGACAGAACTCTAAGAACAGCAACCTGCGAGCCCGTTCTTCTCGGTATCACAAAGGCAGCTCTCCAGACAGACTCCTTCCTTTCCGCTGCTTCCTTCCAGGAAACAACAAAGGTTCTTACTGATGCCGCTATCAAGGGTAAGGTAGACCACCTGCTCGGTCTTAAGGAAAACGTTATCATCGGTAAGCTCATCCCTGCAGGTACAGGTATGGATTGCTACCGCGACGTTGAAGTTAAGAAGAACGCGACCGAAGAGGACGATGAATTCGCTAAGTACATGGCTGCTATGATGCTCGCCCAGGAAACAAAGCAGGACGAAGCTGAAAACGCAGAAGATGCCGAAGGTGCAGAAGGTGTTGATCCTTACGAAACCGAAGGCGAAGAGATCGAAGAAGAATTTGACGGCGAAGAATACGACGAAGAAGACGGTGAAAATTATTTCTCCGAAGAAGAGATCGACGAAATTGCCGACATCGACTTCAGCGAGATCGAAGGCGAAGAATAATATCTTCAAAAACAAATACAAGCGGTGAGCCAAGGCTCACCGCTTTTTTCTTTACAAGGGGTCCTCACGGCAGGGGAGGGCTTGCTCCTCCCGTTTTAGTCGCAAGACGGCTTGGAGGCTTTTATACTTATAATTAAAGGAAGACTTTCGAGCCTTTTGCAAGGATTTCTTTGTATACATTTGTTATTTTTTGCAAATAATATTACATGGCTCGCCCAAACTTGTGCAAAACACAGAAACTTACAAATTTCCCTTGACACAAAAGGCTTAACATGCTATAATTAATCCGCTGTGCCATGGTATATTTATGCCATTTTTCAAAAACAGCCTTAAAGTCGGTACACATCCGTCTCTCGGATTTGTATATAAACATTTATTTCTGAAGAAAAGGAGGAAAAACATGCCCACCTTTAACCAGCTCGTTAAGCAAGGCAGAACACAGAAGACATACAAGTCTAAGGCGCCCGTACTTCAGCAGACATTCAACTCTCTGAAGAAGAAGCCCGTTGAACAGCACGCTCCCCAGAAGCGCGGTGTATGTACAAAAGTTACAACTACTGCCCCCAAGAAGCCTAACTCTGCTCTTCGTAAGATCGCCAGAGTAAGACTCACAAACGGTATGGAAGCCACAAGCTATATCCCCGGTATCGGTCATAACCTTCAGGAACACTCTGTTGTTCTGATCCGCGGCGGTAGAGTTCGTGACCTGCCCGGTGTACGTTACCACATCATCCGCGGTACACTCGACGCACAGGCAGTTGCTAACCGTAACCAGAGCCGTTCCAAGTACGGCGCAAAGCGCGCAAAGAAGAAGTAATTCTTTGCAAAGCGGCATAGAGATGCCGCACCCTCGTTGTTATTCAAACAATGTGCCCCTGCTTTTCTGCAGTAATAGATGTTTATATGCAGTCTGACAGCCGGCACTGACGGAATAATATTTCGAGTACCTATGATATCATATAAATTTAATGAAGGAGGGAAGCAAAGTGTCACGTAGAGGTCAGATTTCCAAGAGAGATGTATTACCCGATCCCCTTTACAACTCCAAGCTCGTAACAAAGCTTATCAACAACATTATGCTCGACGGTAAAAAGGGTGTTGCCCAGAAGATCGTATATGATGCATTCGCAATTGTTGAAGCTAAAGTGGGTCAGAACGCACTGGAAGCTTTCACAGAAGCACTTGAGAACGTAATGCCCGTTCTCGAAGTTAAGGCTCGCCGTATAGGCGGTTCTAACTACCAGGTACCTATGGAAGTTAGAGAAGAAAGACGACTCACTCTCGGTCTTCGCTGGATAACAAACTATTCACGCGCAAGAGGTGAGAGAACAATGGCTGAACGTCTTGCAGCCGAAATTATGGATGCAAAGAACAGCACAGGCGGTGCTTTCAAGAAGAAGGAAGAAACACACCGTATGGCAGAAGCTAACAAGGCTTTCGCACACTACAGATATTAATTCGATGTTGCAGAATAACTGCAATCGGCCCGGAAAGGATAGTTTACAGTTATGTCAAGAGAATATCCCCTTGAGAGAACCAGAAATATCGGTATCATGGCTCACATCGATGCCGGTAAAACAACAACAACTGAACGTATCCTGTTCTACACAGGCCGTACTCACAAGATGGGTGAAACCCATGAGGGCGGCGCAGTAATGGACTGGATGGAGCAGGAACAGGAGAGAGGTATTACAATTACCTCCGCAGCTACTACCTGCTTTTGGAAGAATAACAGAATAAATATCATCGATACCCCCGGACACGTTGACTTCACAGTTGAGGTTGAACGTTCACTCAGAGTTCTTGACGGCTCCGTAACCGTTCTTTGCGCAAAAGGCGGCGTTGAACCGCAGTCCGAAACCGTATGGAGACAGGCGGACAAGTACCGCGTTCCCCGTATGGCTTACGTAAATAAGATGGACATCATGGGCGCTAACTTCTACCGCGTTGTAGGTATGATCAAGGACAGACTCAAAGCCAACGCTGTTCCGATTCAGCTCCCCATCGGCGCTGAAGACACATTCCGCGGAATTATCGACCTTGTTCGTATGGAAGCAGACGTTTATTACGACGATCTGGGCCAGGACATGAGAGTTGAACCTATTCCCGAAGATATGATGGAACTCGCACAGCAGTACCGTGCCGAGCTTCTTGAATCAGTTGCAGAAACTGATGAAGAGCTGTTCGAAAAGTTCTGCGAAGGCGAAGAGCTCACAGAAGAAGAGATCAAGACAGCGATCCGTAAGGCTACCATCGACAACAAGATGGTGCCCGTAGTTTGCGGTACATCCTACAAGAACAAGGGTGTTCAGAAGCTTCTGGACGCAATCGTTGATTTCATGCCCTCTCCCCTTGATGTTCCTGCTATTACAGGTATCAACCCCGATACAGAAGAGGAAGAAGAAAGACCGTCCGATGATAACGGTCCCTTCGCAGCCCTCGCATTCAAGATCATGACAGACCCCTTCGTGGGCAAGCTCTGCTTCTTCAGAGTTTACTCAGGTTCCATCAATAAAGGTGAATCCTGTCTCAACTCCAACAAGGGCAAGACAGAGCGTTTCGGCAGAATTCTCCAGATGCACGCTAACGAGCGTAAAGACCTTGACTGTGTCTACTCCGGAGACATCGCAGCCGTAGTAGGTGTAAAGAACACCACAACAGGTGACACCTTCTGTGATGATAAATCCCCCATTATCCTCGAATCCATGGAATTCCCTGAACCCGTTATCCGTGTAGCGATCGAGCCTAAGACAAAGGCAGGTCAGGAAAAGATGGGTATCGCTCTTGCAAAGCTTGCAGAAGAAGACCCCACATTCAGAACATACACAGATGAAGAAACAGGCCAGACCATCATCGCAGGTATGGGCGAATTGCACCTGGAGATCATCGTTGACAGACTTCTCCGTGAATTCAAGGTAGAAGCAAACGTCGGCCGTCCTCAGGTTGCATACAAAGAAACAATCAGAAAACCCGCAGAATCCGATACAAAGTACGCACGTCAGTCCGGCGGTAAGGGTCAGTACGGTCACTGTAAGATCAAGATCGAGCCCAACGAGCCCGGCGCAGGCTACCTGTTCGAAAGCACAGTTGTGGGCGGTGCTATTCCCAAGGAATACATTCCCGCTATCGACGCAGGTATCCAGAGTGCAATGCAGACAGGTGTTCTTGCAGGTTACAACGTAGTTGACGTCAAGGTTAACCTCTATGACGGTTCTTACCACGAAGTCGACTCCTCTGAAATGGCGTTCAAGATCGCAGGCTCCATGGCATTCAAGGATGCTATGAAGAAGGCAGACCCTGTCCTCACAGAGCCTATCATGAAGGTCACAGTCGTTACTCCCGATGAATACATGGGCAACGTTGTCGGCGATATCAACTCCCGCCGCGGCCAGATCTATTCTCAGGACATAAACGACGGCGTTATGACACTTACCTCTTACGTTCCTCTCTCCGAAATGTTCGGTTACGCAACAGAGCTCCGTTCCCGTACACAGGGCCGCGGTATGTACTCTATGGAACCCGACCACTTCGCAGAAGTGCCCAAGAGCATTCAGGAAAAGCTGGCTAAGGCATAACTTAAAAACAACCACCAATTTGCAGGTGCAAATTTAAACACATAAAAAAATTTAATTTAAAAAGGAGATTTTCAAAATGGCAAAGGCTAAATTTGAAAGAACCAAACCGCACGTTAATATCGGTACAATCGGTCACGTTGACCATGGTAAGACAACTCTTACAGCTGCTATCACAAAGACACTTTCTCTCGGCGACGAAAACATCGAATTCATGGCATATGACCAGATCGACAACGCTCCCGAAGAAAGAGCTCGTGGTATCACAATCAACACAAGACACGTTGAATACGAAACAGCTAACCGTCACTACGCACACGTTGACTGCCCCGGCCACGCTGACTATGTTAAGAACATGATCACAGGTGCAGCTCAGATGGACGGCGCTATCCTCGTTGTTGCTGCTTCCGACGGTCCTATGCAGCAGACACGTGAACACATCCTTCTCGCTCGTCAGGTTGGCGTTCCCGCAATCGTTGTTTACATGAACAAGTGCGACCTCGTTGACGACGAAGAACTTCTCGAACTCGTTGAAATGGAAATCCGTGAACTTCTCTCCGAGTACGACTTCCCCGGCGACGATATTCCGATCGTAAAGGGTTCTGCAAGAGTTGCTCTTGACTGTGCTAGCACAGATCCCTCTGATGCAGCTTACGCTTCCGTAATCGAACTCATGGAACAGGTTGACGAATACATTCCTACACCTGAAAGAAAGGCTGACCTTGACTTCCTTATGCCCGTAGAAGACGTATTCTCCATCTCCGGCCGTGGTACAGTTGCTACAGGTAGAGTTGAACGTGGTACAGTTAAGGTATCTGACGTTGTTGAAATCGTTGGTCTTTCCGACGAAACAAGATCTACAACAGTTACCGGTGTAGAAATGTTCCACAAGCTCCTCGACCAGGCAGAAGCAGGCGATAACATCGGTGCTCTTCTCCGTGGTGTAGCTAAGAACGAAATCGAAAGAGGTCAGGTTCTCTGTAAGCCCGGCTCCATCAACCCCCACACAAAGTTTGTTGGTCAGGTATACGTTCTTACAGAAAAAGAAGGTGGCCGTCAGAAGCCCTTCTTCGCTGGTTACAGACCTCAGTTCTACTTCAGAACAACTGACGTTACAGGTTCCATCGACCTTCCCGAAGGCGTTGACATGTGCCGTCCCGGTGATAACGTTGACATGACTGTTGAACTCATCACACCTATCGCTATCGAAAAGGGTCTCCGTTTCGCTATCCGTGAAGGTGGTAGAACAGTTGGTTCCGGCGTTGTTGCTGAAATCATTGAGTAATTTGATACTCTGTGTTGATTAACAACTAACTGAAAAGACCCGGGTTGTCGAAAGGCAGCTCGGGTCTTTTTTCTGAAAAAATACAGCATTTACTTAAAAAGAACCTATAATTTACAATTTTTTCAAAGAATAACGGAAGATTATAGACATTTATTTTGTATCATGTAGTGTATCTTATAAAGAAGAAGTTTAGTGCTGTATAAAACTCACTCTTCTTCCGATGTTTGGAGCACTGTGAATGAAAAATAGAATTCTGAACGTCGGCAATATAACCAAGGTAGGCATTCTGACTGCTGCGGCACTTCTGCTCAGTATCATTGAACTCCCCATCAGGTTTGCGCCCGACTTTTATAAAATAGACCTCAGCTCGACTGTTGTACTGCTGGGCTCCTATATAGTAGGCCCCCTTGCAGGTATCATAATAGCCGTACTGAAAACGGTCCTTAAGGCACTTATCGCAGGGACCACAACCGCTTTTGTGGGCGAATACGTGGATATTATAATTACTATCCTCTACGTCTTTCCTGCGGCAATTACATACAGAAATCACAAATCCCTGAAAAATGCAGTCCTTGGAATGCTTGTGGGAATAGTCTCCATGACTTTCTTCGGATGCCTTCTCAATTACTTCCTTCTTATCCCAGTTTATGCCCGTATCGCGGGACTTCCGGTTGAGCATATAGTAAAGGCGGCGGCTCTTTTAAACACAAAAGTAAGCGACCTTAAATCCCTTGTCCTTTTCGTAGCCGCACCTTTTAACGTTATGAAAGGCACCGTATGTTCAATCGCAGCTTACCTCTGCCTTCTCCCCTTAAAAAAGCTGATCAACAATCAAGAACAATAAACCGAAACACCTACCCTTATGAAAACCGCTCCCCAAAAAATGCGCGCTGTTGACATAAGGGTAAATATATAATATACTGTTATAAGAGACGTTATTTAAAATGCTTTCCGCATAGTTTATGATATAGGAGCAACAATGAAAGAACTTTGGCATATTTTCCTCGTGGCAATGATTCCCGTAATAGAACTGCGTGGTTCAATAGTCCTCGGCTGTGCTCAGGGCCTTCCCTTTTTGGGCGTGGCGATCGCCAGTATTCTCGGCAATATGCTTCCCGTCCCCTTTATCCTTCTTTTCATCAGAAAGATACTCGAGCTGATGAAAAGGATCCCCTCTCTTGCAAAAATAGCTCATTGGCTTGAAAACAAGGGACATAAGAACAAAGACAAAATCATGAAGTATGCCTCTTTAGGCCTTCTTCTCTTCGTAGGAATTCCCCTCCCCGGAACGGGAGCGTGGACAGGTGCCCTCGTTGCCGCAATGATGGATATGAGAATGAAATACGCCCTTCCCTCTATCTTTGCAGGCATCATAATGGCGGCAGTTATAGTAACCGTAGCAGCTTACGGCTCAGTAGGTTTTCTCTCCTTCCTTCTCTGATATACAGAAAAAAAGAGCAAAAACATACAAAAAACCTCCCTTGGGCGGTAAATATTTCATAATGATTTATAACAAAAAGCTATTGCAAAAGAGACGCATTTGCAGTATAATACAAATGTAGAAATTCCCCGACAGAAAAAAACAAATATTTCTTATCAAGAGTGGCGGAGGGACTGGCCCCATGAAGCCCGGCAACCTATCCAAAAGGACAAGGTGCTAATTCCCGATAGATGAGACGTAGAAAGTAAAAAACAACTTTATGCTCTCAGTCTGTCTGAGAGCTTTTTTTGCGCAAAATCACAACCTGCATAGATAAAAGAAAGGAACTACCCATGAGAAAATTCTTCACATCCGAATCAGTAACAGAAGGACATCCCGATAAGATCTGCGACCAGATCTCCGATGCAGTCCTCGATGCTATTATAGCTGAAGACCCTGCCGCAAGAGTTGCCTGCGAAACTTGCTGTACAACAGGCCTTGTAATGGTAATGGGCGAGATCACAACCTCCTCCTACGTTGATATCCAGTCTATCGTAAGAAACACAGTAAGAGAGATCGGCTACGACAGAGCTAAATACGGCTTTGACTGTGACACCTGCGGTATCATCAACTCCATCCACGAGCAGTCCGCAGACATCGCCCTCGGCGTTGACAACTGCGCAGAATCCAAGGCAGGCGAAACTACAGACTACAATATCGGTGCAGGCGACCAGGGTATGATGTTCGGCTACGCGTGCGACGAAACAGAAGAGCTTATGCCCCTTCCCATCTCCCTCGCTCATAAGCTTGCCCGTCAGCTTTCCAAGGTAAGAAAGGAAGGCACACTTCCCTACCTCCGTCCCGACGGTAAGACACAGGTAACAGTTGAATACGAGGACGACCGCCCCGTTCGCATCGATACTATCGTAGTATCCAGTCAGCACAGCGAAGAGGTTGACCTTGACAGAATAAGAACAGACGTTATCAAATACGTAATCAAGCCCATCGTTGACGAAAAGCTCATGGACGAGGCTACAAAGATCCACGTTAACCCCACAGGCCGTTTCGTAATCGGCGGCCCCCACGGTGACTCAGGTCTTACAGGCAGAAAGATCATCGTTGACACCTACGGCGGCTACTCCCGTCACGGCGGTGGCGCATTCTCCGGTAAGGACCCCACAAAGGTTGACAGAAGCGCGGCTTACATGGCAAGATACCTTGCAAAGAACGTTGTAGCGGCAGGCCTTGCATCCAAGTGCGAGGTTCAGCTTGCATACGCAATCGGCGTAGCAAAGCCCGTTTCCGTCCTCGTTGAGACCTTCGGCACAGCAAAGGTTGACGAAGCAAAGATCGCAGAGGCGCTTGACAAACTTGTTGACCTTCGTCCTGCGGCAATTATCGAGCGCTTTGACCTTCGCCGTCCCATCTATAAGCAGCTGGCGGCATACGGTCACATGGGCCGTGAAGACCTTGACGTAGCATTTGAAAAGTGCGATATCTCCGACGAGCTCAAAAAGCTTCTGTAAGTTATGTCTACACTTATAATCATCATAATAGCTTCAATAATAGAAGTTTTTAATCTTCTCCTTCTGAAGCTTTATAAGAAAAAGTCCCTTGCAGTGATTTCCATAGTTTTCGGAGCACTCATACTGCTGAACGGAATAATGCTGTTCCAAAAGGTTCAGCTTGTTCCCTTCGCCCTCGGATGCGAGATAGGTCTTGCGCTTATAGCGGAGTTTATTTGCGTTGCAGAATGCTCAAAAGAGCTTCGCGCTATTTCCGCCGCGGTGCTTACGGTGTTTGCCATAGTATTCTTGTTTGTAGGACAAACCTCCTATACAAAAGAATTTGACGGCAAAGAATATATGGGACTTTATTCAAGATCAACGGGCTTTGGCGAAACCAAAGTGACTTACTACGAAAAGCTTTCCCCACCGTTTATCTCCTCAAAGGGCTACTGTGTGGAAAACTACGGGATAATATTAGGCGATGCCGACCTCGGTTCCCTCGAACCCGTATCTATTGAATATGCTAATTAAATATAAGCGGTGTGCCTGTGACGGCGCACCGTTTTTTTATTGTGAACACAACAAGGTTCCGGGGCACCCGCCCGCAATTTTAATTGCGCTTGGCGGGTCGGGTTCTTATAAAATTAAAAAGTTAAGTCGCCCATTAAATTGACATACAGACTAAAATAATATATAATTATTTATATAGACTGAAACGGAGGTTACCATGGACAAAAACGGAAAAATAGAGCTTTCGGGAGTGGTGGACTCCGTTATATACGAAAACCGTGAAAACGGATATACTATATGCGAAATTGAAGACGAAAACGGTGACCCTGTCGTTCTCGCAGGAACGATGCCCTACGTTACCGAAGGTGACATGATAAAAGCCACGGGCAACTGGGTAATTCACCCCACTTACGGAAAACAGCTGAAGGTCACAAGCTACGAAAAGAGCATGCCCACCGACAGCGCAAGTATTCTCCGTTATCTCTCCTCGGGAGTAGTGCGCGGAGTAGGCCCCAAGACCGCCGAAAAGATAGTTGACAAATTCGGGGAGTGCACCTTTGACGTGCTGGACAACCATCCCGAATGGATATCCGAAATAAACGGTATAAGCAAGAAAAAAGCCCTTGAAATAAGTAATAATTTCAAGGAGGTCTCAGGTGCGAGAAACATAATGATACGCTTCAAGGATTATCTTTCCGACAACATGTCCATGAAGATATACCAGAAATGGGGCGGAAGCGCCATCGACAGAATAAAGGAAAACCCATATATCCTTTGCGAAACTATTCAGGGGATAGGCTTTGCCAAGGCAGATGCCGTTGCCGAAAGCTTCGGCATTGAAAAGAACTCTCCCTTCAGACTTTCTGCAGGTGTCTCAGCCTTTCTGAAGCTTGTTTCAGCAAGAGAAGGCCACACCTGTATGCCTCTTGAGGAGCTGAAGGAAAGATGCGCAAAAATGCTTGAGGTCACCCCCGAGGAGATATACGATACCCTTCTCGATATGCTTATCGGCGCAAAGCTTCGGGTCTCCACAAGAGGGGACGTTAAATACATATACCTTCCCGAATACTACGAGGCGGAAAAGTATATCGCCTCCCGTCTCTCCGCTATAAACAAGCAGTGTATAACCTTTGGAAACGAAGACGTGGGAAGAATGGTATTCAGAGCGGAGCGCGAAAACGGAATATCTTATGATGTGCTTCAGAAAAAGGCAATTTTTGCCGCCCTTGAAACGGGCGTTATGATACTGACGGGCGGACCCGGTACGGGTAAGACCACCGTTATCAAAGCGGTAATTTCCATATTTGACAGTCTCGGGCTTGACGTTGCCCTTGCCGCCCCTACGGGACGTGCCGCAAAACGCATGAGCGAGGCGACCTCCATGGAGGCAAAGACGATACACCGCCTTCTCTGCATGGAGTACGTTGACGGCGAGACCGCGCGCTTTACCAAAAACGAAAAAGACAGACTTGACGAGGACGTGTTCATCCTTGACGAGTCCTCCATGATAGATATAGTGCTGATGGAAGCCTTCCTAAAAGCGGTTAAACCGGGCGCGAGGGTCATCCTCATCGGCGATGCGGATCAGCTTCCCTCCGTGGGAGCCGGAAACGTCCTCGACGACCTTATTTCAAGCGGTAAATTCAATACCGTGAAGCTGACAAAGATATTCCGTCAGGAAGACAACAGCCTCATTATTTCAAACGCCCACGCGGTAAACGAAGGAAAGAACCCCGAGATAACAAACAAGAGCAGTGACTTCTTCTTCCTTCCCCGAGATAATGACGATGACATTGCAAAGACCCTTTGCGATCTTTATAAAAACAGACTGCCCCGTTCCTACGGAGCAAACGCCGTGGACGACATTCAGATACTCACCCCGTCAAAAAAAGGAATTTGCGGAACGGAATATCTTAACAGAATGCTCCAGAGCTATATGAACCCTCCCGACAGAACAAAGAAGGAAAGAAAATTCCGCGATATTGTTTTCAGAGAAGGGGACAAGGTCATGCAGACCAAGAATAACTATGACCTCGCCTGGGAAAAGGACGGCTTTGAGGGCGAGGGCATCTTCAACGGAGACATCGGCATCATAAAAGAGATAAACAATGCCGAAGGAATATTCGTTATCGACTTTGACGAAAAGATATGCGAATACGATATCGCCTTCCTTGAAGAGCTTGAACACGCCTGGGCGATAACGGTGCACAAAAGTCAGGGCAGTGAATATCCCTTCGTGGTGTTCCCTCTTTACTCCTGTGCACCCATGCTCCTTTGCAGAAACCTTTTCTACACCGCCATCACCCGTGCAAAGCGAATGGTAATACTTGTGGGGAAGAAATACATAATCGACCGCATGGTGGAGAACGACAGACATGCCGTCCGCCATACGGGGCTTTTACACATGCTTACAAAAGAGGACTGAAATGGATAAAAAGCTTAAAATCGTATGCACCGATATTTCAAGCGTCACAAACGGTGACGTTGATATATCCGTGCTTGAAAAATTCGGAGAGGTCACCTGCTACGACGTGACTCCCCCTCACCTTACCGCAGAAAGAATTAAGGATGCTGACATTATTCTTATAAACAAAACGGTAATAGGAAAAGACGAAATAGACGCGGCAAAGAAACTTCGCTATATCGGTGTTTTTGCCACGGGCTATAACATGATAGATACCGAATACGCCAAGGAGCGCAGCATCGTCGTTTCCAACGCAGGACAGTATTCAACCAACGCCGTTGCACAGCACACCTTCGCACTTATGCTTGAGCTCTTCTCAAACACGGGAAATTACGGGGCATTCGTGGCGAGAGGCGGATGGAAGCAGGCTAAGATATTTACAGCTTACGTTGGCGGCACCGACGAGATATACGGCAAGACCATTGGCATTATCGGCTACGGCAGTATCGGAGCGGCAGTTGCAAAGATAGCCCTCGCCTTCGGCATGAAGGTCATCGCCTACACACGCACTCCCAAGACAGCAGAAAACGTAACCTTTGTTGATAAGGAAACTCTCTTCAGAGAAAGCGACGTAATATCCGTTCACTGTCCTCTCACAAAGGAAACGGAAAAGCTTATAAACCGCGAGACCCTCGCCCTTTGCAAAGACGGAGTCCGCATCATAAACACCGCACGCGGTCCCATTATCGACGAGGAAGCCCTCCTTGAAGCCCTTGAGAGCGGTAAGGTTGCGGGCGCAGGACTTGACGTGCTCGAGATCGAACCCATGTCAAAGGACTGTCCTCTGTTCGGAGCCCCTAACACCGTCATAACTCCCCACGTTGCATGGGCGCCCCGAACCACAAGAGAGCGCCTTATGGGAATAGTAGTTTCAAATATAGAAGCGTACCTTGCAGGAAGGCCCGAAAACTGGGTAAACAAGTAATAAACAGGAGAAAATTATGTTCACAAGAAATAATCCCGATTACGTAAAAGCCCTTGAGCGCGCAGAAGAGCTTCTCTCAAAAATGACCCTTGAGGAAAAGGTCATTCAGCTTACACAGTACGTTGGTCACGACCATTCCTACAACCCCGAGCAGAAGGACAAATCAGGCGGCAACAACGCAGGCAGATGCGGTTCCCTCCTTGCGGCAAGCGGAGTCGAAAATGTAAACGCCCTTCAGAAGATCGCAGTTGAATACACTCCCCACAACGTCCCCATTATCACGGGATGCGACGTTATCCACGGATACTGGACGACCTACCCCATCCCCCTGGGAATGTCCTGCACCTTTGAGCCCGACCTTGTAAGAAAATGTTACGGTGCAACGGGCAAGGAAGCAAAGAGCGACGGAGTTCACTGGGTATACGCACCCATGGTAGACGTGGTGCGTGACAGCCGTTGGGGCAGAGTTGCCGAAAGCTTCGGCGAGGACACCTACCTTGCCTCCAAGATGAGTGAAGCGGCAGTAAAGGGCTTCCAGAATGACGGAGGTGTTATGGCCTGCATGAAGCATTTCGTTGCTTACGGCGCATGCGAGGGCGGCCGCGACTATAACGGATGCGACATGAGCGACCAGACCCTTTTCAACACTTATATTCCGCCTTTTCAGGCAGGTGTTGATGCAGGGGTGGGCACCTTCATGAACGCCTTCAACGATATAAACGGCGTTCCCTGCGCAGGTAATAAGAGAATAATGACCGACATCCTCCGCGGCAAAATGGGCTTTGACGGCTTCGTTGTTTCCGACTATGATGCCATAATTGAGCTTATAAACCACGGCTACGCAGAGGACGAAAAGGATGCGGCGCTGAAAGGCTTTGACGCAGGAATTGACGTTGTTATGCTTGGCAACCTCTACAATAATAACCTTCCCGAGCTTGTGAGCGAGGGAAAGATAACAATGGAACAGATAGACTATTCCGTTCTCAGAATTCTTGCGGCAAAATACCTCATCGGCGTTATGGACGAGCCCTTTGTGGACGATAAAACTCCTCAGCCCTTCATGACAGACGAGAGCCTTGCGCTCTGCCGCGAAATTGGCAGAAAGAGCCTTGTGCTCCTTGAAAACGACGGTACTCTCCCCCTTACAAGAGAAAAATACAAGGGCAAGAAGATCGGTCTCACAGGCCCCATTGCCACCGAAGTTGACAACATCCTCGGTTGTTGGGCATCCTGCAAACAGCCTAAGAGAACTATGACCCTGAAGCAGGCGTTTGAAGAGGCTTATCCCGAAAGCGAAGTGATAACCGAAACGGGAATTACCTTCCTCGAAGAAGACACTTCCGTTGAAAAGGCACTGGAAAAGATGTCTGACTGTGACGTTATCGTTGCCGCTATGGCAGAACGCTATTGGGATACGGGAGAAGCAACAAGCAAGGTCTCCCTGGAGCTTGATGCCGACCAGAAGGAATACATCGAAAAGCTTTCCGCTCTCGGCAAGCCCGTTGTTCTTCTTATTTCAGCAGGCAGACCTCTTCTTCTCGGAGATATCAAGGATAAGGTAAACGCGCTCCTTTACATCTGGGCGCCCGGCAGTGAAGGCGCACACGCAGTTTGCGACGTTGTAACGGGTGATTATTCTCCTTCGGCAAGAACCACCATGTCCTTCCCCTACGCATCGGGTCAGATGCCTCTCTACTACAATCACAGAAGCACGGGCAGACCTGCCTTTGACAAGCTGAAGTTTGAATGCAAGTACATCGACTGCCCCATCGGAGCGCTCTATCCCTTCGGCTACGGTCTTTCCTACTCCGAGTTTGAATACACCGATGCGGTAATTTCGAAGAACGTTTTCACGGCAGACGAGACCATCGGCCTCTGCTTCAACGTTACAAACAAGGGTAACTACACTGCCGACGAGGTTGTGCAGATATACACAAGAGACCTTGTGGGCTCCATAACCCGCCCCGTCAAGGAGCTTAAAGCCTTCAAGAAGCTGACCCTCGCTCCCGGTGAAACAAAGAACGTTAAAATAGCTCTGCCCGTTTCCGACCTTGCTTTCTGGAACGCAGACATGAACTATGTGGTTGAACCCGGCAAGTTCAAGCTTTGGATAGCTCACCACAGCGACGACAACGCCATCGAATTTGATTTTGAAGTAACTGAATGACAGGATAAGGGGGAAACTTTCTGCAGAAAGTTTCCCCCTTAAACCCCTTTCAAAGACTTTTGAACGGAATACAAACTATAATAAACAAACGCTTTCAAATCCGTAGGGGCGGATTCCATATCCGCCCGTCACTCCCACAATTATCTTTCCCCTCAATCCGTAGGGGCGGATTCCATATCCGCCCGTCACTCCTACAATTATCTTTCCCAGCAATCCGTAGGGGCGAGCATTGCTCGTCCGCAAAAAACAAAGGCTCTATTCCGACAACAAACGTTTGTCAGCTTAGAGCCTTTTTCAAAATCCAAATTTGCCACGGATTATTCTTTATCTAATCCTTCAAAAAAGTCGTCGTAGGAACAACCGTATATCTTACGAAGCTCAACTATCACGCTTATACGGATATTAAGCTCCCCGCCCTCATATTTTGCATAAGTGGTTCTCCCTATATCACAGCCGCGACGTTGAAGCTCAGCGCAAAGCTTCTCTTGAGATAATCCGCTCTCCATACGAAGCTTTTTGAGATTTGCTCCCATAAACCTGTCACATCTGATTTTCTGCTCCATTATATACCTCACAAGTTTTTGACCAATATTGGTTGCAACCAGTGTAAGTTTATGATATAATGAAGAAAAATATTGTCCGCTATATTGGTCAATAATTGTATTTTCAAGAATTTTTATCATATTAGGTACAAATTTATGGTAACATGCACTTTTTTCGGACATAGAAACTGCACAGTTTCATTATCAAACGAAATTTCAAATGCAATCGTCAGATTAATAACAGAACATAGTGTTTCAAATTTTTTGGTTGGAAACAACGGAAATTTTGATATAATCGTTGCAGATCAATTATTAAAACTGAAAAAGGAATTCCCGCATATCGAATGTGCCATAGTTCTCGCCTACATGCCCGGACATGACACAAACAAGAAAAACCATCCTTTACCAACGTTATATCCGGAAAATCTTGAAACTGTCCCTCCGCGTTTTGCAATAATTAAACGTAATGAATGGATGGTTCGCCAATCTGAATATGTTGTAACTTATGTCCGTCATTCTTCGGGCGGGGCATCGCGTTTTTCTGAACTATCAAAAAAACTTGGCAAAACGGTTATTGAATTATAATTTTTCCCCTTCTACCCGTAGGGGGCGGCTCCCCGACGACCCGTTCTCATCAACAATCAACATATATCCTCGTAGGGGCGAGCATTGCTCGTCCGTTAAAACAAAAAAGCGACGGTTTCCCGTCGCTTTTTTATTTGCATAGAATAGAATTAAATTACTTAATTTCAACTTCTGCGCCAGCAGCTGTGAGCTTAGCCTTGAGTTCTTCAGCTTCTTCCTTGGAAGCGCCTTCCTTGATTGCCTTGGGAGCGCCTTCAACGAGTTCCTTAGCTTCCTTAAGACCGAGACCTGTGATTTCACGAACAGCCTTGATAACGTCGAGCTTCTTTGCACCGAAGTTAGCGAGAATTACGTCGAATTCTGTCTTTTCTTCTGCTGCGGGAGCTGCTGCGCCGCCAACTGCTGCTACTGCAACGGGAGCTGCGGATACGCCGAACTTTTCTTCGATAGCTTCTACGAGTTCCTTTGTTTCGAGAAGTGTGAGAGCTTCAATAGCTTCAACAATGCTAATAATCTTTTCGCTTGCCATTTTAAATATCCTCCAAAATGTAGTGTATATTTTCTAAATCTTTTATGCTGAATAATTATTCAGCTGCGGGAGCTTCTGCTGCTTCTTCAGCTGCGGGAGCTTCTTCTGCGGGTGCTGCTTCGCCGCCCTTTTCAACAACTGCGTTAAGCGCAACTGCGAGACCGGTGATGGGACCCTGGATACTGCCGAGAATTCTTGCGATCATTACTTCCTTTGTAGGTGTATCTGCAAGAGCCTCAACTGTTGCTGTGTCGATTACTGCGCCGTCAAGAAAACCTGCGCGAAGTTCGAAACATTCGATCTTTTCAGCGTACTGCTTAAGAATTTTAGCAGGAGCAACGGGATCGTCGTAGCTGATTGCGATAGCATTCATGCCTTCGAGATGTTCCTTCATTGCACCGAAACCAACTTCGTCACAAGCACGGCCGATGAGTGTGTTCTTTACTACTGCGTACTCAACACCTGCTTCACGCAGACTTGCACGAAGCTTTGTGTCCTGTTCAACAGTAATACCCTGATATTTAACGAGAACACCGGAAGCTGCTTTACCAAACTTTTCAGCGAGGTCAGCAACGATGGCTTTCTTCTGCTCTAATACCTTTACACTGGGCATTTCAAATTCCTCCTATGCGAATTTTTGCAGGCACCAAAAAAGGTCTTTTCCGTTTCGCCGAAAAAGACCTTAAATACATAAATAGCTTGTATCACGTCTTCCTCGGCAGGAAAGCAGAGCTTTTACCGGAACCTGCTGTCTTTGGTTAACACGGGTATAATACCACAAACAAAACTCTATGTCAATACCTTTTTGAAAGTTTTTTAAAAAAGTTTTTACTTTTTATTTTTGATCTTATCCCAGTACGCTGCCGCAGCCGCCTCGGTCTTATTATCACCGAACTTGTAATACGTTCTTCCCTTCAGGTCATCGGGGAGATACTGCTGAGGAACGTAGTGATTTTCAAAATCGTGAGGATATTTATATCCTTTAAATAAGGGGCTCTTAAGGTGGGTCGGAATATCAGTTCCTCTTCCTGCTCTGATATCGTCCTGCGCCGCGTGGAGGGCGAGATATGCACTGTTGGACTTAGGTGAGGTGGCAAGCATGACCGCCGCGTTGGCAAGGGGAATTGCCGCCTCGGGAAGCCCAAGCTCCTTTGCGCTCTCGACACAGGCGCGTGTAATGACCGCTGCCATGGGATATGCGGCTCCGATATCCTCGGAGGCAATTACCATAAGTCTGCGGCAGGGAGAAATAAGATCTCCTCCTTCAAGAAGCTTTGCAAGATAGAAAACCGCCCCATCGGGGTCAGAGCCTCTGATAGACTTCTGAAGAGCCGAGAGAAGGTTATAATGAACGTCTCCGTCGGCATCGAAAACTCCTGCCATAACGCCGGAAGTAAATCTCTTCACGGTGTCAAGGTCAATGTGGGTCTCCCCCGCGCCCTTCACGTATGCCGCCGCGCCCTCAAGCATGGTAACGGAACGTCTCACGTCACCTGCGGCGCATCTTGCCACGTATTCAAGAGCCTTATCGTCCGCAGTGAGACCTTCGTGAAGCTTCGGAAGTATTCTTTTAAGATAAGGAAAGAGCGCCTTATCGGAAACGCCCTTGAACTCAAAAACAGAACATCTTGAAAGAAGAGCGTCATATACATAATAGTAGGGATTTTCCGTTGTAGATGCAATAAGGGTAATTCTGCCGTCCTCAAGATACTCGAGAAGGGACTGCTGCTGCTTTTTGTTGAAATACTGAATTTCATCGAGATACAGAAGAATTCCGCCCTCTCCGAAAATGCCGTCTGCATCGGATGCAACTGCCCGAACATCGGAAAGAGATGCTGTGGTGGCGTTAAGATGGCGAAGCTCCATTCCCGAATTCTTTGCAAGGATACGGGCGCAGGTGGTCTTACCCGTGCCGGGAGGGCCGAAAAATATCATACTTGAAAGCCTGCCGCTCGCGGCAAGACGGCGAAGGACACCGTTTTTACCCACAAGATGAGCCTGCCCCACCATATCGTCAAAAGACTCGGGTCTTATTCTGTTTGCCGCAGGGGATCTGTTATCGGACATCTTTACCTCCCGAAAATCTACGTAATACAGGTACAGTATACATTGTTTTTGGCATTTTTGCAATACCCCGTATTAAATTAAGGAGACACACATGAACCATGAGAAAAAAACTGACGTAGGTCATCTTTGGCATATTGAATACCCTTTTTTCGAAGGGGAAGAAACAAGCAGAATTAATAAATACTTCGAAACTCTCGCGCGCTCCGCAAAAGAATTCTGTGGGAGTGAAAGCTTTCCCAAAAACACCGGATACTATATGACCTACACTATTAGCTTTAAGGAAGACTCCGTAAAAATTGCCGTCACCCTTGCCCTTCGGAAAAGAGGAAGGTTTATAAGACGGAGAAGGCTTTGCACAGAGTGGAAAAACGGCTTTATTATAAATAAGGAAGTGACGGACGAAATATAAGCGGCGAAACCATAAAAAATCCCGAAGCCGCGGCTTCGGGATTTCGCTTTATTACTTATCAAGATGTACGTCAAGCTGGGGGAAGGGAATTTCGATTCCTTCTCTGTCAAAGGCTCTCTTTGCACCCTCTGTGCAGTCAGCCTTGACCGTCCAGTAATCGGCACCGTTCATCCATACACGCAGGCAGAACTTAACTGCAGAGTCAGCGTGTTCAGTCATGAACACCTCGGGAGCAGGATCCTTAAATACAAGCTCATGCTTTGTTGCGACCTCAAGAAGAGTTTTCTTGACAAGGTCGATATCGGCATTGTAGGCAACACCGAATTCAAGGTCAAGTCTTCTTGTACCGTTAGTTGTGTAGTTGATGATGGGGGAGCTTGTAACGGAGCCGTTGGGAATAATGGTCTTTTTGTTGTCGGGTGTGTCGAGGGTCGTATAGTAGATACCTATTGCCTTAACGGTACCGCCAACGCCTGCAACCTCAACGTAGTCACCGATATCAAATGGTCTTGTAACGATAAGCATAACGCCGCCTGCGATGTTGGAAAGGCCGCCCTGAAGAGCAAGACCGATGGCAACGCCTGCAGAACCGAGAACGGCAACAACGGATGCCATGGGAATACCAACGTATGTACAAGCGGAAATAATGATAACACCCTTGAGCACTACGTCAAGAGCACTGCAGAAAAAGCCTCTTGCAGCAGGATTAACCTTGGCGATGAGCTTTCCCTTTTTAAACTTCTTCATTACTACCTTAACGATCCAAAGACCGACGATGAGGATAAGTGCCGTAACGAGAATTTTTGAACAAATGCTTACAAAGCCTGTTGCCAAAAAACTTTTAATCGTGATGAGTATGTTTTCCATAATTATACAATAACCTCCATGTAATAAATTACGAAATTATTTTATCATTTGACACATCATGTGTCAATAATATCATATAAAATATTTGACATGACAAATAAAAAGAAGTATACTAAATGTATAAACCACGTGAGGTGATACAAATGGAATACAAAAAATATAAGACCGAGCTCCACTGCCACAGCAAAGAGGTAAGCCCCTGCGCAGGCGAGCCCGCAGAAAATATAGTTGAAAAATACGTGCGCTACGGCTATAGCACCATAGTGCTCACAAACCACCTGACCGAACACGTCCTGAGCCTCGGAGCACCGAACGGCACGTGGGAGGAAAAGGTCAAGTTCTTCGTTGACGGCTACCGCAAGTTGAAAAAGGCGGCAGAGGGAAAGCTCAACATCCTTCTCGGCGCCGAGATATGCTTCCCTCAGTACAATAACGATTACCTTCTCTATGGGCTGACAGAAGAATTTCTTCTCTCCCACGAAAATGTCTACGATACAGATATCTACACCTTCCACGATAATACCTGGCAGGATATCATCACGATCCAGGCGCACCCCTTCAGATGCAATCAGCATATAATCTGGCCCTGGGGAGTTGACGGGTGGGAGGTCTATAACGGACACCCCGACCAGAAAAGCGCCAACGCCGCCGCAAAGGCTTATGCAGAGACACACCCCGGCAGGATATATACCTCGGGCACAGACCACCACGATAAGGGCCACTTCCCTGCAGGCGGTATCCTCACGGACTTTGAGATAAAGACCAACGAACAGCTTCTGAGAACCCTCCGCGGAGGCTACTATTCTCTCATCGAGGAAGAAGATATCCGTACAGGAAAGAAAAGACTTTGATCATAACCATGGATAAAACAGAGCAACCGTCATCATTGTTCCCGGTAGGGGCGAGCATTGCTCGTCCGCTCATCATTCAGATGCCGAAGAAGAAGACTTCTTCCCCGTGAGAAGGCTTCTTTCAGACCGAAGACAAACTTGGTATAACGCAGATGTGAGCAAAAGAATATGCATAAACGCAAAGTTTTCTTGATGAAATCATTTGACATTGAAAAGGCGGGCGAAAGCCCGCCACATCTGCTTATGGCGAGTTTTTCCCTCTACCATAGGTAACTATGCCGACGAGGAAAAAATCGCCAAATCTACCTGCGTTTCTCTCAGTCTGCTGCAGAGTGTAGACTTTGTCTACACTCTGGAAGAAGCCTTCTTCCCCGTGAGAAGGCTTCTTTTTTCGTTTTTAGTGCATTTTTTATAAAATCAAAGCAACATTTTTTACGTTTAAAAATACCGTTTTGAACGAGAAAAAACGAGATTTCAAGAGAAAATCAAAGATAATGCCATGCTATTTTAAATTTTTTATATTTTTTTTGAAAAAACCTATTGACACGGCACTGCTGTTGTGTTATAATCATCCTGCTAAAAAATTAAACTTAATGCTAAATAGCGGAGGAAAAATCTATGTCTACATTCATGGCAAAGAGCGAATCCCTTAACCGCAAATGGTATATCATCGACGCTGCAGGCAAGCCCCTCGGTAAGACTGCTGCTGCCGCTGCTTCCATTCTTCGCGGTAAGATCAACCCTGAGTTCACTCCTCACGTTGACTGCGGTGATTTCGTAATCATCATCAACGCTGACAAGGCAGTTCTCACAGGTAGAAAGCTTGAACAGAAATACTACTATCGTCATTCCGGTTACATCGGCGGCCTTAAGGCTGTTCAGTACAAGGAACTGATGGCAAAGCGCCCCGAATTCGCAGTTGAACTCGCAGTTAAGGGCATGCTTCCCCACAACTCTATCGGCCGCAAGGCACTCACTCGTCTGAAGGTTTACGCAGGTGATGCTCACAAGCACGCTGCTCAGAAGCCTGAAGTATACGAAGTAAAAATGTAAGAAAGGACGGATATAGAAAATGTATACAAGTGCAAAACCTTATTTCTACGGTACAGGCAGAAGAAAAAGTTCTGTAGCAAGAGTTCGTCTTTTCCCCGGCACAGGCAAGATCACGATCAACGGCCGTGACATCGACGATTACTTCGGACTTGAAACACTCAAGCTCGTTATCAACCAGCCCTTCGGCGTAACAGGCACAATGGGTAAGTTTGACATCGTAGCTAACGTTAACGGCGGCGGCTTCTCCGGTCAGGCAGGCGCAATCCGTCACGGCGTAGCTCGTGCACTTCTTCTCGCAGACGAAACATATCGTCCCGCACTCAAGAAGGCAGGCTTCCTCACTCGTGACCCCAGAATGAAGGAAAGAAAGAAGTACGGTCTCAAAGCAGCTCGTCGTGCTTCCCAGTTCAGCAAGAGATAAGTTCATACTTCTCACAGAGATTATCAAGAGACTCCGTTTCCGGAGTCTCTTTTCTTATGCAAAAAGCCCCGAAAGCAACATATCTTGATACAAATTTTAAAACCACCCTATGACCGTTAAAAATCACAGGGTGGTTTGTGCCTTGTATTATATAAGACCGACAAATTGGAATTGTCACATCATTTATACATTTTCATACTGATTTGGAACATACGGAAGTATTCCCCATGTTATTTCATCAGCATAATGAACTTCAGTATGTATCATGGAACGGTAGTCTGCTGATGTAGCTTTAATACACGGATATTCCTCACATTCTTTACATTCAGATAATTTTCTTTTTACTATGCAGCTTTTTGCATTACAAGGTTCATCCTTACAATAGCAATTTTCACTATAACACCCTCCACAACGCATACTCCAATCTGTATTTCCCCACATTTTAGTGAGATGCAGTTCCATAATAGTTCGCAATTGCTCATCCAAATTCTGATAATGGACACACAAATCACAGCGTTGTCCGCACATTGAAAATAAAGCATTCTCTTTGGGAAACGGCTTTCTGTTAGGCTTCTTTTTGATAAGAATAAGTTTCTTTACTTCTTCCAATTGTTGTAAAGTTTTAACATCAATAAACATCCATTTTCCATCATGGTAAGTTTTTGAATTATTGTAATAATCTAAAATATACTCTGAAAATTCTTGCTGCTGCATTTCAAAAAGCTCTCGCTCTTTCTTTCCAAAGATGATTAGAAAAGTATATTTGTCGTCATGAATATAAATAGTAAGGATAGTCTTTTGACCTTGTTTGAATTTTAATTCATTTTTTCCATCCCCTACTTCATCAAGCCGATATTTTCCACGCATAAATATCATCGTTTCATGACTGATTTGCTCTAAAGTATTCACGACACGCCTCCGTAAATTCAAGTTTTTCGAACTGATTGCATTATACCATAAACCACTCAAATTTTCAACATTTCTACAATCATGCAAAAAATACGCACTATGATTTCCTTTCATAGTGTTTATTTTTTATCATCCGTTCAAAACAGGCGAAATAACGGGTTTTCCGTCCTTATCAAGAAGGGGTGTCATGCCGCCTGCGTAGCCGCTCTGATGGAAAATGTAGTTTACGCCCGTTTCCTTATCCACCCAGATCTCTATAACACTCAAACCGCCCTGCGAATAAATCTTTTCAAATCTTTTTTCTTTAGCCATTTTATTTACCTCTTAAAATATCTTCAAAAATTCAAGGCTGTCGTCAAACCATGTGGCAACGTGGGGATCGGCAAGAATGTCAGCTCCCCACCATGTTTCCTTGGTTGAAATGGAGAGACCATGGTTTCCCTTGGGGTAAACGTGCATTTCAAAATGGATTCCCTCTTTTTTAAGAGCCGAAGCATACATAAGAGAGTTTTCAAGGGGAACGCAATCGTCCTCGAAGGTGTGCCATATAAATGCGGGCACCGTATTCTCCGTGATATGCTTTTCTATGCTGTAGCGGTCAAGCTCTTCTGTTGTTGCATCCTGCTTCTCGATGGGATAACCCAGCATGCGCATAAAGGAGTCGTGGTGATAATATCTTGTGTCGCCCGTGATTACGGGATAGCAGGTAAGAACTGCCGTAGGCTTGTTTTCGCCGAATGCCATATCTTCATCGGACTTTGCCCAAGGCTCTGCCCAGAAGGTACCCATTGATGCCGCAAGATGTCCTCCTGCGGAAAAACCGATAACGTAAACTCTTTCGGGGTCAACGTTGTACTTCTCAGCGTTTCTTCTTATATGTACGATAGCCTTTGAAACGTCCTCTACGGGACGGGGAAACGCCGCTTTTTCGCCTACCGAATAATCAACGAGGAAGCAGTTGAAGCCTGCGGCAAAATAGTTTATGGCAACGGGCTCACCCTCGCGGTTGTTGGCAAGGAAAAAGTAGCCGCCGCCTGCAAGAACGACCATTGCGGCTCTTTTACCTGCATATACGCTTGCGCTGTCGTCATGTATAAACGTCTGCATCTTAACGGCAGAATCGTCTTCTCTCAGATAAATTGTTTCAGTTGTCATGTTTTCACCGACCTTCGTTATTAATCTAATATCATTTTATCATATAGACGAAAATAATTCAATAAAATCTCGGCTAAACTTTAAAAAGGGGTTGCAAAAAAATTAAAATGTAGTATAATGCTCTTTGCAAAAAAACAGATGAAAAGCGAGGCTATTAATATGAAGCTTCTTGAAGATATGAAAAAGGTTGCCCTTGAATGCGGCAATATCATGCTTTCCGCATCGTCGGATGAGCTGAGCGTTGAAACAAAGACGGGATGCCGCGACCTTGTTACAAAATACGACGTTGCGGTACAGAACTACGCCGTTTCCGCCCTTCATGAGATGTATCCCGATGCAAAGTTCTTCTGTGAGGAAGGAACGGACAAGGACGAACTGAAGGAAGGTCTTGTTTTCGTTATAGACCCCATTGACGGCACTGCCAACTTTGCATGGGACATGCACCACAGCTGTGTTTCCATCGGCTGCTTCAAGGACGGCGTGCCCTATGCAGGCGCGGTATACGCCCCCTACACCGACGAAATGTTCACGGGAGCCGTCGGCCACGGCGCGTACTTCAACGACAAGCCCATGCACGTTACAGACCTCCCCCTAAGGGATACAATAGTTCTTTTCGGCACTGCGCCATATAATGCAGAGCTTTGGGACGAGACCTTCAGAAAGGCAAAGGATATTCTCCCCAAATGTATGGATCTCAGACGCTACGGCGCGGCAGCCCTTGACCTTTGTTATCTTGCGGCAGGCAGAGCAGGTCTCTTCTTTGAAGAGATTCTCGCCCTGTGGGACTTTGCCGCAGGTCTTGTAATACTAAATGAAGCAGGCGGTGTCGCCATGCGCCTTGACGGCAGTCCCCTTCCCTTAACGGGTGAAAAGACAAACATCATCGCAGGAACAGAAAAGACAATTGCCGAAAGCGGTTTTATGAACGGCACACTTTAAGACACGTAATATCTAAACATCGTAGTTTTTTTGACACGGAGAACTTAAATCAGCCTTCTCCAGTGGGAGAAGGTGTCACCGAAGGTGACGGATGAGGTGTCAACGAACTTCCACATAACTCCTCATCCACCGCAAAGCGGTCCCCCTTCTCCCTCAGGAGAAGGCTAATTAAACGATATCATTGAACCGTAGGGACAGGCGTCCCCGACTGTCCATTCTTGCTCATTAGTACAGAAGAACCCCAAATCCACACAGGATCTGGGGTTCTTCTGTTATAGCTCAATAAACTTATCTACTCTGTAAGGCTTATAATTCTTATTACAGTGAAGCCTGTAGAGAAAGACTGCCGCTTCGCTCATTCCCTTTACGTTTTCGCTGGGGGCTTCAAAATCCCTTGGCACGGGCGGATATTTTTTGTAGTACGCCACGTAAGGCTCGCTGTAAAGCGACTCAAATTCCACCACGATAATGTCAAAGCTCTGACTTATTACGTACCTTGAACGAACTCCCTCCGGAGACAGCCTTTCCGCGCTTTTATAAAGCACTCTTGAATAAAGCATACCTTCTCTCCCCATTATCCGAGAATAGGAGCCGAAACGAATTCTATTTCGGGGGCAGAGCATCCGTCGGTCTCAAAAACTATTATCTCATTTTCCCCTTCTTTCAGCACGGGCGCAGGAAGAAAGAGTGTCTTTGTGGGTCCTGCAGAGTTGTAAAAACGCCCGAGATTAAAGCCGTTTACCGTCACAAAGCCCTTTGTGAAGCCCGTAGTCTTTACAAATGTATCCGAGGGCTTACCCGTAATTTCAAGCTTTCCTCTGTAAAACGAAGGGCCGTCAAAATCACCCGCCGCCTTCCATTCAAGCGCGGAAAGGTCTTCCATGGTGAGAGGATAGTGCTCCCAGCCAAAATGATATAGCTTGTTAAGACGCACACCGCCCACTATGCCCTTTTCTTCAAAAATTCTATAGCCGTAATTGATCCTGCCCATGTTCTCGACTAAAATATCAAGACGGGCTTTTCTGTCCTTCCCTGCTTCAACGAATATCTTTTCATCTGAAAAGGAGCGCTCCTTCATGCCCACAAAGGAGCCGTCAAGGAACACCTGAACTCTGTCCCGAAGCTCGGAGAACTCAAGCTCCAAACGTCCCGTGGGGCCTTTAAGCTCCGTTCTGTAAAGCATATATCCGAAGTCCTGCCCCGCCTGCTCCATAGTGAGAGGGGTTGCATTTTTTACAGTTGACGAAAGATTTCCAAGGTTATCAAAAAGGCTTGCCTGCTCTGTAAGAACAAGCTTTCCGTAAGATGCCTTTGGCGTGTCCTCCACCTTTATATCGGGAGGGCAAACGCCTGTCTTTTCGGCAATTGCCTCTTTTACTGCAAAATAGGTCTCGGTCATATCTCCTGCTTCACTCAGAGGCGCACCGTAGTCGTAGCTTGTAACGGTCGGCTGATACTGCCCCTCCTCCTCAGAATAGTTCGCACCGTTCATAAAACCGAAGTTCGTTCCGCCGTGGAACATATAAAAATTGAAGGATGCACCAAGGTCAAAGAACTCACGAACCATTTTTGCGATATCCTCGGGTTTTGAGGGAACTTTGTGCTCACCGTGCCAGTGCTCAAACCAACCGCACCAGAATTCGGCGCACATAAGAGGCTCACCCGGCCGCTTCTCGTCCATTACGTCAAAATGCCACCCCGGGTCGCTTCCGAAGTTTGCCGCCGCAAAAATACCTTCCACAGCTCCGTTTTCCTGCATCCCCCAATATACACCGTCTGCGGTGAAGAGCATACAGTCAATGCCGTTTTCTCTGTATATTTCGGCAACGCGCTTCATATATTCCCTGTCGTCGCCGTAGCTTCCGTACTCATTCTCCACCTGCACCATTATTATGCTTCCGCCGTTTGTACAAAGGTGAGGACGAATTCTTGAAAAGAGCTCTTTGTAGTAAGGCATCACCTTTTCAAGATACAAAGGATCACTGCATCTGAGGGAAACGCCGTCGGCAAGAAGCCTTGAAGGAATACCGCCAAGCTCCCACTCGGCGCAGATATAGGGACCGGGACGGATTATTACGTTCAAGCCCAGCTCTTCCGCTATCTCAATAAACTTAACTACGTCAAGAGGTCCCTCAAAATCGAAAACGCCCTCTTTTCGCTCGTGCAGATTCCAGCAGATATAGGTCTCAACGGTATTGAAGCCGCAAACCTTAAGCTTTTTAAGTCTGTCCGCCCAATAATCGGGATGAACACGGAAATAATGGATAGCGCCCGAAATGATGCGAAAGGGCTCGCCGTCCATCAAAAACTCTCTGCCGCTCAGAGTCAGAACTCCCATAGGCACCTCCGTCCAAAACATTATAACTAATTGTACCATTATATAATGTCACGGTCAAGCACCGAGTAAAAAAATACGCTTTGAAGCATACAAATTAAAAAAATATATTGCACTTTTTATTAAAAAAAGCTATAATTAAAATAATACAGACAAAAAAGTCAAAATACGGTGTATGCGATTTTCGGTAATCTGTCAAATTTGTAACAAAGGAGGCTGCAATCGTGGAAAACAAAAAGATTGTAGAATTTAAAAACATTTCTAAATCCTTCGACGGCGAAGCTGTTCTGAAGGATGTCTCCCTTGACATCAATGAGAATGAATTTGTCACTTTACTGGGTCCTTCGGGATGCGGAAAAACCACACTGCTCCGAATTCTCGGCGGCTTCGTTGAAGCTGACTCAGGGGCTGTGCTCTTTGACGGAAAGGATATAGGCGATCTCCCCGCCCACAAGCGCGAGCTCAACACAGTTTTTCAGAGATATGCCCTTTTCCCCCACCTTAACGTATATGAAAATATCGCCTTCGGTCTCAAGATAAAGAAAGAACCCAATGATATCATAAAGCAGAAGGTCGCAAGAATGCTGAAGCTTGTGAGCCTTGAAGGTTTTGAAAACAGAAAGATCACTCAGCTCTCAGGCGGTCAGCAGCAGCGTATCGCAATCGCAAGAGCTCTTATCAACGAACCTAAGGTCCTCCTTCTTGACGAACCCCTTTCCGCCCTTGATGCAAAGCTCCGCAAGGAGATGCAACTTGAGCTTATGTGGATCCAAAAAGAGGTCGGCATCACCTTTATTTTCGTTACTCATGACCAGGAAGAAGCCCTCACCATGTCCGACAAAATAGTCGTTATGAGCGAAGGTAAAATTCAGCAGGTCGGAACACCGAGTGAAATATACCACCGTCCCGCCAACGAATTCGTTGCCCGCTTTGTCGGCACAACAAACATTATCGACGGTGTTATCACAGACAAGGAAACCGTCGTATTTGAAGGCAAAAAGTTCAAATGCAACACAGGCGACCGCCTTATCGGCGACAAGGTCGGAGTTGTTATCCGTCCCGAGCACCTTGAAGTCGTTCCCCGTGAAAACGGTATGCTCAAGGGCATAGTTAAGAGCCACGTATTCAAAGGGGTCCGCCACGATATGGTCGTTGAAACAAGAGCAGGTACCTCCATCACCATCAAGCTTCAGGTAGTTCAGGACAAGCCTATCTACAACGAACAGGAAAGCGAAAAGATAAGCGCCAGCGACTTCCTTCTTGACATTTCCGATATTGACGAGCTGGACAAGGTAACCATCGAGACCCTCGCTTCTGCGGAAGCATGGGACTCCGAAACCGATGAGCGCGTTGCCATCAAGGAGATCGAGCACGATATCAAGAAAGAGATCGGAACATATCCCGTAACCTTCACAACAGCGGCAGGAACCTCCATCACCGTAAATGCCGTTGTCAAGCAGGAAAACAAGGTTGAAAGTAAGCTCTTCCGCGAAGAGATCTACGCCATGAACATCTTCAAGAAGGTTGAGGACATCAAGGAGAGTATCGCCCTCGACACAGACCTTGAAATGTGGGCCAACGCCTCCGCATGGAGCCTTGTTGACGGCGAAAAGGTTGAGATTTCCGAGGTCAAGTACGACTTTGACCCCGAGAACATTAAGCCCGGTATCTACGAGGTCACCTTCTCCACCGAAGGCTATGAATACCTTGTCTCCTCCACCCGTCCCTACTATGAGGACGCAGAGGTCGGCCTTGTATTCTCCCCCGAAGATATCCACCTTATCGAAAGAACAAATTAAAAAACGCCCCATACTACAACACACCCCCGAAAGTGCCACTGCACTTCGGGGGTTAATCGTTTTTAGCATTACATTTTCTCAAAGAAATCGATTATAGCTTCTTTTTCGGCATTTGCCGTTCCTTGTATCATCTGGGGAGAGCCTCCGCCCTTTCCGTCAATGGCGAAGTTTATTCTGGGTGCATTCTCTCTCATATTCACGTTGTTTGATGCGGCGATATATCTGTATCCCTTCTTATCATCACCTGCAAAAGCGGCAAAAACACCCTTGCACTTCTCTTTTCCGCCGTTCACGAAATCACGCATGATGTTTACGTCAAAGCCTGCGCCGAAGAAATAGCAGAGGTTTCCGCTTGTATACTTGATTTCGGAAAGAAGCTTTTCGGAATAGGCGCGGTTGACCGAGGAAAGCTCGCCCTTGAGGGCTCTTATCTCCCCATTCAGCCTTTCAAAAACAGAGGGAACCTCTTCTCTCTTGGCGGAAGCGGAAACGGCTATTTTGGAAAGCATATCATGCTCCGCAAAAAAAGTTTCAAGAGCATCGATGCCGCAGACTATCTCAAGACGGGTGCCGCCCTTGTACTTTATAAAGTCCGTCACCTTCAGAAGTCCGATCTCTCCCGTGCTTGCCACATGCGGAGCACAGCAGGCGCAGACGTCAACACCTTCTATCACCGCAAGGCGCACTTTTCCGCAAATGTCTTTTTTGCTTCTGTATTCAATGGTATCAAGGGTTTCGGGGTCGGGATAGTATGCCTTTACAGGGTGATTTTCTACAATCGCCTTGTTACAGAGATATTCAACCTTTCTCACGTCCTCGGCACTGAGAACTCCGTCAAAATCAACTCTCACGTATTCCTTTGAAAGATGAAAGCCCACGTTTTCAAAGCCGTAAAGAGTGTGAACTATTCCAGAGAGAATATGCTCGCCCGTATGGTTCTGCATTCTGCGAAATCTCTCGTCAAAATCGATCCTTCCGCAAACGGTCTTTCCCTTTTCAAGGGGTGTCGCCGTATAATGTATGATAACTCCGTCCTTTTCCTGAACGTCAAGAACTTCTATCCCGTCAAGGGTGCCAAGGTCGGCATCCTGACCGCCGCCCTCAGGGAAGAAAGCGGTTCTGTCAAGAACGGCGCAGTATTTTCCATCCTCTTCAAAAGAGTCAAGCACCGCAGCATCAAATTCTTTTATATAACTGTCATCGTCAAATAATCTGTACGTCTTTTCCATTTGGATCCTCATGGTTATAGATGTTTTAATGTATTTATATTATAATTATACAGATAATATCAAAAAAATCAACAGAATGTTATGTACAGAACGCAATATTTGTGGTAAACTGTATATTGAAGTAATATTGGTGTGGGAAATAATTCACCAACACCGCAGAAAGGAGGAAAAATGAATAACCGTATTTTAAAGAGAATTTCCGCTCTTGTTTTATGTTTTGCAGTTCTTTTTTCCGCCTTTGGAGTTTTCTCCGCCGTAACCGCGGCAGAAGAACCAAGTGAGCTTTACAAAGCTCACTCCATCCCTGCAAAAGGAATAGCCGACACGGAAGGAAAATTTGCCGTTGAAAACTATAAAGAGACCACCGAAGCCGAAATCGAAGGCTTTACGCTGACCGCGGCTCAGTTCAGAGGGATCGACTCCTTGTTCATAAACCGCGACGAAGAAGAGGGCGCATGGCCCGTTACCCTGTCAAAAACCTATGAAGAACCTCTGGACCTTTCCGAATACAAAGAGCTTTATCTGCGTATCTACGCGGGAGCAACCGTTGAAGGCGAGCATATCGAGCTTGAGATCACACTGCGCTCGGGAGCCACAGATCACACCGTAATAACAACTACAGAGCTCGGCGGAGAATACGACGTTTATCTCCCCGTTTCAGCCTTTGATAAGCTTGACAGCATAAACGAAATCGTTATAACCCTCTCCTGCCCCGAAGAGATAAGAAGTATAATAATGTCTGCCCTCTATGCCGACAAGAGCTATTCCTACTCACATATTCCTCTTTTCTCCTCGGATAAGCTTACGTCCGAAAACGGAATGGAGTTATATGAAAACAGAATTGAACCTACGGTAAAGGACGGCTCCGCAGACGTGACCGCAGAGCTTGCAGGTGTCCCTGAGGATGCGAAAACGATCTGCACCATGGTCACCGCATCCGGTGCGGAAGCAGGAACAATGACCCTCTCCGTTTGGAACGGTAAAGCAGAAGAATATACGGATATCGCAACGCTGACACTCAGCAGCGGCAAAAACAGATACTCCTTCATGTTCCCTGCCTTCAAGGGTACCAAAAACTATATGCTCACCTTTGCAGGAGTTTCCGAAACCGAAGGCGAGGCTTTGACCCTTCACGGCGCGGTAATGACCTGCTTTGAAGACGAAGTTTACGATAAAACCGACTATCCCTGCAGTATCTCCTCCTGCTCCGTCCTTGAAGGCGGTGCAAAAATAAGACTTGGCGGAACACTCCGTTCAAGCGCGGTGGTAAATAACCTCGGAGCAAAGCTAAACGTCTATGCAAAGGATGACCGTTACGGCACCGAAGACGGTAATATCCTCATGGCATCCCTTGACATAACCACCGTTTTCGAAATAACCTTCGACACCGGCTCACTTAAGCTGAACCCCCATCTTTATAAATATTTTATCACCATCCAGGCAAACGAAACAGAAGAAATTGCATCAGCCTCGGTCTCCCCGGCTGTAACTCCCGACAGCTTCACAACAGGTAGCTCCGTTCTCGGTATACAGAGCAGCGAGGCGGCGGACGTATTCAGAACAAATGCCTCTCACGCAGTAGTTGACGTTTACCTTGACAGACTCCTCAGCACTGACGGAAAGGGCGGAAGAGTCCATTCCTACGGAGGCTCCTTCTCCTACCTTTCGGGCAGCTATATTACAGAGCTTGACTCGAAAATAAGCTTTCTTGACGGAAGCGGAGTTAACGTTTATCTCAGAATTCTCTCTGAAAACAAAAACCCCGACGTTCCCGCGATATACGTTGTGCCGGACAGCCGCGACTACGCAGCAAGTCTTTCCTACATGACGATGATAGACTTTCTCTCCTCAAGATACTCGGGTATTTCGGGAATTATCCTCGGCTCCAGAGTTGACTGTATGCTCTACAGCTACACGGAAGAGGAAAGCCTTATTACAAGAGCCGAAAATTACGCAGAGCTTCTGAGGCTCACCTGTATCGCCGCAAGACCAAACGCACCGGAAGCGGCGGTCATCGTCCCCTTCGGTGACGGCTACGTCTACGGCGGAGACGGCGATGGAGCAAACTACCTCTATGACCCTCTCTCGGGCATGGGAAAACACGGAGCCGACCCCGTTATGGTGTCCGAAGTGATCTCTCAGATGATATCCACCCTCGGATCCTTCAGATGGTATCTTCTTTACGAATGCGAAAGCGCGCCCACCGATGCCATGACAACGGCATATAAGCTGTCCTCACAGCTCACCCAGGGTATCGGCACTTCACCGTCGGGACATATGGTGTTCTGGCAGCCCGAAAAAGCAATTTCTTCCAAAGAAATAAAGGAGCTTTCGGAAGGGATATCCGAAAACGCAGTCTCCATGGGTACTGGCGCAGTTATTATCTCCTTCACAAGACACGC
This sequence comes from Oscillospiraceae bacterium, assembly GCA_015063695.1. Taxonomy (GTDB): domain Bacteria; phylum Bacillota; class Clostridia; order Oscillospirales; family CAG-272; genus RUG14199. The sequence continues at coordinate 40,241 of SVTQ01000019.1, forward strand.
CATTGACCCTTCATCCGTGATAGACACAATAGAAAAAATCCCCTTCGGAGAAAACGATTCAAGAAACGTAACCGAACACGAAGGTCTTGTTTTGCGCCGTCCCGCACCTCAGGGCAGATACGACCTTTGGGACTTCACAAAGTCCTTCAGTACGGAAAGCTTCATTTTCGCAGGCGCAGTTACAAGCCTCTCAACGGAAGTCAGCATCCCCATGGCGGCTTTCGAAGGTCTTGACAGTTGCCGCTGTCTCAGCGGCAGCCTTGACAGCGAGTCAAAATCCTCGGGAACTGTGCTCTGCTATTTCGACACTCCGAAGCTCCTTAAAAACGCAACTTCCTTTGACGTTTCCATAAACGCTTTGTCAGATGCAAAAAAAGAAATACCCGTTAAGGTAATAATAGGTAAGGGTAACGTCCGATATGAATATTCGGCACAGCTTTCGCCCTCCACTCCCTCGGTCATCCGCTGTGACACCTCTGTTATGGACGATAAATTCGCCGCCGAATACGTGGCTGTTTCCATCGAACCTCAGAGCGCAGACTCCTTTGAAATAACCAAGATCTCGGCTATAAATAAAGACGTAAGCGAAAACGCTCTCCACGAAATGCTTGAAGCATCGGAAAAGACAAGAGGTGAAATAACGGAAGAATCAAAATTCATTCTCACCGCAGTTGCCTTTATCGGCGTTACGGTCATTGCCTTTGCAATGCTGAACGTAAAGCCCGGTTCTGACAAAAAAGATAAAAACGCATAAATAAAGCCGCAGGTCTAATCTGCGGCTTTTAGAGTGTAGACAAAGTCTACACTCTGAGTCAGACTGAGAAAAACGCAGGTAGATTTGGCGATTTTTTCCTCGTCGGCGCAAGGGGTCCTCAAACATTCATCGAATGTTTGGGGTTCACGCCGTAGTTGCCTATGGTAGAGGAAAAAACTCGCCAAAAGCAGATGTGGCGGGCTTTCGCCCGCCTTTTCAATGTCAGATGATTTCATCAAGAAAGCTTTGCGTTTATACAAATTCTTTTGCTTACATCTGCGTTATACCAAGTTTGTCTTCGGTCTGAAAGCCGCAGGTCTAATCTGCGGCTTTAACTTTTTCTTTTCGGTGCCACTTGCTACCTGACAACCGAATAATAAATATTATTCCCCTGAAGCAAAGCTCCGTGCACATGGCGATCCACACGCCCGTAAGTCCGATGCGCGATGCCAGAAATGCGGCAAGAGGAAGCCTTACTGCCCACATGCTGATAAAGCTCATAAGGCTTGGAACAAGGGTGTCGCCTGCGCCTCTGAAAACTCCGAGAGCGACGATAGCCGCCGCAAAAAGGGGCTCTGCAAAGGCCTCGATGCGAAGAACTTTAACACCGAGAGAGAGAACCTCTGCATCTGTTGTCAGAAGGGACATCATAAATGGCGCGAAAATATACATAAGAACGCCCGACAAAGTCATAATAAGCATTCCGAAAAGAACTGCAACCCAGCCGAGCTTCCTTGTAAGCTCACGTCGGCCCGCGCCGATGCTCTGCCCTATTATAGCAGTAGATGCTGCACTTATTCCGTAGCCCGGCATATAGCAAAGGCTCTCAGCCGTCAGCGCAAAGGAGTTTGCCGCAATGGCAATAGTTCCGAGCGGGGCAACTATGGCAGAGGAAACAACGTAAGCTCCGCCCGAAACAAGCTCCTCAAAGCCAACGGGAAGGGCTATGCGAAGCCCCGTTTTCAAATAACCGAAAGAAGGTCTGAACTTTTCTCCGCGGCGAAGAGAGAGAATATCCGAGCAAGCAAAAAGGTAAATGGTCATTATAACGGCAACAACTATTCGCGCCGCCGCTGTACCAAGGGCGGCCCCCGTCACTCCGAGACCCATACAGGGTAAAGTAATTCCCCATAAGGTTACGGGCTCAAATATAAATATAAAGTTGAACACAACGTCAAGAAGACACATAAGAATATGGAGAAATCCCGGAACCTTCATGTTTCCGCTTGCCTGGAGCATTCCGCTTGATATCTGATTTAGCTGATAGAACGGCAGGGATAAGGAATAGACCAGAAAATATTTCGTGGCGTTCTCAGCTATGGAAATATCCGCCCCGAGGATCCCCGGCAAATAAAAGCTCATCACCGAGCCTGTTACCGCCAGAAGAAAACTGAAGCCCAAGGCAAAAAGAAATCCGAGCTTCATTATATTACGGGCGAGAGCAAACTCCGTTGCTCCTATCTTTTGCGCCACCTGAACGGTAAAGCCCGTCACAGCCGCGCTGCAAAGCCCTCCGAACATCCAGGTGCAGGAGGTAACAAGACCTATTGAAGCGGCGCCCGAAGCACCGAGCCTTCCCACCATGGAGGCATCAATATACTGCATTATAATAGACGAGAGCTGAGCCATTATAGCAGGCATACTCAACCGCACTATAAGCATTATCTGCTCATAGCCCGAAAGAGGCTCTCCGTCACGCAGCTTACACAGCAGATCCTTTTTCATTAATTCACCTTATCCTTTGAATTCGATTAATTCTACCAAAAATACACAAAGTAATCAAGCAAAAAAGCCAAAATTCCTACATTGTTGAACGTAAAATTTCTTGACATGATTTATATTGTGTGATAATATATTTACATCAAAAAGTTATACTATTATTACATAGATACAGGAGGATGAAAAATGCAGACAAACGTAAGACCCGAAACAATGGAAAGAATTACCACAAAAGAGCTTGCAGAGGCTTTTATCGCAGAACAGATAGAAGAGGTAAGAGCTCAGGTAGGTGACAGAAAGGTACTCCTCGCCCTCTCCGGCGGTGTTGACTCCTCAGTAGTAGCAGCCCTTCTCATAAAGGCTATCGGTAAGCAGCTCATCTGCGTACACGTAAACCACGGTCTTATGCGTAAGGACGAATCCGAAAACGTGATCAAGCTCTTTGAAGGCGAGCTTGATGCAAACCTTATCTATGTAGATGCAACAGACCGATTCCTCGATCTCCTTGCAGGCGTTTCCGATCCCGAAACAAAGAGAAAGATAATCGGCAAAGAATTTATCGAAGTTTTCGCTGACGAAGCAAGAAAGCTTGAAGACGTAGATTTCCTCGCACAGGGTACTATCTATCCCGACATCCTCGAAAGCATCAAGCAGGCCGAAGGCAAGCAGGCAGTTAAGTCCCACCATAACGTAGGCGGTCTTCCCGAAGACCTCAAGTTCGAGCTTGTTGAACCCCTCAAGCTCCTCTTCAAGGACGAGGTCCGCGTAGTAGGCGAAGCCCTCGGTCTTCCCCACGCAATGGTATACCGTCAGCCCTTCCCCGGCCCCGGCCTCGGCGTTCGCTGCCTCGGTGCCATCACCCGTGACAGACTCCACGCTCTGCGCGAAGCTGACGCGATCCTCCGCGAAGAATTTGACGTTTGCGGCCTTGCAGAAAAGGTATGGCAGTATTTCGTAATAATCCCCGACATCAAGAGCGTCGGTGTTAAGGAAGAAAGCCGCTTTGAAGGCTGGCCCGCAATCATCCGCGCCGTAAATACAACGGACGCTATGAGCGCAACCATCGAAGAGATCCCCTACGAAATTCTCCATAAGATCACAAAGAGAATTACAAACGAAGTAGAAGGCATCAACCGCGTCCTCTACGATATCACACCTAAACCTACAGGAACCATAGAATGGGAATAGTAGTCACTACCCCGAAAACCCTTATTTTACAAGGGTTTTCGGGTTTCTTTTTTTGCCGAAGTACACGAAAAGTACACGGCAGGTA
>SVTQ01000042.1 GCA_015063695.1 Oscillospiraceae bacterium
GTAAACTATGACACTCCCGCTTGTATGGACGGCGTTTGCTACTACTGCGGCGGCTTCGTTGCAGGTCTCGGTCATGAAAACGGTGCATGGGCTCCCTGTATGAAGGGTGAATGTTCTTACGGCTGCGGTCTTGAATATCCTGCAACTGCCGAACACGAAGACAATGAAGGTGACGGCTACTGTGACGTATGCTGGAGCCACCTTAACCACACCTTTGAAAACGGCTTTGACCCCTGCCTCGGCGGCGAATGCTCCGTTTGTTGGACTTTCGTTGAAGGTAAACACGAATATTTCTACCCTTGTGACCCTGTTTGCATCAACTGTTATGAAATAACTAACCCTGATGCTGCTCACAGCGTTATACACGTTGAAGCAAAGGAACCTACATGCCTCGAATCAGGTAACATTGAATATTGGTACTGTGAATTTTGCGGAGCAACATGGCTTGATGCAGAATGTACACTTAACACTAACCTCAAGGCAATTATGCTTCCCAGCCCTAATCCTGTTATCATCCACGTTGAAGCGAAGGCTCCCACATGTACAGAAAACGGTAACATTGAATATTGGTATTGTGAACTTTGCGGTTACGCTTGGCTTGATGCAGAATGTACACTTAACACTAACCTCAAGGCTGTTATTCTTCCCGCTGAACACACATTTGCCAACCCCTGCGACACATACTGCGTAGTATGTGAAGAGGACGTACGTGACCCTAATCATACTCTTACATACGTTCCCTGCGTTGAACCTGTTGACTGTCAGACTCCCGGTAACATTGAACACTGGTACTGCGAAGTTTGCGAAGGTTATTTCAATGATGAAAACGGTGTAAACCAGCTTAACCCCTGGTACATTCCCATTACTGCCGACTGCGTTCGTCCCGAAGGCTCTGCTGACTGTGCAAGCGTAAACTGTCTCGTTTGCGGCGAAGAGATTTACGGCTACGGCGACCACGACCTCGGCGAAAGCTTCCCTTGTCAGGGCGGAACCTGCCTTAAGTGCGGTCAGAAGATCGAAGGCTACGGATGTGCAAACTATGACACTCCCGCTTGTATGGACGGCGTTTGCTACTACTGCGGCGGCTTCGTTGCAGGTCTCGGCCATGAAAACGGTGCATGGGCTCCCTGTATGAAGGGCGAATGCTCTTACGGCTGCGGCCTTGAATATCCTGCAACCGCTGAACACGTTGACAACGAAGGCGACGGCTACTGCGACACATGCTGGAGCCACCTTAACCACACATTCGAAAACGGCTTTGATCCTTGCTACGGCGGCGAATGTTCAATTTGCTGGACTTTCGTTGCAGGTGAACACGACTTCGAAGATGAATTCACGGTTGACAAGGCTCCCACCGAAGAAGAAACAGGTCTGGAGAGCAGACACTGCAAGAACTGCGAAGCAGTAACTGACGAGACCGAAATTCCCACTATCATGAGAGGCGACGTAAACGGTGACGGAGAGGTAACTGCTAAAGACAGCATTGCCATTAAAAAGTACATCAAAGGAATAACTGATGATATCAGCTTTTATAATGCCGACATGAACGGCGACGACGAAATCTCGGCTAAAGACAGCAATCTTCTTAAGAAGTATCTTTCTTCGTTCTAATTTTTATGATATCTCCGGGCTGTTTTGCTTCATTTTCAGACGTATCTTTATAAACAGATAATAAAGAGGACACAAAGACGTCTTGCGACAGCTTGAACCCTTGGAAAAACAGAACCCCTTCTGCGGTTTTAACTCACACCGCAGAAGGGGTTCTTTAACAAGCCACCTAATGGATAACGGGAACGATTTTATCTCTGTAAAGCTTTGAAACTTTTTTGAAATTCATAGCGGATACGTATATGCTTTCCAGTTCAAAGTGGTATTCTTCGGCTGATGCAAGGCTTTCGGCGGCACCTTCCTGAAGGGCGCTTATACATTTCTCTCCGAAACGATACCTTCCTTTAAAGGATGACGATTCACTTATTACGAAACGTTTCATATTTACTCTTTTTCCTGCTTTGGTTTCGCCTTTGTAGTTTTCGTGAGTGATAAAGAGCTTTGCGCCGTCCATATAGACACCCGAAATTTTTCCCGTATTTACGGGACATACGATCTTCGTATGAGCTATTCCCTCCTTTTCAAGCTCGTCGGAAAGGATTTCAAGATAGATCTCCGAAATACCCATGACATCCGTGAGGTAATAAATCTTTTCCGCACTTTGAAAAAAAGTATCCGTACATGCGGTGCCCTTCATCGAAAATGCTTCCGTGTAGACCGATGACGTTTTACCCTTTTGTTTCTTATAAGGTGCAATAAAGCGTATTACAGCGGCTCTCAATTTATCTGTATCACATACTTTTCGGGATATGGCACTTTGTGCGCGTGCAAGCTCTGCGGCGGCTTTCAGATACTTATAGGCCGTTTCAAAGCAGGCAGTCTTCTTTGCCGAGAGCTCTGTTATTTTTTCTTTTTCGGCTGTCAGCTTTTCTGTGTCCCACATGATGCTTAGATTTATTATTTCGGAGACTGCACCGGGGTACTTCATTTCTCTTATATGTGGGTGTGTTCCATCAATGATAAGGGTCTTTTTTTCGTTTTTTTCTATTATTACCGCATCGAGAGAATCGGGGTCGGAACTGCAATAATAACGCGTTACGTGACAGTCGGAGCTTTCCGCATCTTCTGCCGCTTTTTTCATAAAGGTGCTTTTTCCCGTACCGGGGCCGCCTTTGAGAATAAATACTCTGTCGAAGTTTTCTTCCTCGAAAACTCCTCCCGGGGTGAGCACAAAGCCTTTTTCACTGTTGGCACCGATATAGAAGCTGTTTTCGGGATATTGTTTAACTGTATATGTACAAAAGGATCTTTCCATTATTTCCTCCAAAATTCATTCTCATTAAATTATATGAGAACTTGGAGGTTGTGTGAGAGTTTTTTGTGAAGCGGGAGCACCAAGGCACTCCCCTACCGTGCGTCTATGGGTTTTTTGGTGATGGTGTGAGAAATTCGTAAGGAACGGAAGAATTCATCGTTATTAGCGGACGAGCGATGCTCGCCCCTACGGAGAGCGAACAGCGATAATTGCGATAATATAAAAGGCACCGCTTACTAAAGGGTGCCCTTATATTATATTCTATTGAGTTTTTCAACAGTATCAGCGAGGACCTTGTCCGTATCGAGGCTTTCGGCGTAAGCTATGGTTCTTCTGCCGTCAAATGCGACTACCGCGCCCTTTTCGTTAAGAATGGGAGCGCACACCTCTTTAAGGGAATATGCCTCGGGAAGCGTAAATACCGCCACGGCACCAAGATCCCAAAGCCCCTGCGCCCAGGTTATCTCGCGGAAGCGGTTTCTGAGGTTGGTGCAAAGGGGCGTGTCCGATGAAAAGAGGGCATCGACCTCGTCCTTTGTCTTTCTGAAGGGGTATATATGCTTTGTGGGAACAAGGAGAAAGGGTACGCCCGAGTTAACAAGAATTTGTCCGGCTAAGGGGTCATTTTGGAAATTGTATTCTTCGCCCGGATACTGACCATATATATCGGACATAGCAAGCCATATTACGGCTATTTTCTCCTTTATTTCGGGGCAAAGCATAATTGCAGAGGCAACATTTGCCGCGCATCCCGAAAGGACGATATATAGGGTCTCCTCGGCCTCATGGGCTTTCGTAATAATAAAGCTTGCGGCTTCGCTTTCGATTGCCGTTTTTCTGTTCGTTACGTAGTCGGCAGAACCGCAGACTGAGGGTATATCCTTTCCTGAAAGCGAAATGATGTGTTCGTTTTCCTTAGCACCTTCCGCTACAGTATCATCCGAGTTTTTATTGAAGGGCTCGGACGTTACGCCGATGAGGTTAACTCTATCATCCGATGCGAGAAGATAGGCGAGGGCAAACTGATCGTCCCCGTCGGCTCCCGTGTCGCAGTCGAGAATAACGTTCTTATTTTCGTCTGAACACAGCTTTTCTATAAATTCTTTAGTTGTGAGCATTTCCGTTCCTTTATGCAAAACAAGGGACACCGAAAAGGCATCCCTTGAGATTTTTGATTTTATCAGCCGATAAGGTCGAGTATCTTCTTGTCGCCGTATACGCTTTCCCAGTCCTTTTCAAAGTCATCGATCGCATAGTATGTAAGAGGATGGTAAATGAGCTTTTCGAAGATGTCGGGAGCAACGGTTACCGCATGGCTTCCTACGCACGCAACCTTGTGTACCTGTTCAACGTTCTTGAAGCTTGCCGCAAGGACCTTTGTCTTGAGGTCGTAGTTCTTGAACTGTTCAACTATTTCGCTTACAACGTGTACACCGTCGGAAACGATGTTATCAAGTCTGTTGATATAAGGAGCAACGAAATCGGCGCCTGCAAGAGCGGAGATAAGCGCCTGCTGCTGTGTGAAGATAGCTGTCATTGTTACCTTGATACCGCTTCTCTTGAGGATCTTTGTCGCCTTAAGACCTTCGGGAGATACGGGGATCTTTACATAGAAATCACCGCCTACGAACTGCTGAAGCTCCATCGCTTCCTTTACGATCTTCTCTGCAGACATGGAAGTTGCCTGAATGTGAAGCATCTTGTCGGGACCGATGATATCACGGATTGTCTTTATAAGTGTACCGAAATCGGTATTTTCCTTGGAAATGATGGTGGGGTTGGTCGTTACACCTGCAACGGGATAAATTTCCACACATTTTTTGATCTCTTCAATGTGGGCTGTGTCGATTACATAAAGCATATTTCTTACCTTCCTGTAAACATATTGTACATTGTACAAGTAAATACTACCATTATGCGCACCTTTTGTCAATCGTCATATTGACAAAAAAACGCTTCTTTTCCCCGTCTCCTTTGTGTTTATGCCTTATTTTAAACTTTTTTGCGAAAAAACATGCAGTGACGTATTAGTTTGTGCGGAAAGGTCCGACGGAAAAACTTTTCGTTTTACAAATAAAGTTATTGCAAAATCGTTTTCCGTGTTGTATAATATAGTACAGTTTTTTGAAAGGAGATATTCATGGCTGAAAAGGTAAGCGGAAAAAGAATAATAGCTCAGAACAGAAAAGCGCATCACGACTATTTTGTTGAAGACACCTACGAAGCGGGAATTTCTCTTTTCGGAACTGAGATAAAGAGCCTCAGAGCAGGCACTGTCAACCTTAAGGACTCCTACTGCCGTATTATAAACGGCGAGCTTTTCGCGCTCGGTATCCACATAAGTCCTTATGAAAAGGGTAACATATTTAACAGAGACCCTCTTCGCGACAGAAAGCTTCTGATGCACAAAAAAGAAATACTCAAGTTATTTAACTACGTGTCAAAGGACAGCTACACCTTAATTCCTCTCTCCCTTTACTTTTCGGGCTCCCTCGTAAAGGTCGAGGTCGGTCTTTGCAAGGGTAAGAAGCTTTACGACAAGCGCGAGACCGATGCCAAGAACCAGGCAAAGAGAGAAATTGAAAGAGCCGAAAAATTCAGAGGTTGACCGTAAAGGTCCTTCCCTGTTTTATATGGGGGCGTAATGGTTTCGACGGGGATCTCAAGGCATGATAAGCGGGTAGAGTTTGAGGAAACTCTTAAATAAGCCTCAACTTAAATTTAAACGCTAACAATAGAGTAGCAGTAGCAGCGTAACGCTGCTGATGCCGCCAAAAGCGCGGCCCGTCGTCCCGAAGAGTGCTGTGACTTCGGCTACGGCGTCAATTTAACAGCGAACATGCACAGTCCTTTAGACTTTGAGACTGTCAGGTATTAAAAGTCTACCCTTTTAAGATTTTGAGTACCGAAGCTTAAAAGCGGGAATTTCAAAGGATACTCTGCACCCGGAGAAAGTTGTGTTGAGAGGTTTTCGGACACGGGTTCGACTCCCGTCGCCTCCACCAAAAAATTCGACAAGTTTCAACTTGTCGAATTTTTTTATCCAAGCCGCAGGCTTGGCATATCATCACCGCGCGAAGCGTGGTGCATATCATCAGCCCCTTTGGGGCTGTATCTCATCA
>SVTQ01000020.1 GCA_015063695.1 Oscillospiraceae bacterium
CTACTGCAAAAACCGCATAAAAAGTAATAACCGGAAGGTTTTTACACCTTCCGGTTACATACCACCCACTAATTCTCCGTTAAGAACATCACGGAAAACGAGGATGTTTTTTGTTTATGGTGGGCCATCAGGGACTCGAACCCCGGACCAACCGGTTATGAGCCGGTTGCTCTAACCAACTGAGCTAATGGCCCGTACTATCTGTACAGCGCTAATTATTCTAACACAGCACTTTTATTTTGTCAAGAGTTTTTATTAAAAATATATATCTCCGTTCAAGAAGATTTCAACGTAATTCTACCTTTTTCGGATGTAAACCAAACGGCAGTCCTTAAAAACTGTCGTTTCTTATATTATATCACACTGAGCTCAGAAATTCCTGCAGCCGCTGCGAAAAAGACATCAACACCTTCATATCACGAATGGTAAGAACCACGCACATTACAGCAACGGCACTTATTATCACACCAAGCCCTTTAGACAGAGCCTTCTGAGACGAAGTGAGCCCATCAAACTTTGTAGAGATACAGCCGAGGACGACAATTGAGAGCACTATAACGATACTGAGAACAAGCGCCGTTTCAAGCTCGCTCATGCCCCATATGCAAAGGGGCTCTTTTCCTGCAGATGAAAGAAGTCTGTTTAAAAAGCTCCAAACGGAGGATATTACGAGAATACACCATGAAACTATCCTCACCCGAAGCCCTTTCTTAGCACTGAAAAGGCTTATAAATGCAACTGCAATAAAGCAAAGATCGCCTGCACAGGTGAAATCCACAAAAAGCTTTTCTGCCACAGTATAATTCCCGAAATGAAGGGGGTCCAAAAATCGGTTTGCCATCCACACAACGTCCGTAAGGAAGATGCTGACAATGACCACTGCATACTTAAGCCTCTTGTAATTATCCGACCTTCCGCCCATCAGTATGAAATAAAGACTAATAAAACTCAAAACGGAGGCAAGCAAAAACAGACCTATTCCTATATTCCCTTTTAATACGGAAAACAGTGCCGATACCATAATTGCCTCCTTTTGCAAAATTTATAAATTGTTAACTTATTATATGATATTTTTTAAAATATGTCAATTCCTTTTTGAGAATTTTTATTCCGGATTATGCTTCGCTTAGTCAAGTTTACACACCTCATCCTGGCAAGCCTTAAACCTCGGATGATTATCAAGAATATTGTCAGGAGTTCCGAGACTGTGCATATAACAACGCTTTATGCTGTTCTGAAGCCATGCAATTATCCCGTCAAGCTCAACTCTGTCAGCTCCCTTTTCTTTGCGGAATTTATAGTACTCAATGCCGAAATCCCGCATATCTTCAACGGCAGAAAGAGCTCCGTCAATATCTGAGATCGCAATACAGTCATTGGCGCGGCTCCAGATGGCACAGTATACGTGCCACATGGTATCATTTGCGTCCAATGGATTATTTCTCAAAAGCTTATGATTATACCGTGCCGCTTCTTCGTAAACAAGCCAAGCGGCAATGGCTTCCTTCTTTCTGACGTCGCCGAAAATAGAGATGCGCCGCGCTTTTGTCATCAAAGCATGCAAATAAATGGATGCGGCACTGCTTTCCATTGTCCTCGAGAGCTCAAGGCACTTCTCGTAATCCCCCCTCGCATCGTAAACCGAAATAAGAGCCTCTGTTTTTACGTTCCCGTGCTCGGGAAGAAGCTTCGATGTCTCCTCAGCTTTTTCAAGGTCTCCGTTCTGAACGTAAAGCTGAACCAAAGCCTCTCCTGCCCTTATCTTTCTTGTGAGATCTTTGTCCTGATTTACTACCGAATCAAGAATTCTGATGCCTTCGCTGAACAAACGCGCCCTTTCTTCTGCGGATATATTATACATAGTTCCGCTTCGGCTGAAATAAATGAAGTCATAAATGGAGCTTGCGCATCTCAGCTTAACTTCATAATCAAGAGGGTATTTTTTCAGATACTCATGATACTGCTCATATTGCTTGAAGGCGCGATTATTTTCATAGGTCAAATTAATATAGGTGTAATTTATCTTACCTATTGTCTCTTCAAGCTCAAATCTGTCCTTCTTTTCGTCCGTTCCAACTCCAAGAAGATAATCCGTGGTTACTCCGAGAATTGCTGCAAGAGGAACTATTTGGGATATATCGGGCATCGTGTTGTCGCATTCCCATTTTGACACTGCCTGAACAGAAACGGTAAGCTGTTCGGCAAGCTCGGATTGAGTTATCCCTGCTTCTTTGCGGATAAGCTTAAGCCTTTGTCCGAAACTTATCATAAATCTTAAATTTCCTTTCAATACTTTCGTCACTTGTTCACTTATCCAATGACGAAAAACTCTCTTTGACAAGAATCCCACATTAGTCCTTTGGGACAGATGTGGGATCATGTTAAGTACGTTTAGTTAAGCCAAGCCTTCTTGGGAGGCGTATATGTAACAGCATGGGAAATAAGACGTGCCTCAACGGAGTTTCCTTTTACAATTTCACCGTCGTAGCATATCTGACTTATTCCGTCAAAGGTAACCTTTTTGCACTTTCTGAAATAGAGATACTTTTTGAATTTTTCCTTTACCCTTCCCGTTTCAGGATCAAGGTGAGCGCCTTTTTTGAACTGCGCCACAAGTCCCGCAAAGGTGGGAATTGATATATTTCTCACTGCAAGAACGTCAAAATATCCATCGTCGGTGCGTGCAAGGGGAGCAACTTGAAAACCGCCGCCGTAATACTGTCCGTTGGCTACTGCCACAAGGAGAAATTCATCGTTTATTCTCTCTATGTATGATGGCTCATTTTCTTTGCCGAGAATACCCGAAAGGGTTATGGTAGTTTTAAAGCTCTCCTTCTTCACAAGGGCCGAAGCAATTCCCGCCACATAGGAAAAACCGCCGCCCATACCGGGAATTTTTCTTATTTTCTCAGCCTCTGCAACGACCGCGCAGTCAAAACCCACGTTGAGAACGTTCACCGAATATTTACCGTTTGCCGAGATAACGTCGGTTGCATACTCTTTTCCGAAGGTCTTTTTATTTGCATACATGTAATGAAGAAAATCGTTTCCGCTTCCCGAGGGAACTCCTGTAAACAAAGCAGTTTTCCCTGCGCCTGCCGCCATGATACCGCCAACAGCTTCACCCATTGTCCCGTCGCCTCCGTGGGCGACGATATGGGCATCGGGCTCTTTTATAAGAAGCTCGCTGACAAAATCCCCGCAGTCGCCCTCGCGCTTTGTGAGGTAGATATCCTCGCCGAGGTCTGAGATAGTCTGCTTTACCCTGCGGTAATACTTTCCGCCGCCCGACACGGGATTGATGATATGAACTATATGCCTCTCGCTTTTCTTCTGCTCGGCTTCAAGTGTTAATTCTTTATTCACTCTTATTACTCCTTATTCAACGCCATAGCGTGTCTGAGCATGTGCTCCACATTGGGAAGAATGTCCTTTGCCGCCGCTCTTGCGGCATCCGAGCCGTAAGGCAGACTGTAGCCGTGAAATGCCTCAAGCATTGATACGTCGTTATCATTGTCTCCTGCAGTATATATACAGTCTTCGGCAACTCCGAAAACGTCCGCCATTCTCTTCACTGCCGTCGCCTTTGTCACTCCGTAAGGAGGAATATCAAGACAGGTTCCGTTTGCCTGAGGGCAGACCTTGTCACCGTAACGTTCAAGTATCTTGGCGGTTGCGGCATCCTTTTCCTCTTCTGTAAAGTACGCAGTGTTGACCTGAGTGAAGGAAGAATGCTCACGGGCGATCCTTACAGCCTCCGAGTCTTCGTCAAGAGGCTTTTCAAGGTCAACGTTATAATTGAAATCCCCGTCGCTGAAGGTCAGATACCTGGGACTTAGTGTTCCGAGAAACTGCAGGAATTCGGGAAGGATCGAACCGTCGCCTTTGTATTCGAAAAGAAGCTCTCCGTCCTTATCAACGGCATACGCTCCGGTCATACACATGAAGAAATCGCACAAATATCCGTATTCTTCAAACAGATACATGGCATTGGCATAGTTTCTGCCCGTTATGATACCGAAAACGTTACCCGCTTTTCTCCACTCCCCGATCATCTCAATTACCTCTTTAGTAACTCCGTGAGGATAGAGATGGAGAGTACCGTCAAAATCCGTTGCAAACAAAAGCTTTTTTGACATTGCTTCCTCCCTTCGCCGCCGGGCGCGGCACACTTATACATGTTAATTTTATCAAAGTAACACTTTTTTGTCAATAGTTTACACTCCGACAGCAGTCTTTTATACTTGACAAAAAAGGTGTTTTTATATTATACTAAAATGTATAATAAACTAAGGTGGATTTATATGGAAGATAAGATCACAAGACTTTTCGGAAAGGACGTTTTCAATGACAAGGTCATGAGTGAAAGACTGCCTGCCGAGATCTATGAAAGCCTTAAAAGAACAATAGAGATGGGCCGCTCCCTTGACCTTACGGTTGCTAACGCCGTAGCAGAGGTCATGAAGGACTGGGCGGTTGAAAACGGCGCCACCCACTATACCCATTGGTTCCAGCCCATGACGGGTATCACTGCCGAAAAGCACGACAGCTTCGTTCAGCCTCTTGACAACGGCACCGCAATGACAAAATTTTCGGGCAAAGAGCTTATAAAGGGCGAATCCGATGCCTCCAGTTTTCCAAGCGGCGGTCTTCGCGCAACCTTTGAAGCGAGAGGATATACGGCATGGGACCCCACGTCCTACGCTTTTATAAAAGACAACGTTCTTTGTATTCCCACGGCGTTCTGCTCCTTCGGCGGAGAAGCCCTTGACAAGAAGACTCCCCTTCTGCGCTCAATGGAAGTAGTAGGCAAGCAGGCTCTCAGAATACTCCGCCTTTTCGGAGACGAAGAAACAAAGAGAGTTATCCCCACAGTAGGCGCGGAGCAGGAATACTTCCTTATCAGACGAGAGGACTATCTCAAGCGCCGCGACCTTATCTACACAGGACGTACCCTCTTCGGTGCAAAGCCTCCTAAGGGTCAGCAGCTCAACGACCATTATTTCGGCTCCATAAAGCCCCGTGTAAAGGCATTTATGGACGACCTTGACGAAGAACTCTGGCGTCTCGGCGTTTGCGCAAAAACAGAACATAATGAAGCGGCTCCCGCTCAGCACGAGCTTGCTCCCCTTTTCAACACCTGTAATATCGCCTGTGACCACAACCAGCTCACCATGGATATGATGAAGCGCGTTGCCTCCCGTCACGGACTTGTCTGCCTGCTTCACGAAAAGCCCTTCAAGGGTGTAAACGGCAGCGGTAAGCACGATAACTGGTCTCTTTCCACAGACCGCGGTCAGAATCTTTTCGACCCCGGAAGCACTCCCTCGGAAAACGCCCAGTTCCTTGTATTCCTGGCTGCTGTAATTGCGGCTGTGGACGACTATCAGGACCTTCTCCGCATTTCAGTTGCAACGGCGGGTAACGACCACCGTCTCGGCGCCGCTGAAGCTCCCCCTGCGGTAGTTTCCATCTTCCTCGGTGAAGAGCTGACGGCAGTTCTCGAAGCTATCGAAAAGGGTGATATCTACCACGAGGAAACTAAGTCCGTAATGAAGCTGGGCGTACACGTTCTGCCCAAATTCCCCAAAGACACCTCCGATAGAAACAGAACCTCTCCCTTTGCCTTCACAGGCAACAAGTTTGAGTTCAGAATGCCCGGCAGTGCTCTTTCCATCGCAAGCCCCAACATCATGCTTAACACCGCAGTTGCCGAGGAGCTTTCCCTCTTTGCGGACGAGCTTGAAAAGGCAGAGGATTTCGAAAGTGCGCTGAACGCTCTTATCAGAAGAGTTATCACCGAGCATAAGCGCATCATTTACAGCGGTAACGGCTACACCGAAGAATGGCTTAAGGAAGCAGCCGAAAGAGGTCTTTCCAACTATCCCACCGTTGCCGATGCCCTTCCTCACATGTGCGACGAAAAGAACATAAAGCTTTTCGAAAACCACAGACTTTACACCGAAAAGGTTGCTCACTCAAGATGCGAGATAATGACGGAAAACTACGTCACCGTTATTTCAATCGAAGGTAACACCATGATAGAAATGATCCGCCAGGAAATCCTTCCTGCGGTGATCGAATACACCGAAGTTCTTGCCAGAACAAAGCTTACCAAGGAACAGCAGAACATAAGCGCAAAGCTTGAAGCAACCCTTCTCGGAAAGCTCTGCCCCACAAGCGATGCTCTTTGGGATGCTGCAGAAGAGCTCGAAGATGCCCTCGCAAAGCTTAAGGCGGAAAGCGACGTTACCAAGGGCGCAGAAATGTGCCGCGACCTTGTTATCCCCGCCATGAACAAGGCAAGAGACTATGCAGACGGTCTCGAAACTCTCGTAGGCAAAAAATACTGGCCTTACCCCACCTACGGCGATCTTCTTTTCGGCGTAAACTGATAACTAAATAACACTTAAACGAGGATAAATTCATGAAAAAACTTATAGCACTCACATCATTTATACTTATATTAAGTATGCTTTTCTGCGCATGCGGCAAGAAAACAGAAACGCCCGAAGAACCTTCAGAACCTTCCTTTACTCCCATGGATACCACATGCGTAATACAGGGCATCCGTGTTTCCGACGGTTCCATCGCTTTTGAAGATATAGTTGCTTTTGAAATAGCTACTGCATTCAACACAATTACTGAATATGAAGCTTTTGATGAGGAAGCAGAGCCCGAGTGGGAAACTGTCTTCATCTGCACTCCCTCTCAGCAGTCTGCAGAAGGAGCAAAAACTACGATCCACCGCATTGCCTTCCTCGGCGACAACACCTTCAACATCTCTCTTGACAGCTCTCCCGGCGGCAAGTGTAAGGCGGTTTCCGAAACACTTTACAAAGCATTTGCAGACGCCATTCTCAACTCCGAAGCTGAGAGTGACGAATAATCCGTAAATTCCAATGGGGAAAACTTTGAAGGGTTTTTCCCCATTCTGACTTTTGAATACTTAAATAAAAAATAATACCATTTCCGGTCTTAGGACCCGAAGTGCATCTTAAATACATTAAAGGAGCAGACCTATGAAAAAGAGAATTATATCTTTACTTCTTACCCTTGTTTTCTTTATCTCCTCCATACCCATGACAGTTATACCCGTTTCCGCCGCCGTACACAGCGGCACCTGCGGCGCCGAGGGCGACAACCTCACATGGACATTTGATACGGAAAAAGGCCTTCTTACCATCAGCGGCGAGGGTGAAATGGCTGATTACGAATTAAACCATACGCCCTGGCAAGAATACTATGTACAGTTTGTGTCCCCTATCACGTCCGTTGTCATAGAAAAGGGCGTTACAAGCATAGGAAACAACGCTTTCTGTTATTTTCAGGAAATAGTATCCGTTGAGCTTCCCGATACAATAACAAAAATAGGCGAATTCGCATTCGCACGTTGCTATTCACTTACCGATATAATTATTCCCGAAAACGTTACGGCTATTGAAAAAGCTGCATTTGAATCATGCATGAACCTTAGAAGCATCATTCTTCCGAAAGGCATTACAGTTATCGGAGATTATGCTTTTTCCGAATGCGAAAGCCTTGAAAAAGTAATCTTTGAAGGAAGCGCGGCCTCTTGGACCGGCATAAGCCTCGGCACCGATAATGAACCTCTTCTCTCAGCGGAGACAGAGTTTGATTACGAGCTTTATTTAAGAGGTAATTGCGGAAAGCAGGGCGATAATCTCACTTGGAAGATCAACAGACTGACAGGCGTTATGACCATCAGCGGCGAAGGCGAAATGGCAGACTTTAAAATGAGCGCTCCCGCAGGATGGTATCAACACAGAAACATTATAAAAGAGATCGTTATCGAAGACGGCATTACCTCCATTGGTACCTATGCCTTCAACAAATGCATTGAACTTGAAACACTGAAGCTAAACAACGACATTACAAACATTGGAAACGGAGCTTTTGTTTTCTGTACAAATCTCAATTCGATCGTTATTGAAAACATCAAAGCATGGCTGAATATTCCTTTTGAAGCAAATTCAAATCCTCTTACATCGGGATGTGCTCTGATGACTCCTTCGGGCGATATATATGAAAGCATAACTATTCCCGAAGGTACTGCAAGCATTAAGGCTTATTCCTTCGAAGGCTATAAATATCTTAAGGAATTAACCCTTCCCGACGATCTGAAATCCATTGGTAAAAAAGCATTTTATGACTGCGCCGCTCTTGAAACAGTTGACCTTGGCGAAGGCGTTACAACTGTTTCCGAAAGCGCATTTGAGAGCTGCGATGCACTTGAAGAAATAACAATTCCCGAAAGTGTTGAAATCATTGAAAAAAATGCTTTTTCCTTCTGTAAAAATCTTAAAAACGCATATATTTCCGAAGGGATAACAACGATCCCCGCAAATATGTTCATGTATTGCGATAATCTTGAGAGCGTTGCCCTGCCCGAAACTCTTACAACAATCGAGCAGAGCGCTTTCGACAACTGCTCAAAGCTTACTGAAATCAAGATCCCCTCAAGCATTACAACTATCGGCGTATCCGCATTTTCCAACTGTAAAAGTATTTCTGAAATCTCACTTCCCGACAAACTCACCAAACTTGAAAGCAGTGCTTTCAGAGGGTGCAGCTCCCTCACATCCGTAACGATTCCTTCGGGAATTACATCAATTGAATCTCTTGTTTTTGAAGATTGCTATTCACTTGAAGAGGTCATTCTCCATGATGGCATAACAACGATCCATAATTCTTCATTTGGTAAATGCAAATCACTGCAAAGCATAAAGCTTCCGAGAAATCTTGAAACGCTCGGTATTTCGGCATTTTACGGATGCTCTTCCCTTGAATTTATCAACATCCCGTCCGGAGTTGAGTCAATAGACAGTTATACGTTCACCGATTGCAGTTCTCTGAAAGAAATCATTATTCCGAGGAGTGTTAAAACAATCACCTCCCAGGCATTTAACGGGTGCGACAGCCTTACAACCGTTTATTACGCAGGAAATGAAGAAAATTACAGCAAGATAGAAATCGACAACGGCTATGATACTATTCAGAAGGCAAACGTTATTTACAACTACCTTGCCGATATCTGCGGTGATGTAACAGGCGACGGCAAGACCAATACAAAAGACGTTCTGTTCCTTCGTAAATACCTTGGCGGTATGGAAACAATGGAAAATGAAATGATGTCCATTCGTTCCGACGTAACAGGCGACGGAAAGATCACTACTAAAGATGTACTCGCCATCCGCAAATACCTTGGCGGTGTAATTACCGAATTTGACGCAGTTACAAATCAGAAATAATAAAAAACGGCATATTTAAAACCTAAAAGGAGCATCCTTCTGCAATATCGGCAGAACGGATGCTCCTTTTTAGCATTACAAAGCCTCTTTTCCAAATATTTCTGTATAAGTAAGTTTGCCTCCGATTCTTTCGGATCTCATAAGGCTTACACGTGAAACGGAAACTTTATGTGATGGCACGGAGAATGACGGGTCTCTTTTCAAAATTACTTCACGGCCCAAGGTTATATGGGGAGAAAATTTTCTTTTTTCTATCTCAAAGCCTGCGCCCCGGAGTTTATTTTGAACCTCAAGTGCAAGAGCTTCAAGCTTCCTGTAATCACCCTTTTTATCGAGTCCTGCCAAATAAATATCTCCGCCGTCACGTGAGAATTTTCCAAGCCCCGATATTATGATCTCAAAAGGCTCAAAGTCTATTTCAGACAGAGCCTTTTCCGCTTTTTGTACGTCCTGCGTCTCTCCTATAAATGCAAGGGTGAGGTGCAGATTTTCCTTTCTTGAAGGGTTCATGGACAAAGCCTCTTTTTTCAGCTTTGTTACCTTATCGTAAAGAAAATCCACAGTTTCCGAGGGGAAATTCACCGAAACGAAAAGTCTCATATCCTATCTCCTTTATCCGCTTTGAGAACGTGAACTTTGCCTTTTGAAAAACTCATATAAAGTCCAAATCCGAGAAGCAAGAGAGAAGCGCCAAAGCCGGGCACGACATTTTTCATACCGCACGCTATAATAACTGCCGCAAGGCAAAGGGCAAGAATTATACAAAGCACGCCGAAAGAGCGGCCCGATGCACTTTTTATATTACCTCCCAAAACAATTTCTTCAAATTCTTTTGAAGGTCTTTTACCTTCAAGAACGGCAAAGATACCATCTGTATATGCAGAGAGCTGAGCATCGTCTTCAAAGTCTGCGTGGAACATCAGAAGGCGGTCGTCTCCCGTAGCTTTATTAACGTATTTTTTGGCTTTTTCTCCCTTTATTCCGAAACGGGCACACAAAAAGCCAAGTTCATTTCCGAATACATCGGCATCGAAGTTTATGTATTTTTCGCCTTTTTCAAAGCACGGATATTCACCCAAGTAACCTGCGTTTTTCATAATGCCCGAAATACGGTCTTTCACTTCTCCGTACTTTTCCAAAGCCTCTTTTTCCGCATAAAAAGGCAGGTCTTTTACAGCTTCTTTGCATAAAGCCGCGTACTTGTCGCGGTCAAATTCTTTTTCACAGTGGCGCTTTGCTTCTTTTACAAGCTTCCTTAGATTTCTTCTTCCGGGAAGACCCATATCCTCCCCTATAAAGCTGTCAAGGGCGGTGGCAAATGCCGTACCGTCTTTTATAAAGCTTCTTATCTTTAAAAGCTCTTCTTTGCTGAATCGACGGGCACTTTCGGGATAAAGCACAAGGGCAATATAATCAATTTCTGCAGCAAGCTTTTTTTCCGCATCATTCAAGAATGACTCTCCGAGATAAAAATTTTTCTCATACACGCCTGAAATGCCATGTTCAAGAATATCGCGGGTCGTAGCACTTTTTTCTTCAAAGGAACCGTAATTAAAAAATCTCAGTCTTCCGCCGACGCGCTCGGGGTACATGGACTCACATCTGCCGCCTTCATAGCCGACAGTGCATCTGAGCGCAGGGCATTCTTCATCCCCTTCAATACTGTCAACGTAAACACTCTCGCTTTCGGAGACTACTCCGTAAAGCGTAAATTCCGTCTCGAAATATTTTGTTACATATCTAAGAATAACGTTTGCTCCCGATTGCTCCACGTTAAACGGATACGTCTTTAACATGATATTTGTAATGTCGGAGTAAGAAAGTTCAATATAGTTTTCCACAAATATCACCGCCTTTCACAAAGACTATACCATATTTTTTTATTATTTTCAATATCCCGCCATCCCAAGGTTGATTTTATTCTTTCCGTATGTTAAAATAGTGCTTGATGTTTTCTGCTTCGGCAGCCTCAAATACTCTTTCGGAGCTCGGATATGATTAAAAAATTTTTCGGCGACAAAGGCTTCTGGCAAGTGCTTGTAAGACTTTCGATGCCTATTATTATCCAAAACCTTCTTGTCAACTCCTTCTCTCTTGTTGACACACTTATGGTAAGTCAGCTTGGTGACGTTGAGCTTTCCGCCATGGGCATGGCAGGTCAGTGGAGCTGGATGATGTCAATGGTGCTTTTCGGTTTTTCATCGGGAATGTCTATTTTCGTCTCCCAATACTGGGGTGTCAGAGATTATGACAACATCCATAAAACCATTGGGATCTCCGTTATCTCATCCCTTCTCGTCAGCCTTGTTTTCTTTATAAGCGGAGCATTCTTCCCGTCATTCGTTATGGGAATATTCAACCGCGAAGCCGCTGTTATGGCAGCAGGTGTAAAATACCTGCGCATTGCCGCATGGTCATACCCTGCAATGGCGATCACCAACGTTCTCAGCACAGCTCTTCGCTCCACGGAAATAGTAAAATTATCCATGTGGGTATCTCTTTGCACCACCGTATTTAACGTTTTCTTCAATTATTCCCTTATCTTCGGTAGGTTCGGTCTGCCCGAAATGGGAATTGCAGGCGCGGCCATGGCAACCACCATCGCTGCATGGCTCGGCCCGGTTCTTCTCATTGTAATTTCTCTGTTCAAAAAAACGGTAATAATATTCAATCCCAAAAAGCTTCTGACCGTAACCGCGAAAAACATAAAAAGCTTTATGTCAAAGGCTTTGCCCGTAACGGCAAACGAAAGCCTGTGGGCTCTGGGAACTCTCGTTTTCAATGTTATCTACTCAAACCTCAGCTACGAGGACTACGCGGCTATTACGATTCTCAGAACCTTCGAGCAGATAGCCTTTGTATTCTTCATAGGAATGTGTAACGCCTGCGCCATTATGATAGGTAAATCCATCGGCCAGGGCAAGCTTGAGCGCGCTATTTCCGATGCAAAGCGCTTTGCAGTTCTCGAACCCTTCGTTGCCATTGTTCTCGGGGCGATAATGATACTGTCAAGACATCAGCTCGTAAATATATTTAATCTGTCGGGCAACATTTCCGAAGCGACCCTAACAACTGCATCTGTCATCACAATTATTTACGCCGCAGAAATGGCACTGAGAAATCTGCCTTACCTTCAGATAGTAGGACTTTTCAGAGCAGGAGGAGATGCCGCCTCAGCCGCGAAGTACGACATACTCTGCCTGTGGCTCTTCTCTCTTCCCATAACACTTCTCAACGCTTACGTTTTTAGACTCCCCTTCCCCGTGATATTCGCTCTTATGTACGTATGCGAGGATGTTCCCAAATCCTTCTTCTGTCTGCGCCACTTTTTCTCGGGAAGATGGATAAAGCCCGTTACCGCAGAAGGAAAAGCGGCGGCGGCAGCATATGTGGCGAAGAATGGGTCTATGAGAATATTGCTCAAAAACGAAAAAGAGAATTAGTATATATTACACAAAAGCAGAATATATATTGCCGCAGATAAAGGTCTGCGGCTTTATTTTTTATTAAAAATATAATAAATTATGTGTTAAAATACACCAAAACTATTGACTATACAAGCGTGCGCGTTGTATAATATGGTCATAGGTTTTTGTTCGGATAAAAACCAATTAAAAATTTCATTTGGAGGTAAATAAATGAAAAAATTCTTATCAATGCTTCTGGCTGTGATAATGATTCTTTCTGCAGCAGCAACAATTTCTTTTGCGGCTCCCGCCGATCAGTGCGCACAGTTCGCCGATTCAGGCGCATACCTGTTCTTGCAGAATTTACAGATTGCAGCTTCCGCTTCCACGATATCCTTTGACCTTGCGTGGGAAGCAGATTTCAACGGTGAACCTTCCCTTTCACTCAACGTAGGTTCTATCATTATCAATCCCACTTCCATTACGGCAGGTGGAAAGACCGTTTCTTACAACTGGGGCGCAGTTGAAGGCGCACATTGGAGAAAAGTTGAGCTCGTTTACACCTCTGCAGGTGTAACAATTTCTCTTGACGGCAGTGAAGTTGCTTTCTTCCAGGGCGTTACTGCTCGTGTAAACGACTTCATATTCATCGGTTATCCCGGTAATATTTACGTCGATAACTTCAAAGTGTACAACGGCGGCACCCTCACAAACGAAATAGACTTTGACAATGAAGGTGTTTACCTCAACCACAAGTCCGGCGATACCTCTACAACTCGCACAACAATTCCCGCAAACTCCTACTACGACTACGAAGAAGTTATACTTCCCGATAACGTTGAATACATCTTCGACAGCGAAGCTGACTGCGAAGTACTCACTATCGGCAGTGAAGAAGTTATCCTCGTCGGTGACCTTAACCTTGACGGCGATATAACAACAAAGGACAGCATGAAGCTTAAAAAAGCGAATTCAAATTTTGAAGTTTTTGATGTCCGCCTTGCCGATTTCGACTACAACGGCGCCATCAACGCCAAAGACTCTTTGATGCTCAGACAGACCTTGAACGGTTCTCGCGATTTCGTATATAAGACCTACGGTTCCTCTGAAGCAGTTCCCTTCGAAGCAACTCAGCAGGCTGCAAAGCTCACAGCAAGCGAAGTTGCGGCGGAAGGTATCGACGCAACCCTCAACATGACAGCGATCGATCCTGCAAGCTACCCCTTCGCAGTTATCACTTACATGACACCCAACAGCGAAGCTGAAAAGAACTCCGCGGCGGCAATTGAATCCGCATTCGGCGCATATGGCAACCTTGTTTCCTATGAACTCGAAACAGACGGTAAATATCACTCCGCCATCGTTGACCTTTCCGAAGTTTCCACATGGAACGGCGACAAGGCAACACTCAAGTTCTTCACATCCGCTAACAAGGGCGACACACTCTACCTTGACTCTATCGTATTCGTTGCAACTCAGGCTCGTGCTAACGCAGTTCATACTGCAAGAGAAGCGGCTAAGAGAACTTACGGTATCTACGACAAGCCCGAAACTTCCGGCCTCGGCGAATACATGGGCGAAAGCTATCTTGTAAACTTCGACAGCGAAGCTAAGATGGACTACGTTTCCGTTGGTAACAACAGCCGCGTTTCTTACGATGCAACCGAAAACGCAGTAAAGGCTCAGGTTACAGGCGGTGACCCCAGCGTTTACGTTGATCTCTCCGCAGAAGGCATTTCTGCCGACACCTACAAGTATATCGTTTATACCTACTACATCCCCACAACTTCCACTAAGGAAGGACCCAAGGCTAACATGTACTACGTTTGCGGTAACATCGACGTTCCCACAGGCGGTTATGAATGTGACGTATTCCAGTGCACAAAGGGCTCCAAGTTCGTAACATATGTTGTTGACCTCTCCGCTAAGTCCAATTGGTCAGGCGACATCAAGGGGCTGCGTATGGACTACTTCACCGATGCTCCCAACGGCGACGTATGCTACATCGACTCTCTCGTATTCTGTAAGACTCTCGGCGAAGCTAATACTGCTGCAAGACTCCGTCTTGAAGACAGATACGGCGTTGCTCAGGTTGATACAGCAGGCGTATGGAATACATACTGGAACTATTACATGAACGCTAACAACTACGAATTCATCGCAGGCAGCGCTTCAAATCTCCAGATGTACTTCAGATTTAACCCTGCAAAGCTCACAGCCCGTTCTCTCGGCGACAGATTTGCACGTGCTATCACAAACGCAACAGGCTACGAAGTAACTTGTGAAGTTTACGCAGGCTACTTTGACCTCAAGAGCAGTGGTGCCGCTAACGTTAAGTACATCCTTACCTACAAAGGTGAAAGCTACATAGTATGGCTCTACACCAACATCATCAATGACAGCTCCTACTCCGATGCTCTCGACGGCACAAGCGCTGACGTTGAACCTTCTTACCCCAACCTCGGAACATGGGGCGTAAGCGTTTCCGACATTTCATCCTTCCCCCAGTCAAACGCAATGTTGTCCTTCCACAGTAACCACGAAACAAGACTTGTAAGCACACCTTACGGCGACTTTGCAGTACTGCCTATGTCAGAAAACTCAAGCTCCTGGGGAACCATCGGCGGTGCAAACTTCACACTGTTCCGTATCTACGATAACGGTACAACAAAAGCTCTCGGCAACTGGGATTTCGCATACCACACCTCCAAGCCCAACATCTTCTACAACAAGAATGACGGACTTGTATACGTAGTATGTACAGACGACCAGGGCAGCTACATGAGCAACCTCGTTCTCTATTTCGATCCTTCCAACGAAAATTACAATATTCAGGGCGGCAGAACAAACGTATCCTACCAGGGCGGCGCAGCTCCTTCCGGCTACGGTTACATTCAGCCTATCCTCGACGAAACAAATAACAAGATCTACGCTCTCGCATGCGGCGGTAAGGATGCAGGTTACTTCGGTTGGGGTATCTACAACTGTAAGTCAAAGAGCTGGGAAGGCTCCAAGTTCTCCACAGTTCTTGACACATACAGACACTGCTACGTATACGGCTTCTCTGACGGCGCAAAGGGCTTCTACGTAGTAGCAGGCCGTGACGTTCTCCTGTCCACTCTCGGACTTGCAGGTACGGTTTACGGTGCAGACTACGCATGGGACGAAGTAAACCTCTTCCACTTCCCCAGCGCATACTCCACAGGCTACACAAGAACAACAGTTATCCCCGCTGACTATACTCAGATGGCACGTTCACTGTTCCCCAGCGCTTGTAACAACAACGCAGGTGATACTTACATCACAACAGACGGTAAGCTCCACGTTCTCGGCGCAAAGGCAATGCACGGCAACTTCCACCACGATGGCAAGTACGACGAAATGTGGCACGCAGTTTAT
The DNA here is from genome assembly GCA_015063695.1 of Oscillospiraceae bacterium. Classification (GTDB taxonomy): domain Bacteria; phylum Bacillota; class Clostridia; order Oscillospirales; family CAG-272; genus RUG14199. The sequence continues at coordinate 16,079 of SVTQ01000020.1, forward strand.
GACGTATCCACACCCGGCATGAAGCCTGCACAGATCAGCAACTATCCTATCAGCTTCGGTAACCCCGATATCGGTTACTCCATGAGAATGGCTGAAGATACAAAGGGCGGCGTTTATATTGTAGCAATGCCTAAGGCTAACAGCTGCCGAGCTGAAATTTGGAAGGCAACAGACGAAAACCAGACCGAATTTGAGATCGTTGGCTGCAGATCCTTCGCTACCGACATTCCCACCAACAGCTTTATCATCGCTAACGGCAGAAATGGTTCCGTTATCGATGGTAAGATAGGATGCTTCTTCCCCGTATCCTCCGGTGGCGGTTGGGTATACAAGTACTTCACAGTACAGGTTGACTGATAACGAAGCTTTTAAAACCTAATAAAAAATCGGCTAAAAGCCGATAAAACCGCAAGGCCCTCTGAAAAGAGGGTCTTGTTTTTTGTTTTGCCCAAAAAGCTGAAAACCCGACTTTTTGCTGTTTAAATGTAAATGATTTGTAAATAAATGCAAAAATGTGAAATATTTTGCCTTTAAAATCGTTATATATAAATAGAGGGCCTTTTTAAAAGGTCCTTTTTTATGAAGGAAGGACAGACTAACTATTAAAAGTCAATAGGAAAAAGAAAAAAAATAAAAAAAAATGCGCCGCCCTTGACAAACAGTGTCCAAATGCGAAACAATGAACGGTGAGGGCGAAAAAGGGGATGACGAAAAAGCCCCCGTCCCATTTGCTTAAAGAGGGGAGTTACCTTCACTCTCCGGAGGATATGTTGAAACAGTCTCTCTTTTCTGCTATACTTAAGTTGCAATCGGTTGACAATACCAAAAGAGAGGAAAAACAATGCTCAGCTTCGGACAAAGATTAAAGTTAATACGCAGAGAGGCACAGCTTACTCAGCTTCAGCTTGCGGAGAACATCGGCGTTTCGGTTCAATCAGTTTCCAAATGGGAGTGCGACAGCACTATGCCCGATATTTCCCAGATTGTCCCCCTCGCCGCCGCTTTGGGCGTTACAACAGACTGCCTTCTCGGCATGGGAACTTCCGAAAAAGAAGACAGAGAAAGGCTTCTTTCAGAATTAGAGAAAGAAATAGACGGCCGCTCCGAATTCACATACGAAAACAATTTTAACTACGAAAAATACTCTCTTATAAAGGAGTATCTGAAAAAATATCCCCTTGACTATGAAATGAAGATATGTGGTGCCACCTATCTTTTCCGTTTTTTACAGAGAAGCATCTGGTGGAATGACTACACCATTCCCGAAGATGAAAAATCAGAACTTCTGGCGCAAGGAATGGGAATGCTCCGCGCCGTTGTAAATCAGGACAAGGATGCGGCAAGACTCATATCGGCAAGATGTATGCTTATAAGATATTATAACATGAAAAAGGACTTTTCCTCAGCAAAAGAGATGGCAATGGAGCTTCCCGATATTCACAATATAAGAGATAACCAACTTCTCTGGATATATCAGTTTGAAGATCAGGAAAAAAACATGGAAAAATGTCTTGAGCTTGCGGAGAAAATGGCACATACCGCCTGCGTGGAATATATTGAATATTTAAGCATGAGAGGGCGCAGAATTTCAATTTTCGGAACCGCAAGAAAACGTGAAGCGATTGAGGCTTGGCGCGATATGGAAACCGCTGCAAGGCAGGGATACAGAATGTTTAAAACGGAAAAAACTGCCGTGTACGTTATGAGTGCCCTCGCAAGCAGAGCAAACGACCACGTTGCCATAGACGAGCTTGACGAAGCTCTGACCTGCGCCGAAGACCTTTGCAGCTTTGATATAAGCTTCTACAATGACAGAAAAAACGCAGGCGACAGCAAAGAAAGACTTGAAGTTTTGAAAAATGAGTTTATAAAATTCTTTCCAAACCTTTATAGCTTCAACTTCAGCACACCCGACAATATTCTTGCAAACCACGAAAGATATAAAAAGTGCGAGGAAATGCTCAACTCGCTTGAATAGTACTAAAGAGAACCCCAAGCCGTCTTACGACAGCTTGAGGAACCCTTGTCAAATATTAAGAGCCGCTGATCGTAGCAGATCAGCGGCTCTGTCTTTTATCATTTTATTCTGTTCTGTTTTTGTCTTTTTTTACAAGTCCTGCGGCAAAGGTTTTTACCACCTTAAGCCCCGACCAAAGACAAATTATTATCTGACCGGGAATTCCGACTGCCGAAATAAGCCATATATCGTATACGGGATAAACGATAAAAAGCTGAAGGCAAAGGGACAGAAGCACCGACCACATAAGAAGAGATATGATAAGGTAATTAAAGCGCCGTTTGCCCCAAACGGAGTTGAATACAAGAACAACTATAAGAGTGACTGGAACGGCATAAATAAACACCATCCAGTGCCTTGAAATATCCACAGGAACAACGTCAAGAATTACGTAAAGGATGGTAGCGATAAGCCAGACAAGACCCGAGGACATAAGGGAAATAATAAGATGATTTCTCTTTTTACTTTTTGCCGCATCGCTGAGGGTTATCTTTTCGCCCTCGTGACTTGTGAGCAGATAATCGACTGTTACGGAAAAAAGATCTGCCACCTGCTTGAGCGTAAACACGTCGGGAATTGACTCTCCGCGCTCCCATTTGGAAATTGCCTTGTCGGAATAACAGAGCTTGTCAGCAAGCTCCGCCTGCGTCATGCGGTTACATTTTCTCAGCTCTGCAATATTTGCGGCGACCGTTTTCTTCATTTCTTCCATGCCGACACGCTCCTTCCTTCTGTATTTAAGGATATTTTATCACAATATCTTCAAAAAAACAAGTGCGACTTTCCTTTATTAATCGACGTTTTTTGCAAACTCTACTGCCGGTTTACCCCGCTCTACCGCCGCTACGGCCTTATTTTATCTTCTCTACCGCCGTAAATCTTCACTTTCTACCTTCTTATGAATACAGTAGGTTGAAACAGTGCAAAATCAGGTATAAAATCAAGACCACGGAACACATACAAAAATATAACCGCTGCTTTAACCGTACTTTAATTTTTAACATAACGGAGATGATAATAAATGAATTTCAAAAAAATCGACATATACGGAGACTCAATTCTGCGCGGTGTCATGTACGACGAAGAGAGCGCCTCCTACAAGCTCAGAGACGGCTACAAGCTTGAATGCTTTTCAAGCAGGGGAATTGAGATAAGAAACAACAGCCGCATCGGAGCTACCATAGAAAAGGGCAAGGATGCCCTCGAGAGAAAGCTGCAGGACTGCGACAGCTCCACCCTTGTAATTCTTGAATACGGCGGAAACGACTGCGACTACGAATGGAAAAACGTTTCCGATGCTCCCCTCGCCGAGCACACTCCCCATATAGAGCCCCAAAAATTTATTGACACATACAAACAGGCGATAGCTACCGCCATGAAAAAAGGGGCAACGGTTGCCATAACGTCCCTCGTCCCCATCGACAGCGGAAAGTACATGAAATGGATAAGCAGAAATCTGTCCTATGACAATATTCTGAACTGGCTTGGAGACGAAAGTATGCTGTTCCGTTGGCAGGAATACTACAGCCACCTTGTGGAAAGTATTGCGCGCGAGCTGAAATGCGAATTCATTGACCTTCGCCGCGAATTTCTGCTGAGCCATTCATTCCCGAAGCTCCTATGCGCGGACGGAATACATCCCACGCAGGCAGGTCATGAGCTTATAGAAAAAGCGCTTTGCAGATTTGTCTGTTAAAGCTTACTCGGACGGGACCATTCATAATGGCACCGTCTTTTTCTACCCCTTGAACTTGCCGCCGATTTATGATAGAATGTAAGTAACAAAAACGGAGGGTAATTTTATGAACGAAACAATTAAAAATCTGATTGATAGAAGAAGTGTTCGCACCTACAGCGATAAACAGATAACCAAAGAAGACCTTGACGTGATTCTTGAAGCAGGAAAGTACGCTCCCTCGGGCATGAACAGACAGCCCACCGTTATGGTCGTGGTGCAGAAGGAAGAGACACTTGAAATACTCAGACGTCTCAATATCGCCGCAAAACCCGGCATGAGCAGTCACGACCCCTTTTACGGAGCTCCCACTGTGGTAGTCGTCCTTGTTGACAGAAGAGTTCACACCGCAGTTGAAGACGGAAGCCTTGTTATGGGTAATCTTATGAATGCCGCCCACTCCATCGGCGTTGCCTCCTGCTGGATACACCGCGCAAAGGAGACCTTTGAAACGGAAGAAGGAAAGGCGCTCCTTAAAAAATGGGGACTTGACGAAAACTATATGGGTGTCGGCAACTGTATTTTAGGATATATTGACGGCGAGTACCCCGTAGCAAAGGAAAGAAAAGAAGGCTTTGTAATAGTTGACTGACAAAATGCGAAAAAACGCATTTTTCAAGTTCTTTTTTATAAACTGCATAATGTATTTTAAAAATTGCGGAAGAATATATTATAAAGACCTATCATCGAAAGGAAACAAACTATGTTCTGGTATACAGACTGGACTTACATCGTCCTCGTTCTGCCTGCCGTTATTTTAGCGCTTATCGCGCAGGCAAGAGTAAATTCGGTATTTACTAAGTATTCAAAAATAAGCTCAAAAAGAGGTTTTACGGGGGCGCAGGCGGCTCGCCGAGTTCTTGATGCCAACGGTCTTTCAAACGTGAGAATTGAAAGAGTTTCGGGAAAGCTCACAGACCACTACGACCCGAGGGCAAACGTTATCCGCCTCTCCGATGCCACCCACGACAGCACCTCTGCCGCCGCCATCGGCGTTGCCGCCCACGAAGCGGGCCACGCGGTTCAGCACGCAACAGGTTATCTTCCCATTAAGGTGCGCGCCGCTATAATTCCTCTCACAAATATCGGCTCCCGTCTTGCAGTGCCCCTTATCATTTTGGGCATCTTTCTCTCCTATTACGGTGAGCAGTTCCTTTCTATCGCTTACCTCGGCGTTATCGCATTTTCCCTCTCCGCGGTCTTTCAGCTTGTAACGCTCCCCACCGAGTTCAATGCAAGCCGCCGCGCCCTCGAAGCCGTTGAAAACTATAACGTTCTTGACAGTGAAGAGATCGGGCAGATGAAAAAGGTGCTCTCTGCCGCCGCAATGACCTATGTAGCCGCACTCGCGGTATCACTCACTCAGCTCCTCAGACTGCTCCTTATGGTTAACAGACGAAGAAGATGATTTTCAAGGGGAAAACTTTCGCGAAAGTTTTCCCCTTAGACCCCTTTCAAAGCCTTTTAAACTGGAACAAAACAAACCTAACGCAAAAGCCGATATGTTCTGCTGAAACAGAACACATCGGCTTTTTTGTATACAAAAAACTCCCAAGCAAAACGCTTGAGAGTTGGTCGAAGTGGCGAGACTCGAACTCGCGGCCTCCAGTACCCGAAACTGGCGCGCTACCAACTGCGCTACACCTCGAAAATAGTATTAAATATTAAATTTTGCACTCGCGCTAAATGTTCTGCGCCAGTTTCTCCGAAACGGCTCGCTTCCGTTTGAAAAATAGTCGTCTTGCTCCATACAGTCGCAATACTCCTTTTTTCTGCACCCTCATTCGGTTCGCTTCTTCTGCCACCGGCAGCGCAAACCTCATTCGTCCAACTGCGCTACACCTCGATTGCACATTGAAGTATAGCATAAATTTAAAAGTTAGTCAACCTATTTTAATAAAAGATTTTCCCATTGCAAACAATGCTCTCCATGGTTCTAAAGAAGCAACTCATCAAAGGACACCTCAAAAATTTTGGAAAATGCGATAAGCTCAATATCCGTCACAAAACGTTTGCCACACTCAATTCTCTGTATTGCATTTTTATCGATATCAATTCCCACAAGCTGCATACGATCAGCAAGTTCTCTCTGTGAAATCTTAAGATCAAGGCGAAGCCTTGCTATACTCTTTCCGCAAATATTGTTAAGTCCGTCTTTCGTTTTGTTTATAAACATAAAAATTCCTCACTTTTTGACATTTAGTCCTTGTCAACAAAGAAATTATATGCTATAATGTAACCACAAATGACATGCAGTGAATGTCATTTGCGGTTGCAATTACTATTTAAGGAGGGAACTCGCATGGCACGTTGTCCTTATTTGGAGTACGAATCAAGAGGAGCACTTTTTTCTCAGGGCGATTATTACTGTGATCTGTGTAAAAAGAAACTTTCTAATTCCGAGATCAACAACAAATGCAAAACCGATTACGGCGACAATTACGAAGATTGCCCTGTTTACAAAAACAGATGATCCATCTCTCATTTGAACGCCATTCATAGCCAAAAGAAGAACCTTTTGCTATGATACTCTTTAATTACAATGCACGAAAGGAAAATTATATGGGTATTTTATATCTCATAAGCTTTGGGGTTTCTTTAATTATTATGGCGATTCCAATGTTCTGTTTTATCGGCATCATTCTTTATATTATTTCCACAATCTTGCTGATAAAAACAGTAAAAAACATGAATCTTCCGAAAAGGATGCTTTTGATTCACGGTTTAAGCACAACAACAATTGTATCTTTACTTTTCTCTTCTTTACTTGCAGACATTATTTCAGTAATACTTATTGTTGTTGAAATACTGGCGTTTATAAAATACTATAATCCGTATCCATGTATTGAATTTGACGAGGAGCTAATGAAAAGGGTATTAGATAATTTGATTGAAACTATCAATGCTTACTCGGAAATTTTGCCGAACGATTACTGCGCTCTGTTTATTGTTCCGCTAACCAAACTCGAAAAGCATGAAAGTAGTTTAAATAATACATATTATACTATTGAGTGCAATTTGAATTTCCGTTTGTATTTCGATGTTTGGTGGCCTGATATATTACAAGCATATCCTGGCCAAAGTTACATTTTGGATTCTTGGTTCAAATTTGACCCTGACACAAAAATGTTTAAGGGACTCGATTTTCCGGTTGGTGTCACTGTGAACAAACGCTTTCCTTTAAAAAGACTTGTGAAAATACTAAATAAATTTTTAGATGAATATGAAGAAAAACATCCTAAAATTAAATTTGACAGATTAGAACACGGTGCATGTTTACGCAGAAACTAATAATGTAGAAATTAACGCCCACCTTCTTCTTTCTACGCCTGCTAAATCATTTCCCTTCCCCCTTGACATAAGTTGTGCTCTCCTATATAATTGATATATACAGTTTAAGATATAAAATCAATTCTTAAAAACGGAGAACGGTTATGGAAATGAAAAAGAAAATTCCCGTAATTCTTGATACTGACATTGCGGGCGATATTGACGATACCTGGGCGCTTGGATTTCTTCTTCGCTGTCCCGAATTTGACGTAAAGCTTGTTGTAACGGCTCTTGAAAACAAGGAAAAGCCCCTTGAAAGAGCTAAGATAACTGCAAAGCAGATAGACGAGAGCGGCTACAAGGGTATTGCCGTCGGCGCAGGTCTTCCTGCTGTTGACTACCTTGACGACCTTGGCGGTTGGGGCAAGGACTACGACGTTTCAAAGTACCCCGGTGAGTTTTACGAGGACGGCGTTCAGGCTATGATAGACACAATTATGGCATCCGAGGAAGAAGTTCTTCTTATGTGCATGGCTCCTCTCACAAATATTGCCGAAGCTCTCAGACGCGAGCCCCGTATTGCGGAAAAGGCAAGAGTTGTCTCCGTTATGGGCTCCATTTACAGCGGTCACAACCTTGACAAGATAGAAAAGCAGTCCGACTACAACGTAAGAGCTGACATTCCTGCCGCAAGAAAAATGCTTGAAGCTCCCTGGGACATCACCATCGTTCCCCTTGACGTTACAGCGTGCATCGTTCTCGGCGACGACAACTATCAGAAGATCCTCGCTCACAGAGAGAGCGATCCCGTTATAAAGTCCATCCTCTCCTGCTTTGACACGTGGATGGAGGTTCACAACTGCACCTACTACAAGACACATTCAACTTGTCTTTACGACACCGCCGCAGTTTATATCGGTGCAACAGGTGACTACAACGTGATCATGGAAGACCATAAGCTTGTTATCGACGACGGCGGCTATACCAACGACGACGAAAACGGCAAGCTTGTACACTGCGCGGTCTACTGGAAGTACAAGGATATGTTCTACAAATTCATGACAGACCGTCTTTGCAGCGGAAACTAAAAGGGAATAAATCGCATTACCGCTTCAATCGGGGCGTCGAAGGCACCGCCCCCTAACGGAAGAAAAAGGACAGAGAATTCAAATCTCTGTCCTTTTTCTAAGCTCACAGTTTTTTATAACTTTCAAGTATGATGCTCAGATTTTCTTCATTGTTTGCCACCACAAGACCGGGCTCGCCGTAGGAGTACTCTCTCCCCGAAAGATGGGAGAAAACACATCCCGCTTCTTTTGAAACAAGAAGCCCCGGGGCAATATCCCATATCTTATGGTAATAGGTTATATATGCCACGGCGTGGCTTTTTGCCATCATGGAAAAATCAACGCACGCAGCTCCAAGGTGACGTGTTTTAAGAAAGCTATTCTGCAGAGCCTTTACAAGCTCAAACTGAGTATCAAAGGGGATATCCATCCCTTCATAATAGTCGCTGATAAGGAGAATTCCGTCGGCGGCTTTTTGCGTTTTATCCACCGTCAGCCGTTTTCCGTTGAGATAGGCTCCCCTTCCCTTTTCGGCAGTTATCAGTTCCTCACTGACAGGGAAATATATCACAGCGCTCACGCACTCCTCACCGTCAAAAGCCGCAAGCTGTATTCCGTACATATCAAGGCCCTTGGCATAATTGCAGGTACCGTCAATGGGATCAATTACAACGGCCACGCCCTCTGCCCGAGCATCGGGATTATATTCCTCGCTGACGATATTTATATCGGGAAAATGCTCCCTCAGCTCTTTTATTATAAAGCTTTCGGTCTGCAGATCGTTTTCGGTAAGCAGGTCATTTGCCGTTTTGTGGCTGTTTACAACAACGCTCTGACTGAGCAAAAGCTCCCCTGCTTTTCGCACGGCATGCACCATTGCCTCCGTAAGGTCACCTATATGTTTTTTCATAAAACTTTCCTTCTGTATCATTTCGCGCGGAGCACTCCGTCGATGTAGTCGACCCATGCGTCAATATATTCGTTGTCCTCGCTGTCAATGACCGCGCGCTTTGCGAGAGCATCGGAGAAATATTTCACAAGAAGATCGCACTCCGCTTTTTCAAGATAAGAGTCTATCATATCGTAAATATCGGAGCCGCTCTTTGCTTGGCGAAGTCCCTCCTGCATAAGTGCCTCGTCGTCTTTATGACAGAGGAAAATATCAAGAGCGGTGAGGAAATGGACCTGACCCTTATCGTACTTTGAGGAAGCAACCTCAGTGATAAGGTTTTTCAGCTCTTCAAGCACGCTCTCGCCCTTCATAATTCTGAGAAACAAAGAGGTATACTTGAAGCGGACGTAGTATCTGTCAACCATATTTCCGTTGTCGCGGTAGATCTCCTCGGCAAGGAGCAGCTTTTCCTCTGCCGCCTCGTATTCGCCCTGCCATATATATCCGTAGGCAAACACGCGGTAGTCCTCGGCAAGAAAAAGTCTGTTTGATGTCTTCTTATCACCGTCGGGCATATCCTCTATTCTTCGGGAAAGAACCTTCACCGCACGGCGGCAGCTCTTATTGCTCTCGTCAAAACGGAGGGTGCTGAGGAATATCTTACCCTTTATAAGATGGGCGAGAGATATCTCAAACTCAGCGTCACTGTTTGCGCTGTCCGCTTCGTCAAGGGCAAGCTCTGCATATTCAATTGTCTTTTCGAAGCTTTCGAGAGCATCGTCAAACTCAACGAGCTTTCTTTCGGAAAGACCCTTTACGTTATAGAGCTCAGAAAGAAGGGAGCTTGTGAGAGACAATTCTTCCGTCTTTGAAATAAGCATATTCGCCTTTTTTATCGCCTTTGCGAAGTCCTCTACTATATAGTAGTAGAACACCTTTCCCGTCTCACCCTCAAGTCCCCAGTCGCGGGTATCCTTTTGAAGGGCAGTTGAAAGACCGACAGCTTTGAGCCTGAAGAACATTCCCGAGTTATAGAGAAGTCTTCTGTTCTCGGAGAATATCTTTATGAAGGTCTCACCGCTCAGAAGAGCTATACAGCCGTTCTTATCGTTTGCATAAAGCGCTTCAAGCTTTTCAAGATAATATTCAAGACCCGAGTCGAATTCAAAATAGTCGATGATACGTGTAATCAGTGCGTGGTCGTCAAGTATCTCTGCAAGACGGTCGTATCTGCCGAGCTCAATAAGGACCGAGCCGAAATATCTGAGTACAAATTTATTATTATGCCATTTTCCTGCGGAATATACGTTTTCTATGTAGCCGAGAAGTCTTTTATAGCCGTTCTTTCGGCTTATATAAAAGACCTGTCCCACGTCGTCAGTGGTAAGCCAGTCAATAAGTGACTTATGGAGAGGCTCAATATGGTTATCCTTAATGGGAAAAAGGCCGTTAATCCTTGCAAGGGTATTCTTCAGCCTGTACTCGTCCCACTCCAGAAAATCTTCAAGGAAATCAACGTCAGTGGGCTCCTGCACTATACAGAGAAACTCAAGGAGCGGCTTTACGCTGTCATAGTCAAGGGCATCCTCGTTTGGTTTATCGAAAATACGGGAGAAGCAATCATTGAAAAAGCCGTATATACCGATGGGAAAGAAATTGATATCGTCAAGCCCTAAATTCTGATCCTTTATCTGCTTTACTATCTCCGTTGCGTAAAGAAATGAGCCCTCTGATTTTGTAAGAAGAAGCTCTATTTTATCATCGGGCGCATCGGGGAAACGGGAGCGGTAGAATTCTCTGAGGTCGTCCTCGGTCTTTTCTTCCGAGAGGGTATAGGTGTGCGCTATGGGAAGAAGTGTGCGGCGGATAACGGGCTCGTTACGGCTTGTGAGGAAAAATTTCAGCCATGAGGGGAAATTGTCGCAGTTTGTGCGAAGAATATTGCATATCTCGTTACTGCCTCTCCAAGAGCACTCGTCAAGGGCATCGATTATTACCATTACGGGACGGTCACATTCTATCTGCGCAAGAGGCTCGGTGATGATATATTCAAAAATTCGTGCGGCGCTCTTTTCAAACAGGGTGTCGAGCTCCATGAGACCGAGAAGTCTCTCCTTGTACTCGGGAAGAATTTCGGAAAGCTGATATGCCACGGAGGAGATTATCACCTTGGGATTTACTCTGTCGGAATTGTTGAATTTACAGAAATGAGCCGCTCCCACGTTTTCGGGATAACGCCATGTGAGCATTGAGGAAAACGCAGTCTTTCCGGTCCCGGGACGGGCGCTGAGCCAGAACACGTTTTTATGTCCCTCAAGGAACTTTTCAACCTCCGCAAAAACATCACGTCTTCCGCAGAAGTTGGAGTAATAACGGTAGGTGAAATCCTTTGAGGAAACTGGTTTAAGAGCCGAGCGGAGTCTGAGCTCAGAATCGGAAAACCCGAGGGTGGTCTTACCCGAAAGGATCTCCACAAGCTCAAGAAGGAAATTCTTATATACGCTCTCAACGAGAGTTCCGTCGGGAGCTATTGAGGGAATAAGGGAGAGGCGCTGGTGCTTATTGATGCTTAAGGGAAGGATGGAGTCGTCAAGCTTTACGGGAATTATTTCCGCGTTGTTCTCACCTGCGCGGCAAAGCTCGTTAAGGCAATATCCCTCGTGAGATACGCTCCTTGCGGACACCATGAACAGAAAATATTTTGACGCAAGGATATGCTCGTCGATTATCTTCTCCCAATCGCCGAGCTTAAGATAGTCAACGTCAACAAAAACGCTGAAGCCAAAGCCGCGAAGATCCTGTGCCAGACGCTTTACCGCTTCGTCATATATTCCGTGACCGTAGCTTATAAAAATATTCTTCTTGTTCATTCCCTTTTCCTTCGCCCTTTTATATTATATAAGAATATTTTACGACAAAAAAAGACTCTTGTCAATCAATCCTTTCTTTTATTCATTGACAAGGACGGATTATTTTGGTAAAATCCTTATATTAGTTAAAAACAGGAAGTACAGTAATGAACGATATAAAAATACGCTTCGCCGACAGCACTGATGCGGCCACGGTACTCTATTTTATAAAAGAGCTTGCCGAATACGAAGAAATGGCCGACCTTGTTGTGGCAACGGAAGAGGATATAAAGAACAACTTTTTCGGAGAAAATATAGGCGGCGTGCTCATTCTTTCGGAAAACGGCCGCGACGTTGGCTTTGCAATTTATTTCTACTCCTTCTCTACCTTCCTCGGAAAGCGAGGAATACATCTTGAAGACCTATTTGTCCTTCCCGAATACAGAGGACGGGGATACGGCAAGGCTCTTCTCGAAAGACTTGCCGAAATATGCGTAAAGGAAGACCTTGGCAGACTTGAATGGAACTGCCTCGACTGGAACACTCCTTCCATTAAGTTTTACCGTTCCCTCGGCGCAGAAATGCTCGACGAATGGCTGAACTTCCGTCTTTCGGGCGAAGCCCTTAAGGAACTGGGAACAAAAGAAAACTGAAAAGCGAGGTTAAAGCATGAACAGATTTCAAAAAGCACTTTCCCTTTTTGTCACCTTTTTTAAAATAGGTGCATTCACCTTCGGCGGAGGCTATGCCATGATCCCCCTTATTCAAAAAGAGATAGTAGAGAATAAAAAGTGGATAACAGACGACGATATTCTTGAGATAATCGCCATCGCGGAATCAACCCCCGGCCCCATCGCCATAAACTCCGCCACCTTTGTCGGTTACAGAGTTTGCGGTGTTCTCGGAAGCGCATTTGCCACCTTCGGAGTAGTTCTTCCCTCTTTCGTTATTATTCTGCTTATCTCCCATATTCTCCGTCAGTTTCAGGAAATACAGGCCGTGCAGTATGCCTTCAACGGCATCCGCGCAGGAGTTCTTGCTCTTCTTATCAAGGCGCTCTACACCATGTATAAAAAAGCGCCTAAGGGACTTTGGGCATACATTGTTATGGCAGGTGCATTTGCAGTTACCGCTTTCACAAACGTAAACGTCCTTTTCGTTATCATCGGCTGTGCCTTCTTCGGACTCATAACTTCCTTTATCACCAAAAGGAGGGCTTCCAAATGATATTTCTCGAGCTGTTCTGGACCTTCTTTAAAATAGGAGCCTTCACCTTCGGCGGAGGCTACGCCATGCTTCCTCTTATTCAGGATGCAGTCCTTGAAAAAGGCTGGATGGAGCTTTCTTCCATAGTTAACTTTATCGCCGTCAGCGAAAGCACTCCCGGCCCCTTCGCCATCAACATGGCAACTTATATCGGCTCTGAAATGGGCGGTGTCTACGGCGTTTTCGGAAGCATTTTCGGCTCTGCATGCGCCACTCTCGGCGTTGTTGCGCCTTCCTTTATAATCATTCTCATCGTTGCAAAATGCTTTGACAAATTCAAGGAAAGCAAGGTCGTAAAGGGCTGTATGTCAGGTCTTAAGCCTGCAGTTGTCGGACTTATCGGCTCGGCGATAATCTCCGTTCTTATGACCGTTTTCTTCCCGTCCGGAGTTACAGTTTCCGTTTTTAAAGACCTTTCTTTCTATACTTCTCTTGCCATCTTCGGAATATCCGTGGTCATGGCATTTAAAAAGGTTCATCCCATAATCATAATATGCCTCTCTGCCGCCTGCGGCATCGCGGTGGGTTACTTACTGTAAAGTTCAAGGGGGCTTTTCGAGAAAAGCCCCCCTTATACCCCCAAAAGCTTTCAAACTAAAAACAGCGGTTCTTATTGCAAAGTTGCAATCAATCGCTGTTTTTTATTTGTTTAAAAACTTGACACAAAAACGCAAAAACACTTGTCAAAAACACAAATCTGTGTTAAGATTAATTTAGAGTAAACTCTGATTAAAATCAAATATTTTACAGTAAAAACAGGAGGCGAAAATGAAAAAAATCTTAGAAACTATACAAAATCATCCCAAGAAAAAACTAATTATTTCACTTTCAATTGGTTCACTTTCCGTTCTCGTTGCCCTGTCTCTTCTGTTAGTTTACTATTTTACCAAACCGTGCGAACACTTTCTTGACGGAGGAACAATAACCAAAGAACCCACGTGCACCGAAGCCGGCTCAAAAGTATTTCTCTGCCAGCTTTGCGAATATGCAGAATATACTGAAATTCCGCTAATCGAACACAACTTCAAATCTGAAATTGTTCTGGATGCCACATGTAAAGATGAAGGTGAAAAAAAGTTTACGTGCACCGTGTGCGCTTTTGGAAAAACGGAGCCTCTCCCAATAATTGATGAACACGACTTCAAATCTGAAATTGTTCTGGATGCCACATGCCAGAGCGAAGGCGAAGAAAAACTGACATGCACGGTCTGTTCTATTGAGAAGACCAAATCTATTCCTTTAAAAGAAGAGCATACTTTTGAGTTTAGAATTATAAACGAATCCACTTGTACACAAAAAGGGCTTAAAGAACAAGAATGCACCGTATGTGGAATAAAAGGAATAAGGGAAGAGATTGAACTGAAAAATCACGCCTATACCGAAACTATAATCACACATGCAAGCTGCACTACTTCCGGTCAAAAAGAGTTTACCTGTACATGTGGTAATTCATATACCGAAACTATTCCTGTAAAAGAACATCAATGGATAGAAGCAACCTGCACCACTCCAAGCACATGCTCCGTCTGCAATGCGGTTAACGGAACGGAACTTGGACATGATATTATTTCTGTCAATAAAAAACCCGGAACTTATTCGAGCAACGAAAGACTTTGCAGAAGATGCAAAAAATATATTTCAGGGTTAAGTATATCTTATGATCAGTCCTTCCCGATAGAAATCAGCAATTCAAAAGCCAAGGCAATCATCAACGATGTCAGCTACACGACCTCTCGAATGATCAACGGAGAAACCGCGGTTGATATTACGGTTACTTTGACACAAACGTGGCATGCAGACGGCGATTCTGCTTGCGATTATCTGATCTTCCAATATGGAGTCTATAACCAAAATGGACTTAAATGTACAGGTACGACCATAAACGCACGCAAAGCTTCAAAAGTAGGAGACACGGTAATTGCCTACGCAACTTTTGTTGTGTACGATGGAGAATATACAATCAAATTTCTAAACTCCTAAATATTACAGGTAATTAAAATACAATGCGAAGGCTTAACTCCGCAAAACATACTTTATAAATTCATACAAGAAACCCAAACGTAAACAACAGAAGGATGAGGCAAAACCTCATCCTTCTGTTATATCCCCATCACCTGAAATCGGAATAAACTCTCCGAGGTAAGTCGGCTCGGGTTTAAGGGCGGAGGTTCCGAAGTCCTTGACTCTTGCGAGAATTTCTCTTACCTCGCGGTTCATCTGACCCGAATAGGTACGAAGGTCTGCATGAACGCCGTAGGCTTCGATGCCAAGGCTCCTTGCTATGTAAAGCGCTCTGTAAAGGTGATATTTCTGGGTGACGATTATCACCTTTTTAACTCCGAAAATCTCCTTTGCTCGATAGAGGCTCTCGTAGGTTGAAAAGCCTGCGTGGTCCTCAAAAACATCTGCGGACGGGATTCCTTCTGCAACTGCAATATCCTTCATGGTTCCAACCTCGTCATAGTTTTCTCTGCCGTGGTCACCGCTCATAAGGAGCTTCGGGGCAGCGCCCGTTTTGTACAGTGAAATTCCCGTATCAATTCTGTCGCTTAGCATGTGGCTGGGAGAGCCGTCACCTCGCACGAGACAACCGAGAACGAGAATGCAATCGACATCTTCCATAGCCGTTGCAGCATCCTCCGGAATTATTCTTTCTTCGGTACTGCTTTTAACGTATGCGTCAAGGGCGAAAACTGCCGCCGCGCCTAGAATGCCAAGGCAAATACATACAGCCAAAGCCGTCACGACGGCTCTTTTTATTTTTTCATTTCTGTTTGTTTTCATATTTTTATATCAAAAATCAGATGAAGAATTTTCTTTCCATAGACTCTCTTGCGGGACGGCATATTGCAAAGAATATGAGAAGACCGCCAAGGAGCACGGACGGCACCAAGGGATAGACGAACCATCCCGAAAAGCTCGGCAAATTAAAGGTGTACGTCACAAGAAATTCAAGGGGCAAAGTGAACACTCCGAGAACGATAAACGCTCCGCCGAAAATATACAGAGCTCCTTTCGGAACGTATTTCATAAGGGTCACTACAGCCGACACCACAAGACCCAAAGTGCCTACAATGGGAAAGGCAAAACTCAGAAACCAATTTCCGCCGGTATAAAGGTCAATATACAAAAGATAGAGTCCTATGGCAACAAAGGCGCAGGGCACAAAGATTACAGGACTCGGTTTTCTGAACCAAAAGGGCATGGCAATCGCAAAATATCCTGCCAGAAGAGCGCCAATTACGTAGCCCGACCACGTTACGGTACCGTTTATCTTCATGTCGCAAAGGAAGGTTATTATGGCAGGGGAAAGAAACAGAATAGTGATAACAAGCATTACCCCGAAGGTGCTGACCCTGAGAACAGGCTTTCTGTTTCGGGGATAAAGTCTTTCTGCCGCAGACTGCTTCACCTCGGGATGATAAGGTACGGTTCCGCACAGGGGACATTTCTTTTCGGTATCGGAGAGCTTTACTCCGCATTTTACACAGTACATATCAGCTCCTCCTTATCTTTCAGACTGATTGCTTTCAACGGTTACGGGAATTCCGAGCCTCTGAAGGCTTCTAAAGAAGCTCATTTCAAGCTCGGGCTCCACGGTGTTTCTTATAAAGTTGATATAGAGCGTATCTCCCACGGAGACAACGCCGCAGTTATGGGGGGCAGATTCCTGCACACCTAAAATAAAATCCATTCTGTCTATATATTCCATCATGACTTCAGGTACTTTCAAAGCACCGAGATTTGACAGAGTAAGACAGGATTTTCTCTCGCCCACAGTTTTAAACACCAGCTTCATAGCGATATTTTTAATAAACAAAGGCATTATTCTGAGGAAAAAACTTCTCTCGCAGTTAACGTTTGTAGCTATTTTCGCACTCATGACCTTAGGTGTTATCTCGGCACCCATGTGATGATGGACTATCCTGCAGGTCTCTTCAATGGAATATCTGCCCAGCCTCGGGTCAATTTCAGGAGTAGTGTACAGAGCAAAGTTACGAAGAGAAGAGCTCTCGAAAAGGTTTCTCAGATTTACGGGAATAAGCACCTTGATGGGCTTTCTCTTTTTTCTGTTCGGTATCTTTTTTATTTGCATTTCATAAATGGCATCCATAAGCACGGCCGTCAGAAATGCAGTGAGGCTCACTTTATATCCGTGGGCTTTTTCAATAACGTCCTTAACGGGAATTTTAAAGCAGGTAAGGTTCAGAAAGCCCTCTGCCTCGGGAGTCCCCGACAGATGCCATGCAGTATTTTCCCGTCTGTCAGCGCTCACCTTTGCGGCATATTTAAGAAAGCAGTCTTCAAGCTCCGCTTCCTTCGGCTCTTCAAGCCTTGAGAGAATGCCGTTTTCGGCAGGAACAGTTATGCCGTATTTCTGCTCAAGATATTCGGCAGTCAGTGTTTTAAGGAATATCATTCCGCCCGTACCGTCGGTGAGAGAGTGGAAAAACTCTGCCGCTATACGGTTTTTATAGACGATAACACGGAAAGCACATTTTCTTGTTTCCGCTTTTGACATATTGGCGAGAGGATAGCTATTCTCTTCGGATATTTCGGGAGCTTCGGAGAGCTCCTCAAGATAGTACCAGAAAAGCCCCTTGCAAAGCTTCGTTGCGATGGACGGAAATCTTCTGACCGTCACGTCAAGAGCATTCTGAAGCACTTCTCTGTCGACCTCTTCTTTGAGTGTTACGGAGAGTCGGAAAACGTTGGTCCACGTCTGGCTTCTTGCGGCAGGATATATCTTTGCCGCATTGTCAAGGCGCATCCAGCGAAGCTTTTTTTCACGGCACATAATGCGGCTCAGAAATATATTTATAAGATCAAATTCACCCTTATCTTCGCTGAGACCGTAGAGGATATATGCGTGCCATCTTTCGGGAGTGATCTTCAGCTTACTCTGACATCCCGAGGAAAGAAGCTTTTTATGAAGCTCTTCGGTGTCGCTGAGCATTATTTCGTCACCGCCCACAAAGAGAATTGAAGGAGGCATCCCCCGAAGGTCTGCAAAAAGAGGCGACACAAGAGGGTTCTTTCTCTCTTCTTTTTCGGGCACGTAGCAATCTGCAAAAAAGTCAAGGGCTTTTATTGTCATTGAAGGGTCAACGTCTTTGTTTTTTGTGTAAGAAGGCCCCGAGGCAGTAAGGTCAGTCCAAGGAGAAATAGCAATAATTCCTGCAGGCATGGGAAGCTTTTCCGCTTTCAGCGCAAGGCAAAGGCTGTAGCAAAGTCCGCCGCCTGCGCTTTCTCCGCAGAGAGTCACCGTGTTTGCATCTATTCCCTGACCGAGAAGGTATTTGTAGGCGCAAACAACGTCCTCAAGAGCCGCAGGAAAAGGGTGCTCGGGCGCAAGTCTGTAAGCGGGACAGAAAACTCTCGCACCGCATTCCACAGCAAGGACGGTGCCGAAACCCTTGGCATAATCAAGCTCTCCGCAGGTAAATCCGCCGCCGTGTATGTACATTATAATTCCGCTTCGTCTCTCGTCCGCGGGAATTATCCACGCGCTGTCAAAATTCTCAAAGCTCTGCTTTTTGACAGTTACCTTCTTCCCGTTTTTTGCCGCTCCGAGAGCGCCTATCTTGTTCTGCCACTTTCGCGTGGTCTCAAGAGAGCATTTTTCCACCAAGGGACGAAGCATATTCAGTTGTGAACGTACCGTTTTAACCGATAATGCCATAATTCTATCCTTAATCTCTCATTTCAAAGTAAAAACTCATCTCAGTTTTCCGCATATACGGAGGTGATGCCGAGATATTCTTCAAGGCATAGTCCGCTTTCGTATACGGCGGTCGCCATATCAACACCTATGTATCTTACGTGCCAAGGCTCATACATATATCCCGTTATGTGTTCCTTTCCCTCGGGATATCTTATGATAAAGCCGTATTTGTGGCAGTTTTCGGCAAGCCAAAGACCCTCTCTTGACTGACCGAAAGCCTGGGTCAGATAATTGAGGTCAAAGGCGAGCCCCGTCTGGTGCTCGGAATGACCCGGTCTTGCGGAATATCTGTCTGCCGCCGCTTTTCCGTCCTGTGCTACGTAATTATTATAAATCCTGTTCTGCCTGTCGTAGCTTCTGAAACCTGAGGCTATCCAATATCCTACACCTTCAGCTTTTGCCGCCTCAAACATCTGCATAAGCGCGGCGTATGCAGTTCCGTCAACACCGGGATTATAATCGGCAGGCAGAGCGTAGGTCTTGTTTGCAATAAGTATTCCGCCGATATAAGTAAGTCCGACGGGCGTCTCTTCCTTTACCTCATCGCTGTTATCCGTATTATCACTCGGCTCAGAGGGCGCAGGCTCGGGCGCTTTTACAACAACCGGAGCTTTTACTCTTACAGTTATCTCGACGAAAACGTCGGGCATTTCGTCGGAGGACACCTTGACGGTGCAACTTCCCGCTCCAACTGCAACTACCTTTCCGCTTTCGTCAACAGTTGCAACGTCAGCATTTGTGCTTTCAAACTTAAGCTCTTTGTTCCAAGCTTCTTCGGGAGTAATTTTAACGTCAATATTTATATTATGACCCGTAACAAGGGTAACGTCAGTTTTATCAGCCACAAGAGAAGTAACGACAGGGGGCATTTCAAGTGCCGTCTGAATTTCTTCGGGAGCATTCGGGTTTATATCCTGAACTATGGAGCCAAAAACAACGAAGTTTTCTATATCTGCTCTTTGACACGAGCAAAGTGCCATAGAGCAAACAATAAAGCACAAAAACAGAGCCGTAATTCTTTTTATCACTTTTATGGCACTCCTTTCAACATTTATCCGTTTTCATTTTACCACAAAATTCCCCCGAGGTAAACCGTTTTAATATAAATTTAAAAAACAGACAGTCCCGAAATGAAACTGTCTGTTCGAATTTAATTCCAAGTGTTAGTTAACACCTGCGGCAATAGCTTCTGTTTCCGCAAGGGTGATGCTTTCTATATACATCGTATCACCTGCCGACGCGTTGTCAAAGAAATTAAATCTGAAGGAAGGATTGTTTCCTGTCCACGCAGAATCGCCTGCAAGTTTAACAACCGCGGTATGGTATGCGCCGTCACCTGTTACGGAGAAGGAATGAGCCGCGCCCTCTGCTCCGCCTGCGGTGGGAACTATGCTTGCGGTGCCGCTCTTGTCAGATTTATATTTGATTACAACGTATTCGTACTGTGCGGCAGGAAGAAGTTCATCATCGTTTGCATAAGAAACGTCCACGTAAGGTGTGGTGGATATTGCGGTAAGCTTCAATGCGCCCTCATAGGTGGCGCTTGCAATTCCGCCGAGAGAGCCGCCCGCAGGAATAAGACCGAACACCATTTTCTTTAGCATGAGAGAGTCCTTCATGTTGACCTTTCCGTCATTAGTAAGGTCGTATTTCTCACCATCAAAGGCAGCAGAAACACCCGCAAGGTATTTTTTCATAAATAATATATCTCTTGCATCAATATCGCCGTCGGAGTTGATGTCCCCTGCAAGACCGCTTCCAAGCTCAAAGCTGATATAAGAAGCAAAACTGTCTTCGTCGAATTTTACGGTATAAGAAGCATCGTCAATAACTCCGTTTGCTTTATCCTCACGGTAAGCGGCTATAGCCTTAGCTTCAGCCGAGGTCTTTGCGAGAATAATGGAATCAACGTACATGGCTTCACCGTTTGTAGCGGAAGTAAAGGGGTCAAGGCGGAGAGCATGGATCGTTCCCGTCCAGCCTGTATAATTACTGAGCTTTACTATGGTTGAGTGATAAGCTCCGTCCTTTGTAAGTGATATATCCGCACTGTAGCCGCTTGCGGGCTCCGTTATTGAACCTGCACAGTAGAATATCTGTGCTTTGGGAGTTGCGGTTACTGTACTTGCAACTTTATATGTAAGTATTACGTAAGGATATTCCTCAGCCGTAAGGTTTGTTATACCCAAAGCATCATAGCTTATCATTGTGTAAGGGTCAGAACCTGTAACGGTAAGCTTTGCCGCATTACTGTTTGAAGAATAAGCAATGGTGAGTCTCTTTACCACACCGCTTTCATTAAAATATTCAAGCTTTTCCTCGCTGTTGAATATTGCGGCACCGTGCTCTATCCCGTAAGCCTCATTCCCTGCAAAAACGGGAACAATGCTCATAAGACAAAGAACAACTGCAAGAATAATGCTCAAAATAGCTCTGATTTTCTTCATATAAACCTCCGAATAGATTTTATATATATAAATTTGCACATAGCAGATAAAAAAGGCAAAGCATGGTGCACTAATAATTTGTTTTTATATTATATTTGTTATTTTAACACAAAAAAACACAATAGTAAAGAGATAATTTAGCATTGTTCACAAAATTGGCATAGTGAACAAAGAGGAGCTGCAATTTTTTATATTAATACCCTAAAATATATCCTCCGAACACCTCCGAATTTATCAATAATACTCTTCGATCCAAAATTATATGGAACGCATACATCTTGTGTATATCTATGCGTCTACACAGAAATACCAAAGAAATACGTATTTTTTATAGATTTAGCGGACAAAAAGTTGCTGATTTAAAGATTACTATTGTAATTCTTACAATTGTAGTTTATAATAAAAGCGAAATAATAATAATTATTTATCTATCAAAATATATTTGTACATTAATAAACCGACAAAAAGAATACAATTGTGGATTATTATGTTGACAAATCGAATACAATTGTAGTATAATGTCAAACAGAAAGGTGAAGTAAATGGAAAAAAAACTAATTATTACTTCGAAAAAGTACAGGGGTGAAACTATGGTAGTATCCTCACGACTAACCAATGAATTAGTTGAAGAGCTCGATAAGATCGCAGAAAAAACCGGGCGCACTAGAAATGAAATTATTCAAATGTGCCTTGAATTTGCGGTTGATAACCTCGAAATACAGGAGAGTAACACCAATGACAAAAATAACTGATCTCATAAAGTATGAAGGTGACAACAGTATCTTTGTATGGAAACATCCGCGCGAAGATTTCAATAACCTTACCCAGTTGATTGTTCACGAAAGTCAAGAAGCGGTGTTCTTTATGAATGGCAAAGCTCTTGATTTATTTGGCCCCGGCCGTTATACTCTTGAAACTCAAAATATACCGCTTATTGGCAAAGCGCTCAATCGTACTGTCGGAGATGAATCTCCTTTTCACTGTGAGGTTTATTTTATAAATAAGACGGAGCAAATGTCTATCAGATGGGGCACAGATTCAAAGATCCAGTATATAGAACCCACATATGGTTTTCCGATTTCCATAGGTGCATGCGGCGAGATGAGCCTACGTGCAGATGACAGTAGAAAGCTACTGATAAAACTGGTAGGAACCGAAGCCTATCTCAAGCAAGAGAAACTGACAAGCTTCTTCCGTTCATTCTTAATGACGAGAGCAAAAACCTATATTGCACAGATAATGAAGTCCAGTGGTATCAATATTTTTGAAATTGATGAAAAACTAACCGAGTTTTCAAGTGCTATAAAAAGGCTTCTCCAAAAGGATTTCTCCGAATACGGCATTTCCCTTGAACAGTTTTTTATTACTACCGTTGTAAAACCTGACGGAGACAGTCAGTACGAGAAATTTAAAGATCTGCATTTCCGCCAATATGCAGACATTGCCGAGGCAAAGCTTCTCCAACAGACAGAAATAATAGCTGCGGAAACCACGGCGCAAAAAACTGTTATTGATTCTAAAGCACAAGCAACAAAGCGCATTCAGGAAGGTTATACTTACAGTCAAGAGCGTGGATTCGATATTGCCGAAAAGGTAGCGGAAAACGAAGCCGTCGGTGAATTTACCAATATGGGCGTTGGCTTTGGAACTATGGCAGGTGTAGGTGGCGCAGTTGGCGGCATGGTGGGCGGCATGATGAACGATGCCATGGGCGCCGTGCTCCGCCCCACAGCCGCGAACAATCAGCAACCGCTCGGATTCTGCGAAAATTGCGGTACAAAAATAAATGCCGGTGTTCTTTTCTGCGAAGAATGCGGAGCTCCCATTCCAAAAGCAACCAACTCTTGTTCTGCTTGCGGATATACCTTCGAGAGAGCCGGCAAATTCTGCCCGAAATGCGGAACTAAACGAGAGGTGTAAACAATGAAGAAAACTTTTAAATTTTATGTTATTGCGTGGGCAATATGCCTGGTCATTTTTAATGTCATAGCTTTCGTTACACCTAATGAAATAGCCGGAATCAGCAAATTCGACGGTGCGTTTTGGGCTGGATATATATTTATTACCCTCGCTTTTATCGGTCAATTGGCATGTGCATACATTGCATTTAAATCAGAAAACCTAAAAAAACTGTTTTATAACATCCCTCTTATATCCATAAGTTATATCGGACTTGCTGTAATGCTTGTTGTCGGCGGAATTGCAATGACAACACCGGGTTTCCCTAGCTGGCTCGGCATTATTCTTTGCCTTTTGGTACTGGGATTTTCAGCTGTTTCTGTCATTAAGGCAAGCGCTTCGGCTGACATTATCTCTAAAACTGATGAAAAAGTTGACACAAAGACCGCATTTATCAGAGAAATGACTGTTGATGCTCAAAACCTTATAAACCGTGCAAATGCACCTATGCTTAAGGAGCAATGTAAAAAAGTCTACGAAGCACTAAGATACAGTGATCCGATCTCTCATGATTCCCTTTCGGATATTGAACACATGATCAAAGAAGAATTTGACACGTTAACAGATGCAATAATTACCGATGATCTTGATGCGACGGAATCCTCAGTCAAAGAACTCAAAATACTTATTTCAGAACGCAACAATAAATGTAAATTATTAAAGTAGCAGTAGGAAAGGAGCTTAAAAATGAAAAAGATGCAATGTGAAGTCTGCGGCAGTACTGAGTTTAAAAAGACACCTGAAGGTTTCTTTGAATGTCAGAGTTGCGGCATACAGTATGGCGTGGAAGAAGCGAAAAAAATTCTGATGGAAGTGACCGGAAAGGTTAAGATAGACCACTCAGAAGAGATACAGAATCATATCAAGCGAGGAGAACAATACGAAGACGACGGAAACCTTCACAAAGCCAATGAGCACTATAATAAAGCGTTGGATTTTGATGCAGAAAATGAAGTAGCCCGCGAAAAGATCAAAAAGTTAAAAAACGATGGAAAACTTGCCTCATATTATATAATTGAGCCTGATGTAGATCCAAAAGAAAATGTAAAAGACTTTTTTAATCAGCTCAGCGTTACAAATAATATTGTTTGTGACATTTACAAACACATTGAGATCAAGTCAGTAACTGAAAAATTTTATACGTTTAATTTTGTAAAACGCAAAGAAGAGGTTCGGTGGAATGCTATCGCTTGCCACAAATACTATGAAAACGAAACTGTATATGAATCTCGCTACGATTCAACATTAAGAAAAACTGTTAAAGAACCTGTTACAAAAAAGGTGGAAAGGATCAATCGTGTCCCTGTAAGCGGCACTATGATAGAAAACGGAGAATCCTTGGCTTTTGCTTCCGATGCTGCTAAAAAAAGCATTGAAAAGGTGCAGGAACAACTTAAAAACGACCTTTTTTTAAACTTCGAAGATTTGCAAGACGAAAAATATGGTTCTTACAATGTTAAGAAATTAGATCCTCAAAAAGTGGAAAATAAAGAGGACAAGCTCTTTTACGGAGAATACGAATTAGATCTACAAGAAGATATACGGAATTTAAGTGCGCAAAAAAATAAGATCAGTAATATGATCAATGAAAAAATTAAAAACCGTATTAATAATGGAAAAGATTGCGACTATTACGAAAACTTCAGCGGTACGACTACGATTTTGAACGATTCGGTTGCTTCTGTTTGTCTCCCTATGCAAATTATTGAATATGTGTACAAGGGAAAAGAATACGTAGCAGTTTCAGATCTGTTGTCACATACCACAACCATACCGATGATCTATCCTTGCGATTCTGAAATGGCAAATGAAATGGCTGCTTTGCAAGAGGAGAAGAAAAAAGCGAATAACAATCCTTTGCATATAGTTGGACTTGTTACTTCATTACTTGGTCTAGCTTGTTTGCTTTTGGGTGCGCTATTCTCTGCAGAAGACTTTTTTATTCCTGTAATGCTCGGTTTGTTTGCGATAAGTATAATTTTTTTCATCATAGGCGCCATAACAGAAAAGCACAAACAGCAAAAGTTTTCCGACCACGCACAACAAATTAAAGAAACAATGTTTAATCCACGTATAGAGGTGCTGACAGCAGGTAAAAATGCCTTCTTTAATGAATATACCGATTATACATCAGCAAAAGCGGCGGCGGCTTCTACAGCGGACTTCTCAATTAAACATATTCATTCAGAGGTAAGTAAAGCCGGAATACTCCGAAAGAAAATGGAATTTGTCACAAATGATGTTGATAAAGACCATGTAATAAAAACTTTGGAGAGCGAAATCAAAGTACAAAAGAAAATAAGAAATCGAGCTATATTGATATCATCAGTTGTCGGTATTTTATTAGGTACATTAGGTATTTTATTCTTAAGTTCCACAATTTGGCTTTATACACTTTGGGGAATAGCAATTCTTCTTATTGCTGGCGGCTTTGGCCTTGCTCTTATTGGAAGCATCTGCATTTTGGGCAAGAAAAATGCGTTAATTAATGATTACAGTATGTGTATTACCCGGCATGCCCACGAAATACAGTGCGAAGAAGAATTCGAAAATCCACAAGATAACAAACAATATTCCGACTTTGGAAACAAATGGACTCCGGAGTACATAAATAAAATCGTTTCAAAAATCGAAGAAACAGAAAAACAAAGAGAAAATATCAAAGCTGACGGAACCAAAAAAGCAATTATTAATTGGGTCAAGAATCACAAAATTCCTTCGATTATCATTGCATCATCAGTTCTTTTAATCATACTTGCAACAGTTATAGAATCAATCTCCGTTTCCGTAACTGTCCACAAATATGAAAAAGTATTATACGATAGAACATATGTTGCAACAAAGATGGATTACACTTCTTCGGGCAGCAATAAGAGACACTACCAAACTGATCGCTCTTATCGGTTCCTCAAAAACAATAAATATCAGTATAATTCAAAGTCAGTCTATATTGATAATAACGAAGAAAAAGAGACCTTTGATGGTTCCGGAAAATATAAAATCCGTTTTGAGTTATTCAGCGGAAAACCCTGTTTGATGATCGACAACTTTATTACAACGGATCTGGCTTATACCGCAGAATATGATTTATATTATTTCAAATATTTCGGAAACACGTATTACTTGATTCAAGCTGATGATGTAAACAACGAAGACACTATGTCTGACAACAGTTTAAGTAATAACGGAAACTCAAACTCCGACAGTGGTTCGACTAATAACGGAAGTACGAACACCGGCAGCGGATCAACTAACAGCGAAAGTTCAAACTCCGGCAGCGGATCAACCAATAGCGGAAGTTCAAACTCTGGCAACGGATCAACCAACAGCGGAAGTTCAAACTCCGACAGTGGTTCGACTAATAACGGAAGTACGAACACCGGCAGCGGATCAACTAACAGCGAAAGTTCAAACTCCGGCAGCGGATCAACCAATAGCGGAAGTTCAAATTCCGGTAGCAGTTCGACAACCACTTCATGTAGACATAGCTTTTCAAGTGCAACATGTAACAAACTGAGCACCTGCAATTTGTGCGGTGAAACAAAAGGATCTTTTTCAGACCATAGTTGGCAAGCAATAACAACTACTGTTCATCATGAGGAAATCGGTCATTATGAAACCGTTTCTATACCCAACTACTTAGACAAATACAGATGTCCCTTGTGTGGATATAACGCAACTAAATATACAACAATAACAGAATACTATGCTCACTTTGATTCAGCTCACGGAAGTGATCCTAACAGCAGGTTCATGAGAGATCGCTATGAGATAGTTGAAGATATTGAGTATACGTATGAGCAGAAATGGGTCATTGATACCGAAGCATATGACGAAACTGTTGTAACTGGTTATACATGCAGTGTTTGCGGAAAAGAAAAATAAGTGATGATACAAAAAATCTGTGTTATAAAGAAAAAAACGACACGCCCAAACGGTGAAGCCGTCCACAATATGCAAACACAAAAATGAATATTTCTAAGTTGGGCCTCGAATATTCCGCAAAGAATGTTTGGGGCTCTCTTATATAAGTTAAAAGGAAAACTTCCCTATGATATAATCATGACCACCGGCCGTGCCGGTGGTTTGCACAAGCCCCCTTAGGGCATGTCACTCGGCTGAGCCTATAGGCTCGTCGAAAAGTCCGCCAATCGCACGACTTTCACAGGCATGCCCCTAAAGGGG